>NZ_JBIDBB010000008.1:0-362047 GCF_043202775.1 Glycomyces sp. NPDC048151 | reverse complement strand
AAACGCTCGGCTGGGAAACCCCAGCCGAGCGTCTTGCTAGGCTCCTGGCCGACAGCGACTAACCAGCGGTGTTGCAACCACCCCTAGAAACCGCCAGCGCGCCGGGGCCGTTCGCGTCCGGTCACGCAAAATTACCGTGGGAGCGGTGCAACCCCGGGCTCTGATTCCACGTATAGACATCTGACGATCCCCAACGTCCACAACGGCCTCAGCCGTCCACAGAGAATACGGAGACCGCATGTCCATCCGCTCATCGAAGTTCGTGGCCCGCGCCTGCACGGTGCTCGCCGCCGCCGCCCTCGTCGGATTCGGGATGGCGCCCAGCGCCGCCCAGGCCGCCAGCAGCGGCACCGCGTTCTGGAAGGACCCGAGCGTCATCTACAACGGCGGCCGCGCCGAGAGCTCCAGCTCGGGCGAGAACCTCGCGCTCCTGGACTTCCGGGCCGACGGCTGGGGCACCCGCGCCCAGCTCCAGGTGAAGACCCTCGACCCGGCCGGGTACTGGTACTACAAGAACGTCGGCCCCGTCTGCTTCGACGACACGAGCACGAGCAACTCGGCCGGCGGCATGACCGTCTGCGACAGCAACGTCGCCGAAGGCGCGACCTACCGGATCCACATCTGGGCGTCGAGCAGCGGCACCTACAAGTGGCACAGCTACAGCGGTGAGATCACGGCTTAGCCGACTGCACTGGACCGCCCGGCGGTCCGGAGCAGCCCTGGCGTTGGGGGCCAGGGCTGCACAGGCCTACCGCGTCGACTCGCGGATCTTCAGCTCGAACGGGGCCGTGTGGACCTCGGGAGGGCGGCTCGGGTCCTCGAGGCGCGCGGCGATGAGCTCGACCGCCTTGTCCGCCATCCAGCGGTGGCCGGGGTTGACCGTGGACAGCGACGGCGTCATGAACTCCGCCACCGTGATGTCGTCGAAGCCGATCACGCGCACGTCCTCGGGGCAGCGCAGGCCCAGATCGGCCAGGCCCCGCAGCACCCCCTGGGCCACGGTGTCGGTGACCGCGACGACGCCGTCGAACTCGACGCCCGCCTCGTGGAGGTCGTGCACGGCGCGGCGACCGGTCTCCAAGCCCATGCCCGACAGGCACACCAGCGCCGGGTCCACCGGGATCCCCGCCTCCTTCAGCGCCTCTGTGTAGCCGTGATACCGGCGCGAACCCACATGCACGCCTTCGAGACTCCAGCCGGTGACGTTCGCGATCCGCCTGCAGCCGCGCTCGATGAGGTGCCGCGTGGCCGCGCGCGAACCGGCCTCGTTGTCCATGCCCACGTGGTCGATGCTCTGGCCGAAGTCGCGCTCGCCGAGCAGCACGATCGGGAAGTCCGTCCAAGCGTGGGCCTGCGTGCGCGGGTCGAGGATCACGGCGCTGATGATGAGCCCGTCGAACTGCAGCCGGTGCGATTGGGCGATCGCGTTGGCCTCGCCCTCCTCGGCCGCGAACGTCTGCTCGACGGCCACGTGGAAGCCCTTGGCGCTGGCGGCCTGGATCACGTTCTCGCCGAGCACGCCGAAGTACGGCTGGTCGACGCCGGGCACCGCGAGGCCGATCACCCCGGTGCGCCCGGCCTTCAGCGTGCGGGCGTTGACGTTGAGGCGGTAACCGGACTGCTGGACGGCTTCGAGCACCCGCTTGCGCACGGGGTCGCTCACCCCGGGCCGGTTGTTGACCACATTGGACACGGTCATCTTCGAGACCCCGGCCAGCCGCGCCACGTCGCTCATCGTCACCATGTCAGTTACCGCCTCTCATCTGCGCACTATCCTCCCATCATCCGACGGGCCGGACGACGCCCGTCGCGAAGGACCACGGCGGCAGCTCCAGGTCGAAGCCGCTGTCGCCGTTCGCGGTCACGTCCACAAGGGTGGCAGGCGAGGCCTCGCCCGGCACGCCCGCGTCGGGCCCCGCGCCCGCCATCACGGACATCGAGGCCGCTACCGGGCCCGACTCGGGCAGCTCGACCGCCGCCACCCGCGCCGTGTCAGTGGCGTTGACCAGCCGAAGCACGTACTCGGTGCCGCGCTCGCCCGCGCGCGAGAGCGCCCCGGCGACCACCCGCTGCTCGGGCCGCAGGTCCTGCTCGTAGTCGTGCCGCAGCTCGCCGTCGACCCAAACGCGCACGCGCGGCCCCTCGAGCGCGATCCGCACGAGCACCGGCTCGCCGGTCGCGACGCCCTTCCACGGCAGCGGCCCGTGGTCGTTCTCGCCGATCCCGTCGTCGCTGCGGGTCACCGACGTGGACTTGTTCTGCCACGCCCCGATCTGCACCTCCAGGAAGCTCTGCGGCGCTTCGGGACCGAGCCGCACCACGAACCCCTCGGCACCGTCCCGGCGCTCGGCCGTGAACGACAGCTCGGCGGCCCCAGGGTCGATCCGGCCCAGCAGCACGCCCTCGCCGTCGGGCCCGGTCACCACCTCGGGCACCGGGTTCCCGTCGAGCACCACGTCAGTGAACTGGACCGTGGACCCGCGCGACTGCAGCAGCGCCGTGCCCTCGGCCGGGAGCGCCACCGCAACAGGCTGCACGCCTTCGAGCCCGACCGCGTGCACGCGCTCGCCCCGCTCGGCGCCGAAGCCCCGCTGCACGAAGTACGACGCGCTCGGCCGCACCTCGTCGGCGGTGAAGTAGATCAGGTCCGGCTCCCACTGCGTGTGCCCCACGCGCGCCAGCAGCGGCGCGTACGAGGCCAGGCGGACCACCTCGGGCCGGCGTTCGAGCCCGATCATGTACGCCGCCTCGGCCAGCGCCGAGCGCACCTTGTTCGACCGGGCCGCGTACTCGCCGATGTACACCTTCGCGCCGTCCGGGTCGTACGACTCGTACCGGTCGATGTTCTGGTGGAACCAGCGCGGGATCTGGTAGCCGTGCTCGTCGACCATCGGGGTGCCGCGCTCGCGCGCGTACGCCCAGCCGGCCTCGTAGTCCGGCCCGGCGGGCTGCGGCCCGCTCGTGCCGATCACGGTGAGCCCGGGATATGCGGCGCGCACCGCGTCCTCGATGCGGGCATACCGGTCCCGGAACGCGTCGGTGATCTGGTCCTCGTTGCCGATGCCGAGGTACTTGAGCCCGAACGGCTCCGGGTGCCCCAGCTCGGCCCGCCTCGCGCCCCACGGCGAGTCGGCCGGGCCGTCGGCGAACTCGACCAGGTCGAGCACGTCCTGGACGTACTGCGCCATCTCGGCCTCGGGGATCGGCGCGCCGCCGCCCGGGGTGTTCTGGCAGCACACGCCCGCCGCGACGATCGGGATCGGCGTCGCGCCCGTGGCCTCGCACAGCTCGAAGTACTCCAGATACCCGATCTGGCGGGACTGGTGGTAGCCCCACAGGTTGCGGATCTGCTCGCGCTCGTGGCGCGGCCCGATCGTGCGCTTCCAGTGGTACAGGTTCTCCAGGCCCAGCCCGTGCGCGAGGCACCCGCCGGGGAAGCGGATGAAGCTCGGCTTCAGGTCCTGGAGCGCCGCAAGGAGATCGGGACGGAACGTCAGCGGCTCGCCGTCGGGTCCGATCGGACGCACGGAGACGCAGTCGACGTCAACGAGTCCCTCCGCGATGCCGAGGTGCAGCCGTTCCCGCCCGCCGCGCACCGCGACCAGGTCGACCTCGATCCGCTGCCACCCGCCCTGCTCCACATCGGCGTCCGCCCCGGCGAGGTCGCCGACACCGAACCCCAACCGGACCGGCCCGCCGTGGGCGCGGGCGAAGCAGGAGAGCCTGAGCCGGTCGCCCTCGGCCACGCCGATCGCGTCCCAGCCCTCGTTCTCCAGGGAAGCCGGGCCGGACAGCCGCACATAGCGCGCGTTGTTCCCGTGCACCGGCTCGTCCTGCCGGACCTCGACCCCGCCCGTGACGGTCCACCCGGTGAGGGCGTTCCAGCCCTCCCGGTCGGACTCGTTGAACTCGAAGTCGCCGTTGCGGACCAGCTCGGCGTTGAGTCCGCCGTCGAGGGCGTCGTTCAGGTCCTCGATGAACAGGCCCCACAGTTCGGGGGCCGCGTCGGCGCCAGCGGCGCCGACGCGGACTGTGAAGCGCTCGCTCACGCGAGGTCGCCCGAGACGGTGACGAACGAGTGCGCGGGCAGGTGCACGCGCAGCTTCGACCCTTCGAGCTTGACGCCCTCGTGCGCGCGCGGCGCGACGGCCTCGAGCGCGTCAGGCGTGTTGTGCGACTGCAGCGTGTCGGCGGTGAGGATGAGCGCCTCGTACGCGCCCAGGCCGCCGCCGCGCAGGTCGATCTCCACGTCCTGCGCCGCCTCGGCGTCCAGGTTCGACAGCGAGACGAGCAGGCGGCCGTCCTTGCGGGAGGCCGAGACCGACACCAGCGGCAGCTCCTTGCCGTCGACCTCGCGGGTCGGGATCCCCTTCGGGGCGTCCACGCGCAGGCTCGCGGCGTCCTGGTGGCCCTTGTTCATCTGGAACACGTGGTAGGTCGGCGTGAGCACCAGCGCGCCCGAGTCGGGGTCGGTGAGGATCATCGCCTGCAGCACGTTCACCGTCTGCGCGATGTTCGCCATCACGACCCGGTCGGCGTGCTTGTGGAAGATGTCGAAGTGGAGGCTCGCCACGAGCGCGTCGCGCATCGTGTTCTGCTGGTACAGGAACCCGGGGTTGGTGCCGGGCTCGACGTCCCACCAGGTGCCCCACTCGTCCATGACGATCCCGATCTCCTTGGTCGGGTCGTACAGGTCCATGACGTTGGAGTGGCCGGTGAGCAGCTCGTCGGTGCGGTTGGCCTTGAGCATCGTCGTGTAGTACTCGTCGGTCGAGAACTCCTTCGCGTCGCCCTTCTTGTCCCAGGTGCCCGCGATCGTGTAGTAGTGCACCGAGATCGCGGAGTAGAGCTTGCGCTCGACGCGCTGGCAGCCGATGTGGCCCAGCTGCTCCATGAGGACCTTGGTCCACTCGTAGTTGAAGTCGGCGGCGCCGGCGGCGATGCGGTAGAGCTTGTTGTCGCCGTAGTCGCGGCAGTAGGTGGCGTACTTGCGGGCGTCGAGGGCGTACTGCTCGGCGGTCATGTTGCCGCCGCAGCCCCAGGTCTCGTTGCCCAGGCCCCAGAACTTGACCTTCCACGGCTCTTCGCGGCCGTTCTGCTTGCGCAGGCGGACCATGGGGGAGTCGCCGTCGCGGGTGAGGTACTCGACCCACTCGCTCATCTCGCGGACGGTGCCGGAGCCGACGTTGCCGGAGATGTACGGCTCGGTGCCGAGCAGCTCGCACAGGGCCATGAACTCGTGGGTGCCGAAGTGGTTGTTCTCCTCGACCCCGCCCCAGTGGGTGTTGATCATGACGGCGCGGTCCTCCTTGGGGCCGATGCCGTCCATCCAGTGGTACTCGTCGGCGAAGCAGCCGCCGGGCCAGCGCAGGTTGGGGATGTCGAGGGCCTTGAGGGCTTCGACGACGTCGAGGCGGATGCCGCCCTCGTTGGGGATGTCGGAGTCCTCGCCGACGTAGAACCCGCCGTAGATGCAGCGGCCCAGGTGCTCGGCGAAGTGGCCGTACACGTGCTTGCTGATCTGGGGGCCTTCGATGTCGACGTTGATGACGGCGGAGACGGCGTCGTTGCTCATTAGGGGCCTTCCTGGCGGTCGAGCACTGGATCTTTATCGGTAAAGCGCGGTTCACTCTACCCGGTCGCACACCCGCCCTGTCAACCCCTGGACGCAGAACGGCCCGGGCGGATCCGCCCGGGCCGTTCTGCGTCTGCGAGGTCAGACCTCGATGTGCGAGCCGACGATGATCGTGCGGTCGCGCGGCAGCTGGAAGTGCTCGGCCGCGTCCGAGGTGATGTGCGAGGTGGCGATGAACAGGTGCTTGCGCCAGGTCGCCATGGTCGGCTCCTTCCCGGCCTTCAACTGGATCGTGGACAGGAAGTACACGGCCTTGTCGAGGCGGAGCCTGCGGCCCTCGGACTGCTCGGGGCGCACCAGTCGCAGCGCGCGCGGCACGTCCGGGGTCTCGGCGTAGCCGAAGCGGGCGGTCACGTGGATGACCGAGTCCTGGCAGTGCCCCAGGTCGTCGACGATGATCCGCTCCTCGTCGGGGACGCGCGGCACCGGCTCGGTCTGGACGGCGAGCACCACGGTCTGCGCGTACCGGGCGTGGTTGAGCTCCAACGCCGCCCGCAGCGCCAGCGGCGCGGTCGCGCTGCCCCGGCCGAGGTAGACGCCGGTGCCGGGCACCTGGGCGGCCTTCGGCTCGCCGCGGCGCATCTTGTCGACGAACTCCCGCAGCGGCCCCTCGCGGCGCTCGCGCTCGGCCGAGACGACCTCGCGGCCGCGCTGCCACGTGATCATGACGGTGAACGCGGTGACGCCGATGAGCAGCGGCAGCCACGCGCCGTGGATGATCTTGGTGCTGCTCGCCGCCAGGAAGGTCACGTTGAGCGCCAGCAGCAGCCCGCCGCCGGTCCACAGCACCCACCGCGGCGTGCCCCAGCGGACGCGCGCGAAGTACAGGAACAGCACGGTGACGATGACGATCGTCCCGATCACGGCCATGCCGTAGGCGAACGCCAGCGCCTCGGAGGTGCGGAACGCGAACACGAGCGTCAGCACCGAGACCATGAGCAGCCAGTTGATCCACGGCACGTAGATCTGGCCGTAGTGGTGCTCCGAAGTGTGCGCGATGCGCAGGCGCGGCAGGTAGCCCAGCTCCGAGGCCTGCGAGGCCACCGAGTACGCGCCGCTGATGACGGCCTGCGAGGCGATCACCGTGGCCGTGCCGGTCAGGACCAGCAGCGGGATGCGCGACCACTCCGGGGCGAGCAGGAAGAACGAGCCCTGGATGTTCCCGGTGTCCTCCAGGATGAGCGCGCCCTGGCCCATGTAGTTGAGCAGCAGGGCCGGGAAGACCATGAACAGCCACGCGCGCGAGATCGGCTTTCGCCCGAAGTGCCCCATGTCGGCGTACAGGGCCTCGGCGCCGGTGAACGTCAGGATGATCGCGGCGAGCGCGAAGAACGCGATCCCGAAGTGGCCGAACAGGAAGTCGATCGCGTACGTGGGGGAGAGGGCCCGCAGGATCTCGGGGTTCTTCGCGATGCCGCCGATGCCGAGCACGGCCAGGACGGTGAACCACACGATCATGATGGGGCCGAACCAGCGGCCGATGACCGCGGTGCCCTTGCGCTGGAACGCGAACAGCAGCACGATGATGACCACCGTGGCCGGGATGATGAACGTCTCGAGGTCGGGGTTCACGGTCTTCACGCCCTCGACGGCCGAGAGCACCGAGATCGCGGGCGTGATCATGCTGTCGCCGAGGAACAGCGCCGCGCCGAAGATGCCGAGCGCGGCGAGCGCGAGGCCGGCCTTGCGGCCGCGGCCCTGGCTGTGGCGGCGGATCAGCGTGATGAGGGCCATGATGCCGCCCTCGCCCTCGTTGTCGAGGCGCATGACGAGCCCGACGTAGAAGACGGTCACGATGAGCACGAGCGACCAGAAGATCAGCGAGATCACGCCGTAGACGTTCGCGATGTTCGTGGGCACCGGGTGCGGGTCGGCGGGGTTGAAGATCGTCTGGAGGGCGTAGATCGGGCTGGTGCCGATGTCGCCGTAGACGACGCCGAGGGCGCCTACGAGGAGGGCGAGCTTCGCGGTCCCCCGGGGAGTCGGGGTGCGCGAGCGGTCGGAGTGCGACTCCAGCCCCGGGTCGGCGGTGTCTGCACTGGTCTGAGCGGTCAAGGGTGTGCTCCTTTCCGCTGCCGGAGCGTAGTACGGAAAACCAGGGAAAACCCGTTTCGTGATCGAAGCTCGCGAATCCATACGTTTTCTTGACGCGCACGGCCGCAATCGCTACAGGCCGTTGACGGCGCGGTGACGCGCCTGACGCATCCCATACGCGACCTTGATGCCCCTCTGACGCCGCAACGCACTCGCCAATAGTGGTATACCAATGTATGCTCTCGGGCGAGACGCCCCCGCAGCCGAACACCCCTGGGAGGACCCGTGTTCCAGCCCGAGCAGTTCCGCCCCCGCTCCATGGAGCTCCCCAACGAGCTCCTCACCGGCGCCATCGACACCCACGTCCACGCCGGACCCGTCCTCGACTCCAACCCCGGCCACGCCGACCCCATCGAGATCGCCCTCGAAGCCCGCGCCATGGGCATGCGCGGCGTCGTCTACTACGACGTCTTCGGCGGCTCCTCAGGCATCTCCTGGCTCGTCAACCGCCACGTCGAAGGCATCCAGACCTTCGGCGCCTACCTCATGAACTCCGGCCACGGCGGCCTCAACCCCCGCGCCGTCCGCACCGCCCTCCACATCGAGGGCGGCTGCCGCATGATCAGCTTCGGCTCCCACTGCACCTACTTCCAGGCGTCCCACGAGAGCACGATCGTCGACGGCAGGAAGGTCCCGCTCCACGAGGCGCACCCGAAGTTCGCCGCCGAAGAGCTCTCCCGCGCCGTCCGCATCCCCCTCGCCGACCCCGTGCCCGAAGCGCTCGCCGAGATCATGGAGATGGTCGCCGCCCGCCCCGAGGTCTACCTCAACACCGGGCACGTCTCGCACGACGAGGTCTTCCGCATCGTCGAACTCGCCGAGCGCTACGGCGTCAAGAAGGTCCTCGTCTCCCACCCGGCCCGCTTCCAGCTCAGCGTCGCCGAGCAGAAGGAGCTCGCGGCCAAAGGCGTCTGGCTCGAAGGCTGCCTCGTCGACATCTTCGCCACCACCGCGCCGCTCACCCACTACTACGCCGAAGCCGAGTACATCGACCGCGGCTGGGCCGAGACCCCGCGCACCGTCGCCCCCGTCAGCGACTACATGAACACCATCAAGGAGGTCGGGCCCGAGCACTTCGTCCTCGGCACCGACTACGGCGTGCGCGCCCTTCCCTCTGCCGTGCAAGGCATGCGCACGTGGGCGGCGCTGCTCCTCGACTACGGGTTCGACGTCGCCCAGATCCGCGACATGATCGCCCACAACCCCGCGCGGCTCCTCGGCCTGCCCGTCCTCGACGACGCGACCCTCACGCCCGTCGCGTCCCGCAAGCCGCTCTACCCGGTCGAACGATGAACCGCCAGGACCTCCCCGCAGCCGCCCGCGCCGGCGACGCCGCCGCGGTGCGGGCCGCGCTCGAAGCGGGAGCGGACCTCGAAGCCCGCGACGCGAACGGACGCACCGCGCTCTTCCACGCCGTCGTCGGCGACCACCTCGCCATCGCGAAGGCGCTGCTCGCCGCCGGGGCCGACCCGGACGCCGAGGACGCCCGCGGCGACACCCCTTGGCTGGAGACAGGGGTGTCAGGTTCGGTCGACATGATGCGCACGGTCTACGCGGCCGGGCCCGACCTGTCGATCCGCAACCGCTTCGGCGGCGGCCCGCTCCACCCGGCCGCCGAACGCGGCCACGTCGCCTACGTCGCTGCCGCCCTCGCGGAGACCGGCATCGACGTCGACCGCGTCAACCGCCTCTCGTGGACCGCCCTGCTCGAAGCGGTGATCCTCGGCGACGGCTCCGCGCCCTACACCGAGATCGTGCGGCTCCTCGTCGAACACGGCGCCGACGCGTCCATCCGCGACGCCGACGGCCGCACCGCCCTCGACCACGCAACGGCCCGCGGCTACAAGGAGATCGCGGCCCTCCTCTGAACCGTCAGATACCGAACCAGGCCTCGGCGAGCTCCTCGAACGTCCGCGCCTCAGGCGCGGGGACGGTCCTGAGGTACCAGGGCACGTTCGCGAACCGGTGCAGCAGCGCGTACGCCGCGAGCCGCCTCGCGAGCGCGGGAGCCTCATCCGCCCGGTACCCGTACGCCTCGAGGAACGCCCGCCAGGAGGCCTTGTCGCCCTTGGCGATCAGGATCGCCGGACCCAGCAGGTCGTACTCGGCGCGCCCGTACATCGACGGCTCGAAGTCGAGCAGACCGGTGAGCTCGTACCCGCCCGACCGGCGGTCGGCGAGCAGGTGCACGTCCACGAACTCGGTGTGCAGCAGCACGTTCGGGGCCCGGCCCAGATCGACCGAGGCGAGGAACCCCGGGATCTGACGCACCCAGTGCGGATCGAGACCGCGCCCCTCCTGCCGGGCGGCGGCGGACTTGGTCTGTCCGGCGACGAACTCGTCCCAGTCGGCCGGGCCGATCGGCGGCGGAGGCACCGTGTGGAGCACCGCCAGGCACTCGCCCGCGCGCCGCGACAGCGACACCTTCTCCTCCGGGCTGAGCTCCGGCCAGAGCGACCGCAGATCCCGGCCCGGCAGCTTCGTCATGAGCAGATAGCCCCAGCCGTCGTGACGGCCGGTCGCCACCACCTCCGGCGTCGGAATCGGCAGTGCGCCCTGGAGCGCCCGCATGACCGGCTCCTCCGTGGCGAGGTCCTCGATGTCGGCGCCCGGGTACAGCTTGAGGACCAGCTCGTCGTCGAGGTCGTAGACGGGCAGCGAGCCCTCCTCGAACTTCGTCAGGCGCTTCGGCCCGTACCCGAGCTCGGCGCACAGCGCCTTCACGCCGGGCCACAGGCTCTCGTCGGTGATCAGCTCGCACTGCTCGTCGGTCTCGGAGGGCGGGAGGGGTGCCATGTCCTGATGGTACGAACGCGCTTTGCCTGCGGTCCAGCGGTTAACGGCGGTCCGCCAGCGCTGGCGGACCGCCGAAGCGGCGCTACTCGCTCAGGTAGTCCTGCGCGCTGTCGAGGTGGCCCTGCATCTGCTCCCGCCAGGCGACGAGGTCCGTCTCGATCGGCTCATAGGTCGCGACCAGGCTCGCGGCCCAGGCCTCTGCGACGGCCTCGCGCAGGCCGCTCTCGGCGCCGCACGCGGCGAAGTCGGCGGCCATGGCCTGCTCGAGTTCGAGCACGCCCATGAAGTCGGCGGGGACCTCTTCGGGCCCTTCGGGGACCTCGGTTCCGTCGTCGCCGTACTCCTCGAAGTAGGCCGGGTCGTACATCTTCCCGAAGTACTGCCACAGCGGCGGGTAGAACTCGTCACCGAGCTCCCAGCCCTCGTACCCGGCGTCGATGAGGCAGCCGTCGAACGCGTCGGCCTCGTCGCGGACGCCGGCGTACAGGTCGCCGTAGTCGTCCTTCTCCTCGAGCAGGTAGACAGGGCTCGGCTCGTGGGTCTCGGCGTGCTCGCTGTCCTCCTCGCCCTCCCCGCCCTCGGTGGTCACCATGTACGGCTCGCCGTACATGGTCTCGACCATCTCGAGCCAGCATCCGCCCGGCGGGGCCTCGTGGTCGATCTCGGCGCCCTTGAGTCCTCCCGTGATCGCGGGCGAACCCCAGTAGGCCTCGATCCACGCGGCCTGGTACTCCTGGTCCTCGGCGTCCCATTCACTGTTGTCGAGTCCCGTGTCCGCTTCGTCGAGGATGACGAAGGCCGCCATGGCCTCCGGCGTCAGCAGCTCCTCGGCGAGGTCCTCGTTGCCGGGGTTGCGCACGAACTCCGTCCACACGCCGAAGCCCCACTGCTCGGCCGCCTCGGCGGTCGGCACGGCCCTGAGCGGCGCCCCCGAGAGGTAGCCGCCCGCGCTGTACGCGGCCGTGCGCGACTCCTGGAACTGCATCTCGTCGTGGACGGTGAAGCCCTCGTCCTCCAGGCAGCGCTTGGTGATCCGGTGCTCGATGACGGAGAGCTCGTCGGTGATGGCGTGGCTCTCGTTGACGATCTGGAAGAGCCGCTCGGCCTCAGCGACGGCGTCAGGTCCGGGCCCGAGGCCGCCCGTTTCAGGTTCGTCTTCGGCGGTGCAGGCCCCGGCCGCGAGCAAGGCGGCGGCGAGCGCGGTCAGCGCCCGGCCTGTTCTGAGTCGCACTTGAGGGGCTCCTTTCGACGGGGCGGGTCGTACGCGACTTATACGCCGCGTCGTGCCGTAACAGTTGTCTGCGCCGTTCGGGCGTTCCGGTGTGAGCAGGGCCTCGCCGGGAACGGAATAGTCCCCGCCCCAGGGCCGTTAAGGTAGATGCAAACGCATGAAGATCAGACCGCCGAGGCGGGGAGAGCAGGGATTACGATGCAGTTCGGTGTCTTCTCAGTCAGCGACATCACGCGCGACCCCGTCTCGGGGGAGACCCCGACCGAGGCCGAGCGGATCGACGCCATCGTCAAGATCGCCGTCAAGGCCGAAGAGGTCGGCCTCGACGTGTTCGGCATCGGCGAGCACCACAACCCGCCGTTCTTCTCCTCCTCGCCCACGACGCTGCTCTCGCACATCGCGGCCCTCACCGAGCGGCTCGTCGTCACCACCGCGACGACGCTGATCACCACCAACGACCCGGTGCGCATCGCCGAGGAGTACGCGATGCTCCAGCACCTCTCCAAGGGCCGCATGGACCTCATGCTCGGGCGCGGCAACACCGCCCCGGTCTACCCGTGGTTCGGCCAGGACATCCGCCAGGGCCTGCCGCTCGCGCTGGAGCACTACAACCTGCTCCACCGCCTGTGGCGCGAGGACGTCGTGGACTGGGAGGGCGAGTTCCGCACCCCGCTCCAGGGCTTCACCTCGACGCCCCGCCCGCTCGACGACGTGCCGCCGTTCGTGTGGCACGGCTCGATCCGCACGCCCGAGATCGCCGAGCAGGCCGCGTTCTACGGCAACGGCTACTTCGCCAACCACATCTTCTGGCCCACGTCGCACTCCAAGCGCCTCGTGGACTTCTACCGCCAGCGCTTCGAGCACTACGGCCACGGCACGCGCAAGCAGGCGATCGTCGGCCTCGGCGGGCACGCCTACATCGCGAAGCGCTCGCAGGACGCGGTGAGCGAGTTCCGCCCGTACTTCGACGAGGCCCCGGTCTACGGCCATGGCCCCTCGCTCGAGGAGTTCACGCGCGGCACGCCGCTGTCGGTGGGCAGCCCGCAGGAGGTCATCGACAAGACCCTGACCTTCCACGACGCGTTCGGCGACTACCAGCGCCAGATGTTCCTCATCGACCACGCCGGAATGCCGCTGAAGATGGTGCTGAACCAGCTCGACCTGCTCGGCGAGGAGGTCGTCCCGGTGCTGCGCAAGGAGCTCGCCGCCCGGCGCGACCCCGAGTCGGCCGACGCGCCGACCCACGCGGGCCTGCTCAAGGCCAAGTACGGCGACGCCCCGGCGCGCCAGCCGCGCCCGAGCGCCAACCGCGGCGACAACACCGCCGGTGACATGCCGTACCAGGACGACGAGAGCTGAAGGGCCGGAACATGACCCGCAGTCGCAGCCGCCGCGCGAACGAGGCGTGGGAGTCGCTGCTCACCGCGCACGCGTCGCTCATGAAGCGGTTCGCCGCCGAGCCGATCTGGGGCGAGCTGACCATGCGCGAGTACGACGTCCTCTACACATTGTCCAAACACGACGAACCGCTGCGGCTCTTCGAACTGGGACGCGGCGTACTGCTCAGCCAGCCCGCCCTGTCCCGGCTCGTCGACCGCCTCGTCGAGCGCGGCCTGATCGAGCGCAGGCCCGACCCCGAGGACGGGCGCGGCGTCCGGCTCGCCCTCACCGAGGCGGGCCGCGAGCGGCAGCGGCGCGTCGGCGGCCGCCACGCCGTCGACGTTGCCCGCGCCGTCACCGCCGCCCTCACTGAAGAGGAGATGGCCCAGCTCGAGGCCATCGGCCGCAAGCTCGCCGCCCAAGGCGCGGCGACCCCCGCACAACGCAAGGAGGCAGTCCTGTGACCGCCGTGCAATCCGAAGCCGCCCAGCCGTTCCGCGTCGTCGTCGTCAGCGGCGGCACGAGCGACCCGTCCTCGACGCGCATGCTCGCCGACCGCATCGCCGACCGCGTGCGCACGCTCGCCGAGGACCGGGGCGAACAGGTCGCCACCGACGTGATCGACCTGCGCGAGCTCGCCACCGAGATCGCGACCGCGCTCGTCTCGCAGCTCATGGGCCCCAAGATGACCCGCGCGATCGAGCTGCTCGGCCGCGCCGACGCGGTCGTCGCGAGCGCCCCGGTCTACAAGGCCGCGCCGAGCGGCCTGTTCAGCTCCTTCTTCCACGTCCTCGACAACGACCTGCTCATCGCCAAGCCCGTGGTCCTCGCCGCGACCGCCGGGACGGCCAGGCACGCCCTCGTCGTGGACGAGCAGATGCGCTCGCTGTTCGCTTACCTGCGCACGATGACCGTCCCGACCTCGGTCTTCGCCGCGACGGAGGACTGGAACTCGAAGGAGCTGGGGGAGCGGATCACACGCGCCGCGATCGAGGTCCTGCTGCTCATGGAGTCCGGGTTCGCCGACAAGGTGCGCAGCGAGTCCTGGAAGAGCTACCAGCACGAGTACGGCAGCGCGGGCGGCACGGAGCTGGACATCGACCTCAGCTCCGACCTGATGCGGCTCGCGGCGGGAGGCGCGGTCAAGCCGCGCAAGCCGTAGCCGCGCGCGGACCCCGCGTATGGCGCGCACCCGCGACAATGGGAGCACGTCCGACTGCGAGGAGGTACGCGATGGGTGACGGAGGCGACGGCGGCGGTCTCGGCGGCGAGGCGATCGACTACTCGGCGGCCGAGCTGCCCGTGGAGATCGCAGCGCAGACGACCGTGGTCTCGACCGACGGCGGCGGCGACGATTACGAGGACCTGGGCTTCGTCGGGATCGGAGGCGGTGCCGCGGCCGGCCCGAGCGCGCACGAGCGCCGCCCGGACGACGAGGTCATCGAGTTGATCTGGCGCAACGCCCCCTACAGCGAATAGCGACAGCGAGACGCCGCGGGGCCGGGGACGCACTGTGTCCCCGGCCCCGCGGCGTTCGCCTATCGCGCCCGGTAGGCGGCGACCGCCGCCGCCGTGTCGTCCTCGACCAGTTCCATGTTGATGCGGGCCCCGGCCATCGCGCCCGCGGCGGCGGCCGCGCCGACCTGGGCCATCAGGTCGGTGACATTGCCCGCGACCCACACGCCCGGGACCGAGGTCATGCCGGTCGGGTCCACCGTCGGGACGTGCTCTCCCGCGCCGGAGGGGTGCTCGACCACGTTCAGTCCCAAGTCCTTCAGGAACCCGGCGCGGGCCTCCATCCGGGACGCCGTCGCGAGCACGCTCCGCTCGACGAACTCGCCGCCCGCCAGGCGCACGCCGCGGATGCGGCCGCCCTCGGACTCGATCCGCTCGATCGCGCCGTCCACGACGCGCGTGCCGCGCGCCTTCAGCTTCTCGGCCTCCTCCGGCGGCAGGGCCAGCCGGTCGTTGGTGAACACGACCAGGTCGTCCGTCCACTGCCGGAACAGCAGCGCGTGGTGCATCGACATCGGCCCGGTCGCGACGATCCCGATCGGCCGGTCCCTGACCTCCCAGCCGTGGCAGTACGGGCAGTGGACGAGGTCCCTGCCCCAGTGCTCGGCCAGGCCGGGGATCTCCGGCAGCCGGTCGACGAGCCCGGTCGTGACGAGGAGCTTGCGGGCGTTGAGGTTCCGGCCGTCCGCCAGCGCGACGGCGAAGCCGCCTCCGACCGCCTTCGCGCTCGTCACGCTGCCGTCGGCCACGTGCCCGCCGTACTGCCGCACCTCGCCGCGGCCGATCGCCATGAGCTCCGCGGGCGCCATGCCCTCGCGCCCGAGCAGGCCGTGGACGCCGTGCGCCGGGGCGTTGCGCGGTTCGCCCGCGTCGACCACGGCGACCGAGCGCCGCGCGCGGGCGAGCATGAGCGCTCCGTTCAGGCCCGCGGCCCCGCCGCCGACCACCACGACGTCGTACTGTTCCCTCAGTTCATCGGTCACTGCGACCACCTCCGGGGACGACCGTAGACGAGACACCGAGAAACTGGCAAAGTTTCTTGCCGATCTGGCAAACTCGAACCATGGACGAAGCGATGGACCAGGCCCTCGACGCGGTCGGGCCGCGCCTGCGGGCGCTGCGCAAGGAACGGGAGGCGACCCTCGCGGACCTCTCCGAGCAGACCGGGATCTCCGTGAGCACCCTCTCGCGGCTCGAGTCCGGATCCCGCAAACCGACCCTGGAACTCCTGCTGCCCTTGGCGAAAGCCCACGGCGTTACCCTCGACGACCTCGTGGACGCCCCCGCCACCGGCGACCCCCGCATCCACATGCGACCGGTCACCCGCCACGGCATGATCTACCTGCCCCTGACCCGCCGCCCCGGCGGCATCCAGGCGTACAAGCTCATCATCCCCGCCGGGGACCGGCAGGAGCCCGACCCGAAGGTCCACGAGGGGTACGAGTGGATGTACGTCCTCAACGGGAACCTCCGAGTCGTCCTGGGGGAGCACGACTTCGTGATGAAGCCCGGCGAGGCCGCCGAGTTCGACACCCGCACCCCGCACTGGTTCGGCAACGCCGACGACCGGTCCGTGGAATTCCTCAGCCTCTTCGGCAGCCAGGGTGAACGCGCCCACCTGCGCGCCAGACCGAAAGCGAAGGGCGCCTAGGCGAACGCGTTCACGCCCGTCAGCTCGGCCGAGTACTCCCAGAGCCGCCGCGCCTCGTCGGGGTCGACCGCGTAGGGCCTGACGGTCTTGCCGTCCTCGCCGAACACGGCGACCTCGCAGTCCACGAGGTAGACCCCGCCGAGGCCGTCGAGCTTCGGCGACGTGGCCGCCCAGGTCTGGGTCGCCGCGCCCTCCTCCGCGGTCTTGAACGTCGCGGGCGGCAGGCCCTCGTCGTCGATCCAGCCGAGCTCGCGCTGGTCGGCCTCAGAGACGTGCCGCTGGAGCGGCGTCAGGATCCCGCCCGGGTGCAGCGCGAACGCCCGCAGGCCCGAGGACCGCGCGAGCCGGTCGAGCTCGACGGCGAAGAGCACGTTCGCGGTCTTGGACTGCCCGTAGGCGTCCCAGCGGTTGTAGCCGGTCGCGAAGTGCACGTCGTCCCAGCGGATCGGGCTGCGCCCGTGGGCCGCCGAGGAGACCGACACGACCCGTCCGCCTTCGAGCAGCGGCAGGAGCCGGTTCACGAGCGCGAAGTGCCCGAGGTGGTTGACCGCGAAGTGGAGTTCCCAGCCATGCGCGGTGCGCGTCTCCGGGCAGGCCATGATGCCCGCGCTGTTGACGAGGAAGTCGATGCGCCGCCCGTCCGCGAGGCGGCGTTCGGCGAAGGCCCTGACGCTGTCGAGGTCGGCGAGGTCGAGTTCGTCCACTTCAGTGCCCGCGATGCCGTCGAGGTTCTTCGCGGCGAGGTCGGGCCGGCGCGCGGGGACGACCACCGTCGCTCCCGCGCCCGCGAGGGCCCGCGTGGTCTCGAGCCCGAGCCCGGAGTACCCGCCGGTCACGACGGCGGTCTTCCCCGTGAGGTCGAGGCCCGCGACGACCTCGGCCGCGGTGCTCTCGTCGTTGAAGCCTGATCCGATCGGTTGCTGCTTGTCGCTCATGCCCTGAAACTACGACTTGGAGTGCACTCCAAGGCAAATGCGCAGGTCAGTCCTGGAGGAAGTCGAGCACGTGGGAGAGGCCGCGCTCGCCGAGGCGCACCTCGCCCGGCAGGATGTACGCGCGCAGGCCGGTAGCGGCCGCCCCGCCGTCCTTCGCCGGGTTGTCGCCGACCATGAGCGTGCGGCGCGGGTCGACGCCGAGGCGCTCGCACGCGGCGCGGAACAGCACCGGGTCGGGCTTCTCGGTGCCGAACTGGTAGGAGATGACGCGCACGTCGACGAGGTCGTCGAGCCCGAAGTACTCCATGTGCACGCCCACGTCCCAGGGGAAGTCGGAGACGATGCCGGTCTTGATCCCGCGGCGGCGCAGCTCGCGCAGCAGCGGCTCGGTGTCCGGGTAGGGCACCCACGCGTCGGGGGCGGCGATCGCGGCGTACGCCTCGGCCTCGATGCCCTGCAGGTAGTCGACGTGCGCGAACCAGCCGAGGAGGGCCGTTCGGTGCTGCTCGGCGGACTCGTCGCGGCCGATCTGGAGCGCGGCGACCTCGGGGATGCGGTAGGCGTCGCCGAGCTGCGCGACGGTCTTCTCCAGCAGGTCGTCGTCGAGCGGACGGCCGGTCTCGGCGGCCACGCGGCGCAGCCAGGTGCCCGCGTCGATGAGCTTGAAGATCGTGTTCGAGAAGTCGAAGAGGACCGCCTCGATCGGCGGCACCGGCTCGGTCTGCTCGGCCTCGGTCGGCTGGTAGGCGATGGCTGAGTCGAAGAGGCTGTAGATCACGGCGGGCCTTCCGTCCTGGACTGCGGCGGTCGCCGCAACCGTAACCGAGCGCGGCGGGCCGGACCACGGTTCCGGCCGCACCTCACACGGAGTCGCGCTGATTTCCGCCGCCGTTAAACCGCTCGCCCACCGGGGTACCGCCGCCGCATACTCGGGCGATGCGTCGACTTCCGCACGGCTACACGAACCGCACCACCGCCGACCGGTCCACGGTCGTCAAGCACTACGAAGGACCCGACGCCGCCGAACGGCTCGAACGCGAACGCCTGCTGCTCACCGCGCTCGCCGAATCGCTCCCCGTCCCGCCCGTGCTCGGCGCGGCCGACGGCGCGCTGACCCTCGGATTCGTCCCTGGCATCCCCGGGCAGGAGCTCATGGACTCCGGCGACCCCGCCGAAGTGCTGCGCGTCTGCGGTTCGATCCTGCGCGACATCCACGCGACGCCCGTGGACGGCCTCACTTCGCTTCCCGGGCAGGGCGGCACGCTCGTCCACGGCGACTTCGGGCCGAACAACATGCTGCTCGGCTTCACGTCGAACCTCTCGACCTATGTCGTCACGGCCGTCGTGGACTGGGAGTTCGCGCACCTCGGCGACCCCGTCGAGGACCTGGCGTGGTGCGAGTGGATCGTGCGGACGCACCACCCGGACCGGGTCGGTGCGCTCGACGCGTTCTTCACGGCCTACGGCGGGCCCGTCCCCGACTGGCCGGACCGCAAGGCCGCCATGGTCGACCGGTGCCGGGAGCTGCGCGCGTTCTGCGAGCGCTGGGAGCCGGGCGGCCCCGCCGTCGCCCAGTGGGAGCGGCGGACGGAGGCCGCCTCGGGCTGGACTCAGTAGATCGGGTTCGCCCCTGGCGGGCGCTCCTCAGCGGTGGCCGGGCCGGGCGCGGTGCCGTCGCCGAAGGGCTTGCCGCCCAAGGCCTCCCGGCCGTGATCGGTGAGCCAGTTCGCGAGGTCCGGCCCGGCTGGCACGACCTGGGTCGGGTTGATGTCCTCGTGCACGACGTAGTAGTGCCGCTTGATCTGGTCGAAGTCCACAGTGTCCCCGAAGCCGGGGGTCTGGAACAGGTCGCGAGCGTAGGCCCACAGGGCCGGCATCTCGGTGAGCTTGTTGCGGTTGCACTTGAAGTGGCCGTGGTAGACGGGGTCGAAGCGCACGAGGGTCGTGAAGAGCCGCACGTCGGCCTCGGTCAGCTGGTCGCCCATGAGGTAGCGACGCTCCGTGAGGCGCTCCTCGAGCCAGTCAAGGGCCGCGAACAGGCGGTCGTACGCCCGCTCGTAGGCGGCCTGCGACCCGGCGAAGCCCGCCCGGTACACGCCGTTGTTGACCTCGGTGAAGATCCGCTCGACGACCGGCAGCATCTCGTCGACGAGCCCGGCCGGGAGCAGGTCCGGCGCGCCTTCGCGGTGGTACGCGGCCCACTGGGTCGAGAGGTCGAGGGTCAGCTGCGGGTAGTTGTTGGTGACGACCTGGCCCGTCGGGACGTCGACGATCGCGGGCACGGTGATGCCGCGCGGGTACTCCGGGAAGCGCCGGAAGTAGTGCTCCTGGAGCCGTTCGGTGCCGAGCACGGCGTCGCGCCCGTCCGGGCCGAGGTCGAAGGTCCAGGAGCGCACGTCGTGCACGGGACCGGGGGTCGCGAGCGACAGCACGTCCTCGAGCCCGAGGAGCCGGCGGACGATGATCGACCGGTGCGCCCACGGGCAGGCCCGCGCGGCCACGAGCCGGTAGCGGCCGGGCTCGACCGGCCAGGCCTGCGCGCCCTCGGTGAGCCCGAGCATGCGCGGGTCGCCGATCTTGGAGTGCGGTTCGACCGGCGCCGCCCGCACGGCCGCGACGTCGGCGACGACGCGGTCCTCGATGTAGTGGGTGTCCCTGGTGAACTCGCCGCCGGTCACGTACGCGCCCTTGGTCGAGTGCTCGGTGCCGTCGGTGCGGTTGGGTTCGCTCTGTGCCACGGGCCAAGCGTACGCACCCCGGAAGCGCCGAGTGATTTTTCCAACCAGTGGAAAAAGTACTGGACACGGTCTGGAGGGGCGGCGAATACTTGACCGCGATGCCAGCCTCCAAACGCCGCCGCATGTTCGCTCTCGGGGCACTCGCCCTGGGCGCGTTCGGGATCGGCCTCACCGAATTCGTCGTGGTCGGCCTCCTGGGCCCGCTCGGCGACGACCTCGACGTCTCCATCTCCACGGCCGGGCTCCTCGTCACCGGCTACGCGGCCTCCGTCGCGATCGGCGCGCCGATCATGACCGCCGCCGGGACCCGCCTGCCCCGCAAGACCATGCTCGTCATCCTCATGGCGCTCTTCATCGCCGGGAACGTGCTCGCCGCGAAGGCCCCCGACTACGGCGTCCTCATGACCGGCCGCGTCGTCTCGGCCCTGTGCCACGGCGCGTTCATGGGCATCGGCCCGGTCATGGCCGCCAGCCTCGTCGCCCCCGAGCGGCGCTCGCGCGCCATCGCGCTCATGATGACCGGCCTGACCCTCTCGAACGTCGTCGGCGTGCCCTTCGGCACCGCCCTCGGCCAGCAGCTCGGCTGGCGCGCGGCCTTCTGGGGCATCGCGGCCATCGGCGCGGTCTCGCTCGCCGCGATCATCGCGTTCGTGCCCTCCCGGCCCGGCGACACCGGCGGCTCGCTGCGCACCGAGCTCGCGGTCTTCCGCAGGCCGCAGGTCTGGCAGGTCCTCACGATCACCATGCTCGGCTGGGGCGCGGCCTACGCCGCCATCACCTTCCTCGAGCCGATCCTCACCCGCGTCTCCGGCTTCGACACCGGCGCCGTGCCCTGGCTCCTCATCCTCTTCGGCGTCGGCCTGACCGGCGGCAACCTCCTCGGCGGCCGCCTCGCCGACCGGGCGCTCATGCCGACCCTGTACGGCACGATCACCGCGGCCACCCTCGCGCTGGTCGTCTTCGCCTTCGCGGCCCCGTACGCGGTCCCGGCCGCGGTGATGGTGTTCGTGCTGGGCGCGGCCGGGTTCGCGATGGTCCCGGTCTTCCAGACCCGCGTTATGGACGTCGCCAAGGAGGCGCCCTCGCTCGCGTCGTCGGTGAACGCCGCCGCCTTCAACGTCGGCATCGCCCTCTCCGCGTGGTTCGGCGGCCTCGCCATCGACGGCGGCTTCGGCCTCCTCGCCCCGGTCTGGATCGGCGTGGCCCTCGGCGTCGCGGCCCTCTGCACCGCCCTCGCCGCCAGCGCGGCCGAACGCCGCACCGCCGAACCCAGGCCGAAGGTCACGGTCTAGCGATCGTCGGGTCGCCTCAGGTCGCGTCGAAGATCCACGCCCACATGCCGATGACGATGACGATCGTGAGCAGGCCGAGGAACAGCCCGGTGCCGCCGGTGCCGCTGCCGTCCCCGCCGCGACTTCCCGACGTCGCCATGCCGACGACGCCGAAGATGACGGCCAGGACGGCGAGCGGGATGCCGACGACGACGTTGACGACGGGAATCCACGAGAAGACGATGAGCCCGATCAGGCCGAAGACCAGCGAGGCGACGCCGAAACCGTTGCCCCGCCTCGGGGGCGGATAGGGCTGAGGATAGTAAGGGGAGTACACGGCGTCACCTCACGGCAATGATCGGGGTGCTGTCGGTACCGGAGCCGCGGGCCTCGCGGCCGCTCACTCCCGCGCCATTCGCAAGTCACATGACTGACAGCATAGGGTGACGTGTCCACATGCGCGGGAACGAAAGTCCCGCTAGGCCGCCGCCCAGTTCCGGAACACGAACCGGTGGACCTCGCGCAGCCCCACTTTGAAGAACGGGCACAACAGGTAGAACCGGGGCTTGATCCGGCCCGTGGTCACCCGCGTGACGCGCGTGGACGACTCGCCTTCCGGCGCGAGCGTGAACTCCTCGACGACCGAGTCGAAGAACCACCGGTGCACCAGGTTCGTGCGCTCCATCCGGAACTCGAGCCGGTGCGGCGGCTCCCACACGGTGATCCGCTGGTGCACCGATCCGTTGGCGGCCTTGCACTCCCGGCTGTGCCCTACACCGCCCGCGCCGTCCGGCAGACGGCACTCGACCGGCTGCGGCAGCCCGACGCGGAACAGCGGGGACCGCGTCTCCTGGGTCATCCGCGAGTCGCACAGCATCGTCCACAGCGACTCGATCGGCACCGGCAGGGTTCTCGACGTGCGCACTCTCATGGATCCACGGTAGGGCCACCGCCCGAAGAGGACCATTGCCCGAACGGCCTCAGTTGAGGGCCAGGAGGCTCACCGCCGCCGCCGCGGCGCCGAGGCCGATGAGCTGGCCCCGGTGGAGCCGCTCGCCGAGCGCCTTGCGCGCCAGGAGGACCGTCCCGGCCGGGTAGAGCGCGACGATCACCGCGACCACGGCGAGGTCCCCGCCGCGCGCGGCGAGGAGGAACAGCAGGTTCGCCACCGAGTCGAGCGCGCCCGCCGCGGCCGACATCGCGTACGCGGGCTTCTCAGGACCCAGCCTGCGGCGCAACGCGAACGCCGCGCTCAACGTGAGCAGCGAGGAGACCGCCCGGCCGACGATGAGCGGCCCCACCCCGCTGTCGGCGGGCGCCTGGTGCAGGAACACCAGCTGCAGGGCGATCGCCGCGCCCGCGCCGAATGCCAGCAGCAGCGCCTTGCGCGAGGGCCGCGCCGACCGGGCCCCCGGCCCGGCGCTCACCAGCACCACCGCGACGAACGCGAGCGGCAGCCCGACCGTCCCCGCCACCGCCAGGCGCTCGCCCTGGAGCAGGCCCACGCCCACCGGCAGCGCCGCCGAGACGAGCGCCGTGACCGGCGAGAGCACGCTCATCGGGCCGATCGCGAGCGTCCGGTACAAGAGCACGAACGCGGCCGCCGACGCGACGCCCGAGGCCGCGCCCCAGGCCAGCGTCGCGGGCCCGAACGAGGCCCCGAGCAGCGGCCACAGCAGCAGCTCGACCGCGAGGCTCGCCGGAGCCGCGATGGTCACTGTCCGCAGCACGTGCGCCTTGCGTGCCCCGAGCCCGCCGAGGAAATCGGCGCACCCGTAAGCGAGCGAACTGCCCAGTGCCAGCACGAGCGCGATCACGGCATCCCACCATCCTCCATCGAAACGACCGGATAGAATAGTAGAACGACCGGAGGCGGTCATCCAAACGACCGCGTCGACTATTTCAGTGACCTACGTCAGGGAAGGCGGACACATGGGCGACCCGGAGGCGGCCCTGCGGACCGTCGCAGCCAACGTCAAGGCCGCCCGCGCCCGCGCGGGACTCTCCCTCGACGAACTCGGCCGCCGCGCGGGCGTCAGCAAAGGCGCGCTCGTCGGCCTCGAGAAGGCCCAGGGCAACCCCAACCTCGCCACGCTCGTCCGCCTCGCCGACACCCTCGGCGTCTCCGTCTCGGCCCTCATGGAAGGCGCCCCCGAAGACCGCGTCCGCATCGTCGACGCCGACGCAGTAACGCCACTGTGGACCGGCGAGCACGGCGGCGAGGCCCGGCTCATGCTCACCACGCCCGGCCCGGCCCCCGTCGAGGTCTGGCGCTGGCGGCTGGAACCGGGCGAGGCGTATGCGAGCCATCCGCACCAGGCGGGCGTGCAGGAGAGCATCAGCGTCATGACCGGCCGCATGGTCCTGCGAGTCGACGGCGCGGAGCACGAGCTCGAAGCCGGGCAGACCGCGACCTTCGGTGGCGACGTCCCGCACGCCTACCGCGGCGCGGGCACCGGGACCTGCACGCTCGTCATGACCGTTCACCTGCCGCCCGGCGCCTGAGACGCCGCTGGCCGGGCGCCCGACGAGCTGGACGGGCGCCCGGCCGACGATCCCCGACGGGGCGAAGGTGCGGACGCCCCGCCGGGAGTCCTGTCAGCGGGAGTGGGCGAGGACGCCCTTCACCGCCGATTCGAGGGCCTCGCGCCGCCGCGGGTTCGCCGGGCGGGGCAGACCGTAGTGGTCACGCAAGCTGGTGCCGGTGTACTCGGTGCGGAACCGGCCGCGCTCCTGCAGGATCGGGACCACCTTGTCGACGAACGCCTCCAGGCCCGAGGGCATGACGGCGGGCATGATGTTGAACCCGTCCGCCGCGCCGTTGTCGGCCCAGTCGACGATCGCGTCCGCGACCTGCTCGGCGGTGCCGCTGAACGTGCGGTGCCCGCGCCCGCCGCCGAGGCGGCCGATGAGTTGGCGCACGGTGAGCCGCTCGCGCCGGGCCAGTTCCACGACGAGCGTGTACCGGCTCTTCATGCCCTCGATCTCGGACTCGTCGCGCAGGTTCCCCGGCAGCTCTGCGTCCAGCTCCAGCTCCTCGGGCGCGACCCCGAGGAGCCCGGCGAGGTTGTCGCGCGCGTACTCGGCGACGATGAGCCGGTCGAGCTCGGCCTCCAGCTCTCGCGCCTCGGCCTCGGTGTCGCCGAGGACCGGCACGATCCCCGGCAGCACCAGCACGTGGTCCGGGTCGCGCCCGAAGGCGGCGGCCCGGCGCTTCAGGTCCGCGTAGAACGCCTGCGCCTCTTCCAATGTCTGCTGCGCGGTGAACACCGCCTCGGCGTGCGCGGCCGCGAAGGCCCGGCCGCTCTCGGAGGACCCGGCCTGGACGAGCAGCGGATGCCCCTGCGGCGAGCGCGGCACGTTGAGCGCGCCCGCCACCTGGAAGTGCTCGCCCGCGTGCTCGGCCGGGTAGACCAGCCGCTGGTCGCCCCAGAGCCCGGTCTCCTTGTCGCCCAGGATCGCGGCGTCGTCCCAGGAGTCCCAGAGCCGCTTGGCGACCCGCAGGAACTCCTCGGCCCGCTCGTACCTCGCGGCGTGACTCGGCAGTGCGTCGAGGTTGAAGTTCCGGGCCGCGTCCAACGTCGCGGTGGTGACGATGTTCCACCCTGCGCGGCCGCCGGAGAGGTGGTCGACCGAGGCGAAGCGCCTGGCGAGGTTGTACGGCTCGTTGTACGTCGTCGACGCGGTCGCGATGAGCCCGATGTGCTCGGTCACGGCGGCGAGGGCCGCGAGAACGACCGTGGGCTCCAGCGATCCCGAAGGGCGCCTGCCGATGTCGCCCCACAGGGACGGCGAGTCGGCGAAGAACACCGAGTCGAGCCTGCCGCGCTCGGCGATCCGGGCGAGGTTCGCGTAGTGCCCGATCTTCGTGGAGGAGAACGGGTCCGACTCCGGGAGCCGCCAGGACGCCTCGTGGTGGCCGGTGTTCATCAGGAACGCGTTGAGGTGCAGGAGCTTGCTCACGAGGCCTCCTTGTGGTCGGCGCCCAGGCCGAGCGCGGCGAGCAGGTCGGTGCGGATCGCGGCGAAGCGCGGGTCCGAGGGGTCGCGGGTGCCTTCGAGGTCGACGCGCCGCTCAGTCCGCACGTGCCCGGAGTCCAGGACCAGCACCCGGTCGGCGAGGGCGATCGCCTCGTCCACGTCGTGGGTGACGAGCAGGACGGCGGGCTTGTGCCGCGCGTAGAGGGCCCGCAGGAGCCCGTGCATCTTGATGCGCGTCAAGGCGTCGAGGGCCCCGAAGGGCTCGTCGGCCAGGAGCAGTTGCGGTTCCCGCACGAGCGAGCGGGCCAGCGCCACGCGCTGCTGCTCGCCGCCGGAGAGCTCCCGGGGCCAGGCCCGTTCGCGTCCGGCCAGGCCCACTTCCGCCAGGGCCTCCTTGCCGCGCGCTTTCGCGTCCGCGCCTTTGAGTCCGATCGTGACGTTGCGCAGGACCCGCTGCCACGGCAGCAGCCGCGAGTCCTGGAACACGACCGAGACCTGTTCGGGCACTTCGATGTCGCCGCTGCCGCCCGCGTCCTGGTCCAGGCCCGCGAGGGCCCGCAGGAGCGTCGACTTGCCCGAGCCGGAGCGGCCCAGGAGCGCGACGAACTCGCCCGCGCCGATGTCGAGGTCGAGCCCGGCCAGGACCGGCCGGTCGTCGGTGAAGGAGCGGTGGAGGTCGCGGATGCGGACCGCCGTGGTCGCGGTCAGTCCTCCAGTGTGCGTCGCCATGACAGGACCCTCCTCTGTGCGATGCGGACGATGGCGTCGGAGCCGAGGCCGAGGAGGCCGTAGAGGACGAGGCCGACGATGATGACGTCGGTCTGCCCGTACGTCCCGGCCAGCAGCATCATGTAGCCGATGCCGCTGGTGGCGTTGACCTGCTCGACCACGACCAGCGAGAGCCACGAGGCCGTGACGGCGAAGCGCAGCCCCAGGAAGAACCCGGGCAGCGCGCCCGGCAGGACGACGCGGCCGATGAACGCGGCGGGCCCGAGGCGCAGCGTCTCGGCGAGTTCGGCGTAGCGCCCGTCGATCGAGCGCAGGCCGTTGTGGGTGTGCAGGTAGATCGGGATGAGGACGCCGAGCGCGATCGTGATGATCTTCATCCGCTCGTCGATGCCGAACCACAGGAGCAGCAGCGGCAGCAGCGCGAGGTTCGGGATGGAGCGCTTGAGCTGCACCGGGCCGTCCACGATGGCCTCGCCCCAGCGGCTGAGGCCGGAGACGACCGCGAGGACGAGCCCGGCGGCGACGCCGAACGCGAGGCCGAGCGCGAAGCGCCTGGCCGAGACGAGCAGGTCGGGGCCGAGCCGCCCGGACTCCCACAGGTCCCACGCGGTGGTCGCCACGGTCCACGGGGCGGTCAGCACGCGCGGGTCGATCCAGCCGGCCGCCGAGCCCCAGAACCAGACGCCCAGGAGCAGGAGCGGGCCGATGAGGTACCCGAACGGGATGGCTTTGCCGGGGCCGAGGCGGCGTTTCCCTCGCGGCCGCGAGGCCCGCCCGCCCGCCGAGTCGTCATGCGGCAGTGCGGCTTCGCGGGGTTTCGCTTCGACGGCGGTCACGGCGCGCCCGCCTCTCCGTACTCTTCGACGCCTTCGGCGACGAGCGGCTCGAAGCGCCGGTCGTACAGGTCCTCGGCGTCCAGTACTTCGTTCCCGGTGCCTTCGGCCACGATCTCGATGGTCTCCTGGTGGCGTTCGATGCCCTCGGTCCAGTCGGCGGGGAAGTCCGGCTCGCCCTGCCTGTCGAACAGGTACTCGCCGTCTTCGTAGGACAGTCCTTCGTGCTCGACGAACCAGGCGTTGATCCACGCGTCCTTGTTCGCGCGGGTCCACAGCCGGGCCGCGCCCCACAGCTTCACGTACGCGGCGATGGCGGCGGCCTTGTCGGCGTCCTCCAGCACCTCGGTGGGCGCGTACAGCAGCCACGGGTCGTCGCGGATGCCGTGCGGGATCGTCGTCCCGCCGTCGGGCCCGTACTTGTTCAGGTACGACTTGACCTGCGAGTCGCCGATCGGCGCGATGTCGACCTCGCCTCCGGCGAGCGCGTTCGAGTAGGTGTCGCCGGTGCTCGGCAGCTCCACCAGCTCGACGTCGTCCTGGGCGAGCCCGGCCGCGTCGAGCACCCGCAGGATCAACGCCCCCTGCGCCTGCCCGGGGGAGTAGGCGATCCGCTTGCCCGCCAGGTCCTCCAGGGACTTCACGTCGACTCCCGGGGCGACTCCGAGGTCGTAGATCGGGTGCTCCAGCGGGTCGACCCGGTACGAGGCCGCGACGATCTTCGTCGGCAGCCCCGTCCAGTTCGTGTGGATCGGCGGGATGTCGGCGACCGAGCCGATGTCGAGGGATTTGGCGCGGAACGCCTCTGCGGTCTTGGGGCCGCCGGAGATGTTCGCCCACTCCACGGTGAACGGCAGCTCCTTCACCAGCCCGGACAGCTCGTAGGCGATCTGGTTCTGCGGGTCGCCGACGACCAGGACGGTCCCCTCGGGGACTTCGGTGGGCAGCGCGGCGTCGGCGGCGAGCACCGGGCCGCTCGGCTCCTCGGAGCAAGCGGCGAGCGCCAGCGCCGCGACGGCGGGCGCGCCGGCCACGAGGGTTCTGCGGGTCACGTTGGATGGCATGGGGATTGGCCTTTCAAGAAGTACGGGAAGCGGGGCTATTCGAGGGGAGCGGCGGCGCAGTAGCCGCCCGCGTGGTAGACCAGCGGGTCGTGGTCGCCGCCGGTCTCGGCGTCGACCACCAGGGCCAGGACCACGTGGTGGTCCCCGGCCTCGATGCGGTCGGTGACGACCGCGCGCAGGAACGACGGCGCGTCGTCCAGCACCGGCTCGCCGGTCTCCAGCCGCGACCACAGGGTCGGTCGGCCGAAGCGGTCGATGCCGCTGGTGGCGAACCGGGTCGCGATCTCGTGCTGCCCCGAGGACAGGAAGTTGACGGTGAGGCTCGAGGCGTCCCGGACCGCCGGCCAGGCCGACGAACCTGTGGCGATCGCGAACGACACGAGCGGCGGGTCGATCGACACCGACGTGAGCGAGGTGGCGGTGAACCCGGCCGGACCGGACCCGGCGTCGGCGCACACCACGGTCACCCCGGCGGGGTGGGCCCGGAACAGGGACCGGAACGCATCGGGGGCGACGCCCGCCGGGGCCGCGAGGCGCGCGCTCATGCCGCCGCCCCGATCGGCCTGCGTCCCAATGCGAGCGAGGCCTCCAGCGCCGGGGCGTGCGCCTCGACCCAGGCCCCGATGTGCTCGGGCAGTTCCGGCAGCTCGCTCTCGCGCAGCGTCAGCGACGGCACCGGCAGCCGCGCGCCGAGCTCGGCCAGCACGGGCCGCAGGTGGAGGTCGGCGAGCAGCCGG
Source organism: Glycomyces sp. NPDC048151 (assembly GCF_043202775.1). Lineage (NCBI taxonomy): Bacteria > Bacillati > Actinomycetota > Actinomycetes > Glycomycetales > Glycomycetaceae > Glycomyces > Glycomyces sp. NPDC048151. Next base: position 333,458 of record NZ_JBIDBB010000008.1, on the reverse strand, counting down.
TGCTCGGCCGAGGCGGCGATGGTGACCGGCACGGCCACGACCCCTTCGAGCGCGTGCGGCGCCAGCTGGTCGAGGAAGAGCTTCAGCAGCCCCGTGTAGCTGGCCTTGTAGACGGGCGTGCCCACGATGAGCACATGGCCCGAGCGGATCTGCGAGACGGCGTGCTCGAACCCGCCGTCCGGCGGCTCGATGCCGTCCAGGTACAGCTCGGCGAGGTCGATCGAGGCGGTGCGGGGCACGGCCCGCAGGTCGGAGCCGATCGCCGCGGCGAACGCCTCGGCGGCGGTGAGGGTGCGCGAGAGGCGCTTCGGGTTGCCGACCACAGTGGTCAGCGAGATGTCGACGGTCACGTCGGAGTCCTAACGATGGGAGGCGTGGCACTTGCAGGCGTGCCGAGAACCGGGCCGGAGGGCCCGTGAAGGGATCGCAGATAAGGGAGCGCAGCCGAGGTGCTGCCCGCAGAATGGCTGCGCTCTAACGCATTCGCGGCTGACACAGGGCGCTTGCGGCGCGCATCTGGTCGATCTCGCGCCGCCGCGTGAGGACACTGGCGGACTTCATGTCCAGAACGATACCAGTACTCCTATCGAATTACTAGGAATTCTTAGATGCTGAGAACCGGTCCGCGGCCGGAGAGGCTGATCCGGTGCGGTACTCCACGTCCCGGCTGCGCGCGAACCGGTAGCCGACGCCGCGCACGGTACCCACGAGCTCGTCGAACTCCCCGAGCTTGGCGCGCAGGCGCCGCACGTGGACGTCCACGGTGCGCCCGGGGATGCCGGTGTCCGGTGTCTCCCAGACGTACTGGAGCAGCTCGGCCCGGGTGTGGACCATCCCGGGGTAGCGCGCGAGGAACGCCAGGAGCTCGAACTCCAAGCGGGTCAGCGCGACCGCCTCGCCGCGCAGGAGCACTTCGCGGCCGGGCACGTCGATGACGAGCGCGGGCCGCTCCTTCGTCTCGGGCTGGGGTGCGGCGGGGATGTCGTCGCCCGCGAACGTGACGCGGCTCTGGCCGATCCCGGCGAGCGCGGCGGTGAGGCGGCGGACGAGCCGAGGGTCGTCGGCGGGGATCTCGATGGTCACGGTGAGCGTGGGCGCGCTCGCGCGACGGTGGGTCTGCGGGCGGGTGCGGGTCTGGACGGGAGTCATGGCGGCGCCTTCTGGTTCGGTTGTGCGAGACGGAATCGGAGCGGGCGGCACCAAGGGGAGCATATCCTACCAATGCAATGGGGATCAAGTCGGCGGCGACCGAGTCGCTTGCGCGAACTGCCCCGGACCCTTAAAATCTATATATCCTATCGAATCGATAGGATAATTATCACCGCTCGGAGGTCACCCATGTCCGACGCCTCGCTCTTCGTCTCGGCTCCGCCCCTCACCGTGGACGCGGCCTTCGACCACATTGCGGCCCAGAGTTTCCGGCCCGCCCTCCCGTCCCGGATCGGGGCCGAGGTCGAATCCCTCGTGACCAGCGCGGCCGACCGGCGCCGCCGCCTCGACCCCGAATCCCTCAAGGCCCTGCTCGCCGTCCGCGACGCCCTGCCGCGCCGCACCCGCCTCAGCTTCGAGCCCGGAGGCGCCCTCGAGCTCAGCTCCCGTCCCGTCGCCTCGGCGGGGGAGTGCTTCGCCGACCTCGAGGCCGACCGCCTCCGCGCCGCCGCCGCCCTGAGCGCCGAAGGCCACGAGCTCCTCGGGCTCGGCCTCGACCCGGTCCGCCTGCCCCGCAGGGTTCTTCGCACCCCGCGCTACCAGGCCATGGAGGAGCTGTTCGACCAGGACGGCCGCGCCGGGCGCTGGATGATGTCGAACACCGCCTCCGTCCAGGTCTGTATCGACATCGGCGACGACGGCCCCGGACCCCAGGGCATCGCCGACCGCTGGGACCTCGCCCACCGGCTCGCTCCCGTCCTCATCGCCGCGTTCGCGAACTCGCCGCTGCGCCGGGGCGAGCCGAGCCTGTGGCGCTCCACCCGCCAGCACGTGTGGGCCGCGATCGACCGCACCCGCTCCCGCCCTGTCGCCCAAGGCGACCCGCGCGAGTGCTGGGCCCGGTACGCCCTCGACGCCCGCGTCATGGCCGTGCGCGGCCCCGGCCGCTGGACCGTCCCGCGCGGCCTCACCTTCCGCGACTGGATCAACGGCGACTACCACCAAGCCCCCACCCTCGACGACCTCGACTTCCACCTCTCGACCCTGTTCCCGCCCGTCCGCCCGCGCGGCGCCTACCTCGAACTGCGCATGATCGACGCCCAGCCCGGCCCCGACTGGATCGTCCCCGTCGCCCTCGTCGCCGCCCTCTTCGACGACCCGATCGCGGCCGGACGCGCCCGCGCGGCCCTCGAACCGCTCTGGCACCGGGCCGCTCCCGCCGAGCTCTACTTCCGCGCCGCCACCGCCGCCCTCCGCGACGACGCGCTCTTCCGTGCCGCCACGGCCTGCTTCGACGCCGCCCGCGCGGCCCAACCCGACCCCGCCGTCGCCGCGCTCCTCGACCGTTTCACCGACACCTACGTCGCCCGAGGCCGCACCCGCGCGGACGACCTCATCGCCACAACCGCCTGACCGCTCGCCACGAGTTCACTGTGGTGCTCAACCGAAGGCGAACACCCTGGTCAATCCCTGCTCGGATTCGTACTCTCGAGCGGCTAATATGGTGCTGACCTCCATCCCGCCGCCCTGATAAGGACGCTCGATGCCGAACCCGCCCTCCTCCCTGAACCGCCGTCTGCTGCTCGGAGGAGCACTCGGGGCCGTCGGCATCGGTGCGGGAATCGGTGGAGCGGCGCTGTACGTCCGCTTGGACGAATCCGGGTCCATCGATCCCGTTGAAGGATCCGAGCTCCCTGCGCTCGACTTCGAAGGGCTTCGGCTCCGCGCGGCCGAACTCCTCGTCGGCGGCGAGATCGACCCGGGCGATCCCGAGTACGGGCCCGCGATCGCACGGATCGAATCCGAGGCCGCCGAACTGCTGGACGCCATGGACACCGGCGCAGCCGTCTGGCCGGACCTCGCCCCCGTCTCGAAGGCCGCGAACTTCAACAACTCCTACCGCCAGCTCTACCGGATCGCGACGGCCTGGGCCACTCCCGGCACCGCTCAGCACGGCGACGACGCGGTCGCCGCAGCCGTCGCCGACGCTCTCGCAGTCCTCTACGACGGCGGCTACAACGAGCGGGTCGAACAGGTCGACAACTGGTACTGGTGGGAGATCGGCTCTCCGACCGCGCTGCTCAAGACCTGTGTGATCCTCTACGACCACATCTCCGCCGAGCGGCTGCAGCAGTACTTCGCGGCCGTCGACCGCTGGTGCCCGGACGCCGACATGCGAGTGGTGAACCCCAACATCCACGAAGTCGGGGCGAACCGCGCCGACAAGGCGGTGATCCTCGCGCTGCGGGGCATCCTCGGCGAGGACGATGAGAAGCTGCGGATCGCCCGCGACGGCCTCTCCGGCACCACCACCGACGAAGGCCGGCACAGCCTCTTCCAGTACGTCACCGAAGACGACGGCTTCTACCGCGACGGCTCGCTCATCCAGCACGACAACGTGCCCTACGCCGCCGCATACGGCACCACACTCCTTTCCTCGGCCGGACTGGCCGTGTCGCTGCTGGCCGGTTCGGCGGGCGCGGTCACCGACGAGAACCTCCCGGTCCTCTACGACTCCGTCGAGTTGAGCTTCGCGCCGTTCGTCGAGGACGGCCTGTTCATGGACTTCCTCTACGGTCGCGGCATCTCCAGGCCCCAGCAGCGCGACTTCAACAACGGCTCCGGGTTCATCACCGCTCTCACGCAGTTGGCGATAGGCGCACCGGAGGAGTACCGGGAGCGCTGGTACGCGGAGGTGAAGGGCTGGGTCGAGCGCTCGCAGGAGACCGTTCCCTACGGTGCGCAGGCCGGTATCGCGGGGATGAGCCGGGTGAAGGCGATCCTGGAGGACGACGCGATCGAACCCGCGCCGCGCCCCGAGTACAGCCGTGTCTACGCGGGGATGGACCGGGCGGTGGCCCGCCGGGCCGGCTGGTCCTGGGCGCTGTCGATGTCCTCGAACAGGGTTGCGGCCTACGAGATGGGCAACTGGGAGAACCTGCACGGCTGGTACCTCGGCGACGGCATGACCTACCTCTACCTTCCGACGGATCCGAAGCAGTTCAGCGACGAGTTCTGGCCCACCGCGAACCCCTATCGCCTGCCCGGCACCACGGTCGACACACGAGAGCGCGAGGTGATCGCCGCCGCGGAGGGCATGGTGAAGCACCTGCCGGAGAACGACGTCGCGGGCGGCGCGGCGCTCGGCGACCGGTACGCCGTCGCCGCGATGGACCTCGTCGCGGACGGCTCCAGCTTGCGCGCCAAGAAGTCCTGGTTCATCCTCGACGACGCCGTGGTCGCGCTCGGCGCCGACATCACGGCCGCCGACGGACGCGCCGTCGTCACCACCGTCGAACACCGGAACCTCGGCGCCGACGGCGCCCCGCGCCTCAGCGTCAACGGCGATGAACAGCCGAACGATCCGGACTGGTCCGCCGAGCTCGACGATGCCCGCTGGATCCACCTCGAGGGCGTCGGCGGCTACGTCTTCCCTTCGGGCGCAGCCGGACTCCGTGGTCTCAGAGAGACACGATCGGGAACGTGGAACGACATCGAGCAGGGGCCGACCACCGGAGGCGGCGACCTCGAAGTCCACTCGCGGAGGTACGCCACACTGTGGTTCGACCACGGTGTCTCGCCTGCCGCCGGAACCTACGCCTACGTGCTGCTCCCGGCCGCCGACGAAGCAGCGACCGCCACCGCCGCGGGAAGCGACCGCGTGAAGGTGCTCGCGAACACCGCCGCAGTGCAAGCGGTCGCCGACGGCGACCTGCTCGCCGCGCACTTCTGGCAGGCGGCCGAGGCCGGAGGCCTCTCCTGCGACGGCCCGGCTTCGGTCCTGGTCGAGCGCACCGAAGAGGGGGTTTCCATCGCGGTCGCCGACCCCGGTCGGTCAACCGGCGAAGTCACGATCGAACTGCCGTATTCGGCGAACGAGGTCGTCGAGGCCGACGACACCGTCGAGGTCCAGACCGGCGACCGCCCCAGGCTCACCGTCCGCACCGAAGGCTCGCTCGGCGCGACACACACCGCCCGGCTGCGCTGAATCAGCGCTTGAGGAACGCCCGGGCCTCGGGCCGCCGCAGCAGCCACACGGCCGCAACGGCTCCCGCGACGAGCAGTGCCTGCACCACGGTGTCCACGGTCTCGACCCAGGCGGGGAACGTGTCGTGGACCCGTTCGGCCACCAGCGTGTCGGCCTGGTTCGCGCCCGTCTCCGCGAAGACGCGGCCGAGGTCGAACAGGCCCGGGACCGCCAGCAGCGCCACGGCCGTGATCGCGGTCCACAGCGTGAACCCCTGCGCCGCAGGGCGGGACCGCACCGTGAGGACCGCCGCGACCAGGAACAGCGTCGCGAAGACCGCGTAGGCCGCCACCGCCGCCCAGTACGGCAGGAACCACGACAAGGGCCCGAGCTGCTCGCAGGGGAACGAGTTGTCGCTCCAGCCGCCGGGCGGCTCCAGGCTCATCACGGCCTGGCACGCCTGGTCCGAGACCTCCATGAACCGGCCGTACGTCGCGACCCTCACGACCGCCCCCGCCGCGAGCGCCCCGGTCACGGCCCACAGGATCGCGCCCGCGATGCCGAGCGCGCGCGGCCTCACCGCTGTCGCATTGCCGCCCATGACGCCTCCCGCGTGATCGATTGACCACATAGTAGGGACCCTGCGCAAGCCCGCGGGGACGGCACGTCACGGACGGAAGCGGTAGCCCATGCCCGGCTCGGTGAGGAGGTGGACCGGGCGGGCCGGGTCGGCTTCGAGCTTGCGGCGCAGCTGGGCCATGTACTGGCGCAGGTAGTTCGTCTCGCGGTCGTAGTTCGGGCCCCAGACGCGGTGGAGCAGCTCGCGCTGGCCGACGAGCTTGCCCGGGTTGCGCAGCAGCACTTCGAGCAGCTGCCACTCGGTCTTGGTGAGGCGGACCTTCTCGCCGTCGCGCACGACCTCCCGGGCCGCGAGGTCGACTGTGGCCGAACCGATCTCGGTGACCGGCGATTCGCTCGCGGCGTTGCCGCGCCTGGTCGCGGCGCGGACACGGGCGAGGAGTTCGCCGATGTCGAAGGGCTTCGTCACGTAGTCGTCGGCGCCCGCGTCGAGCGCGGCGATCTTCTCGGCGCTGGCGGCGCGGCCCGAGAGCACCAGGATCGGCGCGCTCGTCCACCCGCGCAGGCCCGCGATCACCTCGGTGCCGTCCATGTCGGGCAGCCCGAGGTCGAGCACGACGAGGTCGGGGACGACGGCGGCGGCCGCGCGCAGCGCCTGCGCCCCGTCAGGCGCGGTCGTCACCTCGTACCCGTGCGCGCTCAGGTTGATGCGCAGCGCCCTCGCGATCTGCGGTTCGTCGTCCACGACCAGGATCTTGATCACTCCGTGCCCTTCTCGTTCACTTGCGGCAGTGCCAGCACCATCGTCAGTCCGCCGCCCGGGGTCGCCTCGGCGACGAGCGAGCCGCCCATCGCCTCGGCGAGGCCGCGCGAGAGCGCGAGGCCGAGTCCGACGCCGCTCGTGTTGTCCCTGTCGCCGAGCCGCTGGAACGGTGTGAACATGAGCTCGCGGCTCTCGTCGGGGACGCCCGGCCCGCGGTCGACCACGCGCAGCTCGACGTTGCCGCCGTGCTCGCCCGCGATCACGAGCGGCGGCACGCCGTTCGGGCTGAACCGCAGCGCGTTCGCGACGACGTTGACGAGGATGCGCTGCAGCAGACCGGGGTCGGCCTGCACTTCAGGAAGGTCCGGGGCCACGTCGAGCCCGACGGCCGCCGCGGCGTCGCCGATCTCGTCGAGCGCCCATGGCACCGCGTCGTCCAAGGCCACCGGCACCGGGTTCGCGCCGAGCACCCCGGCCTGGAGCCGCGACATGTCGAGGAGGTTGTCCACGAGGCTCGTCAGCCGCGCGAGCGAGGTCTCGGCGGCCTCCAGCAGCTCGTCGCGCTCCTCGGGCGTGAACAGGTCGCCGGTGGACCGCAGGCTCGACACCGCCACCCGCGCGGACGCCAGCGGCGTGCGCAGGTCGTGCGAGACGGCCGCGAGCAGGGCCGTGCGCAGCTTGTCCGTGTCGGTGAGCCGCTGCACCGCTTCGGCCTGGCGCTCAAGGCGTTCGCGCTCCAGCGCGGCCGCGGCGTGCATCGCGAACGCCTGCGCGATCCGCCGGTCGCCCGCCTCGAGGATGTGCCCGCGCAGCGCCAGCGCCAGGTCGTCGTTGATCGGCAGGTCGTTCTCGGCCGCGCCGGGACTCGCGCACCCCTCGCCCGCGCACGCGACCACGCGCCACAGCTTCGCGTCCTGCCGCTCGGCCGGGCCCGCGCCCGGCTCGATCCGCTCCAGCAGCGTCGCCGATTCGAGCGCGAACGTCTCCCGCAGCCGCTCGAGCAGGTCTTCGACCCGGTTGCCGCCGCGCAGCACCGTGCCCGCGAGCGTCGCGAGGGTCTGCGCCTCTGCGCTGGCGCGCGCGGCGAGCCGGGCCCGCGCCGCCGAGAGGTTCACGACGCTCGCGCCGCCGAGCGCGAGGGCGATGAAGATCCCCAGGGAGATCAGCTGCTCCTGGTCGTGGACCTTGAACGTGTTGTAGGGCGTGGTGAAGAAGTAGTTGAGCAGGAGGCTGCCCGAGAGCGCGCCGAGCAGCGCGGGCCACATGCCGCCGGTGAGCGTCAGGCCCATGACCGCAGTCAGGACGATGAGCATCATCGTCGTGAGCGACAGCTCCTCGTGGAGCGGCAGCAGCGAGAAGCACAGGGCCGGGATGCCGACCAGCGCGAGCGCGATGCCGAGCCGCCTGCGGCCGCCGCCGATGACGCCGCGCCCGGCCCGCGCGCGCTTGACGGTGGCGACCTGCTCGTGGCTGACAAGGTGGACGTCGATCTTCCCCGAGTTCGCCGTGGTCGTGACGCCGACGCCCCGGGAGAGCATCTGCGCGAACCGGCCGCGCCGGGAGGCCCCGAGCACGAGCTGCGTGGCGTTGACGCCTCGCGCGAACTCCAAGAGCGCGTTGGGGATCGCGTGCCCCACCACCTGGTGGTAGGAGCCGCCGAGGTCTTCGACGAGGTTCCGCTGCCGGGCGAGGTTCCGCGCCGACCGGGCGCTGGTCAGGCCGTCGCCGGACGCGACGTACACGGCCTTGAGGTCGGCCCCGCCCGAGCGCGCGGCGATGCGCGCGGCCCGCCGGATGAGCGTGTCGCCCTCGTCGCCGCCCGACAGGGCGACGACGACGCGTTCCTTCGACTCCCAGGTCGCGGTGATGTGCTGGTCCTCGCGGTACTGCTCCAGCTGGTCCTCGACCTTGTCGGCCAGCCACAGCAGCGCGATCTCGCGCAGCGCGGTCAGGTTCCCGACGCGGAAGTAGTTCGCGAGCGCGGGCCCCACCTTCTCCGGCGGGTAGACGTTCCCGTGGACCATGCGCCGCCGCAGCGCCTCGGGGGTGATGTCGGCGAGTTCGACCTGGTCGGCGCGGCGGACCACGGCGTCGGGGACGGTCTGCTCCTGGTGCACCCCGGTGATCTGGGCGACGACGTCGTTGAGCGACGCGAGGTCCTGGACGTTCACCGTGGAGATGACGTCGATCCCGGCGTCGAGCAGTTCGTCGATGTCCTGCCAGCGTTCGGCGTTGCGCGAGCCGGGGGCGTTGGCGTGGGCGAGCTCGTCGACGATCGCGACCGCCGGGGACCGGGCGAGGACGGCGTCCACGTCGAGTTCGGCGACCCCGCCCTGGGTCCGGCGGGGGACGGTCTCGAGGCCGTCGAGGAGCGCGGCGGTCTGGCGTCGGCCGTGGGTCTCGACGAGGCCGACGACGACGTCGGTGCCGCGCTCGCGGCGCCTGCGGGCCTCTTCGAGCGCGGCGAAGGTCTTGCCGACCCCCGGGGCCGCGCCGAGGTAGATCCGCAGTTGTCCACGTGACACGGACCCATCATTCCCCGCGCCGGGGAAGTCGGCCATCAAGAATGCGTCAAAGGTGGTCAAGTTCGCGGCGCGGCGGTCGTCTCGCGTTCGACCAGGCGCACGCCGAGCGTGGTCGCGGCCTCGGGCCGGTCGTCTCCGGCGAGGCAGCCCATGATGAGCCTGACGGCTTCGGCGGCCTTCCCGGGCAGGTCCTGGGCGACGGTGGTGAGCTTCGGGGTGACGTACGCGGCGATGTCGGCGTCGTCGAAGCCGGTGACCGAGACGTCGCCGGGGACGGAGCGGCCTTCGGCGCGGAGGCCTTCGACGACGCCGATGGCGAGGAGGTCGGCGGTGGTGACGACGGCCGTGACGTCGGGCCGCTCGCGGGCGAGCCTTCTCCCGTACGCGGCGCCTTCCTCGCGGGTGATCTCGACGGCCGAGACGAGGCCGGGGTCGTACTCGATGCCGTGTTCGGCCAGGACGTGCCGGTAGCCCTCGAAGCGCTGGCGGACGACGCCGGTGGGGGAGAACGCGGGCCCGGCGAAGGCGATGCGCCGGTGCCCCTGCCGCACGAGGTGCTCGGTGGCGAGGGCGGCGCCGCCGAAGTCGTCGGAGCGGACGCCGAGCGCGAGCGGGTTCTCGGAGTAGCAGTCCATGGCGACGAGCGCGACGCCGCCCACGGTGCGCGCGGTGAGGCGGTCGACCTCGGCGTCCTGGAACCCGAGGAGGACCGCGCCGTCGAGGTGCCAGGAGCGCAGGGCCTCGGTGATCTCGGCGCGGTGGGCGATGCCGCGGAGCATGAGGTGGTAGTCGAGGCGGCGCAGCTCGCGTTCGAGCATGCCGATGACCTCGACGGTGTGGGGGCTGATGGTCAGGCTGGCCTTGTCCTCGGCGGGCACGAGGAGGCCGACGAGGCGGGAGGACTTGGCGGCGAGGCTGCGGGCGGAGGCGCTGGGCACGTAGCCGCGCTCCTCGACGATGCGCATGATGCGCTCGCGGGTGGCCGCCGAGACGCGGGCCTGCTTGCCGTTGACCACGTTGGACACGGTCATGAGGCTGACGCCCGCTTCGGCGGCGATGTCCTTCAGCGTGACGGCCAAGGGTGCTCCTCCAGGATCGGCAATCGTTCTCGCGGCGGGAGCCGGGCTCCCGCCGTTGACAAGTGTTCCACCCGGGTCTAAGCTACCGAGCTAGGTATAGCGCTAAACCTATCATGTGCAGGGCTTACACCCTCCCTGTGGCATGCCTCGGGCCGCGCTCGAACAAGGAACGGAGCCGCATTGCACCCGGCCAGCCCCAACACCTCCGCCCCCGACTGGTGGCGGAACGCCGTGATCTACCAGGTCTACCCGCGCAGCTTCGCGGACGCCGACGGCGACGGCACCGGCGACCTCGCCGGCGTCCGCGACCGCCTCCCCTACCTCGCCGACCTCGGCGTCGACGCCCTCTGGTTCACCCCCTGGTACCGCTCGCCGCAGGCCGACGGCGGCTACGACGTCGCCGACTACCGCGAGATCGACCCCGCCTACGGCACCCTCGCCGACGCCGAGGAGCTCATCGCCGCCGCCCTCGGACTCGGCATCCGCACCGTCGTCGACATCGTCCCCAACCACGTCTCCTCACAGCACGCCTGGTTCCAGGAGGCCCTGGCCGCACCCCCCGGCCACCCCGCCCGCGACCGCTTCTGGTTCCACGACGGCCGCGGCCCCGGAGGCGCCGAGCGGCCCACCGACTGGACCTCCAGCTTCGGCGGCGACACCTGGACCCGCACCACCGGCCCCGACGGGAAACCAGGCCAGTGGTACCTCCACCTCTTCGCCCCCGAACAGCCCGACCTCAACTGGGCCCACCCCGACGTCGCCGCCGAACACGAAGCGGTGCTCCGCTTCTGGTACGACCGCGGCGCGGCGGGCATCCGCATCGACTCCGCCTCCATGCTCGCCAAGGACCCCGCCCTCCCCGAAGTCCCCGAGCACCCCGCACCCGGCGCCCACCCCCACTTCGACCGCGACGAGGTCCACGACGTCTACCGCCGCTGGCGCAAGACCGCCGACTCCTACGCCGAACCGAGGATCCTCATCGGCGAGGTCTGGCTCGAGGACACCGACCGGTTCGTGCGCTACCTCCGCGACGACGAGATGCACATGGCCTTCAACTTCGACTTCATGTCTCGCCCCTGGGACGCGGAAGCGCTGGCCGAGTCGATCCGGTCGACCCTCGCGGCCCACGCCGCGGTCGCCGCACCGCCCACCTGGGTCCTGTCCAACCACGACGTGACCCGCCCGGTCACCCGCTACGGCCGCGAGGACTCCGCGTTCGCGTTCAGCGCCAAGCGCTTCGGCACCCCCACCGACCTCGCGCTCGGCGCCCGCCGCGCCCGCGCCGCCGCACTGCTCACCGCCGCGCTCCCCGGCGTCCTCTACGTCTACCAGGGCGACGAGCTCGGACTGCCCGAAGTGGAGGACCTGCCGCTCGCGTCCCTCCAGGACCCCATGCACTTCCGCTCCGGCGGCACCGACCCCGGCCGCGACGGCTGCCGCGTCCCCCTGCCCTGGAACGCGACCGGCCCCGCCTACGGCTTCAACACCACCGGCGCCCGGACCTGGCTGCCCCAGCCCGACGGCTGGGGCGACTACGCCGCCGACGCCCAGCGGGACGACCCCGACTCGTTCCTCAACCTCTACCGCCAGGCGATCCGACTGCGCCGCAGCGAACCCGCACTGCGGGGCGACGCCTTCGCCTGGACCGCCGCCACCCCCGGCGTGCTCGCCTTCCGGCGCGGCGACGACCTCGCCTGCGTCGTCAACCTCGGCGACGCACCCGCCGAACTGCCCGACCACACGGCGGTCCTCCTCGCCAGCGCGCCGCTCACCGGCGGCCGCCTGCCACAGGACACCGCCGTGTGGCTGCGCACCAATCCCTCAACGCCTGAATAAGAACCGATTAGGAGAGCAACGATGCAACCCTCACGTCCCCTCGCCGCAGTCGCGGCCGCCGTCCTCGCGCTCGGCCTCGCCGCCTGCTCGGACGACGAACCCGACGACGGCCGCACCCACATCACCGTCACCATCGACGCCGGGCTCGAACAGGCCGCGATCGACGCGTTCAACGCCCGCATCGACCAGTTCGAGGAAGCCCACCCGGACATCGCCGTCGAGACCCAGGAGTACACCTGGACCGCCGGGACCTTCACCGCCCAGCTCGCGGGCGGCACCCTCCCCGACGTGTTCACCGTCCCCTTCACCGACGGGCGCGGCCTCATCGAGCGCGGCCAGATCGCCGACATCGGCGACCTCACAAGTGCGCTGCCCTACCGCGACAGCTACAACCCGAACATCGCCGCCGCCGGTGAAGACGCCGAAGGCGACTTGTGGGCCGTCCCGATCTCCGCCTACGGCCAAGGGCTGCACTACAACCGGACCCTCTTCGAAGCCGCCGGGCTCGACCCCGACGCGCCCCCGACCACCTGGGACGAGATCCAGACCGCCGCCAAGGCCATCACCGACGCGACCGGCGAGGCCGGATACGCCGTCATGACCAACGACAACACCGGCGGCTGGATCCTCACCACCGTCGTCAACGCCCTCGGCGGCCGCACCGAAGCCGACGGGAAGGCCACCATCGACACGCCCGCCATGCGCGAGGCCCTGACCCGGCTCCAGGACATGCGCTGGGACGACCAGTCCATGGGCGACGACTTCCTGTACGACTGGGCCACCATCAACCAGGCCTTCGCCTCCGGCCGCATCGGCATGTACGTCTCCGGCGGCGGCAACTACGGGAACCTCTTCACCCAGAACGCCCTCAACCCCGACGACTACGGCCTCACGGTGCTGCCGCTCGCCGGCGCCGACGCGGGCGTCCTCGGCGGCGGCACCCTCGCCGCCGTCAGCCCCAACGCCGAACCCGACGAGCAGGCCGCCGCCGTCGAATGGATCGACTTCTACTACATGGAGAAGCTCACCGACCAGGCCGCCGCCGTCGCCGACGCCGAAGTGAAGGCCGAGTCCGGCCAGCCCGTCGGCGCCCCCGAGCTCCCCGTGTTCGACAAGGCGACCTACGACGAGGCCCAGACCTGGATCGCCGAGTTCGTGAACGTCCCCGTCGAGCAGATGGCGCCCTACACCAGCCAGGTGTTCGACCAGCCGCTCCTGACCGAACCCGTCCACGCCACCCAGGAGGTCTACGCCGTGCTCGACACCGTCGTGCAGACCGTCCTCACCGACGAGAACGCCGACATCGACGCGCTCCTCGCCCAGGCCCAGACCGACGCCCAGGCCGCGATCGACGCGGCCGCATAGCGAAAGACCGACATGACCACCCACGACACTCGCCCCGCCGGTGTCACCGGCGTCCGGACCGGGCCGCGCACCGCGGCCCGGCCCGGACGCCGCGGGCCACTGGCCCGCGCCCGCGGCGGCCTCCCCACACTCGTGTTCCTCGCGCCGATGCTCCTCGTCTTCGGCGTCTTCTCCTGGCTCCCCATCGGCCGCGCGGTCCTCATGAGCTTCCAGCGCACCAACCTCGTCGCCGACCCCGCCTGGGTCGGGTTCGCGAACTTCCAGCAGGTCTTCGCCGACCCGCAACTGTGGACGGCCGTCCAGAACACCGGATACTTCGCGCTCCTCGCCCTCCTCTTCGGCTACCCCGTCCCGCTCGTCGCCGCGATCCTCATGAGCGAGGTCCGCCGCATGCGCGGCCTCTTCTCCGCCCTCGCCTACCTGCCCGTAGTCGTCCCGCCCGTCGTCGCCGTCCTCCTCTGGAAGCTCTTCTACGACGCCGGCGACGACGGCGTCTTCAACACCGTCCTCGGCTGGATCGGCATCGGCCCCGTCGCCTGGCTCCAGGACGCCGACGTCGTCATGCCCGCCCTCGTCCTCGAAGCGACCTGGGCCGCCGCCGGAGGCACCGTCATCATCTACCTCGCCGCCCTCACCGGCGTCGACCCGAGCCTCTACGAGGCCGCCGAGATCGACGGCGCGGGCGTGTGGCACAAGCTCTGGCACATCACCCTCCCGCAACTGCGCGGCATCCTCCTCATCACCTTCATCCTCCAGATCATCGGCACCGCCCAGGTCTTCCTCGAACCCTTCCTGTTCACCGACGGCGGCCCCGCCAACCGCACCCTCACCCTCCTGCTCCTCATCTACCGCTACGCCTTCACCAACTCCCTCGGCGGCGACTACGGCGCGGCGGCGGCCCTCAGCCTCCTCCTCGCCCTCGTCCTCACCGCCTTCTCCGCCCTCTACTTCCGCCTCACCCGATCCTGGAGCGGCACATGAGCAACGACCGGGGCCTCCTCGCCCCCACCGACCTGAAGCGCCCCAGCGTCAAGTGGACCGCCCGCATCGCCCACGGCGCGCTCCTCGCCTGCCTCGCCGTCGCCGGACTCGGCCCCATGCTCTGGCTCCTCAAAGCCGCCACCACCCCCACACAGGACACCCTCCGCAACCCCATGGCGCTCTGGCCCAACGGCATCGACCTCGCCAACCTCGCCGAAGCCTGGACCCGCGTCGAGATCGACAAGTACTTCCTCAACACCGTCGCCCTCGCCGCCGGATCCTGGGCCGTCCAGCTCGTCGTCGCCGCCACCGGCGGCTACGCCCTCGCCGTCCTGCGCCCCCGCATCGGCCGCTACATATCCGGCGCGGTCCTGGCGACCCTGTTCGTCCCCAGCGTCGTACTCCTCGTCCCGCTCTACCTCACCGTCCTCGACCCGCCCCTCGTCGGCGCCTCCATGCTCAACACGTTCTGGGCCGTCTGGCTCCCCGCCGGAGCCAACGCCTTCAACGTCCTGCTCATGCAGCGGTTCTTCGCGAACCTCCCGCGCGAGATCTTCGAGGCCGCCCGCGTCGACGGCGCCGGACCCTACCGCCTGTTCTGGTCCATCGTCCTGCCCATGTCCCGCCCGATCATCGGCGTCGTCTCCGTCTTCGCCGTCATCGCCTCCTGGAAGGACTTCCTCTGGCCCATGCTCGTCCTCCCCGACCCCGCCCTCCAGCCCCTCTCGGTGCGCCTGCCGATCCTCCAGCAGTTCGTCGAACTCGACGTCTTCCTCGCGGCGCTGGCGATCTCCTCGCTCATCCCCATCGGACTGTTCCTGGTCTTCCAGCGGCTCTTCCTCAACGGCGCGAGCCTCGGCGGCGCCGTCAAAGGCTGACCCGAAAGGCCGCAATCACCTGAATCCATGCCGAACTGGACGACACGGCCTTAGAGTGCGAGCAGCCCCACCGGACGCGGCCCCGCCGCGCGCGCACAAGGAGTCGGCATGAAGCGAACGGCCACGCTCACCGCCGCCGCCGCGGTCCTCGCGGCGGCGGCGCTGGCCGCCTGCGGCGAGGACTACGACGGCAACGGCTCGTCGAAGGCCCGCAGCGGCGTCACCACCGTCCAGGACGAGATCTCCGAAGTCGACTGGGGCGCTTGCGACCTCGAGGCGATGTACGGCGACGCCGACCTCGGCCCGGCCCAGGCCGCATGGGCCGAGGCCCTCGAATGCGGGTCGATCACCGTCCCGGTCGACTACGAGGACACCGGCGGCGACAGCGTCGCCCTCGCGATGGTCCGCCATCCCGCCACGGGCGACCGCACCGGCTCGCTCCTGATCAACCCGGGCGGGCCCGGCGGCTCGGGCGTCGAACTCGCCATGTCCCCGTTCCTGCCCGCCGACGTGACCGCCGCGTTCGACGTGGTCGGCTTCGACCCGCGCGGGGTCGGCGCGAGCAGCAACCTCACGTGCGGCAGCGACGACCAGCTGGACGCCGCGCTCACCGAGGTGTACACACTGGACCCGTCGCAGATCACGAGCGCCCAGGCCACGGAGCTCGACAACGGCGCCGAGACCCTCTCTGAAGGCTGCACGCAGCAGGTGAAGGCGAACTTCCTGGCCAACATGGGCACCGAGAACGTCGCCCGCGACATGGAGGTCATGCGCGACGCCCTCGGGGACGACAAGCTCACCTACCTCGGCTACTCGTACGGCACCTACATCGGGCAGATGTACCTGTACCTCTACCCCGACAAGGTCCGCGCGATGGTCCTCGACGGCGTCATGCGCACCTCCGGGTCCGTGCTCGACCTCGCCGAAGGTCAGGCCACCGGGTTCGAGACCGCCTGGCACGACTTCGTCGAGTACTGCCTGACCGTGGACGGCTGCCCGTTCACCAGCGCCGACGCCTCCGACGAGGAACTGGAGGCGATGCTCACGCAGGCCCAGGCGGGGGTGAACGACGAGCTCACCGTGGGGGACATGCTGAGCATGATCGCCGAGAGCCTCTACAGCGAGGCGAAATGGCCCGCGCTGGAGAAGATCCTCGCCGCGGTCGACGCGGGCACGATCCGCGAGTGGCTGCAGCAGCTCGAAGACCTCGCCGACTCCGACGGCGCGTCCCGCTTCCAGCCCCGGCGCTTCCCGCCGCTGCCGCTGCCGCGCCGGGACAGCGAGGCGAACTTCTACGGCGTCCAGTGCGTCGACCGCGACAACCCGGACCGGTTCGACGACTACCAGGACGGCGCCGAGACCGCGTACGGCAACTCGGGCCTGTTCGGCGCGAGCATCGCCTGGAGCTACCTGCCGTGCGCGTCCTGGTCGGCCTCCGAGCCCGGCCCGGACTCGGTGAACGGCAAGGGCTCCCCGGAGGTCGTGCTCGTCGGCAACGTCGGCGACCCGGCCACGCCCTACGACTGGGCCGAGTCGGTGTCGAAGGAGCTCGACAACGACGTCCTGCTCACCTACGAAGGCAGCGGCCACACCGCGTACGCCTTGGGCCACACCTGCATCGACGACCCGGTCACGGCCTACCTGGTGGACCTCGACGTCCCCGAGGACGGCCTGAAGTGCCCGCAGGAACTCGGTTAGCGCCACCACTGACGGGCCCGCGTCCTCTTAGGGCGCGGGCCCCGGCGCGTCTCACTCCCCGACACGTGTGCCGACCGGTCACAGACCGCGTCTGGCAAGATGTCCCCGTCGCTCCGGGAGCCGCCAGACGGCCCGTGCGACGCCTGACCGTCGATGTGACGAAAGAAGCGCCAATGCACACTTCCCCCTGCAGGTCCCGTGCCCGGAAGGCGGTCGCCCCGTGGTCGACATGACCTGGTTCGAGGCCATCGTGCTCGGGGTCGTCCAGGGCCTGACCGAGATGCTGCCGGTCTCCTCCTCCGCGCACCTGCGCCTCACCTCGGCGCTGTTCTTCGAGGAGGACGCGGGCGCGTCGTTCACGGCGGTGACCCAGCTCGGCACCGAGACCGCCGTCCTCCTCTACTTCTGGAAGGACATCGTCCGGATCCTCGTGGCCTGGTGGAAGGGTCTGTGGGACAAGGAGCTGCGCGGCGAGACCGACTACCGGCTCGGCTGGTACGTCATCATCGGCACGCTCCCGATCGTGTTCTTCGGCCTGATCTTCCAGGACGCGATCCGCGACGGCGCCCGCAACCTGTGGCTCGTCTCCTTCAGCCTCATCTTCTTCGGCCTGCTGCTCGCCCTCGCCGAGCTCGTGGGCCGCAAGACCCGCACCTGGGACGACTTCCGCATGAAGGACGGCCTCATCCTCGGCTTCGCGCAGGCGGGCGCGCTCATCCCCGGCGTCTCGCGCTCGGGCGCGACGATGACGGCGGGCCTGTTCATCAACCTCGACCGCGAGGTCGCGGCCCGGTACTCGTTCATGCTCGCGATCCCGGCCGTGTTCGGCGCGGGCGTCCTCAGCCTCGGCGACGTGTTCGACCCGGCCACCGAGGGCTCGGTGCCGAGCGGCGCGCAGATGCTCGTGGCGACGATCGTCGCGTTCGGCGTCGGCCTGGCGGCCATCCACTGGATGCTCAAGTGGGTCGCCAAGCACAGCGTGTTCATCTTTGTCTGGTACCGCTGCATCCTCGGCGTCATCGTCATCATCATGCTGGAGACGGGCTTCCTCTCAGCGACCTAGCGACGCAAGCGAAACAGGGCCGGTCCTCCGACCGGCCCTGTTCGCGTCCCTACCGGCGGGACTCGGCCAGCGCGAGCGCCGTGATCGACCCGAGGAGCACCACCGCGCCCGCCACCGTGGCGGGCGTGAGCGGCTCACGCAGGACCGCCACGGCGAGGAACGCGGCCGTGACCGGCTCGATGAGCATCATCACCGAAGCGGTCGTGGCGCGGACGCGGGCGGCGCCCGCGAAGTACAGCGGGTACGCCAGGGCGGTGGTGAAGGCCGCCAGGTAGCCGACGATCACGAACGTCAGCGCCGTGCCGCCCGTGGTCGGCGTCAGGCCCTCGAACCAGGCCGGGACGAGCAGCAGTGCCGCCCCGATGCCGAAGGACCACATGGTGAGCGTGAACGGGTCCTCGCCGTCGCTGCGGCGGCCGGTGGCCCGGCCCAGGAGCGTCACGGCCGCGTACCCGGCGGCCGAGAGCAGCGAGAGCGCGACCCCGGCCGGGGTCACGACGCCGCCGCCGTTGCCGAGGACGAGCACGCCGAGGCCGGTGACCGCCCCCGCGACGGCGAGCGCGCCGCCGCGCCCGAGGCGCTCCCCGAGCAGCACGCGGCTGCCAATCGCGGTGAGGATCGGGCCGGACCCGAGTGTGAGCAGCGTGGCCGCCGCGACGCCCGTGGCCTCCACTGCGGCGAAGTACGCGGTCTGGAAGACCGCCATGCCGGTCCCGACGCCCGTCAGGAGCGCCGCGCGCCGCCGCAGCGGCGCGGCGGGCCTGACGCGGGGCCGCCTGGGCCGGATCGCGGCGAACGCGAGCAGCAGCACCAGGCCGCCGAGGTGGCGCCAGAACGAGACGGCCGAAGGGCCGAGATCGCCTGCGCGGTAGACGAGTTCGGCGGCGGCGCCGGTGGTGCCCCAGGCGAGGCCGGTGACGGTGAGGTAGCCGAGGCCGCGCCTGGCGGCGGGCACGGCAGGGCGGACGGCGGTGAGTGCGGACATGCGTTTCTCCAGCAGGGAGCGAATGGTCGGATGCTCTCGTCTGCGGACATGCCCGAATCAGCGCATCGGCTCAGAACGCCGTGCGCGGCAATGGCTCAGGTGCCCGCCTCAGGCGGCGGGCGGGGAGATGCCGTGACGCATGGACGCCACCCTACCGGTCAGGCCAGGCCCGACGCCAGCCGCCGGAGCCCTTCCTCGATCACGTCGAGCCGCTTGCAGAACGCGAACCGCACCTCCGGGCGCGGCGCCTGGTCGAGGTAGAACACCTGGTTCGGGATCGCGACGACCCCGCACCGCTCGGGCAGTTCGAGGCAGAACCGCAGGCCGTCCTCGTACCCGAACGCCTCGATGCCCGTGGTCACGAAGTAGGTGCCCTCCGGCTCGTACACGTCGAAGCCGATGCCCTTGAGCCCGGCCACCATGAGGTCGCGCCGCTCCTGGTAGCCCGCCACGTAGTCGCGGTAGAAGCCGTCCCCTGAGGACAGCGCAGCCGCGATCCCGTACTGGAACGGGGTCCCGGACGCGAACGACAGCCACTGCTTGACGTCCTTCACCCGCGCGACGAGATCGGCCGGGCCTGTCGCCCACCCGATCTTCCAGCCGGTCACCGAGAACGTCTTCCCGGCCGAGCCGATGCTCACCGTCCGGTCCCACATGCCCGGCAGCGACGCGAGCGGCACGTGCTCGCGGCCGTCGAACACCAGGTGCTCGTACACCTCGTCGGTGACCACGAGGAGATCCCGCTCGACCGCGAGCGCGGCGATCGCCGCGAGCTCGTCCCGGTGCAGGACCGTCCCGGTCGGGTTGTGCGGCGAGTTGACCAGCAACAGCTTGGTGCGCTCGGTGACGGCGGCCTTGAGGTGCTCACTGTCGAGCCTGTAGTCGGGCGCTTCGAGCCGCACCGGCACGAGCGTCCCGCCCGCCATCGCCACGGCGGCCTTATAAGAGTCGTAGCTCGGTTCGAGCGCGATCACCTCGTCGCCGGGCTCGACGAGCGCGAGGATCGCGGCCGTCAGCGCCTCGGTCGCCCCGGCGGTCACCGTGACCCCCTCGTCCGGGTCCGGCGCGAGCCCGTACCAGTGCCGCTGGTGCTGCGCGATCGCATGGCGCAGTTCCGGAATGCCCGCGAGCGGCGGGTACTGGTTGTGCCCGGCCCGCATCGCGGCGGCGGCGGCCTCGACCACGTGCGCGGGCCCGGACTCGTCGGGGAAGCCCTGCCCGAGGTTGACCGCGCCGTGGCGCTGCGCGAGCGCCGACATCTGGGTGAAGATCGTGGTCTGGGGCCGACGGCCGGGTCCGTTCATGGTGCCTCCTCGAAGAACCCGGCCATCATCCCATCAGTCCGCCTCGGGCCAGCGGCCCTCGGCCTTCGCGCGCTCGATCTCGGCGAGCCCGGCGGGCCGCATCCGGCCCGCCGCGATCAGCGCCTCGGCGATGCCCCGGTTCCGCTTCGACCACGGGCTGCGCTTCGTGCGCGGCGAGTAGCGCTGCAGGAACGAGTCGCCGTCGAGGCTCTTGCGGTGCCCGTCGATCCACCCGAAGCACAGGGCCGCCTCGAGCGCGGGCCCGATCCGCAGCCGCCCCTCGGGCGAGCGCTCCTTGCCGATCCGCAGCCACACCGACCCCTCGTCCCGGTGGTGGGCCTGGAGCCAGGCCTCCCACTCGGCGCGGTCGGCGAGATCGAGGTACTCCACAGTCAGGACCTCGCCGCGAGCATGTCGACGTAGTGCTGGTTGTACATGACGGCCAGGACGTTCCCGAACGGGTCGACGAACGACGCCGTCTCGAACCCCTCCCCGCGCACGATCTTCGGCTCGTACTCCTTGGCGCCCATGGCCGTCAGCCGCTCGATGGTCGCGTCCAGGTCGTCCACCTGCCAGTACGCGATCGCGCCGCCGGGCCCGGCGGACATGTCGTGCGGCGCCCACTCGGCCTGCGCGATCCCGATCTCGTGCTGGTAGTCGCCCACGCGGAACTCGATGTACCCGGGCACCCCGAAGTACGGCTCGACGCCGAGCAGTTCGGTGTACCAGGCCTTCGCGGCCTCGAGGTCCTCGGCGAAAAAGCTGATGGTGCTGAACCCTCGCAACATGGTCTGTCTCCTTCGTTGTCGTTGAAGACCAAGCTATGGCCCATTGCGGAAGATTCGCTTCCGCAATGCGTGCGAGAATCGGAAAATGTTGGAGACCTCCGCCCGCCTGCTCCGGGTGCTCGGACTGCTGCAGGCCCAGCGCGACTGGACGGGCGCTGCGCTCGCCGAACGCCTCGACGTCACGACCAGGACCGTGCGCAGCGACATCGACCGGCTGCGGCAGCTCGGCTACCGGGTGCACTCGACCACCGGCAGCGCCGGCGGCTACCGCCTGGAGGCCGGGAACGCCATGCCGCCCCTGCTCCTCGACGACGAGGAGGCCGTCGCGGTCGCGCTGGGGCTGCGGGCGGCCGCGTCGGGCTCGGTGGCCGGGATCGAGGAGACCTCGCTGCGGGCGCTGGCGAAGCTGGAGCAGACGATGCCCTCGCGGTTGCGCCGCCGCATCGACATGCTCAGGTCGGCCACCGTGTCGGCGGCCGGGGCGGGGCCCACTGTGGACGCCGAGGTGCTGACGCTCATCGCGGAGGCGGTGTACCGGTGCGAGCAGCTGCGGTTCGACTACCGCGACAGGGCGGGGGAGGAGTCGCGCCGCCGGGCCGAGCCGCACCGCCTGGTCTACACCGAGCGGCGCTGGTACCTCCTGGCCTGGGACGTGGACCGCGCGGACTGGCGCACCTTCCGCGCCGACCGGATCCGCCCGCGGATCCCCAATGGCCCCAGGTTCACCCCGAAGGACCCGCCGGAGGAGGCGGTCGCCCACGTCCTGCGCGGCCTCGGCCAGAGCGCCTGGAAGCACCAGGCGGTGATCCGGGTGGGCGCGCCCGTGGAGCGCGTCGCCGCAATGCTCCCGCCGGGGAGCGGGCTCCTGGAACCGGCGGGCGACGCGGAGTGCCTGTGGCGCACCGGGAGCGATTCGCTGCGGGATCTCACGAGCTTCATCACCGGGCTCGGCCTGCCCTTCAAGGTCGAAGCCCCGGAAGCGCTTCGGGACCACCTCCGGGCGCTCGCCGCCCGCTACGCAGCGGCCGTCGGCGGGGCCGGGTCGGACCTGGGCTGAGGTTCAAGCGGGCAGCGACGAAGAGCTGGGATTCGGGGTGGGGCAGGACTCGGGCCCCAGGAGGCGGGGCCGAGAGGCGGGTCTCGGGCTAGGGGCTCGAGAGGCAGATCGCGGACGGTGCGGCCTCGGAGCGTGTCCCGGGGGCGGGCTTGGAGGCGGGGCGGCCGCTTTCTATTGCGGCCCAGGAGATCCCGGTGCAAAACATGAGAGTTCTGTACACCTGTGGGTGATGACGGTCTTGGTACAGGTGAGCGATAATTGAGGTACGCATCAAGGGCAGGGAAGGATAGACGTCCAGGTGTCGTGTAGGTGCAAGCAGACTAAGCCAAGCCTCTGGCCTACAGGCAAACCGGATTTCCTTCCGAGGCGACGGCCCCGCGAGCTGGGGTTCCCTCCGATGATTGGGGGCGTCCGATCTCACCCTTGTCATGCCATCGCGTTCCGCAGCTGACTACGACCTCTTTGAGCGGGGTCGTACTGGGTGGAAGATCGCTGGTTCGGATCACCTGGGCCAGAGGCAGTGTCGACTGAACGAGGCACATCAGCGCAAGACCGCCAGCGCGATCGACGCCGGCTGGCCGGGCATCAGAGGACCCGGGCAGACCACGGCGAGACGTGCGAGCAATCAATCGGCACACCCTCCGGCGTCAGCGTGCGCAAGGGGCGGTGTGGAGGACAACGACATCGGGAAGGAGGTTAGACGGACGCACATGGATCGTGGCGTCTGAGCGATGGGAACCGAGTCGTCCGTCGGCTTGACTGGGCGCATGAGCAACGAGAACGAAATCATCCTGGTCACCGGCGCGACTGGCAAGGTCGGCCGCCGCCTCACCGCGAACCTGAGCGAAGCCGGGCACAACGTGCGCGCCGTTTCGCGGAGCACTGCGATCCGGTTCGACTGGCACGACGAGTCCACTTGGGCTGCTGCCTTCGAAGGGGTCGCCGCTGTCTACCTGATCCCGCCGGACGAGCCCTTCCTCGCCGCAGCGGTCGTCGCCGCAGCTGAGAAGGCGGGCGTGCGTCGCCTGGTCGCGCAGTCGGGTCGCCGCATCCATGTCCTCGCCGAGGCGGTCGGAGTCGGCCCCGAAGCGATCGGCATGTACGCGATCCAGGAAGCCGTACAGGCCTCCGGGGTCGAGTGGACGGTGCTGCAGGCCAACAACTTCAACCAGAACTTCAGTGAGGGAGACATGCTCGAGGCCATCCTCGCCGGCGAGCTCTTCTTGCCGGTGGAAGACACTGTGGAGCCGTTCATCGACGTGGAGGACATCGCCGCGGTCGCCGCTGCGGTGCTGACCGAGGGCGGGCACGGCGGGAAGGTCTACGAGCTGAGCGGTCCCGAATCGCTCACGTTCCCGGCGGCGGTCGGGGCGATCGCGCGGGCGACCGGCCGGTCCATCGTGTTCCAGGACGTGAGCCCCGAGGACTACGCCGGTGCGCTTCGGGCCGAGGGACTGCCGGAGGACCTGGTGTTCTTCCTCGATGCGATGTACCGCGTCATGCGCGAGGGCAAGATCGGCGATGTCGCAGACGGGGTGGAGCAGGTGCTCGGACGCAAGCCGGTCGCCTTCGCCGACTGGGCTCGCCGGGCGGCCGAAGAGGGAGCTTGGTCCAAGTAGGACCTACAGCGAGCCGGGCCCGGGGTGATCGTCACATCGCCGGGTCCGGCTTCGTTCGGCGCCTCGCTTGAAGGTCAGTGGAGGTCGTCGCCGAGCTTCGCGAGGAGCCTCGCCAGCGCGGCCCGCTCGCCGTCGTCGAGTCCTCGCAAGAGCTCGCGTTGGTTGGCGAGGTGGGCTTCCATCAGCTCGTCGGTCAGTCGGCGTCCGGCTTCGGTGAGGGCGATCCGGCGGCCGCGCGAGTCCTCCTCGGCGACCGATCGGGTGACCCAGCCCGCCGCTTCGAGCCGGTCGACCCGCTTCGTGATCGCGCCGGTGGTCACGAGCACCGTGCGGCTCAGTTCGCCCGCTGAAAGCTCGTAGGGGTCGCCGCTCCGGCGCAGTGCAGCGAGGACGTCGAAGTCGCCGTTGCCGAGGCCCGCTTCGGCGAACGGTCCGCGCAGCGCGCGGTCCCACGCGCCGACGGTGCGGAACATCCTGCCCACCACGAGCATCGGGGAAGCATCCAGGTCAGGGCGTTCGCGCCGCCACTGTTCGACCATCACCGCGACCGCGTCGCCAGTCTCGTCAAGATCCATACTTGCATTCTACCTTCCGTGGAAGATAATATGTCTTCCATGGAAGATTATTTCGCGCCGACGGTCGACTGCTACTTCGACCCGGCCTGCCCCTTCGCCTGGATCACCTCTCGCTGGCTTCTCGAAGTCGAACGCCTGCAACCGATCACGCTGCGATTCCGGATCATGAGCCTCGCCGTCCTCAACGAGCACCGCGAGCTCGAACCCTGGTACCGCGAGTTCAACGACCGCGCCTGGGGCCCCGCCCGCGTCTGCGCCGCCGCCGAGGAGCACGCCGGCGCCGGGATCCTGCGCGACCTCTACACCGCCCTCGGCACCCGCATCCACCAGGGCCGCGACAAGGACTACGACCGCGTCATCGCCGCCGCTCTCGCCGAGACCGGCCTCCCGACGAGCCTCGCGGAAGCCGCCCGCAGCACCGAGTTCGACGCCGCGCTGCGCGCCAGCCACCGGGCCGGGCAGGACGCCGTGGGGGAGGAGGCGGGCACACCGCTCACCGTCGTCGACGGCACCGGCTACTTCGGACCCGTGCTCTCCGCGGTCCCCGAAGGCCGCGACGCCGAAGGCCTCTTCAAGGCCCTCTCGACCATCGCGCGCCTCGACGCGTTCGCCGAACTGAAGCGGAGCCGCAATGCGCTCGAACTCGCCTGACGCCCGCCGCAGGTTCATCGCCGCCAGCCTCGTCGACGCCGTCGGCAACGGCATCTACGTGCCCCTCACCATGCTGTTCGTGCACGCCCTGACCGGCCAGTCGCTCACCGCGGTCGGCACCGGCCTCACCCTCGCGGGGATCGGCGCACTCGCGGCCGTGCCCGCAGTCGGCGTCCTCATCGACCGCCATGGCGGCAAGCACGTCTACACCGGGGCGCTCGCCCTGCGCGCCATAGCGTTCGCGCTCTACCCGCTCGCCACGAGCTACCCCGCGTTCCTCGGCGTCGCGCTCACCGTCGCCGTCGCCATGTGGGCCTCGGCTCCGAGCCAGCAGGCGCTCATCGGCGACATGGCCGAAGGCGCCGATCGCGACCGCCTCCTCGCCTGGAACCGCAGCCTCCGCAACGGCGGCATGGGATTCGGCGCGCTCGCCGCCGCCGCGATGCTCGCGGTCGGCGACGGCGGCTACCTCGCCTCGGCGCTCGCACTCGCCGGGGCCTTCGCGGTCGCGGCCGTCCTCGTCGCCCTCATGCCCGTCACCGCCAAGACGCCCAAGGCCATCGAGCGGCCCGCATCGGGCTACCGCACCGTCCTCGCCGACCGCCGCTACCGTCGCCTGACCGCCGCGAACTTCCTGATCGCCTTCGGCTACTCCGCGCAGGCCATCGCCCTGCCGGTCTTCCTCACCAGGGACGCCGACCTGCCCGACGCCCTCGCCGGGGTCGTCTTCGCCGTCAACACCGCGCTCGTCGCCGGGCTCGGCGTCCCCGTCGGCCGCCTCATGGCCCGCTTCCGCCGGGGCTCGGGCGCGGCGCTCGGCACGGCCGTCTTCGCGGTCTCCTTCGCGGCCTTCGCGTTCCTGCCAGCCCTAGACGGCACCGCCGCCGTCGTCGCGGTCCTCGCCACCGCCGTCCTCTACACCGCGGGCGAGCTCATCCACTCCGCGCCGTCGGAAAGCCTCGCCGTCCACGCCGCCCCAGACCACCTGCGCGGCCGCTACCTGTCCTTCTACCAGCTCTCCTGGTCCCTGTGCCGCACCCTCGCCCCGATGCTCCTGGGCCTCCTCCTCGACGCCGGGACCTGGCAGCTCTGGGCCGCCCTCAGCGCCTCCGTCCTCATCGGAGGGGCGATGCTGCTGCGCGCCGACAGGGCCCCCGTGCGGCCCGCGCCCGAATCCGTCCTCGCCGCCTGAACCTACGGGACCCTACGCACCGTGATCGAGGCGTAGCCTAGAGGGCAGCCGCCCGGTGCAAGCGGCAGTCCTCCCCTCCCGAAGAAGGCCCTCATGTCCAGACTCCTCGTGACCCTTCGGCACACTGACGACCGCGACACCGCCCTCGACACCGGCGTGGAGATCCTCGCCGAATACCCCGACCAGATCCTCATCGAAGGCAGTCCCCGCCAGGCCCGGGACCTCGCGTCCCGGGGCCTGGAGACCACGCCCCTGCCCGAGCAGCCCGTCCAGACCGCCGGGGCCAGCTTCCAGTTCGCCGCCGCGCTCGACGCCCAGGCCGCCGTCGCCATCGACCCCGAACCCGGCCGCACCGCCTACTGGCTCGTGAAACTCATCGGCCCGCCCACCGCCGCCTGGCTCGACGACCTCGCCGAAGCAGGAGCCGACCTCCACGGCAGCCTCTCCGGCTTCACCCTCCTCGCCGGGTTCCTTCCCGAACGCGCCCAAGCGATCCGGGCCCTCCCGCACGTCGAGGAGGTCACCCCCTACCGCCCGGCCATGAAAGTCTCCCCGAAACTCCACCCCGCGCCCCGCCGGGACCTCGACGCCGCCTCCCTCGCCACTGTGGACCCCGACGACTTCGCCGAGGACGGCCCGCAGATGATCGAGGTCGCCGTCTTCCCCGGCGAGGACACCGCCGCGCTGGCACGCCGCATCCGGGACGCGGGCGGCGCGGTGCTCACCGCGCTCCCGAAGTCCCTCGTGGCGAGCGTCCCGCGCCCGCTCATCGCCGAACTCGCCGACCGCGAAGGCGTGCAGGCGATCATGCCGTACGCGTTCTCCCAGACCAGCAACGACCAGGCCGCAGCCATCATGGGCGTCCCGGCGGACCATCGCTTCGGGGACCTGCCGCTCGCGGGGACCGGGCAGATCGTGGCCGTCGCCGACTCCGGGCTCGACAAGGGCGACATCGAGACCGTCCACCCCGACGTGCGCGGCAGGATCAAGGCGATCACGTCGTGGCCGACCCGGAAGGTCCTGGCGCCCTTCACGAACGACCCGCCCGGCCACGACGACGGCCCGGCCGACACCGACTCCGGGCACGGCACGCACGTCACCGGCTCGGTCCTCGGCGACGGCGCGGCCGCCCGCCAGGCCGGGTCCGGGCCCGTCCCGTCCGGCATCGCCCCCGAGGCCACGCTCTTCTTCCAGGCCGTCAATCAGCGCATCCGCTGGAAGACCCGCGCCGAGCTCGCCGCGGCGGGCCTCCAGCCGTTCACGTTCCCCTGGCCACCGCCCGAGTCGGGCCTGTACGGCATCCCCGGCGACATCGGCGAGCTGTTCGCCGAGGCCTACGAGGCGGGCGCGCGCGTCCACACCAACTCGTGGGGCGCGCCGCTCGCGGGGGAGTACGGGCAGAACGCCCGCGCCGTCGACGAGTTCATGTGGACCCACCCGGACATGCTGGTGCTCTTCGCGGCCGGGAACGATGGCCAGGACGCCGACAGCGACGGCCTGATCGACCCCGACTCGATGGGCTCGCCCGGCACCGCCAAGAACTGCCTCACCGTGGGCGCCAGCGAGAACCTGCGCCCCAGCGGCTCCGAACCGCCGCCGGGCATCGACCGCAACTGGAGCCAGCTCGGCCGCTACCCGAAGCTCGGCGAAGCCGGGCACGTCTCGGACGACGCCGACGGCATGGCCGCGTTCTCCTCGCGCGGCCCCACCGACGACCTGCGGATCAAACCCGACGTGGTCGCGCCGGGCACGAACGTCCTGTCCATGCTCACCTCGGTGTACGCCGGGGACGGCGAGCCGCTGTGGGGCCGCCTGCCCGAGGGCCACCCGCTGCGCGAACGCTACTGCTGGAGCGGCGGCACGAGCATGGCCACGCCGCTGGTAGCGGGCGCGGCGGCCCTGGTCCGGCAGCACCTCACGGCGCAGGGCCACGTGGAGGACGGCCGCCGCCCCTCGGCGGCCCTCCTCAAGGCGCTCTTGGTGAACGGCGCGGTCGCGATGCCCGGCCAGTTCCCCGGCGAGGTCCCCGAGGGCCCGAACCCGGTGAGCGGCTTCGGCAGAGTGGACGTGGCCCGCGCCGTCGGCTCGGCGCACCGCAGCCGCTTCGCGGACGCGCCCGCCGACGCGGTCGCGACCGGGGAGATCCGCCGCTACCGGGTCGAGGCCGCTGACCCGGCGCAGCCGCTGAAGATCACGCTCGTGTGGACGGACGCGCCGTCGCTCGAAGGCCTCGGCGGCCTCGTCAACGAGCTGTACCTGCAACTCGAGACGCCCTCGGGCGAGATCGTGAACTGGGACGCGAACCCGGCCACGCGGGTCGTGAACAACGTCCAGCAGATCACCGTCGCCGCCCCCGAGGACGGCGTCTACACCGTCCGCGTGCGGGGCGTCTCGGTCACGCGGCACGCGCCCGGCGCGGCCCCGGACGACGGCCTGCGCCAGGACTTCGCGCTGGCCGTGTCGAACGCGGTCGTCGAGGGCGACGGCGACGCCGCGCTCGCCTCCATGTCCGCCTCCCGGTGACAGGGGACGGCGGGCCCGCGCGGGGCCCGCCGTCCTCGCTTTCAGTACGACAGGCCGTGCCCGAACGGGAAGAGCGGGTCGGCGGTGTCGAACGGGACGTCCGGTCGGCTCGCCTCGACGGCCTTCATGCTCGACGGGATGTCGAACGGCAGCCTGCCCTTCGGTTCGGCCGCGCCCGTGAGCACGTCGAGGAGCGCGCGCGGGTTGGTCCCGTAGTTGCCGGTGACCGCCGCGGCCGCTTCGACGACCGGGCCGAGGATCGCGGGCCGGTCCAGGAACACGTCGACCACAGTGGGCACCGCCGCGGCGACCGCTGCGACGTGCTCGACCACCTCGGCCGGGAAGTCGAGCGACCCGGCGTGGAAGAAGTTCTCGAACATGGTGCCGCGCTCCTCGTAGGGCGCCTGGAGCCGGATCACGGCCGCGTCCGCCTCCTCGGGGGTCGCGACGACCTGGCCGTACTCGGCCGCGACCTCGGGGTCGACGCCTTCGACGTACAGCTTCAGGCCCGCCTTGAGCGGCAGCGTCCCGTCGTTGCTCAGGAGCGTCACCGAAGCGCGCTGGGCCGCTTCGCCTTCGGCGCGGAACTCGGCCGAGCCGACGAGCGCCTTGGCGGCCTCGACGTCGACGAGCGGCCGGTCGAACAGGCCGAGCACGAACTTCTCGCGCAGCAGCCGCCGCGCCGAGACGTCGAGGCGGTCTTCGCCGACCTCGCCGGACCGGACGATGTCGACGAGCAGCTCGGGGATCGCCTCCCCGCCGAACTGGTCGGCGCCCGCGTCCAGGATCTTGACCATCCTTTCGCGCGGCGTCAGGTGCTCGACGCCCCACGCGCGGGCCGGGAACGGCTGGCCCATGATCTCACCGTCGCTGACCAGGCCCCAGTCGGTGCAGACCACGCCGTCGAACCCGAAGCGCTCGCGCAGCAGCCCGGTGATCACGGACTTGTTGAACCCGAACCCGACCTCCTCGTGCTCGGTCCCCACGGGCATCCCGTAGTACGGCATGATCTGCGAGACCCCGGCCGCGAACGCCGCCGCGAACGGCTCCAGGTGCAGCTCGAACCGCCCGCCCGGGTAGACCTGCTCGCGCCCGTACGCGAAGTGCGGGTCCTCGCCGTCCAGCTGCGGGCCGCCGCCGGGGAAGTGCTTCGCCATGGCCGCCACCGACTCCGGGCCGAGCTCGGCGCCCTGGAACCCGCGGATGTAGGCCGCGCCGAGGCGCGAGACGAGGCCCGCGTCCTCGCCGAACGTCGGCAGCTGGCGGGCCCAGCGGGGCTCGGTCGCGAGGTCGATCTGCGGGTGCAGCGCGACCCGCAGCCCGATCGCGGTGTACTCGCGGCGGGCGATGTCCCCGAACCGCTCCACCAGGGCCTCGTCGCGCAGCGCCGCGAAGCCGAGCATCTCCGGCCACTCGGAGAACGCGTGCGTGTTGAGCGCGGCGAGCGGGTTGTCGCTGAAGGAGTGCCGCGGGTCGGTCGAGAGCGTCACGGGGATGCCCAGCCGCGTGGACGCGGCCAGCTCCTGGAGCCGGTTGTGCCACTTCGCGGCCGCCTCGGCCGACGGGAGCCCGCCTAGGACGTTGAAGTGGTTCATCAACCTCCCGTCGACGTAGTCCTCGTTCGACGGCAGCCCGAACACCGGGTCGGGCCCGGCCAGTTCGCCGTCCTCGCCCACGGTGATCATGGTGTGGAAGAACAGCCCGGCCTTCTCCTCGAGCGTCATCTGCCCGAGCAGGATCTCCACGCGGTCCTCGATCGGCAGCGACGCGTCGCGGTAGCGGGTGTCGACGTCGTTCATGCGGTGCTCCCTTACTTGACGGATTTGATGCGGTAGACCAGGACCGCCCCGGCGAGCGCGGTGAGCGCGCCGAAGAGGTACCAGAGCGGGTAGCCGCCGAGCGGCGTCGCGTTCCCCAGGGCGAGGATCGCGGGCGCGATCGCCGGGGCCAGCGACTGCGGCAGCGCGTTCGCCATGTTGAGGACCCCGAGGTCCTTCGCGGTGTCCTCCGGGTTGGGCAGCACCTGCGTCGCGAGCGCCAGGTCCACGGAGAAGAACGCGCCCGCGCCGAGGCCGATGACGCCCTGCGCGACGATCACCATCCCGGTGCTCGGCGCGAACGCGAGGAGCACGAGGCCCGCGACCATGACGAGCCCGGCGAACGCGACGGGCGCGCGGCGCTTGCCGAGCCGGTCGGAGACGATCCCGCCGATCGGGCTCGACGCGGCCATGGCCCCCATCGAGGCGACGTTCGCCAGGAGGATCACGCCGATCGCGTCCTGCTCGTTCAGGTGGAACCTGTCGGTGAGGTAGTACGGCAGGTACGAGGCGATCCCGGCGTACCCGAACATGACGAGGAACTTCGTGAGCCAGGTCCACCCGAAGTCGGGGTGCTTGACCGGGTTGAACACGAACGAGCCGAGGAACTGCCGGACCGTGAACCGCTCGGCGGGCTTCTCGGCGAGGACGCGGTCCTTGAGGCTGAACGCGAAGAGCAGGCACAGCAGCAGGGCGAGCGCGCCGGGGACGGTGAAGCGCAGCAGGTCGCCGTCGATGAAGTTCACCAGGAACGAGCCGCCGAGGATGCCCAGCGGCGTGGTGATGCCGACGATCCCGGAGGTCTTGCCGCGCCGCTCGGCGGGCACCTGGTCGGGCAGGGTCGCGTTGGCGGCGGCCATCACGGCGTTGAGCGCGGTCTGGGCGA
Source organism: Glycomyces sp. NPDC048151 (assembly GCF_043202775.1). Classification (NCBI taxonomy): domain Bacteria; kingdom Bacillati; phylum Actinomycetota; class Actinomycetes; order Glycomycetales; family Glycomycetaceae; genus Glycomyces; species Glycomyces sp. NPDC048151. The sequence goes on along the minus strand of NZ_JBIDBB010000008.1, from coordinate 302,178 downwards.
CGCACCAGCCGAGGAGGACGAGCCACACGGACCCGGCGACGCCGATGAGCGCGAGGGCGAGGAGCCCGGTGACGGCGCCGCCGACGATCCACGGCCGGCGCATGCCGAAGCCGGAGGTGGTGCGGTCGGACAGCCGCCCGACCAGGGGATTGGCGATGAGGGCGAAGAGCGCGCCGACGCCGAGCACGAGGCCGAGGGCGCTGGCGGCGGCTTCGGGGGTGGCGGTGATGTGGTCGACCTTGAACGCCATGGAGACCATGACGGGGGTGAGGATCGCGACGTAGATGCCGAAGTTCGCTCCGGCGAGGGCGAAGGGGTAGGAACGCGGTTCGCGGGCGGGAGCCGCGGGCGCGGCCACGGGGGCTGACAACTCTGTCATGGCACTGACCTTTCAAGCAGGGGCGACGGTGCCCTGCGATGGACTGTAGCCCCAAAACTGACCGAGTGGTTAGCTTCTTTGGCTCACAATTTTGAAACGAACGGCTAGGATTGGCCCCGCGGCCAGCGCCGCACCCGACCCGCCGACCGTGAGGAACCCCAGGTGACCGCCGCCACCCAGCGCCGCAACGCCACCGGTCTCGCCCGCCAGGAGGAGATCCTGGACGCGGCCTACGCGCTCTTCGGCGCCGAGGGCTTCAGCGGCGTCTCGCTCCGCGCGATCGCGGCGAAGGCCGGGCTCTCCCACGCCGCGCTCCTGCGCTACTTCAAGTCGAAGGACGAACTGCTGCTCGCGCTCCTGTCGCGCTGGGAGGACGCGAACCTCGCCTGGTTCGACGCCCACGCCGACCTGCCGCGCCCCGAAGTCCTCCTCGGCCTCGCCCGCCGCAACGCCGCCACCCCCGGCTACGTGCCGCTGTTCGCCGCCCTCACCGGCGAGGCCGTCTCCCCGGCCCACCCAGGCCACGAGCACATGAAGCGCCGCTACGAAGAACTGCGCCGCAGGCATTTCGAGATCGGTGACGCCGACGGCACCCGGCTCACCTCCGCCTGGGACGGCCTCCAGGTCATGTCCCTCTACCTCGACGAGGTCGACGTCGTCGACTCGCTCACCGACCACTTCGCCCGCGTCCCCGAAGGCCGCGCCGACCTCGACGCCGAGGCCCCCGACGGCGACGCGCTCGTGACCCTCCCCGGCCCGCCGCCCGGCGACGACGCCGGCTACGCGCGCGGCCGCGAGCAGCGGGCCCGCATCATCGCCACCGCCACCGGGCTGTTCGCCGGGCGCGGCTTCACCTCGACCAGCCTCAGCGACATCGCGACACGCGTCGGCACCTCGAAATCCTCACTGCTGCACCACTTCGGCTCCAAGGACGCGCTCCTGGCCGCCGTCCTCTCCCGCCGCGACGACCAGCTCACCTACGAGATCCCCGCGCCCCTCCCGCCGCGCGCGTTCCTCCGCGGCCTCGTCGAAGGCGCCCGCTCCAACGCCGAACGCCCCGGCCTCATCGAGCTGTACACCGTGCTCTCCCACGAGGCCACGGCCGCCGACCACCCCGCGCACGCCTACTTCACCCGGCGCTTCCGCTGGGCGCTCGACCACTTCACCAGCGTGTTCGCGATGCTCCGTGACAGCGGCCAGCTCGCGCCCGACCGCGACCCGCGCCGCGAAGCCGTCTGGTTCGTCGCCCTGTGGGACGGCCTCCAGGTCCAGTGGCTCTACGACCCCGACGAGGTCGACGTCGCCGCCGAACTCAAGGCCCACTTGGAGACCGTCCTCAGCCGGTGACGTCCCGCCGGACCATCCGGGCCCGGTCGAGCACCTCCACGTAGACGATCCGCTCCTCGACGACATCGAGGATGAGCATGCCCTCCTCAGGGTCGAGCATGACGTTGCGGTGCCCCGGCCCGTACTTCGTCCCAGGCGGGAAATCGCCGGAGGTGTGGAAGCTCTGGCAGGTGTCGCTCCCGCACCCGCACTCGGCGACGATCCGGAGGTCGTGCGCCAGGATCGCCAGGAACCGCTCGCCCTCGTCCTCGAGCAGGCGCGCGAGTTCGGCGACGAGTTCGGGATAGACCTCCCGGACCAGCGGATGCTCCTCCATGAGCGCCAAGCTTAGCCACAGCGCGAGCGGCCCCCGGAGCTCCACGGGCGGCGGCCGCCTAGCCTTGACACCCGTGACCGGCGGACCAGGAGCCCAGGAAATGGACCTCGACCAGTACTTCGCGCCCTTGGGCGCCAGAGCCTCCGCCCACATCCGCGACCTCGCGGACGGGCGCGGGCTCGGCGTGCGCGAGACCGAACCGGTCATCCTCGTCTCCGTCGTGAAGCTCTTCATCGCCTGGGAGTTCCGCTGCCAGGTCGAAGCGGGCCGCATCGACCCCGCCGCCCCCGTCCGCGTCACCGCCGCCGACCGCCTCGGCGGCACCGGCGTCGCCGGGTTCCGCTACGACTCCCAGATCGCCGTCGGCGACCTCGCCGCGCTCATGATGGAGGTCTCCGACAACTCCGCCGCCGACCTCGTCGTCAAGCACATGGGGGCGGGCGCGCTCCGCAGCCTCCCGACCCGCCTCGGCCTCAAGGACACCCGCCTCCTCGGCTCGCCCCGCGTCATCCTCGAGGAGGTCGCCCGCGACCTCGACATCGCCGACCTCGAAGCCCTCGCCCACGTCCTCCAGAGCGGCGCGGTCACCACCGCCGAACTCCGCGCCACCAGCGCCTGGGACCCCATGCGCACCAACGCCTCCACACCCGCCGACATGACCGCGTTCCTGCGCCGGATCTGGGACGGGCCCGCGCCCGTCGCCGCCGACGTCCGCCACTGGATGGGCCGCCAGCTCACCGGCGGGCGCCTCTCGCGACTCGCCCCCAGCGCCGTCAAACCCTTCGGCCGCTCCGGCTCGCTCCCCGGCTGGCTCAACGAGGTCGCCGTCTGGGAGTGGCCCGACGGCCGCCGCCACGCCATCGCCGTCTTCGCCCAGGTCACGCGCGGCAACTTCCGCGAAGTCGAACTCGCCATGAGCCGCGCCGCGCTCGCGCTCACCGAAGCGCTCTCAGCTCAGGACAGCGGCGCTCAGTAGAGCGCCGACCACGGCCGCGGCGGGTCCGCCGGATCGGTCGCCGCCGCCCGCTGCACCAGCGTCCGCATCCGCTGATGCGCCCGCAGCAGCTCCGGCGCCTCCCGCATGAGCACGTGCCCCGCGGGCGTCAGCTGCACCTGCCCGCCGCCCCGGTCGAACAGGTCCGCGCCCAGCTCCTTCTCCAGGCGCCGGATGCGCTGGCTCAGCGGCGGCTGCTCCATCCCGAGGCGCTCGGCGGCCCGCCCGAAGTGACGTTCTTCACCTACCGCCAGGAAACACTCCAAGTGCCGCATGATGTCCACGCGGCAACGATATCAACGCGCGTATCGGCCCATTAGCGCGTCGATATTGGACGGAACGGGACACGGCGGCTTGAATGTCAGCCATGACCACACCCAACGATCCCAAGATCCGCCGCCGCGGCCTCCTCGTCGGCACCGGCGCGGCCGCGCTGGCGGCCACCGCGACCGCGGGCGGCATCGCCGCGGCACAGGAGGACGACGCGGCCGCGCCCGCCGTGCGGCTGCGCTGGCTGGGCACGAACGCCTGGGAGTTCACGACCGACAAGGCCACGGTGCTCATCGACCCGTGGGTCAGCCGCTTCCCGACCGGGGCCTACACGAAGGAGGGCGCCGACCCGGAGACGGAGATCGAGGTCCACGAGGACGTGATCGACGAGCACCTGCCGAGGGCCGACACCATCCTCGTCACGCACGGCCACTGGGACCACATCGCCGACGTCCCCTACCTGGCGAAGCGCACGGGCGCGACGGTGCTCGGCACGGAGACGCACCTGAACCTGCTGCGCGCCATGGACGCCCCCGCCGAGCAGCTCTCGCAGCTGGTGGGCGGCGAGCTGTACCAGTTCGACGGCTACACCGTGGAGGTGTTCCGGTCCTCGCACTCGGCGAGCGGCGAGCACAAGCAGATCCTGTTCGGCGGCACCCGGCCCGGGTCGGTGCCCAAGCGCCCCAAGAAGATCAAGGACCTGGTCGAGGGCGGCAGCCTGACCTACCTGGTCGACTTCGGCGGCGTCTCGTTCTTCAACGCCGGTTCGGCGAGCTTCCACGAGCCGGAGATCGCCGGGATCCGTCCGACGGCCGTGTTCGTGCAGCCCGGCGGCGGCTACACGCCCGCGTACGTCGAGCGGCTCCTGGAGGCGACGGGCTTCCCGCCGTACGTGATCGCGACGCACTGGGACGACTTCGACAAGCCGCTGACCGACCCGGCCGTCCCCGGCGGCGACGTGGAGGCGCTGCGCGACCGCGTGGCCGCCGCGAGCCCCGATTCCGAGTTCCTGCTCATCGACCACCTGGAGAGCCATGACTTCTGAGGTCCACGTCCGCTGGCTGGGCACCAACGCCTGGGAGATCGTCTGTGACGGCACCACCGTGCTCGTCGACCCGTACCTCTCGCGCACCTACACCGGTGCCACGAAACCGGGCGAGTTCAACCCGGACACGCCGATCAGCATCGACGAGACCGCGATCGACGAGCACATCGGCGCGGCCGACTCGATCCTGATCACGCACGCGCACTTCGACCACATCGCCGACGTCCCGTACATCGCCGGGAAGACCGGCGCGACGGTGCTCGGCACCGAGTCGCACCTGAACCTGCTGCGCGCCATGGACACTCCGGCCGAGCAGCTGTCGCAGGTGGGCGGCGGTGAGCTGTACCAGTTCGAGGGCTACACCGTGGAGGTCTTCCGGTCCTCGCACGGCGTCACCGGCAAGCACAAGAGCCTGCTGTTCCCGGGCACGCGGCCGGGCGGGGTCCCGGCCCGGCCGGAGACGATCAAGGACCTCGTGGAGGGCGGCAGCCTCGCCTACCTCGTCACCTTCGGGGAGGTCTCGCTGTTCTTCAACGGCGTGCCGTCGTTCCACGAGCGCGAGGTCGCGGGGATCGCGCCGACCGTGCTGTTCATGCAGGGCCCGAACCCGAACTACCCGAACTACGCGGAGCGGATGCTCGCCGCGACCGGGTACCCGCCGTACGTCATCCCGACCCACTGGGACGACTACGAAGCGCCCCTTGACGAACCGGCCGTGGACCTGTTCGGCGCGGCGAAGCTGGAGGAGCTGGTCGCCGCGGCCAGCCCGGATTCGGCGTGGGTGCTCTTGGACCACCTGGAGTCGTTCACCGTCCCGGTCTAGATCCAGCCCTGCTCCCAGGCGTGCTGGGCCGCGGCGTGGCGGGTCTTCTTGTCCAGCTTGCGCATCGCGGTCGACAGGTAGTTCCGCACGGTGCCGGGGGCGAGGTGGAGCTCGGCGGCGATCTCGTCGATCGTGCCGCCGCCCCTGGCCGCGCGGAGCAGGTCGAGCTCGCGTTCGGTGAGGGGCGAGCGGTCCTCGGTGAGGGCCGTCGCGGCGATCTCCGGGTCGATGTAGCGGCGGCCCTGGCCGATGTCGCGGATGATCTGTGCGAGCCGCTCGGCGGGGGTGGTCTTGGGGACGAACCCTGAGACGCCCGCGGCGAGGGCCCGGCGCAGCACGCCGGGCCTGGCGTGCCGGGTCACGAGCATGACCTTGACGCCGGGGTTCGCCTCGCGGATGCGCTCGGCGGCCCAGAGGCCGTCCTGCGGCGGCATCTCGAGGTCGAGGACGGCGATGTCGGGGAGGCGGGACGCGGCGAGGGCGACCGCGTCGGTCCCGTTGTCGGCCTGGGCGATGACGGTGATGTCGGGTTCGAGCCCGAGGAGCACGGCGAGGGCTTCGCGCACGAGGGTCTCGTCGTCGGCGACGAGGAGGCGGATCACCGCCGGGCCCGTTTCGCCGCGATCCGCCGGACCGGCGGCACCCGCTTCGCCGCCTGCCGTTGCGGCGGCTGCGGCGCCCGGGGTTTCGGCACGGTCCCCTTGAGGACGAACCGGTCGCCGTCGTGCTCGTGCTCGACCGACCCGCCCGCTTCGGTGAACCGGTCCTTGAGCATCGCCAGGCCGTTGCCTCCGGGCGTCGGCGCGGCCGCGCCGTTGTTGGTCACCGTGACGGTGACCTCCGCGTCGACCTCGACGATGTGCACGTCGGCGGCGGTCGGGTCGGCGTGCCGGATCAGGTTCGTCGTCGCCTCCCGGACGAGCAGGCCGAGGAGCTTCTCCGTGTCCTCGTCGAGCGTCGGCGCGGCGTCCGGCACGGTGGCCTGCACTCCCGCGGACTTCAGGATCCTGGCGGCCGAGTCGATCTCGTCGGCGAGCGCGACCTTCCGGTAGCCGCCCACGACCTCGCGCGTGTCTTTGAGCGCGGCGCGGGCCAGGTCCTCCACGGCCCGCATCTCGGCTTCGGCGCGTTCGGGGTCGACGGCGACGAGCCGCCGCGCGACCTGCGCCTTCAGCGTGATCGCCTGGAGGTTGCCGCCCTGGACGTCGTGGAGTTCGGCCGCGAACCGCAGCCGCTCCTCCGCGACGGCGAGGTCGCCCGCGATCCCGCGGGCCTTCTCGAGCTCCTGCGCGACCTGGAAGTGCCACAGCTGGCAGACGACCCCGACCGCGATCGTCGGCACCAGGGCGATCGTCATCACGACCGCCTGGGCAGCGATCAGCCCGGTCTGCGCGAGGACGATGACGACCGCCACGACCGCGAGCGTCCCGAACCCGAGCGTCCTGGCGCGACTGCCCGGACGGGCCCACAGCGCGGACTCAGTGAGCAGCAGTGACGCCGGTGCAGCCCAAGCGGGTCCGATGGGACCGGCCTGGGCCTCCCAGGCCGCCCCGGCGACGAGCACCAGGAGCGCCACGCTCCACAGGACCCGCCGCTTCCAGTAGCCCTGGCCGTGCCAGTGCAGCGCGAGCGCCGCCGTGCTCAGCGCGACGGAGACGGTGATCGCCCCTGCCGCGACCGGCAGGTCCTCGTACGGGAGCGGCGAGTTCGCGAGGAACATCGCGCCCATGAGCAGCGCCAGAGGCCCGGAGCTGATCACGGTGAAGAACGTGTACGTGCGCAGGCGACGCAGGCCGCGCGCGGAGGACTCAGGTTCTGGGGGCACGTGGAGATTCAACCACCCCGGTCCGAAATGACATTTGTCAGACCGGCCCCACACGTCCGTCACCTGGACCGATGCGGCTTTGGCACTACCTGCGGCCCTTGGGAAACCCCAGGATTGAGGCATGAACGCGATTACTCACGGGGACCGCCCCGCCGTCGAGGTCCGGGACCTCGCCTGCCGCTACGGCTCCTTCACCGCCGTCGACGGCGTCTCCTTCGCCATCGCCCCGGGGGAGCTGTTCGCGCTCCTGGGCACCAACGGCGCGGGCAAGACGACGACCGTGGAGACCGCCGTCGGCCTGCGCCGCCCCGCCTCCGGCTCGGTCCGGGTGCGCGGCCTCGACCCGTACCGGCACCGCCGCGAGCTCGCCGGGCGCGTCGCCGTCATCGGCCAGGAGACCGGCTTCGCCGACGACCTCACCGTCACCGAGACCCTGCGGCTCTGGACCGACCTGCACCGCCTCCCGCCCCGCCCGGAACTGGTCGATCGCGTCGACCTCGCCCACCGCGCCCACGTGCGCGTCGCGGCGCTGTCGGGCGGCGAGCGCCGCCGCCTCGACCTCGCGCTCGCGCTCGCGACCGACCCGGCGGTGCTGTTCGCGGACGAGCCCACGACCGGCCTGGACCCGGCCTCGCGGCGGCGCACCTGGGCGCTGCTGCGCGAGCTCACCGCGCAGGGCACGGCCGTCCTGCTCACCACCCACTACCTCGACGAAGCGGCCGAACTCGCCGACCACGTCGCGATCATGGACCGGGGCCGCATCGCCCGCTTCGGCACCGTCGCGGAGATCACCGCCTCCCACGAAGCACGGATCACCGTGGGCCCCAAGCCGTTCGACCCGCTCGCCCTGCCCGTGCTCGCGGGCCGCACCGCCGTCGCGGACGGGCGCCTGACGATCCGCACCACCGAGCTCCAGGCCGACCTGCACCGACTCCTCGACTGGGCCGCGCGCACCGGCGTCGACCTCGGCGACCTCACCGCCGGACCCGCCACCTTGGACGAGATCTTCGCCGAACTCGAGACCCAGACCGCCGCCTGAACCCCTCCCCGAACGGAGCCCTGACATGACCGCACTGACCCTCGCCGTCGCCGAGACCCGCCTGATCCTGCGCAACCGCACCGTCCTCGTGACCGCCGCGATCCTCCCGATCGCCATGGCGTTCTTCCTGAGCCGCTCCGACATCGGCGCCCTGACCGGCACCGGCGGCGCACTCGCCGCGACGCAGCTCGCGATGCTGCTCATCTTCGGCGTCCTCATGACCAGCACCATGACCCTCGCCGCCCGCCGCCAGCAGCGCTACCTCAAGCGCCTGCGCAGCTCCCCGGCGTCCACACTGTCGATCGTGGCCGGGCTGACCGGCCCGCTCGTGCTCGTCGTCGCCGTGCAAGCCGTCGTCGTCCTCGCCTTCACCGCGTGGGAGACCGGCGCGGGCCCCGCGCACCCGGAACTGCTCGTGCTCGCCTTCGCGAACGGCGCGGTCACGTCGGTCGCACTGGGCTTCCTGACCGCGTCCTTCACGAAGACCCCCGAGGCCGCCCAGATCACCGTCATCCCCGGGACGTTCCTGTTCATGGCCGGCGTCTTCCTGGGGCTCTTCGAGTTCGAGGGCCCCAAGTCGCTCCTCGCGTCGGCCGTCCCCGGCGCCGGACTGACCGAGCTGACCCGCCTGGCGTGGGACGGCGGCTCCTACGCGTCCGCCCTCGAACCGCTCCTGCTCTCCACCGCCGTGGCCGCCGCCGCCGCGCTCCTGGCCGCCAGGCTGTTCCGCTGGCAGCCCCGCGCCTAGAAGGGAATCCGATGTCCTTCGAAGAGTTCAAGAACTCGATGTTCTACGCCAAGCTCCCCACCCGCTGGCCGGTCGAGGCCGCAGTCGCGGCGCTGACGTTCGCGATCATCGCCGCCGCGTTCCTCCTGCTCGACGTGAGCGACCGGACCGTGGTCGTCCTCGGCTCGATCGCGCTGGCCTGGTTCGGGATCCGCATCGCGATCGTCGCGGTCAGGTCCCGGGGGCAGGGCCCGCCGATGGGGCCAGGCCGACTCGACTGAACAGCTGATTTACCAAACCGTTGCCGCGCACGTATTGCCGCGTCCCGAACGGGGCCATAGCGTTAAACCATCGCGGTGAACGCGACTGGACCCCGTCCCCCGAACACTCCGGTGCCCGCTCCCCAGATCCGGGGGAGCGGGCACCGGCTCGTCCGCTCCTAACCGCACGTCACCGGCGGTGTCGCGGCGGGTCCGGACGCGATGAACCCGAATCCCTCCCGCGACTGCCCGGCCGCGACCGTCCCGTTCCAGCCCACGTCTCCGGCGGTCACGTTCGCCCCGCCCTGCGTGAAGCTCGTGTTCCACGCGGAGGTGATCCGCTGCGAGCCCGGCCAGGTCCACTGCACGTCCCAGCCGCTGATCGCGGCGTTCCCGGCGGTGATGTCGACGCGGCCCTGCCAGCCCGAGCCCCAGTCGCCGACCACGGTGATCTTCGCCGTGCACGCGCCCGCGGGCGGCGGGGTCGTGGTCGGCGGGTCGGTCGGCTCCTGGGTGCCGCAGCCGGGGCCGGTGTTGGTCTGGGTGAGCAGCCCGAGCCGCCACGGCAGGCTGTTGTAGTCGCCCGAGGCGTTCGGGTCCATGCCCTGGTACAGGTACCGCAGGTTGCACGGGTCGATCTCGAGCTTCTGGTTCACTCCGGCCCGGATCATCTCGCCGTGGCTGATGTCCTCGGTCCACACTCCGCCGGGGAAGGTCACGTTGGACGCCGCGGCGAACGGGTTGGCGTTGCTGTCCGCCAGGGGCGTCCACGGTCCGGCGATGCTCGTCGAGGTCCACGAGCGGAAGTACCGCCCCACGGTCCCGAACGCCTCCACGAGCAGCAGGTACTCGTCGCTCCCCTTGACCTTGTAGACGTTGCTGGCCTCCCACAGCGCGTACTTGTCGTCGTCCTCCATGGCGATCACGGGTTCGCTCATGCCGTTCGGGAAGTTCGCCACGCTCGTCTGCGACCGGTACAGGTGCCCGTTGTCGTCCGAGGAGAACAGGTGGCAGTCGACGTCGTCGCAGGTGACCCACATGTCGACCCAGTAGCCCGAGCCGATGTTGTCCTGGATGATCTGCGGCATCCCGGAGTAGAAGTGCTTCGGCGCGGTCCACCCGTTCGGGTTCGCGATGTCGGCGTTCGTCGAGTAGGCGGCGTTGCCGTCCTGGTAGACGAGGTACCACAGGCCCTGCGGCTCGTAGTAGAACACTTCGGGCGCGGCCCGGTAGCCGGTGCCGATCGGGGACCGGTCGAGGAAGTGGTGGGTCGCGCTCGCGGCCTGGGACCAGTCGGTGAAGTTGAAGTACACCATGTTGTACCCGGCCGAGCTGGCGATGGACGCGAACACGTGCCACTTCCCGTTGTGGAAGACCACCGACGGGTCCTTGAGCCCGGCGATGTTCGGGTGCGCCGCATCGGGTTTGGGCCCGGCGAGGATGCCGCTGGAGCTCCACGTGAAGCTCGCGGGGAGGGCTTCGGCCTGCACCGGGGCGGCCGCGTCCTCCTCCGCGTCCTGGGCGTGGGCCGTGAGGCCCCACGTCATCGCGGCGGCCGTCGCGACGGCGAGCAGCGCGACGCGCACCGCCCGCAGCCGTGTTCGGATGGAATTGCTCATGGTCTCTCTCCTTGGGGGACAAGGCGCTCACGCCGGATTCCGAAAGTTTCAGGAGATTCCGGAATTATCGTGACCGCATGGACAGGTTATCGATAAACATCGACACCTGTAAATGCCTCGGCTGGACGGTCTCGGAACTTCCGGGCCGGAGTACAGTCCGGCTATGACCGTCATCGACGCACAAGGCCGCCCCGAACCGCCCCACGACGGCGACGAGGCCGCCACCCTCATCGGCTTCCTCGACTTCCAGCGCGCCACCCTCGGCTGGAAGACCCGCGGCCTCGACGCCGCCGCCCTCGACCGCACCGTCGCCGCGTCCACCATGACCCTCGGCGGCCTCCTCAAGCACATGGCCTATGTGGAGACCAGCTGGTTCGCCCGATCCCTCCACGGCCGCCCCATGGGCGAACCCTGGGACTCCGTCGACTGGACCGCCGACCGCGACTGGGAGTGGCACTCCGCCGCCGACGACACCCCGGAGGACCTGCACGCCCTGTGGCAGAACGGCATCGCGATCGCCCGCGCCTGCACCGCCGAGGCGCTGGCGGACGGCGGGCTGGGCCGGGTGGCGGCGCGGGGCTGGTCCGACGGGCGCAGTCCGTCGCTGCGGTGGATCCTGTGCCACATGATCGAGGAGTACGCGCGCCACAACGGCCACGCCGACCTCATCCGCGAGGCGATCGACGGCGAAGCCGGCGAATGACGATTCCGACCGAAACAGTCTGAAATGGAGGTCGCAGCCGTGCTGTCCTGGCGGCGCTGATCCGTTCTCCCGCAGGCCTTCTGCGGACGCGCCCGTTGCGCTACGCTCCGGGGGCGTCACCCCTTGTGGCGTCCGAACGCCAACGCAGAGAGGACCTTTCATGCGCCGGACCACCGCACGACTGCGCCTTGTCAACGCCCTCACCGCTCCCGCCGCGCGGGCGCGGCACGACCCCTACCGGTTCTTCGACCGGGCCCTGGACGCGCAGCGCGCCGCGAGCGCGGGCGTGTCGCTGACCGAAGTGGACGAGTCGGAGCTGCAGCACCTGCGCCGCTTCCTCGGGTTCATCGCGGACGTCCCGTCCCTGTCGGGGGTCGGCTGGCTCTCGGTGCAGGACATGGTGAAGACCCGCATCCGCAACCGGTTCCTGGTGCGCCGCCTGCAGGCCGAGCACCCGGAGGTCCGCGAGGAGCGGATCGAGGCGCCGGTGTTCGTGATCGGCCTGCCGCGCACGGCGACCACGCTGACCCACAAGATCCTGGCGAACGCGACGGGCGCGCGCGGGCCGTACATGTGGGAGATGGACAACATCGGGCTGCCGCGCTCGGACGAGGAGTCGGCGAGGCTGCGCCGCCAGACGCAGAAGCGGCTCGACCAGGTCCTCCTGCTGAGCCCGTCGTGGTCGCGGATCCACCCGGTGCGCGCGGACTGGGTGGAGGAGATCTACTTCCTGCTCAACCAGTCGCGCCTGCACAACACGATGGCGCCCATGCCGAAGTACGTGGAGTTCCTGCGCTCCTACGACGCCCGGCCCGACTACGCGTTCGTCCGCGACGTGCTGCAGATCCTGCAGTTCCGGCGTCCGACGCCGCGCTGGATGCTGAAGCACCCGGACTGCCTGGGGGAGACGGCGGCGATCCACCACGTGTTCCCGGACGCGAAGTTCGTGTGGACGCACCGGGACCCGCACACGGTGATGGGCTCGATGTGCTCGATGGCGGAGTCGCTGGCCTACCTGCACAACCACGCGAAGGCGGTGGACCCGCACGAGATCGGCCGGGTGTGGCTGCGGATCCTCCCGGAGATGGTCGAGCGGGCCCGGCGCGAGCGGATCCAGATGCCGCGCGAGACCACAGTGGACGTCGCCTACCACGCGATGATGGCCGACCCGCACCGGTACGTGCCGGAGCTGTTCGAGAAGCTCGACCTGAAGTGGACGGACGACGACGAGCGGAACCTCGGCGAGGCGCTGCACCGCCCCCGGGACCAGCGCGGCCACGAGTACTCGATGGTGCACTACGGGCTGGACCCGGCGATGATCGACGAGGCGTTCGGCGACTACGGCCTGTTCGTGGACAACCTGACGGCCGGCAGCCGCTGACCCCCTATGCGGCGTAGTCGAGGCCGGTGAGGGCGATCCCGCGGAACGCGGCGAGCCGCTCGGCCTCGGCTTCGATCGCCTTCTTCTCGGGCGCGTGGAGCTCCCGCCAGGGTTCGACGGCGACCGTGAACTTCTTCCCGGACTTGCGGGGCCGCCACAGCGCGGCGACCTCGCCGTCGACGAGGACGGCGCCGGGCCTGCCGAGGACGGGCCACAGCGCTTTGGCCTTGGCGGGGTCGGTGACGAGCGTGGCCCGGTCGCGGGCCTGGAGGTACAGGTCGTAGGGGCCCAGGAGCCGCGTCCCGGAGGCCTCGGCGCTCTGGAGCGCTTCGGTGTCGGCCGCGAGCATCCACCGGGTCTCGCCGTCCACTTCGACCTCGACGGCGTCCTCGGGCCAGTGGGCCTTGACTTCGCGGACGGGCGCGTCGACGTACTCGGCGACCTGCTTGTGGGTGGCCGGTCCGAGCAGGTGCAGGTAGGCGCGAACGGGGTCGAGCCGGTCCTCGTGGGCGTCGGCGGCGGCGAAGCCGGTCATGGGCCGGAGGACGGGCGGGGAGGTGTCGGGCACGAGTTCGAGCCCGGCCTGCACCGCGGAGAGCCGGAACGGCATCTCGTAGAGGTGCACGGCGTCGCAGGAGCGGCAGTACCGCTGGTACGGCTCGGGCATGGCCTCGTGGAGGCGGGTCGACATCTCGCCTTTGACCATGGGCTCCTTGACGATCGCGCGCATCTGCCCGGCGACGGCGTCCAATGCGTCGAGGACGGGGATGCCGGCGTCCTTCAACGGCTTGGAGGCGTCGAAGATCCGCTTCGACGCGTCCGCCTCGGACCAGGGCGCGACGGCGGCGGCGACCTGGGCGGCGTCGGTGCGCCGGTAGCAGTGGGGCGCGCCGCGCAGGGTCCACAGCCACACGAGGTCGTCGTGGTGCTCGGCGGCGGACCCGAGCCCGGCGGTGGCGACGCCGCGCACCTCGAGGGCCCAGAGGGCTCCGTCGGGGCCGGTGTCCTGCACGCCGAGGTCGAGGACCGCGGTGTCGGCGACGCTGCCGCGCTCGCGGTCGAGCTGCTGCGTCCGGACGCGGTAGCGGCGGACCTGTTGGGGATCGATCATGCCCACACGGTAGCGCCGGGGTACGACACGCGGGGTCCGTTCGATCGTCTGGGGAAATCTCCGAGGGCGCGATGAATCCGCGCGGCGGACCTCGTCTGTACAGGCAAGAGCCCGATACTTCCCCCGAAAGAGGCACCGCCATGACGAGCTACGACCGCACCGAGACCGTCCTCACCACCACCGCCGAAGGCCCCGGCAAGGCCCTGAACGTCACCGCCTGGGTGCTCCAGGTCCTCCTGGGCGCGTTCATGATCGTCGCCTCGGGGGTGCCGAAGCTGTTCGCAGTGGAGGCCGCCGCCTCCGGTTTCGACACCATCGGCTGGGGCGACTGGTTCATGTACGCCATCGGGGCCCTGGAGGTCCTGGGCGGCGTCGGCCTGCTCATCCCGCGCGTCTGCGGCCTGGCCGCGACCGGCCTGGGCCTGCTCATGGTCGGCGCCGCGATCTTCAACGCCGCGATCCTCGACTACCCCGTCGTCACCCCGCTGATCCTGCTCGTCCTGTTCGCGGGCGTCGCGTGGGTCCGCCGGTACCAGACGGCGCGGTTCTTCAAGCACGGCTTCAAGAACGAGCGGTGACCCCCGCAGAAAAAGGGCCGGTGGCAGCGCCACCGGCCCTTTCGCGTGCCCGCCGCCCAAGGCATGCAAACTGCAGACAGCACCTGCTAACATCTGTTTGCAGGTATTGGAGGCCGTATGGACGAAGGCATCCCGACCGGGGACGACCTGGTCGCGCTCCTGGCGGCGCTCGCCAGCCCGCACCGGCTGCGCGTCGTGGCCGCCCTCGCGGGAGGGCGCAACTACGTCAGCCAGCTGGCGCGGGACCTCGGCATCAGCCGGGCGCTCCTCCAGGTCCACTTGAAGAAACTGGAAGCATCCGGCCTGGTCACCTCCTCGCTCGAAGTGTCCGAGGACGGCAAGGCCATGCACTACTACGAGGTCGTCCCGTTCGCGGTCGACCTCACCCCCGAAACCGTCGAGCGCGCCTCGGCGACGCTCACCCTCTAGAAAGGACCGCACATGGTCAGCCCCTACGATTGGCAGGAAGTCATCGGCACCGTCGGGCTCTTCACCCTCCTCATCACCGTCGTCCTCACCCTCCTGTGGCGCAAGGCGTTCCTCAAGCGCGCCGAGATGCAGATCCGGCAGGACGACCGGTACAAGCAGCTCGCCGAACGCGCCGACGCCCACCAGGCCGAGCTCGCGCAGCAGCTCGCCGCCCTCAACGAGCGCATAGCCCGCATCGAGACCAGCAACGCCGCGATCGAGGAGACCCTCAAAGTCGTGGAATAGGCCCCGGAAACGGCCCGGGCCGTCGAGCGGCAACTCGACGGCCCCGGCCCGGGCATCTATCGCCGGGCGGCAACCCGGCGCTTCACACCCAAGGGAGACGAACCACCTCGCCGCACGCAAAGCCGCGGCGAGTTCCGCAGGGACGCCCCCGTACCAAGAGGAAAGCAGACCGTGCTGCACGACATCACCGCAGACCCCCGCACCCAAGACCCCCGGCACACCCGCCGCGGCGCCATAGCCGCCGTCGCCGACTGGTCCGCCCGCCACCGGGCCCTCGCCATCGGCGGCTGGCTCGCCCTCGTCGCACTCGCCGTCCTCTCCGGCGCGCTCCCGCTCGGGGAACAGGCCCGCGCCGCCGACCCCGGCGAAGCGGGCGTCGCCGAGCACCGCATCGACGCCGAAGGCGGCTACGCCGTCCGCGAGAACGTCCTCGTCACCGGCCCCGGAGTCGACGCCGCCGTCACCGACCTCGTCGCCGCGCTCCACGACGCCCCGGGCGCCGTCGCCGACATCGGCTCGCCGCTCAGTGAACACGGCGAACGCTGGCGCAGCGGCGACGCCGCCCTCGTCACCTTCACCGTTCTCGGACCCGACGCCGCCTACGACGCCAATTACGGCACCGTCCTCGACACCGTCGCCGAGATCCAAGCCCGACACCCGGGAACCGAACTGCGCCAAGCGGGCGACGCGACCCTCTCCGGGGCCGTCGACGCCGGCATCAAAGACGACATGAAACGCGCCGAGACCACCTCGCTGCCGCTCACCGTCCTCGTCCTCCTCGCCGTCTTCGGCTCCCTCGTCGCCGCCGGACTCCCGCTGCTCCTCGCCGCCACCAGCGTCGCCGGAGCCTTCGGCCTCCTCCAGCTCCTCGGCCACTGGGTCCCGTTCAACGGCGCCGGCTCCGCCATCGTCCTCCTCATCGGCATGGCCGTCGGCATCGACTACTCCCTGTTCTACCTGCGCCGCTACCGCGAAGAACGCGCCGCGGGCCACGACAGCGCCACCGCGCTGGCCATCACCGCCCGCACCTCCGGGCACGTCGTCGCCGCCTCCGGCCTCACCGTCGTCGTCTGCACCGCCGGACTCCTCATCACCGGCATCGACGTCCTCAAAGGACTCGCGCTCGGAACCGCGCTCGTCGTCGCCCTCGCCGTCCTCGGCTCCGTGACCTTCCTCCCCGCACTCCTCGCCACCCTCCGCCACCGCGTCGACGCCGCCCGCCTCCCATGGCTCGGCAAACGCCGCACCACCGCCGCACCCTCCCGCTTCTGGGCCCGCACCGCCGCCGCGGTCGTCAAGCGGCCCATCGCCACCGGCGGCCTCGCCGCCGTCCTCCTCCTCATCGCGGCCACACCCGTCATCGGCATGCGCCTCCAAGACGCCGCCGTCACCGACAGCCTCCCGCCCGGCACCTCCACCGCCGTCGACAACGCCACCGCCATGCACGAGCACTTCCCCGGATCCGCCACCAGCGCCCGCGTCGTCGTCACCCCCGACGGCGACGGACCCCTCGACCCGGCCGCCATGCAGACCGCCCTCGAAGCCCTCCACGGCGAAGCCGCCGCCAGCGACGGCCGACTCCTCGAACCCATCACCGCCACCGCCGTCGGCGACGCCCTCGTCGTCCGCGTCCCCCTCGCCGGAGCCACCACCGGCCCCGAAGCCGACGCCGCCCTCGCCCACCTCCGCGACCACGCCCTCCCGAACGCCTTCGCCCGCACCGACACCGCACAAGCCGTCACCGGCAAGACCGCGCTCCCGCACGACTTCACAAATCAGCTGCTCAGCCGCACCCCCTATGTCCTGGGGTTCATCCTGCTGCTCGCCTTCGCGCTCCTGGCCGTCACGTTCCGCTCCTGGGCGATCCCGCTCGCCTCGATCGTCCTCAACCTCCTGTCGATCGGCGCGGCCTGCGGCGCCCTCGCCTGGATCTTCCAAGGCGGCCACCTCGAAGGCCTCCTCGGCTTCACCTCCTACGGCGGCGTCGTCTCCTGGATCCCCCTGTTCATGTTCATCATCCTGTTCGGACTGAGCATGGACTACCACATCTTCGTGCTCTCCCGCGTCGCCGAACGCCGCCTCGCCGGGGCCGGGAACCGCGACGCGATCGTCGGCGGCATCGCCGCCAGCGCTGGCGTCGTGTCCAGCGCGGCGCTCATCATGACCGGCGTCTTCTCCGTCTTCGTCACCCTCTCGGCGATCGAGTACAAGATGCTCGGCCTCGGGATGGCGCTGGCGATCCTCATCGACGCCACCGTGGTGCGCGGGGTGCTGCTCCCGGCGGCGCTGTCGCTCATGGGCGACCGGGCGTGGGGGAGGGCCGCCGCCCGGGTGTGACGCCTGGGAACGCGAAATGAGGGGCCGCCCCGGTTGCAGGCTGGGCGGCCCCTCGCTGGGAGTGGAGTCTTCGCTAGGCGTCGGCCTGGAGCGCGCGGCGGCGGGCGACGACCGTGACCGCGATGCCGCCGGCCAGGAGCGCCGCGGCGGCGGCGAGCACGAACGTCAGCGGGCTGCCGGTCTTGGGGAGTTTCGGCGTTCCGGCGCCGTCGGCGCGGGTGCTCGTGGAGCTGCCGGAACCGTTCCCGTTGCCGCCGTTGCCGTTGCCGGTGGGTTCGCAGGTGGTGTCGGGTGCGTCGGCGAGTTCGAGGTCGAAGCTGACGGGGTCGAGGGCTTCGCCTTCCTCGTAGAAGCCGCCGAAGAAGTCGACGCCGTCGGCGCTGACGGTGGCGGGGGCCCCGTCCACGGTGATCGCTCCGTCCTCGACGGCGAGTTCGGCGACGGCGACGTTCGCGATGAGGGTCCCGCCGGAGTAGAGGGCGAGGGCCCCATCGGTGGACTTGACGCTGAGCCCGGCGATGTCGAGGTCCATCTCGCCTTCGTGGCCGTAGAAGTTGACGCCGCCCGCGAAGGCGGCGTCGACGGCGCAGGTCTCGGCGGTGAAGGTGCCCGTGGCCTCGGGGAAGCGGTAGGTGCCGTCGCCGTTCTCGGTGGCGGGGTCGGTGAGGGTGATCTCGCCGTTGGCGATCGGGCCGACCACGTACTGGCGGTAGGACTCCTTGACGCCCCAGTCGGCGGCGCCGCCGGTCACGGCGTACACGGTGGCGTCCCCTGCCGGGTCCTCACTGGACGGGTCGTCGGAGGGCGCCTCGCTCGAAGGCGTGTCGCTGGTGGGGTCGTCGGTGGGCTCGTCGTCGATCGGGTTCGCCATGTCCGTCTTGACGGCGATGGTGATCGGGTCCATGGCGGCGCCGGCGGCGTAGTTCTGGAAGATCGGGACGGCTTCGGCGGTGAGCGCGGTGGGCGCGTCGGTGAGGGTCATGAACCCGGAGACGTGGGTCCACTGGCCGCCCGCGTCGATGTCGACGATCGGGACGTCGTCGGCTTCGGTGGTGCCGTAGGCGACGTCGGCGAAGAGGGTGCCGGTGTACCCGGCGAGGTCCATCTCGACGTAGAGGTTCTCCAGGGTGATGTCGATGCCGTGGATCGGGACGGCGAAGTTGACGCCGCCCTCCGCCGCGGCGTCGAGCGCCTGGTTCGGGAGGTCGTTCACGCCGGTGGCGGAGCCGAACTCGAAGGTCCCGTCGTCGTTCTGCTGCGCGCCGTCGAGCACCGAGATGGTGCCCTGGGAGAACGAGCCGGTCACGTAGGAGCGGAAGGACTCCTTGACGCCCCAGGTGATCGAGCCGTCCACGATGGGGTAGGCGGCGACTTCCTGGGCCTGCGCGGGCAGCGAGGTGAGGCTCACGGCGGCGCCGGCTCCCAGGGCGAGCGCGGCGGCGGCCGCGAGGCGCTTGCGGGTGGGGGACTTCATGGGTGCTATGACTCCTTGTCTGCTTCCGGGTCCTCAGTGGAGGACGCGGCGGGGTCGGGCCCCTGGTCTGCGGGGCCTTCGGTCTCGGAGGGGGTGGGCTCCGAGGGTGCCGCCGTGTCGGCCGGGGCGTTGTCGGTCGCCTTCGCCTCCTCGACGGTGGTCTGGGGGTCGCCCTGCGCGGCGCGGTTGCGCTTGGCGCGCTGGACGAGGGCGACGGTGATCGCGGCGGCCGCGAAGAGCACGACGAGCGCGGCGGGGACGATCCACACCAGCGGGTTCGCGCCGGTGTCCTCGGCGGCGTCGTCGGCGTCGAGCGGTGAGGCGGACTCGCTCGGGGCGGGCTGCTCGGGTTCGGCGCCGAGGTCGGGCAGAGCCGGGACGGCGGCGTCGGCGGTGAGCGGGATGGCGATCGTCAAGGGGTCCATGGCGTCCCCGGCCTGGTAGTACCCGCCGAACACCGGCACGGCGGCCTCGGTGAGCACGGTGGGGACGTTCTCGGCGAGCAGCAGCCCGCCGGACTCGGCGAGGGTCGCCTCGAACGCGACGAGGTCGACGCGGGTCCCGGCGACCTCGGCCGAGAGGACGCCCTTGCCGCCGGTCGCGGTGACGACCGGGTCGGTGAGCGCCAGGTCGACGTCGGTGCCGGTGAAGGCCACGGTGCCCTTGTAGGAGAGCGTGTAGTCGGCCGCGGTCGCGGTGCCCGAGCCCTCCGTGAAGCGGAAGACCGCGCCGCCGTCGGCAGCGCCGCCGCTCACGGCCCACTCGCCGTTCGCGATGTCGCCGGACACGTAGTCGCGCCAGGAGGTGCGCACGCCCCAGTCGAGGACCGCGCCGCCGACCTGGTCGGTCTCGGCTGCGGCCGTGGGTGACTCGGCGGCCTCGGTGGTCGGGGCCTCGGCGGCGGCGATGTCGGCGGAGAAGGAGACCGGGTCGAGCTGCTCGCCCGGCTCGTAGTACCCGGCGAAGGCCTCGGCGCCGTTGGCGGTCAGGGTCGCCGACGCGCCGCTGACCGATAGGGTGCCGCCGGAGACGCTCAGCTCGGCGCCGCTGAGCGACGCCATGTCGGTCCGGGTCCCGTTGACGTACACGTAGAGCGTGCCGGAGGAGCCGGAGTACTCCACGGACGGGTTCGCGAACGTCAGGTCGAGTTCACCGTCGTGGCCCCAGAAGTAGACCCAGCCGGTGTAGTCGATCGCGGCGATCCCGTCCTCATAGGTGCCCGTCGCCGAGTGGAACCGGTACGCCCCGTCCACTGCGGACGCGCCGTCGCCGGTCTGCACCTCGCCCTTGGCGATCGACCCGGTGATGTAGGAGCGGAACGACTCCTTGACGCCCCAGTCGAGGCGACCGCCCGACAGGTCCTCGGCGTTCGCGGGAGCGGCCCACAGCAGAAGCGACGCTATGAGCGCCGCCGCTGCGACCAGGGCTCCCGTGAGGCGGGCGGTGGCGTGGGGCATGGCAGGGGACCTCCGTATACAAGTTCAACGAAGGCAAGGCTAACCTAATAAAATCTGAAATAGCAAAGGGGGTGCTAAAAAATATTAGCGAAGCCTAACCTATGCTCGACCGGCCATCCCTGAGGACAGAACTGGAGAACACCCGTGCGCCACCGCCGCACCCACCGCGCCGCAGCCGCGCTCCTCACCGCGACCGCACTCCTCACCCTCACCGCATGCGGCGGCACCAGAACCGACCCCGGCGGCAGCACCGAACCCGCCGTCGACCGCGTCGAACCCCTCACCGACACCGCCGCACCCGCCCTCCCCGCCACCGTCACCGACGCCACCGGCGCCACCATCACCATCGACGCCGCCGACGCGATCGTCCCGCTCTCGGGATCCCTCTCCGAGATCGTCTTCACCCTCGGCCTCGGCGACCGCGTCGTCGCCCGCGACATCACCGCCACCTTCGAACAGGCCGCCGACCTCCCCGTCGTCAGCCACGGCCACGACATCTCCGCCGAGGGCGTCCTCTCCCTCCAACCCGACCTCGTCCTCGCCGAAACCAGCTCCGGCCCCCAGACCGCGCTCGACCAGATCACCGCCGCAGGCGTCCCCATCGTCGTCTTCGACCCCGCCGACGGCATCGCATCCGCAGCCACCCGCATCGCCGCCGTCGCCGCCGCCCTCGGCGTCACCGACCTCGGCACCCAGCTCATCGAACGCACCGAAGCGGGCATCGCCGCCGCCACCGAAGGCATGGACCTCTCCGACCCACCCCGCGTCGCCTTCCTCTACCTCCGCGGCTCCGCCTCCGTCTACATGATCGGCGCCCGCGACTCCGGCGCGACCTCCCTCATCGAAGCCGCCGGAGGCATCGACGCCGGAGCCGAAGCCCTCGAAGGCGACTTCCTCGAACTCACCCCCGAAGCGCTGGCGGCCGCCGCGCCGGACGTCATCCTGGTGATGGACAAGGGACTCGAGTCGGTCGGCGGCGTCGAGGGCCTCCTGGAGATCCCAGGCGTGGCCCAGACCCCGGCGGGGGAGCAGGAGCGCATCGCGCACCTCCCCGACGGCATCATGCTCAACTACGGCCCCCGCACCGGCGACGTCGTCGCCGACCTCGCCGCCCAACTCCACGGCCCCGCCGAATGACCCACGAGACCGCGACTGCGAAGGCGCGCGCCGCCGTCCCCGCCCGTGGCACCGCCCGCCCTCCCGCGGCAGCTCCGCGGCCCCGCGGAACGATGCGCGCGACCGCGCACGCCGCCGTCGCTCACGGCTTCATCGGCTCTTCCGGCCCGTCTCTACGACTTCGCCGAACGTTGTCCGCGACCTCGTCCGCGACTGCGAAGGCTCGCACCGCAGTACCCGCTCACCCCGGCGTTACCCGCCCTTCCGCCCGGCGACGAAGGAACGCATCATGACCGCCACCGCTTCGGCCCGGACGCCCACGGCTACGGGCGAGACCGCCGCTCCCGCAGCTGGGAAGCGCCGGTGGGCCCTGCCGACCCTCCTCGGAGCGGGCCTGACCGGGCTCCTCGTGCTCGGCGTGCTCGTCTCTGCCTCCAACGGCGCGTTCGCGATCCCGCTCGGCGACATCCTCTCCTCGATCGGCAACCGGCTCGGCCTCGGCGGCGCACCCATCGAGGGCACCGGCGAGAGCGTCCTGTGGAACATCCGCTTCCCGCGCGTCGCCCTCGGCGTGATCGTGGGCGCGTGCCTGGCCTGCGCCGGAGCCCTCATGCAGGGCATGTTCGGCAACCCGCTCGCCGAGCCGGGCGTCATCGGCGTCAGCTCGGGCGCGGCGGTCGGCGCGGTCGCCGCGATCGCCTTCGGGCTCACGTTCGCGGGCAACTGGACGATCCCGGTGTGCGCCTTCGTCGCCGGGCTCGCGACCGTCTCCCTCGTATACTTCCTCTCCCGCTCGGGCGGCCGCACCGAAGTGGTCACCCTCGTGCTCACCGGCGTCGCGGTCAACGGCCTCGCCGGGGCGCTGATCGGCATGTTCATCTTCTACGCCGACAACGACGAGATCACCGCGATCACCTTCTGGCAGATGGGCAGCCTCTCCCAGGCGACCTGGCCGAAGATCCTCGCGATCCTCCCGCTCGCCGCCCTCGGCCTGCTCACCGCCCCGCGCTACGCGCGGCGTCTCGACCTCCTCGCCCTCGGCGAACGCCCCGCCCGCCACCTCGGCGTGGACGTCGAACGGCTCCGCCTGCACCTCATCGTGATCGTCGCCCTCCTCACCGGCGCGGCC
Source organism: Glycomyces sp. NPDC048151 (assembly GCF_043202775.1). Lineage (NCBI taxonomy): Bacteria > Bacillati > Actinomycetota > Actinomycetes > Glycomycetales > Glycomycetaceae > Glycomyces > Glycomyces sp. NPDC048151. The sequence goes on along the minus strand of NZ_JBIDBB010000008.1, from coordinate 279,534 downwards.
GTCGCGGTCTCGGGCGTCATCGGGTTCATCGGACTCGTGGTCCCGCACCTCCTCCGCATGGCCGCCGGCCCCGGCCACCGCGCCCTCCTCCCGCTGTCCACCTTGGGCGGCGCGGCGGTCATCGTCTGGGCCGACCTCGCCGCCCGCACCGTCGCCGCCCCCGCCGAGATCCCCCTCGGCATCCTCACCGCCCTCGTCGGCAGCCCGTTCTTCTTCTGGCTCCTCCGCCGAACCCGACGCCACCAAGGAGGCTGGGCCTGATGCGCCGCAACGACTCCCGGACCGGACCGACCGCAACCCGGGCTGACAGGCCCCGCCCGACCGGATCCCGCACAGACAGGCCCCGCCTGACCGCTGCCGCACGGCCCTGTGCTGCCGTCACCTCGCCCGCCCTGACCGGTCGCGGAGGGCGAGGTTGATGCGGCTGCGAGCCCGCCGGGACGGCGATCCCGGGACCATCCCCGCAACTGCCGCCGCCGTCTCCGGCCTGCGGATCGGGCTCGGCGGGAAGGAAGTCCTCCAGAGCGTCGACCTCGGAGTGCGCGCCGGTGAGGTGCTCAGCCTCGTCGGGCCCAACGGGGCCGGCAAATCCACACTCCTCGGTGCGCTCTCGGGCGACCTCGAGCCCGCCTCCGGCGAAATCGAGCTCTGGGACCGGCCGGTCAGCGCCTGGAGCGCCATCGATGTCGCCCGCCGCCGAGCGGTGCTACCGCAATCGCATCGCGTCTCCTTTCCTTTCTCCGTGCGGGAAGTGGTCGAGATGGGCCGCGCCCCGTGGGCGGGGACCGACCGGGCGGCCGAGGATGAGCGCCGCATCGCCGCCGCCCTCGCCCTCACCGAGACCGAGGCCTTCGCGGCCCGCCCGTTCACCTCGCTCTCCGGGGGCGAGCAGGCCCGGGTCATGCTCGCCCGCGTGATCGCGCAAGACGCCGGACTCGTCCTGCTCGACGAGCCGACCGCCGCGCTCGACCTGCGGCACCAGGAACTGGTTGGGCGCCTGTGCCGGGAACTGGCCGGAGAAGGCAGGGCGGTCGTGATCGTGCTCCACGACCTCGATCTCGCCGCCGCCTACTCAGACCGGTGCGCGCTGCTCGCCGAAGGGAGGGTCGCGGCCTCCGGGCCGCCCGTGGAGGTCTTCGCCGCCGATCGGCTCAGCGAGGTGTACCGCCAGCCGGTCAAAGTGGAACTCGATGCGGAAACCGGTGTGCCCCATGTGATCCCCCTGCGGTGATCCTGTCGGACCGGGCCTGCCCCGATCCGTTGGCGCAATCATGGACCCCCGAACCTGAAGCCAGCCTTAAGCCGCCTGAAGGCAGCTTCAGGATTCACCGTGTCCAGAATCGCGCCGCCGCCCGCCTGAAGCCCCTCCGCGAGTGAGGCCGAGCGGGCACTGCGCGTGTGCCGGACCCCGGCCCGAGCCGCTGTCTGCTAGAAACCTCCCATGGCTGAGAAACCCGGATTGCCCCTGCGCAGAAGTCTCGCGAACACCCCGCCGCTCACCGCCGGCGTCCTCTTCGGCGCCGGCCTGGCCGTCGTCACCGCCGCCGTGTGGGCCGTCCAGGAACTCGGCACCGTGATCACGGCGCTCATCGTCGCCGCGTTCCTCGCCGTCGGCCTCGAACGCATCGTCGGCGGCATGACCAAGCGCGGCATGCCCCGCTGGCTCGCGATGACCATCCTCTTCCTCGGCGTGGTCATCGTCTTCTGCGGCGGCATCGCCGCCATCATCCCGGCGATCGTCCGCGAGTCCGCCGAGTTCGTCGAAGCCGTCCCCGGCTACTACGACACCTTCATGGCCAGCAACCTCGCCGAACGCTTCGGCGGCGAGGACGGCCTGCTCAAGCGCGCCGAAGGCGCCCTCACCGCCGCCAACATGACGAAGGCCCTCGGTGGCGTCGCGGGCGGCGTCGCCTCCTTCTTCGGCGGTCTGGTGTGGACGGTCACCACGCTGCTGCTGACCGTCTTCATCCTCGCGACCTACGTCCAGCTCCGCAAGGGCATGGTCCGGCTCTTCGCCGCCTCCCAGCGCGAGCAGACCGACCGGATCATCGAAGGCATCCTCCGCCAGATCGGCTCCTACCTCATCGGCGCGCTGGCCATCGGTGCGCTCGCGGGCATCTCCTCGTGGATCTTCATGGCGATCGTCGGCATCCCCTACGGCGCACTGCTGGCGCTCCTGGTCGCCCTGCTCGACCTCATCCCGCAGATCGGCGCCACCATCGGCGCGGTCGTGGTCACGCTCGTCGCGCTCGCCGTCTCGCCCATGACGGCCGTGGCCTCGGCGATCTTCTTCATCGCCTACCAGCAGCTGGAGAACTGGGTCATCTACCCGACGGTCATGCGCAGCGCGGTGAAGGTGTCGAACCTGGCGGCGATCGTCGCGGTACTCGTCGGCGGGACCCTGTTCGGCGTTGTCGGCATCGTCCTCTCGGTGCCGATCTACGCGGCGATCCGATTGATCGGCAAGGAGATCGTGCTCCCGCGCCTCGACAACTCCTGATAGGACCCGAAAACGACGGGGCCGGAGGCGCATACCCGCACGCGCCTCCGGCCCCGTCTTCGCGTCCAGGATAGGACGCCCCCGCAAGCCCGCCCGCCTTGACCTCCGCGAACGCCTGCTGCTGAGCGCGGGCGCGACTCGTGATGTCGTCGCGACGCTGCGCCATGCCGCGGGGCAAGCGCTTGCGCCGCAACCGTCCTTCCGATAAGTTCATCGAAGTATCGGAATATGTTCCGATAGTTTCGTCGAGCCCCTTGGAGGCGACGTGCAACGTTCCAGATTCCTGGCGCCCTTCGCCGTGAGCGCCCTCGCGCTCACGGCCGCCGTGGGCGCGGCACCGCCGGGCGCGGCGCAGGCCCAGACCCCCGAAGTCGTCTTCACCGGCGACTTCGAAAGCGCCTCAGTCGAAAGCTGGGTCAGCCGCGGTGGCGTCACCCTCGCCGCCAGCGCCGACCAGGCCTCCTCCGGCGAATACAGCCTCCGCACCACCGGCCGCACCTCCGGCTGGAACGGTCCCGCCCACAACATGCTCGACATCGTCGAACCCCTCGGCGTCTACGAGTTCAAACTCGACGTGCGCCTCCTCGAAGGCGCCGCCGACGCCCCCATCCAGCTCACCATGCAGACCACCTCCGAGAGCACCGGCGAGACCACCTACAACCGCATCGCCGGAGCCGACGTCGTCACCGACGACGCCTGGACCACCGTCACCGGCGAGTACACCCCGCCCGAACCCGCCTCCCAGATGCAGTTCTACGTCGAGAGCACCGACCCGACCGTCTCGTACTACATCGACGCCGTCGCGATCACCATGCTCCAGCCCCCGCCCGACGTCGAACTCCCCGCCGAAGGCACGGCCGCCATCGACTTCGGCGCCGACCACCAGCGCATCGACGGCTTCGGCTTCTCCCAGACCTTCGGCCGCGCCGAGGTCATGCACGGCTCCCAGGGCCTCACCCCCGAGCACCAGCGCGAAGTCCTCGACCTCCTCCTCGACACCGAGACCGGCGCCGGGCTCTCCATCCTCCGCCTCGGCGTCTTCGGCATCCAGCCCGAGAACCCCGGCGGCCCCGACGCCGAACCGGACTACATATGGGACGGCGAGGACTTCGGCCAGGTCTGGCTCGCGAAGGAAGCCCAGGCCTACGGCGTCGAGCGCTTCTACGCCGACGCCTGGAGCGCCCCCGGCTACATGAAGACCAACGACGAGGCCGCCAACGGCGGCGAGCTCTGCGGCACCCCCGGCACCGACTGCGGCGGCGAGGACTGGCGCGAGGCCTACGCCGACTACCTCGTCCAGTACGCGAAGTTCTACGAGGAGGAGGGCATCGGCATCACCGACCTCGGGTTCACCAACGAACCCGACTTCACCGCCACCTACGACTCGATGCGCTTCACCGACGCGCAGATCACCGACTTCGTCAAGGTCATGGGCCCCGCCATCGAGGAGTCCGGCCTCGACATGAACCTCGTCTGCTGCGACGCGGCGGGCTGGAACCGCCAGATCCAGTACACCAACGCCATCCAGGCGGACCCGGACGCCGCGCGATGGGTCGACATCCACTCCGGACACAGCTACGTGTCCTCCGCGCGCTCACCGCTGCCGACCGACAACACCACCTGGATGTCCGAGTACGCCCTCGCCAGCAACGTCTGGAACGAAGCCTGGGACGCCGGAGGCTCCAACTCCGGCCTCGCCCTCGCCAACGACATCCACGACACCCTCACCCGCGCCGAGGTCAACGCCTACATCACCTGGTTCGGCGCCTCGCTCGGCACGACCGCCGCGCCCATCCAGCTCGACGGCGCCGACTACCACGTCTCCAAGCGGCTCTGGGCGACCGCCGCCTACAGCCGCTTCATCCGGCCCGACGCGCACCGCACCGAGGCCGCGACCGACGCCCAGCTCGTGAAGATCTCGGCCTACCGCAACGCCGACGGCAGCCGCGTCGTCAACCTCATCAACAACCGCGACACCGCCGTCACCCTGGACCTCGCGCTCACCGGCGCCCAAGCGGGCGAGACGATCACGACCTACCGGACCGACGAGGAACACGCGCTCGAGGCCACCGGACAGTCCACGCTCACCGGACCCGAGGCCGCCGTCGCACTCGCCCCGCGCTCGGTGACCACCCTCGTCATCGAAGCCGACGACGCCGTGTCCTGCCACGCCCGGATCGAGGTCGTCGCCGACTGGGGCAGCGGTTGGCTCGGCAAGGCCGTCGTCGAAGCCGGTGACGAACCGGTCGACGGCTGGGAACTCGCCTGGGACTTCACGAGCGACCAGCGCATCCGCCACCTCTGGAACGCCGACTGGAGCCAGGACGGCACGACCGTGACCGCCGCCGACGTCGGCTGGAACGCCCGCATCGCCGCAGGAGCCTCACGCGAGGTCTTCGGCTTCCTCGCGACCGGACCGGCAGAGTCGGTCGAGCTCGCCTGCTGACCCAGTGCACATTCCCGGGCGGGCCGTGACTGGCCCGCCCGGCCACTTCGGGAACAGCCGGTTCGGTTCGGGGCGCGGGCGGCCCCGGACTACAGTCGACGATGAGCGGCCTTGGGGGACAAGGGCTCTGATCCGAGAGAAGGACACCCGATGGGCGACAACACCACCCGAATCTTCGAGCGGCTCGGCGGCGAGGACGACCTGCGCGCGACCGTCGACGCCTTCTACGGCTCAGTGCTGCGGGACCCGGTCCTGCAGCCGCTGTTCGGCGCGGGCGCAGCGCACCACGTCGACCACCTCACCGCGTTCCTCGCGGAGGTCTTCGGCGGCCCCGCCCGCTACACCGACGAACTCGGCGGCTTCCCCGCGCTGCTCGAGGCGCACCGCGGGCTCGCCATCACCGACGAGCAGCGCGCCCGCTTCATCGAGCTGTTCGACCGCGCCGTCACCGAGCACGGCCCCGCCGACGCGGATCTCCGGACCACGCTCCACGAGTACATCGTCTTCGGCACCGAAGTCGCGCAAGTGAACTCGCACGCCAAGGGCGACGACGACCTGCATCCTTGCCAGGAAGTGCCGCGCTGGCCGTAGCGGCGGCGGATATAGGGCGTGCCCCTTCCCACCCGCATCCACCTCCGACCAACCGAAGAAATGAGACGACTCTCCCACACGGGTCTGACACTGCTGCGTCTTCGCAGGTCGGATGCCGTCAGCCGGTGGCGAGCTTCGCTGCGAAGGCGATCATGACCGCTCCGACGACGCCGTTGCCCGCCGCGGCGAGGCGCCTGCGGCGGCGGAAGGTCTGGGCGAGGCCGTCGCCCGCGACGATGAGCGTCGACAGGTACACCATCGAGCACACCTGCAGGATGACGAACAGCACCCCGTAGCTGAGCACCGGCCACGCGTAGGCCGGGTCGACGAACTGCACGAAGAACGCGACGAAGAACAGGATCGCCTTCGGGTTCAGCAGGCTCGCGATGAGCGCGCGCACGAACGGCCGCTCGTTCGACGTCTCCGCCGCGACGGCCTCGGCCTCCAGCGGGTCCCCGCGCCGCGCCGCCCGCCAGGTCTTCCAGCCGCCCCGCAGGAGCCCGAACGCCAGGTACGCCAGGTACACCACGCCCGCCCAGCGGATCAGGTTGTACAGCACCGGCGACGCCGCGAACATCGAAGCCAGACCGGCCGCCGAGGCGACCATCAGCACCGAGTCGCCGAGGAACACCCCCGCAGCGGCCTGGAACCCGGACCGGCGGCCCTTCCGCGAGGCCACCGACAGCACGTACAGCGAGTTCGGGCCCGGAAGCAGGATGATGAGCACGGTGGCGACCACATAGGTCCACAGGTCGACGGTGCCGAACACGGGCGGTTCCTTCCGAGATGACGGGGCGAGGAGGGGCGGGCCGAGCGGTTTCGGGGGCGGCACGGGACGGGACCCGGCCGCTCGAAACTCCGCCAGTCTATTGCCGCGCCGTCGGCAGCGACAAGCGCGAATCCGCAGGTTCACGCCCGGCCGCGCTCGCAGCCGGGCCGGCGACGGTTCCGGCCGCTTCGTGCTCAGGACTCCGCAGACCGGCGCTGCCTGGCCATGCCGCGAATGAGCGCCTTCGGGCTCGGAGCGGGCGGCAGCTCCTCCGAGCCGCTCTCGGAGAACGCGCGCAGCATGTGGCCGACCAGCCGCCTCGACGCCTCCGGCGCCGCGTCCCCGACCGCCCGGAGCACCCCCGCGTTCGCCATCAGGAGGATCGGCAGGTCCTCGGGGGAGAAGTCCTCCCGCAGCCGCCCCTCCCGCTTCGCCCGCGCGATCAGGTCGGCGAACGCCTGATAGGTCTCTTGGCGCTGGCGTTCGAGCGCCTTTACCGGGCCGTAGTTCATGGTCAGGACCTCGGCGAACCCCCGATTCGCCACTTGCAGCCCGCACACGGTCTCCACGAAGCCGCGGAAGCCGTCCCACGCGACCTCCGCGTCCCGCGCGGCGACCGCCGCGTCCCGGCACTCGCGCAGCGCCTCCTCGAAGACCGCCGCTATGAGGTCCATCCGCGTCGGGAACCGGCGGAACAGGGTCGCGATCCCGACCCCCGCGGCGCGCGCGATGCTCGCCATCGACACCCCCAGCCCCTCGCGCCGGAACGACGCCCGGGCCGCCTCCACGATCCGGTCGCGGTTCTGCTCGGCGTCGCTGCGCAGCCGCCGCACGCGCTTGCACATGCCGCTCTCGGCACTCGGTTCCATCCCGACATCCTAACCAAGTGGAATGCCCTATCCGCTTAGGTTGTTACACTCGTCGTCAATTAATGGATAGGTCGTTCCACTTCCGGAACGGCCCCGCGTACCCGTCAAGGAGACCGCCCCCGTGAACGTGTTCCTCTGGATCCTGCAAGGCCTGCTCGCCGCCGCCTTCCTCGCCGCCGGGACGATGAAGGCCACCCAGCCCAAGGAGAAGCTCGCCCCGAACCTCCCGTGGGTGACCGACTTCTCAGCCGGGACGGTCAAACTCATCGGCGTCACCCAGCTCGCCGCCGCCCTCGGCCTGATCCTGCCCGCCCTCACCGGCATCGCGGTGATCCTCACCCCGCTCGCCGCCGTCGGCCTCGGCCTGACCATGGTCCTCGCCGCGACCTACCACCTCCGCAAGCGCGAATACGACAAGATCGGCGTCAACGCCGTCATCCTGGTACTCGCCGGGATCGTCGCCTGGGGCCGCTTCGGCCCCTACGCCTTCTGACGAAAGCCCGCACTCATGCTGCGGCGCCCGCCCGCAGGCGCCGCAGCATCCTCGCGTCGGCGAAGCCCACCGCCCGCGCCGCCGCGTCGACCGTCGCGCCCTGCCCGATGAGATGCTCCGCGCGTTCGAGCCTGAGCACCGACTGGTACCGCAGCGGCGTCATGCCCGTCGCCTCCGCGAACTGCCGCGTCAACGTCCGCTGCGACACGCCCGACTCCGCCGCGAGATCCGAAAGCCGCAGCGCCGCAGTGAAATGCGTGTCGATCCGGTCCTGCACGCGGTGCACCGCGTCCGACAGGTGCGAGCGGTGCCGCAGCATCGCACTCGCCTGCGGCTCATCGCCGTTGCGCCGCGCGAACACCACCATCTCCCGCGCGACCTGAGCCGCCAGCGCCGGGCCGTGACGCACCGCCACCAGATGCAGCGCCAGATCGATCCCGCTGGCGATCCCCGCGGACGTCACCACACGATCGTCCACGGTGTACAGAACGTCACGTATCACTGCGGCGGCAGGGAAACGACACGCCAGCTCCTCCTGCAGGTCGTGGTGCGTCGTGCACCGCCGCCCGTCCAGCAGGCCCGCCTGCCCGAGCGCGAACGCGCCCGAGCAGACACTCGCCACCGTCCCGCCGCGCCGGTGATGCCCGGCCAGATCCCGGGCCTGCGTCTCCGAGAGCCGCGGCCCGCCCGCCGTCCCCGGCGAACGCCAGCCCGGCACCATCACCAGGTCGTCAGGCCCGAGCCGCGGCCAGGCCGTCTCGGCCCGCACCGGAAGCCCTTGCGCCGTAGGCACCTCGGCGTCCTCGGCGACATACCGCAACCGGTACGCCCGGGAACCGCCCGCCGCCTCCAGCAGGTCCGACACGGTCGAGAAGACCTGCGCCGCACCAGCCAGATCGAGCAGGTGCAGCTTCGGCACCAGCAGGAACACCACCTGCGACACGGCACCCCCTCAGCGTTCAGTCGCGACCGGAAGCACGATCCTGCCACTCGCGCACCAGCGCGTCCACTCCCGTCACCGTCGCGAACCGCCCCGCCAGCGAGTACTCGGTCCGCTCGATCACCGCGTCCGTCCCCAGCGTGCGCGGGTCGGCGAGGATCTCGTCGAGACCGCGCCCCTGCGGCGCGTCCCGGTGCTCGATCGGGTTGGTCGCGGTCGCGTCGGTGACGAACACCGTCGCGTACCCCAGGTCCGAGGCGACCCGCGCCGTCGTCTCGCAGCACTGCTCGGTCCGGATCCCGGTCACCGCGACCTCCCGGACGCCGTGCTGCGTGAGCAGCTGCTGCGCGTTCGTGGTCGTGAACGGGTTGTGCGAGGTCTTGAACAGCTCCGGCTCGCCCGCGAACGGCTTGAGCCCGGGCAGGTACTCGACGAACCCGAGCGCCGGGTCGAACACGTTGTCGGTGCCCGGTTCGATGTGGCGCACCCACACGACCAGGTCGCCGTTGGCGCGCGCGGTCTCCACGAGCGGGTTGATCCGGTCGACGATGCCGGGGTTGGACATGTGGGCCCACATGGGGCGCTGGCGGAAGGATTCCTGGACGTCGATGACGAAGAGTGCGGTTCTCATGCGGTCAATGCTCGCGGGGCGAAGGCCCTGCCGCCAGGCACGATCGAGCCGGGATGCGGAACGATCCGGTCAACGGGAAAGGCCGTGCCGCCCGACCCTCGGCCGCCCTGTCTTGACCCGTCGGGCGGTCTCGGATCGGACGGCACGGCCGTCCAATGGGGGTGTGTCAGAGGCTGCCGAGGGTCTGCAGGCCCGGGAGCGCCTTGCCGTCGAAGTCGAACAGCGCCTGGTTCTCCCAGCCGTTGCCGCTCGCGGGGTCGGCCGGGTCCCAGCCCGCGCCCGCGACGCCGGTCCAGGTGGCCTCCCACCAGAACAGGCCCTTGCCGAGCCCGCCGGGGACGGCCTTGACGACGTCGGCGATCGCCTCGATCCAGTACGACTGGTTCTCCGGGCTCGACGGGTACCCGGGCACCGGCTCGGGGTCGGTCATGATGTTCGCAAACCCGTCCGAGTCCTCAGTGGTGAACGGGTAGGCGGTCTCGACCAGGTACAGCGGCTTGCCGTACCGGGTGGCGAGGTCGTCGAGGTTCGCGGCCAGGCCGCTCAGCTCGCCGTGCCAGTACGGGTAGAACGAGGCGCCGATGGCGTGGAACGGCACGCCGTTGGCGACCGCGTTGTCGAAGAACCACTGGAACGCGCCGCTGTTGCCGCCTTCGGCGAGGTGCAGGATGGTCTGCGCCTTGGGCAGGACGTCGGCGACCGCGTCGCATCCGGCGGTCAGGAGCTCGGCCATCTGCTCGAGCTGGTCCCAGCGGCCGTCGGGCCAGATGAGGCCGCCGTTGGTCTCGTTGCCGATCTGCACGAGGCCGGGCTTGACCCCGGCGGCTTTGAGTGCGCCGAGGACGTCGGCGGTGTGCTCGTACACGGCGGTCTTCAGGTCGGCGAATCCGAGGCCCTCCCATGCGGCGGGCTTGTACTGCTTGCCGGGGTCGGCCCACGTGTCGGAGTAGTGGAAGTCGACCAGGAGGTCCATCCCGGCCCGCTTGGCGCGCTTGCCGAGTTCGACGACCTGGGTCTTGGTGTTGTAGCCGTCGGCGGGGTCGACCCAGACCTTGGCGCGGATGCAGTTGACGCCGTTCTCGGCGAGGATCTCGACGGCGTCGCCGCGGCGGCCGTCGGCGCGGCGGTAGACCGCGCCGAAGTCCTCGTTCTTGATGAGGCCGGAGATGTCGGCGCCGCGGACGAAGCCCTTCTTGGAGGGGCGTCCGCCGCCGAGGGATTCGGCGAGGGCCGGGGTCGCGGCGGCGGCCGCGCCGAGGGCGAGGGCGCCGGCTCCGGCGGCGGTGAGGGCGGTTCTGCGCTTCATGCGGTTCGCTTTCTGAACGGAGGAGGGGATCGGCGGGCCGGTCCGGGGCAGTGCGTCGCGGGACCGGCCCGCCTGGGGGGTGTGGTCTACAGGGTGCCGAGTGTCTTCAGCGCCGGCGTGGCCTTCCACGCGAAGTCGAACAGGGCCTGGTTCTCCCAGCCGTTCTTGCTGTTCGGGTCGTACGGGTCCCAGCCGTTGCCGGTGACGGCGGTCCAGGTGGCCTCCCACCAGAACACGCCCGCGCCGCGGCCGTTCGGCACGGCCTTGACGACGTTGGCGATCGCGGTGAGCATGTTCGACTGGCCGGTGTAGCTGGCCGGGTAGCCCGCGACGGGGGTCGCGGCGCTGATGATGTTGCCGAAGCCGTCCCGGTCGCCGGGGTTGAACGGGTACGCGGTCTCGACCACGTACACCGGTTTGCCGTAGCGCGAGGCGATGTCGTTGAGGTTCGACTGGAGGCCCGACAGGGAGCCGTGCCAGTACGGGTAGTAGGACGCGCCGATGGTGTCCCAGCTGACGCCGCGTGCCTGCATGGCGTCGAAGAACCAGCGGAACACCGAGTTGTTGCCGCCCTCGGCGAGGTGCAGCATGACCTTCGCGGAGGGCACCGTGGCGCGGACGGCGTTGACGCCGGAGATGAGGAACTGCGCGAGGTTGTCGAGCTGGTCGTAGCGGCCGGTGGGCCACAGCATCCCGGCGTTGAGCTCGTTGCCGACCTGCACCATCTGCGGGGTCGCGCCCGCCGCGTTCATCGCGCCGAGGACGTCGGCGGTGTGGTTGTAGATCGCGGTCTTCAGCTGCGCGACGCTGTAGTTCGCCCAGGCGGCGGGCTTGGTCTGCGCGCCCGGGTCGGCCCACGTGTCGGTGTAGTGGAAGTCGACGAGCACGTTCATCCCGGCGGCGCGGGCGCGCTTGGCGACGTTCACGACGTGGGTCTTGTTGTTGTAGCCGTCGGCGGGGTTGACCCAGACCTTCAGGCGGATCCAGTTGACGCCGCTCTTCTGGAGGATCCAGATCGCGTCCTCCTTCCAGCCGTCGGCCCACATGTACACGCCGCCCTTGGCTTCGGACTTGGCGAGGCTGGAGATGTCGGCGCCGCGCGCGAACGCGGTCTGCGCCTGGGCGGACTCGGCCGCGCCGAGCGCCAGGGCAGGCGCGGCGAGGGCCGCGGCGGCGGTGGTGAGGGCTGTCCTTCGCTTCATTGCGAGATCACTTCCTTGTGAACAGAGCCTTGTGATTTTTTCGGGGGAGCGGTCCGCTGGACCGCTGGAGGGTTGCGGCGCCTAGGCGCTCGCGACGATGACGACCTCTCCGGCGGGTACCGGGACGCCGTCCGCGTAGGCGGCGCCGGTGAGGGCGTCGGTGCCCCGGAGTCCCGGGACGTGCTGGTCCTGACCGGTGTGGTTGATCAGGAAGTCGAAGGGGCCGCGGCGGACCGACTCGATGCCGTCCGGGATTCCTTGCGGGCGTTCGACACCGGCGGCGTCGAGGACCTGGGCGAGGAGGTCGCGCAGGCCCGTTGCGTCGTCCAGCGCCGTCGCCGCGTACCACGCCGAGCCGGAGCCGACGCGGTGCCGCGTCAGGGCCGGGCGGCCCGCGTCGGGCCCGTCCGCGAATTCGGCCAGGGCCTCCGCGCCGTCGAGGCGCACGTGCTCGGACCAGATGCGGCCCCCGGCACCCGAGGTGAGGGCGAGCCGGGTGCCCTCGTGGAGCGGGTGGAACTCCTCGACCCACAGGCCGAGGGTCTCGCGCAGCACGGAGGCGTGCGCGCCGGGGTGGACGGTGTCGTGCTCGTCGACGATGCCGGAGAAGTACGAGACGAGCAGCTGCCCGCCGCCTTCGACGTACCCGAGCAGGTTCTTCGCCGCGGCGGCGGTGAGCAGGTACGAGGACGGGGCGATGACGGCCTTGTAGCGGCCGAGGTCGGCCTCGGGGTGGGCGAAGTCGACGGTGACGTGCTGCTTCCACAGCGACCCGTAGTAGGCCTCGACGCGCTCGCGGAACTCCAGCTCCACCGAAGGGCGCCATTCGAGTTCGAGCGCCCACCACGACTCCCAGTCCCACAGGACCGCGACGTCGGCGTGCACGTCGGCGCCCACCACGGGGGCGATCTTCCCGAGGTCGTCGCCGAGGGACACGACGTCGCGCCACACCTGGGTGTCGGTGCCGCCGTGGGGGAGCATCGCGGAGTGGAACTTCTCGGACCCGGCGCGGGAGGCCCGCCACTGGAAGAACATGAGGCCGTCGGCGCCGCGCGCGACGTGCGCGAGGGAGTTGCGGCGCAGCTCGCCGGGGGTCTTGGCGATGTTGCGCGGCTGCCAGTTCACCGCGGAGGTGGAGTGCTCCATGATCATCCACGGGCCGCCCGCGACGGCGCGGGTGAGGTCGGCGCTCATGGCGAGCTCGATCTCGTGCTCCTCGCGCTCGGCGATCAGGTAGTGGTTGTTGGAGACGACGTCGACGTGCTCGGCCCAGCGGAAGTAGTCCATGTCCTTGCAGTTGGGGACCATGAAGTTCGTGGTCGCCGGAGCCTGGGAGTACTTCGCGATGATGTCGCGCTGGAGGCGGTAGTTGGCGATGTGCGCGTCGCCTGAGAACCGCATCCAGTCCAGCTGCAGGGCGGGGTTGACGCCGGGCGGGGCGATCGCGGGGGCCTCGACCTGGTCGAAGTCGCGGTACGTGAGGCCCCAGAACGCGGTGCCCCAGGCCTCGTTGAGCGCGTCCATGTCGCCGTACTTGTCGGCGAGCCAGCGGCGGAAGTGCGCGGCGGACTCGTCGCAGTAGCACTGGACGTTCGCCCAGCCGTACTCGTTGTGCAGGTGCCACATCTCGACGGCGGGGTGCTTTCCGTAGCGGGACGCCAGCTGCTCGACGATCTGCGCGCACGCGTCGCTGTAGACCGGGTGCGAGGGGCACACGCCGTGGCGCGAGCCCGAGGCCATGACGCGGCCCTCGAAGTCGACCAGGCGCGTCTCGGGGTGGGCGCGGCGGAACCAGGACGGCGGGGCCGAGGTGGGGGTGCCCAGGTCGACGCCGATGCCGTTCTCGTGCAGCAGGCCGATGACCTTGTCGAGGCCGGTCCAGTCGTACTCGCCGGGGGCGGGCTCGATGATCCCCCAGTTGAAGACGCCGAGGCTGACGAGGTTCACTCCCGCCTCGCGCATGAGGCGGACGTCCTCGTGCCAGACCTCCTCGGGCCACTGTTCGGGGTTGTAGTCGCCTCCGTAGCGAATGGTCTGCACCGTGTCTCCTGTGAGGTTCCTTGCATCAATTCCTGTGAACGTGCACAGTACTCGACGCCCAGCGATCACGCAACCTGAGGTTCTGTCGAGCGCCGTTTCAAAATTGTGATCGTTTCTTGAAGAATCTTTGTTCTAAAAGCAGACATTAGGCGCAAAACTTGGTTGCTAACTGGGATCTGAGTCGCTAGATTCGTGTAAACGTTCACAGCCCGGTGGCGCGCTTCATACGCCCAGCGCCGACCTGGCCCCTCACTCACCGAGACAAGGACTTGACATGCGCAGCAAAGGTGCTCACGCCGGACCCTCTCTGAACCGCCGCAACCTCCTCGCCCTCGGCGGCGGCCTCGCCGCGGCCGGGACCCTCGCCGCCTGCGGCAGCCCCGAAGAGGACGCCGACACCGCGAGCGGCGGCCTCGAGTGGGACGCCGACGCCCAGCAGTACGTGATGGAAGAGGACATCGCCTCGGGCAAGAAGGCCCTCAAGGTCTGGTTCGAGACCGACTACGAGGCCGAAGCCGCCATCGCCGCCTTCGTCGAGGCGTTCCCGGGCGTCAAGGTCGAGTACGAACTGGTCCCCAAGAACGACGCCGTCGAGAAGATGACCACCGCCGCCGAAGCCGGCAAGGGCGCGGACGTCTACATGTCCTTCTACGACCAGCTCGCCCGCGCCATCGACCAGGGCGTGGCCGCCCCCCTCGGCGAGTACGACGCCGTCCTCAAGAGCCGCATGAGCGAGACCTTCACCGGCGTCGTCTCCGGCGGCGAGGACAACTCCATGCACGCCGTGCCGATCACCACCGAGTCGATCGCGCTGTTCTACAACAAGACCCTCCTCAAGCAGCTCACCGGCTCCGACGCCCCCGCCACCACGTGGGAGGAGATCAAGACCCTCGCCGCCGAGTACAACGACGCGTCGAAGAACCAGTGGACCGTCCAGTTCACCCCCGGCGAGATCTACCACGCCTACTCGATCCTCTCGGCGACCGGCTGGCAGCTCTACCCCGACCTCGACCCGGCCAAGCCGAACTTCGACGACCCGAAGCTCCTCGCCGCCCTCGACTACTACGCGGGCCTGCGCGAGATCTTCGACGTCCCCGCCGCCGACGCCACCGAGGAGAACATCCGCCAGGAGTTCTCCGCCGGCACCGTCCCCTACGCGATCAACGGCCCCTGGGCCTTCGCCGACGCCGACGCGGGCGCCGAGGCCAACGGCTTCGAGTACGGCGTCACCGTCCTGCCCAGCGTCGCCGGCGGCGAACCCGCCAGCTCCTTCGCGGGCATGCACACCGCCGTCGTCTCCGGCCACACCGCCTACCCGGCCGCCGCGCGCGTCTTCGCGAACTTCCTCGCCTCCGACAAGGGCGCCGCGGTCCTCTACGCGACCACCGGCCAGATCCCGGCCCTCAACGCCGACCTGCTCGCGGGCATCGAAGGCCTCTCCGAGGACCCGCACGTCGCGGGCATCGTCGAGCAGTCCGCCCAGGCCGACCTCATCCCGCAGGTCCCCGAGTACTTCTGGGAGGTCGGCAACGCCCTCGCCGTCGACGTCTGGGACTCGCTGAGCTCCACCGCCGACGCCCAGACCAAGGCCGTCGACACCTACAACGAACTGCACGGTCTCTAGGACGACCAGGACTGACTGCACGATGAGCAACGCTCCAAGCAGCAAGCTCCCCGCACTGGTGCCGGGCCTCGCCTCGGCACTGGTGTGGGGGGCCGGCCAGCTGATCAACCGCCAGGCTGGCAAAGCCGTCTTCTTCTTCGCGTTCTTCGCAGGCCTGGTCGGCTGGGAGATCGCCTCCGGCAACTACTACGCCGGAATGGACTTCACGCCGCGCAGCAACGGCGGGTTCTTCATCCAGGGCCTCTGGGGCCTGTTCACCCTCGGCACCCAGCCGCGCCAGATGACCGTCACCGGACTCTCCGAAGGCGACAACTCCGTCACCCTCCTGGCCAGCGGCCTCATCGCGCTGCTCGTCCTCGCGCTCCTGGCGATCATCTGGATCTGGGGCGTCCGCGACGCCGCCGCCTACCGCGCCGCGCTCAACGCGGGCGGCCCCCGCGAGTCCTCAGCGGCCTACGCCCGCCGCCTGTGGGACAGCGCCTTCGCGTACATCATGCTCTCGCCGGGCCTCGTGCTCGTCGTGTTCATGTCCGTGCTCCCGGTCCTGTTCGTCATCCTCGTCGCCTTCACCAACTACAACCGCGACAACCTGCCCCCCAAGAACCTCGTCGAATGGGTCGGCTTCGACAACTTCGGCGCGATCCTCTCCGGCTCCGCCTGGACCAACACGTTCCTCGGCGTCCTCGCCTGGACCTTCGTGTTCGCCCTCGTCACCACCGTCGCCTCCTACGCCCTCGGCTTCTTCCAGGCCGTGCTCCTGGCCAATAAGAAGGTCAAGTTCCCGCGCGTGTGGCGCTCGATCTTCCTGCTGCCGTGGGCGGTCCCCGCGATCGTCTCGGCCCTGGTGTTCCGCTCCATGTTCAACGGCCAGTTCGGACCCGTCAGCCAGTGGCTCGTCGACGTCGGCCTCACCGACGAGCGCATCTACTGGTTCACCGACGCCTCCAACCCGAACCTCGCCCGCGCCGTGGTGCTCCTCATCAACCTGTGGCTCACCTTCCCGTTCTTCATGGCCCTCGTCGGCGGCGTGCTCACCAACATCGACGCCAGCTACTACGAGGCCGCCCGCATGGACGGCGCCAGCCCGCTCCAGCAGCTGCGCCACATCACCCTGCCGGTGGTCCACAAGACCGTCGCGCCGCTGCTCATCCTCTCGTTCGTGTCCAGCTTCAACAACTTCGGCGTGGTCTACTTCCTCACCGAAGGCGGCCCGGACAACGCCGACTACCGGTTCGCGGGCAGCACCGACCTCCTCGTCACCTGGCTGTTCAAGCTCACCTTCGAGACCCAGCTCTACAACATCGGCGCCGTGATGAGCCTCTTCATCTTCCTCATCGTCGGCACGATCTCCGTGTGGAACCTCAACCGCTCCAAGGCGATCCGGGAGCTCTGACCATGACTACGCAACTAGCCGAACGCCCCGCGCCCAGCGCGCAGGCCACCCCGCGCCGCCGCCGCAAGCCCCGCGGCGAGGGCCTCTCCACGGTCCTCATCCACCTCGAACTGCTCGTCGTCGCGTGCATTGTCATCTTCCCGCTCCTGTGGGTCGTCGGCGCGTCCTTGAGCCCCGGCGACGGCCTCGGCGAAGTCTCGCCGTTCCCGTCCGAGGCCACCATGGCCCACTACGCGGACCTGTTCACCGAGACCGAGTACGGCCGCTGGTACCTCAACTCGCTGTACGTCGCCGTGATCAACATGATCGGCTCGGTCGTGCTCGCCGCGATCTGCGGCTACGTGTTCTCCCGCGTCAAGTTCAAGGGCCGCAAAGCCGGCCTGCTGAGCATCCTCATCCTGCAGATGTTCCCGGCCTTCCTGGCCGCCATCGCGGTGTACATGCTCTTCCTGAACTTCGGCCTGCTCGACTCGCTCACCGGCCTCGCGCTCGTGAGCATCGCCGGAGCCCTGCCGTACAACATCTGGCTCATGAAGGGCTACACGGACAACCTGCCCGCGAGCCTCGACGAGGCCGCCGCGATCGACGGCGCCGGACGCCTCACGATCTTCGTGAAGATCATCCTGCCGCTCATGCGCCCCATGCTCACCTTCGTGGCGATCACGCAGTTCACGCTGCCGTGGATGGACTTCATCCTGCCGCGCCTGGTCCTGCAGAGCGCCGACAAGCAGACCGTGGCCCTCGGCCTGTTCAACATGATCAGCTCCGAGTACGCCAACTCCTACACCACGTTCGCCGCGGGCGCGGTCGTCCTCGCCCTGCCGATCACCGTCCTCTACATCGTCCTGCAGCGCTACCTCGTCACCGGGGCCGCCGCGGGCGCCGAGAAGGGATAGCCGAATGGTGCTGCCCGTCCGCGGAGCCGACGTCTCCATGACCGCCGAGATCGAACAGCGCGGCGCGGTCTTCCGCGCCGACGGCACGACGCACGACCTGTTCGCACTCCTCGCCGCGCAAGGCGTCAACTGGATCCGCCTGCGCCTGTGGGTCGACCCGCGCGACGACGCCGGACAGCCGTACATGGGCGGCACCAACGACCTCGCGACGACGATCGCCCTGGCCCGCCGCGCCAAGGCGGCGGGCCACCGGGTCCTCCTCGACCTCCACTACTCCGACTTCTGGACCGACCCGAAGAAGCAGTCCACCCCCAAGGCGTGGCGCGGCCTCAAAGGCGCGGAACTCGAAGCGCGCGTCCACGACTGGACCTCCGACGTGCTCGCCGCCCTCGCCGTAGCCGACGCCACGCCCGACATGGTCCAGGTCGGCAACGAGATCACCAACGGCATGCTGTGGCCCGAAGGCCGCACCCCCAGGTTCATCGACGCCGAACGGCGCTTCGAACGCGAGGACCCCGAGGCGTTCGACCGCCTCGCCGGACTCCTCGCGGCGGGCGTCGCGGCCGTGCGCGCGGCGAGCGACGCGCGGGTCATGATCCACCTCGACTTCGGCGGCGCGAACGAGCTGTACCGCGGCTGGTTCGACCAGGCGGCCGCGCGCGGCCTCGACTTCGACGTCATCGGCCTGTCCTACTACCCGTACTGGCACGGCACCCTGAAAGACCTGGGCGCCAACCTGAACGACCTCGCCGAGCGCTACGGGAAGGACCTCGTCGTCGTCGAGACCGCCTACGCCTGGACGGGGGAGTCCCCGGCCGGGCACCACCAGGTGTTCCAGCCCGCGCTGGCCGAGACCGGCGGCTACCCGGCCTCGCCCGAGGGCCAGGCCGCGTACCTGCGCGACCTGTACACCACTGTGGACGACGTGCCCGGCGGGCGCGGCCTCGGGATCGTCTACTGGGAGCCCGCGTGGCTGCCGGTCGACGGCACCACCTGGGCCTCGCGGGCCGGGATGGAGTACGGCGACGACGTGGTCGACGAGCACGGCAGCTCGTGGGCCAACCAGGCGCTGTTCGACTTCGAGGGCAACGCGCTGCCGTCGTTGCGGGCACTGGGCGGCGGATGACTCCGCTGCGGCGCAGCCGCTCCGGCACGGCGCGCGGGAGCCGCGGAGAGGCCGCCTTCCCCTTGGGCGGCCTCCCCGCACCGCGTCCGGTCCCGGCGTCGCGGCGGGCCTCGGCCCGCGGCGCCGCTCCGGTCGGGCGATAATCGAGTGAGACACAAGGGAGAGCTGAGCATCTTGACACGGAAACGACCGACGATCCACGACGTGGCCGAGGCCTCGGGCGTCTCGCGCGGCACGGTCTCCCGCGTGCTCAACGGCAAGGCGAACGTGTCGCTGTCGGCCGAGGCGGCGGTGCGCCGCGCGGTCGCCGAGACCGGGTACGTGGTGAACCGGGCGGCGCGGAGCCTGAAGACGAGCCGGACCGGCTCGATCGTCATGGTGCTCTCGGAGCCGCAGGAGCGGCTGTTCGAGGACCCGAACTTCTCGGTGCTCATGCGCGTGGCCACCAACCAGCTCGCCGACCGCGACATGTCGCTGGTGCTCATGATCGCGGGCGACGACGGCGGCCGCGACCGGGTGGCCCGGTACCTGCGCGGCGGCCACGCCGACGGGGCGCTGCTCATCTCCACCCACGCGGGCGATCCGCTGCTGGACGAGATCGAGCGGGCGGGCGTGCCCGCCGTCGCCCTCGGCGCGGTCCTCGGCCGCGAGTCCGTGATCCCTTACGCCGCAGCCGACGAGCGCGGCGGCGCGCGGGCCATGGCCGAATATCTCGTCGAGCAGGGGCGCCGGAAGATCGGCATGATCACCGGCCCGCTCGACACGCCTGGCGGCTCGCTCCGCCTGGAGGGATTCACGAGCGTCCTCGGCCGCAAGGCCGGGAAGCAGATGGTCGTGCACAGCGACTACACGCAGGCGGGCGGCGAGGCCGCGATGCACCGGCTGCTGCAGAACGTGCCGGACCTCGACGCGGTCTTCGTCGCCTCGGACCTCATGGCCGCGGGTGCGCTGCAGGCGCTCCACGCGGCCGGGCGCCGGGTGCCCGAGGACGTCGCCGTCGGCGGCTTCGATGACTCGGCGATCGCCTCGGCGACCCGCCCGGCGCTGACCACGGTCCGCCAGCCGCTCGCCAAGGTCGCGGAGGAGACCGTCCGCCTCCTCCTCGCCCTCCTCGAGGACGAAGAGGTCGAACCCGCGATCCTGCCGACCGAGCTGATCGTCCGCGACAGCGCCTGAGCGGGGCGTCTAGAGCGAGGCCTTCCCCGTCCGCTGGTGCGCCGGGGCGGGCTCGGGGATGTTGGCGGCGAGCGCCATGACCGACCCCGCGGTGAGCAGGAGCAGACCGATCACGGCGACGACCTCGCCCGCGGCGAGCGATCCGGCCGGGAGGTCTTCGCTGATGCGCAGGTCGCTGCCGTAGAGGATCATCGCGCCCGCGAGGCCGCCGAAG
Source organism: Glycomyces sp. NPDC048151 (assembly GCF_043202775.1). Taxonomy (NCBI): domain Bacteria; kingdom Bacillati; phylum Actinomycetota; class Actinomycetes; order Glycomycetales; family Glycomycetaceae; genus Glycomyces; species Glycomyces sp. NPDC048151. The sequence goes on along the minus strand of NZ_JBIDBB010000008.1, from coordinate 259,318 downwards.
GCCCAGGCGGTGCGGGTCTCGTGGGTGTGGAGCGTGAAGTACAGGGCGCACCACACGACCAGGAGCAGCATGAGCCCGAGGGACATGAGGTAGGCCCGCGTGTCGGGCTGGACCCCGGCGACGCCGGAGAGGTGCCAGTAGTCGAGCGAGCCGCCTCCGGCGGTGTCGACCCAGGGCATGAACATCGAGCCGACCGTGAGCACCGAGCCGCCGAGGGCGGCCAGGCCGCCGACGCGGGAGTACGGGGTCGAGGGCGTGCGCTCCATCTTCCACCTCCGGTAGAGATCCGCTGATAAACCAAGCGCACCACCGGGGACCGGCGTCGTCAACGTTCTTGACGGGTTCTTGACGCGAAAGGGACGGAACTGTCGGCAACCGGACAGAACGGGATCGAGGTTCATCGATTCGCGGCGAGTCTGACCAGGTGGGCGTGGGCGTACTCGCAGACGACCGCGTGCCGGTAGACGGCGTGCGGGACGTCGGTGTTGGAGTCGGCGCGGATGGACAGGTCGCCGTTCTGCCAGCGCAGGAACACCGGGTCACCGGTGATGTCGGCGAGGATGGCCAGGATCGAGTCGTCGAAGCGCATGGAGTGCACGGCCCGCCGGTACTCGTCGGGGGTGAGGCAGGCGGCGAACGGCAGGTTCATGAGGCACAGCGCGGTCTGGATGTCCAGGCGCAGCAGCCGGAACCGGTGCGGCTCGGGGTCGAGCGGCGGCATGTCGAGGTCCGAGAAGTCGAGCGGTCCCGTCCGGGTCAGGTCGAGCGCGGCGAGCACTTCGTAGACGTTGATGTCGTGTTCGATGACGGCGCGGTCGCCGAGCCCCGCGAGGTTCAAGGGCCGCAGGCCGACCGGTTCGATGCCGGTGGCGGTGTTGCGGACGATGAAGTTGAGGAGGTTCGTCTCGATCACGAAGTGGCGGATGAGGAGTTCGACGGCGAGCGGGGAGACGAAGCGGCGCAGGAACCACAGGCAGAGCCGGTCCATGAGCCGGTGCGCGGTCCAGCGCACCGGCGTCAGGCGTTTGAGCGCGACGATGACGAGCGCGAGCACCCGCGAGACGGGCCGCAGGACCGGGTAGATCCAGGTGCGGGTCCACTGCCGCTGGTCGTCGGTGACCATGCGGGCGACGTCGGGTTCGAGGGGCATGGCGGGGTCGGCGCACATGGCATCCCACATGGGAGGGTCGGCGAGCGGCCCCTTAGACATTGTCGAGCTCTTCCAGTTGGAGGGCGTAGAGGCGGGCGACGGTCTTGGCGGTCTTGACGATCGCGTCGGCGGCCGCGGCGTCGATGCGAGGGGAGTTCAGGATGGCCTGGAGTTTCGCGAAGTGGTCGTCGTCGGCTTCGCCGTGGTAGGCGAGGAAGCCGACCTGGTCGTCGCGCAGGCCCAGCGTCTCCTTGAACCGGGCGGCCCACTGGGAGGCCTTGCCGGTGCCGAGGCCTTCGATGATGAACATGGCGCCGAGGAGTCCGATCGGGTCGGGCTGGCTCGCGGTGTGGAACATGTACGCCGAGAGCGCTTCGGAGCCGATGTTCTTCTCTCCTGCGCGGATGTCCTCGATGGAGCCGCCGCAGGCGGCGTAGTCGCGTTCGATCATCATGAAGTCGCGGTGCTCTTCGGCGGCGTGCCCGATGGCGGCGCTGCGGAGGTCGAACATGTCGACCGAGAAGTTGGAGGCGGCGCGGGAGATCCAGCGCGCGCCGTCGGCGACCTGCTGGCGCAGGTTGAACAGGAGCCGCCGGTAGTCCTCGATCGTGGCGGTGCCTTCTGCGAGGCGGTGCATGACGGGGACCTGGTCGAGGCGCTGCTCGAACTCCTGCCAGACGGCGTCGAGGCGGTCGTGGATGCTCGCCGAGCGCGGCGCGACGCGGGTGACGGCGGGCATCGCTGCCCCTACGGCCGGGGCCGCGACGGGCAGCGTCGCAGGGGTTTCGGCTTGCGCGTCCACACAGGTCAAGTGGGCGAACCCGAACGTGAACCGGCCCGATTCGGGGACGGCGAGCAGCACGGTCTGGCCGGGCTCGAACCGCCCGGTCCGCCAGCATTCCTCCAGCGCGATGAAGATCGAGGCGGCGCCGGTGTTCCCGCGGGTCTCGAGGTTGGAGAACCAGCGGCTCGTGTCGATGTCCGCCCCGGCGGAGGCGAGCTGGTCGAAGACGATGTCGCGGAACGCGTTCGTCGAGTAGTGGCACAGGACGTGGTCGAGTTTGCCGAGGTCGATGAGGCCGTCGCGGGCGAGCGTCTGGAACTCGCGCAGTCCGGCCTCGGCGAGGGCGCCGAGCGCGCTCGTGTCCTGGCGCAGCAGCATCATCCCGGCCTGCTCGGCCGCAGCGGCGCTGCCCATGTCCTGCCAGGTGCGGCCAGCGACGGGCGCGGTGCTGTCGCCCATGCCGGCCCGCATGCACACCTGGTTGGCGTGGGCGAGCGAGACGGTGCGGACCCAGTCGACGCGCAGCGAGGGCCGGTCGGGGCGCGGCTGCGCCTCGACCAGGACCGCGCCCGCGCCGTCGGAGAGCATCCACCGCAGGAAATGCGCGTCGCCGTCGCCGCCTCCGCCGTGGAACCTGGAGCCGCGCAGCCACCGGCTCGACAGTTCGCTGCCGACGACGGCCGCGCGCCGACGGTCGCCGAGGCGGACCTTCGCGACGGCCGCGTCGAGCGCGGCGAGGCTGGAGGCGCACACCCCGGCGGCGGAGAGGACCTGCATGGGCCCGCCTCCCAAGCGGCCGTGGACCATCGACCCGAAGCCGGGCACGAGCAGGTCGCCCTGGGTGGTCGCGGTGGCGAGCATGTCGAGGTCGGCCGCGCCGAGGCCGCGTTCGTCGAGGGCGGCTTGGAGCGCGTTGGCGGCCAGCTCCTCGTTCAGCTCGGTCGTGCGGCCCTGCTCGTCGAGGGCGTAGTGACGCTTGGCGATCCCGTTGGCGGCCAGGATGCGGCGGCGCAGGCGGTCGCCGCGCTCGTCGACCCCGCCGAGGCGCGCCGCGATCTCGTCGTTGCCGACCGGGGGACCGGGGAGGTACGCGCCGACGGCGGTGATGTAGGCGTTCATGCCTCTATTGCACAGCGCCCGAAGGGGTCCGCGCATCGGCGCTTCTACTCATTTCGGGGGTCCGAAAGTACTCAGTCGCCGTCGATGCCCTGCTCGATCGCGTACCGCACGAGCTGCGCCCGGTTGTGGAGCTGGAGTTTGGTGAGGATGTGCTGCACGTGGTTCTGGACCGTGCGCTGGGAGAGCACGAGCCGTTCGGCGATCTCGCGGTAGTTGAGTCCCTTGGCGACGAGCCGCAGCACCTCGGTCTCACGTTCGGAGAGCTTCGGGCGTTCGGCCCCGCCCGCGTTGGCGAGCCGCCGGTACTCGCCGAGCACGAGTCCCGCCAGGCCGGGAGTGAACACCGCGTCCCCGGCCGCGACGCGCTCGACCGCGTCGGCGAGTTCGGCCGCCGACGCCGACTTGACGAGGTACCCGCGCGCTCCCGCTTTCATCGCGTCGAGCACATGGGCCGACTCGCCGCTCGCCGAGAGGATGAGCGCCGCCGTGGGGCAGTCCTCGCCGAGTCCTTGCAGCACTTGGACACCCGAGAGGTCCGGCAGCTGCAGGTCGAGGATCGCCACTTCGGGCCGCAGCTCCCGGATCGCGGTGAGCGCCGCCTTCCCTTCGCCGCATACGGCGAGCACGCGGTGCCCGGCCGCGGTGAGGTCGCGGGCGATCGCCTCCCTCCAGATCGGGTGGTCATCGACCACGATGAGCGTCGCCATCGGCGTCCCCTTCCGTCCTCGGACGCGGCACCCGCATCTCGACCTCCGTCCCCGAACCGGGTCCCGAGACGACCTCCACGGTCCCCCCGAGTTCGCGCACGCGGCCCTGGATCGACTGCGCCACACCGAGACGGCCTTCAGCGGCGGCCTCGGCCAAGCGACCCGGCGCGATCCCGGGCCCGTCGTCGCGGACGCTGACGGTGACCGCGTCGCCGTCGTCCTCGACCAGCAGCCACACGTGCGTCCCCTCCGGGCAGTGCTCCCGCACATTGTCGACCGCGCTCGCCACGGCCGCCGCGACCTCCCGGGCCGTCGCCGCGGGCAGCCGCACCGGCTCCGCCGGGGCCGCCACCGTCACCGCCCCGCCCGCGTGCCGACCCACCAGCTCCCGCAGGTCGCGCCGCCCGTCGAGCGGGTGCTGGTACGCCTCGGAGGAGATGAGCGCCCGCAGCGCCTCCTCCTGTCGTCCCGCGAGCCGCCCGAGCTCGGCCGCCTCGCCGCCGATCTCGTTGCCCCGCCGCTGCACCAGCGCCAGGACCTGCAGCACCGAGTCGTGGATGTCCCGGGCCAGCCGCTCGCGCTCCTTCGCGGCGGCGGTCCGCTCGACGGCCCGCCGCGTCCGCTCCTCGGCCTCCACGCCGAGCCGTACCAGGTGCCCCACGGTGAACCCGGTGAGCACCAGCAGCGCCGCCTCGTTCACCGTGTTGTCGCTGATGCCGCCGCGGAACACCATGCCGAACACGGCGATCACGCCGCCCGCGACGGCACCGCTGCGCCTGCCCCAGGCCGCGCCCCATGCGAGCACCACCCCGGCCATCCACGGCCCCAACGAGATCGGCACCGGCCGACCGTCCACCGCCAGCGCCCACGCCGACACCGCGACGGCCACCGCCGTGACCGCGAGGTCGGCGTAGACGACCTGGTCCTCGTACCCCTTGCGGGTGTACCGGTAGCTGACGGCCGCCGTCCAGCCCACGAGCGCGGCCACCAGTAGCGCGGCCGCCACGGGATGCCGCAGGTTCTCGAACGCCAAGGCGCCCAGGAGCACCGGATAGCCCAGAGCGGCGAACCGGAACACCGCGATCGCCCGCCGCAACTGCGTCTGCAAACCCACCCGCGCATTCTCCCAGGCGCCCGCGAAGCACACAGGCCCCAGCAGTACGGGAGTTCCCTACGCATCAGGCGGTGGACCCAGGTCACTACAGTTGCGGCATGTCCTTCTCCAACCCCCGACCCGCCTCGATCAGCGTCGACTTCGGCACCTCGCACACCGTCGCCACCATCCGCCGCGCCGACGGGCGGGTCCACCAGCAGCTGTTCGACGGCTCCCCGCAGCTGCCCTCCGCGGTGTTCATGAACGACGAGGGCGGTCCGGTCGTCGGCGCCGACGCCGTCCACTCCGGACGCCGCAAGCCCGACCGGTACGAACCGAACCCCAAGCGGCGCATCGACGACGCCCAGATCCTCCTCGGCGAGACCGAGATCCCCGTCACCAGCGTCATCGCCGCCGTCCTCTCCCGGGTCGCCCGCGAATGCGAGCAGACCCTCGGCTCGCTCGGCCCCGTCACCGTGACCGTGCCCGCCGCGTGGGGCCCGACCCGCCGCCACGTCGTCGCCGACGCCGCCACCGCCGCCGGTCTGGGCACTGTGGACCTCGTCGCCGAACCGGTCGCCGCCGCCAGCTACTTCGTCGAGACCCTCGGCGCGCACGTGCCGCCCGGCAGCGGCGTCGTCGTCTACGACCTCGGCGGCGGCACCTTCGACGCCACCGTCCTGCGCCGCGCCACCAACGGCTTCGACGTCCTCGCCGTCGACGGCGCCGACGACCTCGGCGGCCTCGACTTCGACCAGGCCCTCGCCGAGCACGTCGCCAAGACCGTCCAGCCCGACGACGAGCGCTGGGCGCGGCTCACCAGCCCGACCGAGCCCGCCGACCTGCGCTACCGCACCGCGTTCATGGACGAGGTCCGCCAGGCGAAGGAGCGCCTCTCCCGCAGTGCCTCGACTGAGCTCACCATCCCGCTCCTCGACGTCGACGCCCATCTCACCCGCGACGAGCTCGAGACGGTCTGCACGCCCCTGGTGATGCGCACCCTCCGCGTCACCCAGGGCGTCATCCGCGAATCGGGCCTCACCAAAGAGCAGGTCGCCGCGCTGTTCCTCGTGGGCGCGGCGAGCCGGATGCCGCTCGTCGCCACCCTGCTTCACCGCGAACTCGGCATCGCCCCGTCCGCGGTCGAGCAGCCCGAACTCGCCGTCTCCGAAGGCGGGCTCGTCGCACAGCACACCGTGAGCACCCCGATCTCGGTCCCGAGCCCGGCCCTGCCGCCGCAGACGACGGCCCCGGCCGTCCCCGCGCCCGTGCCGAGCCCGGCCCCCGCGCCGACCGGCCAGACGATGCGGCTCCCGCAGCCCTCCGCCCCCAACCCCGTCGCCCTGCAGCCGACCCCGCAGGCCGTGCCCGGCAGCCCGCCCTACCCGCTCACCCAGCCTGCCATGGCCGCCCCCCAGAGCCCGCCGACCGGCCCGTACCCGACGGGTCCGTACCCGACCGGCCCGGTCCCGCCCGCGAAGGGCCCTTGGATCAAGTCCAAACAGGGCGTCGCCGTCCTCGCTTCGATCGCGGGCGTCCTCGTCCTCGCGGTCGGCGCGCTCGCCGCGTTCCAGTTCCTCCCCGGCGACGAGAAGGACCGGGACACGGCAGTCGAGAACACCGAGTCCGCCGCCACCGAGGAGGAGGCCACCGGCGACGGCACCGACAACGACGGCTCCGCCTCCACCGGCGACGACGACGGCCTCGTGCCGCTCACCGAAGCCCAGCTCGGCGACAAGACCGCCGAGATGGACAGCGCGCACGTCGGCGAGGTCACGCACGTCCGCACCGGCATGATCGGCACCGACCCGGTCGCGGTCACCGGCGGCGAGGACAAGGTCATCCGCATCTGGAACGTCGCCACCGGCGAGCGGGTGGGGGAGTTCCGCGGGCACCAGGAGCCGATCGAGCACCTCTCGGTGTTCGAGTTCGACGGGCGCTGGGTCGCGTTCTCACGGGACGCCTCCACCGAGGCCGTCTGGTACCTCGACGACCCGGGCAACCCGATCCAGACGCGCGAGTCGAGCTACAACTCGATCTACTGGGTCGGCGTGTGGGACTCGGTCCCGATCTACATCTCCGACTACGAGGTCGTGCAGCTGTTCAACGGCCAGTCGATGAGCGATGTCAGCTTCTCGTACGCCGACTTGAGCGCGATCGTGGAGCTCGACGGCCAGCTGCGCCAGTCCGGCGTCTACGAGAACACCGTGTTCGTCTCGGACATGGGCACGGGCGAGCCCGTCGGCGGCACCTTCGACCAGCTCGCCGTCGAGGTCACCGCGTTCACCGCCGGGACCGCCGCCGGGAAGGCGCTCGGCGTCACGGTCACCGCCGACGGCTCGGTGCAGGCATGGGACCTCGTCACCGCCCAGCCCTTCGGGACCGCCGGACGCGACCTGATCCAGGCGGTCGTGGGCGCGCAGCTCCTCGAACTCGACGGCAAGCCGGTCGCGATGCTCCTCGGCGACAAGGGCCTGACCCTCTTCGACCTCGAGACCGGCGCGCAGCTCGGCGAGACCGTCGCACCGCACACCGGCGACACGGCCGTCAAGTCGGCCAGCACCGCCTGGATCGACGACCACGCCGTGGTCGTCACAGGCACCGCCATGGGCCAGGTCGAGGTCTGGAGCCTCTGAGGCATAGTGGAGCGGGCGCGGGCCGACTGGGCCCGCGCCCGCGCTATGTGCCGCAGCACTACGGACCGGCTCCCCGGAAGCGGCGCGGCCGCCCGAGTCTGTTGCAATAGACTTGCAATAGCGGGGTTGGCGTGTGACATGTGATATGCCACCGCCCTGAGCGAGGACCGAGCCCAAGAGGGAGACCGATTGGCGGACAAGGAGACACCGGTGCCAGACCGAGCAGACGCAGCGACCGGCGGGCCCGTCCCCGGCGAGCACGGCAAGGCGCACCCGATCACGCGGTACGGCGAACCCGTGCTGCACCGCGCCTGCAAGCCCGTCGAGGCCTTCGACGACGCGCTGGCGGCGCTGATCGAGGACATGTTCGCGAGCATGTACGCGGCCAACGGCGTCGGCCTGGCGGCCAACCAGATCGGCGTCGACGCCCGGGTGTTCGTGCTCGACTGCGAGGACGCCGACGGCGAGCGCACCGTGGCCGCCGTCGTCAACCCGGTGCTCACCCTCCCGCCTGCGCCCCGCGAGCTCATGGTCGACGACGAGGGCTGCCTGTCGGTGCCCGGCGCGTTCGAGGACACGCCCCGCTCGGCCACCGCCGTCGTCGAAGGGTTCGACGGCGAAGGCAGGCCCGTGCGCATCGAGGGCACCGGCACCCTCGCCCGCTGCCTCCAGCACGAGTACGACCACCTCGAAGGCACCGTCTACGTCGACCGGCTCCCCAAGAAGGCCCGCAACCGCGCCCTCGCCGAAGCCGGACTCCGCTAGGCCGCGACCCGAAAGCGCTGTCGCACCCCTCTGGCATCATCGGGGCCATGGACTACCGAGCGCTCAAAGAGGAACTGCGCAACGCCTACGACGCCGACGCCGACAACCGCGAGGGCATGGACGACGCCCCCTGGAAGGCCGCGGAGCGCGAACGCTTCAAGGCCCGCCTCCCGGAATCGGCGCGCCTGCTGGAGATCGGCGCCGGGCACGGCGTCAGCGGCCGGTACTTCGCCGACGAAGGCTGCAAGGTCACCTGCGTCGACCTCTCGCCCGAACTCGTCGCGCACTGCCGCGCCAAGGGCCTCGACGCCGAAGTCATGGACTTCAGCGACCTGCGGTTCGAGGACGCGTCCTTCGACGCCGTGTTCGGCATGAACTGCCTCCTCCACGTGCCGAAGGCCGAACTCCCCGGCGTGCTCGCCGAAGTGCGGCGCGTCCTCGCCCCCGGCGGCTGGTTCTACTGGGGACAGTACGGCGGCGAGGACTCCGAAGGCGTATGGGAGACCGACCGGTACGAGCCGAAGCGCTTCTTCTCCTTCTTCACCGCCGAACGCATCGAAGCCCTCGCCGCCGAGCACTTCGACCTCGTCGAGACCCACTACGAACCGCTCGAATCGAAGATCGACCAGTACCAGGGCCTCATCCTGCGCCGACCCTGAGGCCGCCGAGCTACCGTTGAAGCAGGGCTTGGGGCTGGGCAAACGCCCGGCCCCGCTCTATCCTCGCCTCAGGCCGCCTCACGGCCCATCCCAGGCGCGGAACGGGGGACACGCCATTGTCTGCTGAGCAGCAACAGATAGCCGAACTCATCGCCACCGGCAACGACGGGCGCATGTACGCGACCGAACCCGACCGGCTGCGCCGCCTCGTGCGCTACGAGCTCAACCGCGAAGAGCGGCTCGCCCAGCCCGAACTGCGCCAAGCGGGCGTCGGCCTCATCGCCCTGGGCGAGTACGCCGAGGCGCGGCGCGTCCTCGCGCTCGCCCTCGACCGCGCCGCGACCGCCCGCCAGCGCGTCGCGGCCCTCATCAACCTCGGCGACGCCCACCGCTACCCCGGCGAGCTCGCCGCCGCCGAACCGCTCTACGAGCAGGCCATCGAGATCGCGCAGGCCGAGAGCCCCAACTCCCTCCACTTCGCGCTGCAGCACTACGGGAAGCACCTCATCGACGCCCGCCGTCCCCACCTCGCCGTCGAAGTCCTCACCGAAGCGCTCCTCATGCGCCGCAAGATCGGCGACCCCGCCCTCATCGCCTCGACACAGGACGCGCTGAGCCACGCCCGCGCGGCAGTCGGACAGCGTACGATCTGACACTCCCGCACCGCCGAGCACAGGAGCCCCATGACGACGAACCCCGACGCCGAAGCGAACCCCGAACGGCACGACGCGGTCGGGCTCGCCCGCATCGCCGACATGCTCCGCGCCGAAGCCGCCAACGGCCTCTACTGGGGCGCCGAACCCGACGAAGAGGCCCGCCTGCGGGAGCTGCGCGACCACGCCGCCGCCCTCCTCGCCCTCGTCGACCACCGCCCCTACGAGGACGTCCGCGCCGTCTTCGCGACCGACGAGCAGCTGCGGACCCCCATCCCCGGCACCGAGTTCCGCATCGACTGCGGCGACGGCACCAGGCTCGTCCACCGCCGCCGCTTCCGCACCGACACCCTCGCCGACCGGCTCATCGCGACCGCGACCGCCCTCGGGGCCGACGTCCCCGCCGCACCCGTCGCCATCGCCGACACCGACCTCGCGGACCTGCCCTGCCCGCACACCTACCTGCTCGTCTACGAGTTCACCACCGGCCTCGACCCCGCAGCGGTCGAGCGACTCCTCGAACCGGCCGACCCCGACCTTGCCGGCGACCTGCCCACGTACGCCCCCGTCGACAGCGCCGTCGTCCGCGAACGCGAGCCCCTGCGCGTCTCGACCGAGGCGAAAGCGATCCTCGACGCCGTCGCCGCGGTCGCCAAAGCCGCGCTCGCCGACGCGACCAGCCCGTACTCAGTCGAACGCCACCACCGCGTCGCCGCGCACTGCGAACGCACCACCGCGGCCGACCTCGACTACCCGCGCATCGACTGCGGCGACCTCGCCGCCCACATGATCTCGACCGGAGCCGACGCCGCGATCTTCGACGACGAGGGCCGCGTCCTCGTCATCCAGCGCACCGACACCGGCCAGTGGGCCGTCCCCGGCGGCGGCACCGAGGTCGGCGAGCCGGTCGGCCTCGCCGCGATCCGCGAAGCGTTCGAGGAGACCGGCCTCGACGTCGAGCTGACCGGTCTGTCCTGGGCCTTCGACAAGCGCGACACCCAGCTCGGCGACAGCCGCATGCCCATGATCATGAGCTTCACCGCCCGCCGGACGAGCCCCGGCCAGGCGATCCGCCTCGCCCCGCTCGAAGCCTCCGACCACCGCTGGATGACCGAGGCCGAGGCGCTGGCCGCGGCGAACGGCCCGGTCGCGGAGCTGTTCAAGGGGCACGAACTGCGTATCCCCGTCGCGTTCGCGCACCACAAGTCCCTGTAGCGCAACGCGAAGGCCCGGCAGCGATCGCTGCCGGGCCTTCACCTCGCGTGTCCGCTCAGAAGACGTCGATGAGGCCGTCGCAGGTGCTCGTGGCCGCGGAGAGCGCCGCGGTCTCCTCTTCCGATTCCGGTTCGGTGTTGTAGTAGTCGTTGAGGTCGTCGATGCACGCCTGGAGCGCCTCCGCCTCCGCCGCGGGCCCCTCCAGCTCCGACACCTGGGCCTGGGCCGCTTCGAGGTCCTCCTCCAGCTGCGAGATCTGCTCGTCGCGGTCGGAGACGCGCGCCTCGACGTCTTCGAGGTCGCCGCTGGCGCTGAGCCACAGCGCGATCGACACGGCGGCGCCCGCCAGCGCGACCGCCATGACGGTGGCCAGGACCGCCACGATCGGCGACTTGCGGGGAGCGGCCGGGGGCGGCGGCTGCAGGAGCGGCTGCGTCCCGTACATGGGCTGGGCCGGGACCGGCGCCGTCGGCGGCGGCACCGACACCGGCGACTGGGGCGCGTAGCCGGCGTCGTACTGCGGCTGCAGCGGTGAATAGGAGGGCGGCGCACTCTGCGGCTGCTGTGGTTCGCTCGGACCGCCGAGGTTGTAGTGCGGGGGCGGGTTGTAGGCCATGATGGGCTCCTTCAACGGAGGGTCGCAGTCCAGGGTAGAGCGGCCGTGCGAATCGACGGCACTACTAGTGTGACGACTGGGAACCGGGACCGGTCCCCGCCGTTACCCAAACTTGACATCACGGACCCGCAACGGCTGGGTCTGGATTGGACCAGGCGGGCGCGGTGGCCCCGCGCCCGCCACTGCGGCTCTCGCCCTAGGCCGCCTTGAGGGTGCCGCCGTCGATGACGTGGTCCGCGCCGTGGATGTTCGCCGCCCGGTCGGAGAGCAGGAACGCCACCAGGTCCGCGACCTCCTCGGGCTCGCCGATGCGGCCCGACGCGATACCGAACTGGCCTGGGATCGCCTCGAGCAGGTCGCCGTGCGCGACGCCGTAGGCCTCGGCCACCTTGCCGCCGAAGCGCTCCTCGTCGCGCCACAGCGAGGAGCCGATGACGCCGGGGGAGACGGTGTTGACCCGCACGCCCTGCGGCGCGAGCTCCTCGCTGAGCCGCTTGGAGAAGCTCGTCAGCGCCGCCTTGGCCTCGCTGTAGCCGACCGGGCCGACCGCCGGGAGGTACTTGTTGACCGAGGAGACGTTCACGATCGCGCCGCGGCGCTCGATGATGCCCGGCAGCGCGGCCCGGGTGGTCCACACGGCGCTGAACAGGTTGAGGTCGAAGACCTCCTGCCACTGCTCGACGGGGATGTCGAGGAAGCCGCCGACGGCCATCCGGTCGGCGTCGCCGCCGCCGACGTTGTTGACGAGCAGGTCGATGCCGCCGACCGCGCTGACGGCCTCGGCGACGATGCGCTCGGCGCCCTGCCGGGTGGACAGGTCGGCGCTGACGGTCGCCGCGGCGGCCTTCTCCAGCTCGGGGGTGACGGTGCGGGCCGCGCCTACGACGCGGACGCCTTCGGCCGCGAGGGTCTCGGCGATCGCGAGGCCGATGCCGCGGCTGGCGCCGGTGACGAGGGCGGTCTTTCCGTTGAGTCCGAGTTCCATGGGTGTGCCTTCCGATCGTTCTTGAACTTGAGGTCAAAAAATGGGGCCGAAAAAACGCCCTCGCACGAGGGCGCGTTCGCTGCGCTCAGAACCCGGCCACGGCCGAGTCGATGATCCGGTGCAGCACGTCGCGGTCGTGGGTCTGCGTCATGACCCGCAGACCGACCACGGTGTTCATCAGGAAGTGAGCCTGGGCCTCCGCGTCGACCGCCTTCGCGACGTCGCCGTCGCGCTGGCCCCTGCGGAGCCGCTCGGCGAACAGGCGGATGGTCTCGTTCGTCATCCGCCGCACCGACTCGGTCGCCTCGGGGTCCTTGCCGCCCAGTTCGAGGGCGGTGTTGGCCGCGAGGCAGCCGCGCGGCGCGGGCAGGCTCAGGTCGGTCTCCACCAGGAGCACCAGGTAGGCGCGGATGCGCTCCTTGGCGGTGCCCGGCTCGTTCAGGAAGGCCTCGGTCATCTCGGACCCGGCCCGCCCGTAGAGGTCGAGCGCCTTGCCGAACAGCTCCCGCTTGGAGCCGAACGCGTGGTACAGACTGCCCTTGCCGATGCCGGTGGCCTCGGCGAGGTCCGCGGGGGAGGTCCCCGCGTAGCCCTTGGTCCAGAACGTCTCCATCGCCTGCGCGACGGCTGCGTCCGGTTCGAAGTTCTTCGGCCTGCCCATGCCCGGAACCCTACACCATTCTTGACTCAGGGGTCAACAATGGGGGTCCGCACTCGCCCTGGTGCAGCGGAACCCCTGGTGCGCAAGCGGTCCGAACGGATGCGGTGACGGTGCCGTTTCGTACGGTTGCCGCACTTGCCGGGCCGGGCGATACTGGAACGGTGCTCAGACCCCTCGTCATCGCCTCCGATCTGGACGGCACCCTCCTCGCCCCGGACGGTGCCCTGTCCGAGCGGACCCGCGACGCCCTCGCGGCCGCCCGCGCCGACGGGATGGCCGTCGTCGCCGTCACCGCCCGCACGCCTTACGGCGTCGACATGCTGCCCGACCTCGTGCCGTACCTCGACGGCGCGGTGTGCGCCAACGGCGCGATCGTCTACGACCCCGCCACGCACCGCATCCGCATCCTCCGGTCGATCCGGGTCTCCCTGGGCCGCAAGGTGGTCGCCGCGATCGCCAGGCGCCTGCCCGACGCGGTGTTCGCGGTGGAGAACGGCGTCGGCATCGTCGGCGAGGAGGGGTACCGCGCGCTCGTGGGCGGGTCGAACTGGGAGTTCGCGCCCGACTCCGACGCGGTCTTCAAGCGCGCCAAGCGCGCCGTGAAGATCAAGGTCTACTGCGCCGAGCGCACCGGCGAGGAGATGGCCGCCGCCGTCGAGGGCGCCGACCTCGGCGGGCTCGCGATGTGCCACTGGGGCGACTTCGGGATGCTCGACCTCAACGCGCGGGGCGCCGACAAGGCGTTCGGGCTCGCGACCTGGTGCAAGGAGCGCCGGGTCGGACCCGACGCGGTGGTCGCGTTCGGCGACATGCCGAACGACGCGCCGATGCTCGCCTGGGCGGGCCGCTCGTACGCGATGGGCGACGCCCATCCCGAGGCGGTCGCCGCAGCGACCGACCGCGCCGCGACCAACGCAGAGGACGGCGTCGCCCAGATCATCGAGGGCCTCCTCGACAACGACACCGCGGCCGCCGCCTAGACCGGGGCCGCGTCCGGAATAACCCGTTGCGCGGCCCCCGCCCGTTCTGCTGGACTGGGCGGGAGCCGCGGCGCCGCCGCGCGCCCGTCACGGAGGAGCCGGTATGCGCCAACAGTTCATGTCATTCGAGAAAGGTCACCACGAACTCAAGGACATGACTGCTGTTGCGCACGCTCAATCTCGGAATCCTCGCCCATGTCGACGCCGGTAAGACCAGCCTGACCGAGCGGCTGCTGCAAGCCGCCGGGATCATCGACGAGGTCGGCAGCGTCGACGCGGGGAGCACCCGCACCGACTCGCTCGACCTCGAACGCCGCCGGGGCATCACCATCAAGTCCGCCGTCGTCTCGTTCACGCTCGGCGGCGTCCCCGTGAACCTCGTCGACACGCCCGGGCACCCGGACTTCATCGCCGAGGTCGAACGGGTCCTGAACCTGCTCGACGGCGCGGTGCTCGTCGTCTCCGCAGTGGAGGGCGTCCAGGCGCAGACCCGCGTCCTGTACCGGGCCCTGCGCCGCCTCGGTGTCCCGACACTGGTGTTCGTCAACAAGATCGACCGCTCCGGCGCCCGCACCGGCTCGCTCATGCGCGACCTCGCCGCGAAACTCGACCCGGCGATGGTCGCGATGGACACCGTCGACGGCCTCGGCACCGCAGCGGCCCGGAGCGCACCGCGCCCCCAGGACGCCGCCTACACCGAGGACGTGCTCGAAGCGCTCCTCGACGACGACCTGCTGAACGCCTACCTCGCCGGCATGGACGCCGCCGACGCCTCCCCGGACCCCAGTGGCATGTCACATGCCATGCCCGGTTCGGGGCCGACCGGCTGCGCGCTAGAAGGAGCCGAGCCTCCCACCAATGGCATGTCACATGTCGCACGTGACATGGCACCGTCTCCGGACCGGGCCTCGTCTCTTGACCCGCGACGGTCCCCTGACGCAGTGCCGCCATTCGGTCAGGCGCTGTCAGCGGCGTTCGCCGAACGCGTCGCGCAGGCGCGGGCCCACCCGGTCCACTTCGGTTCGGCGATCACCGGCGCGGGCATCGACGGGCTCGTCGACGGTATCCGCCGCTTCCTGCCCGGCTCGGAAGGCGACCCGGCGGCACCGCTGTCGGCCACGGTGTTCAAAGTCGAGCGCGGCGCGGCGGGGGAGCGGATCGCCTACGCCCGCCTGTTCTCCGGCACGGTCGCGGTGCGCGACCGCGTGCCTCTCGGCGAGGGCCGCGAAGCGAAGGTCACCGGCATCAGCGTCTTCGAGGACGGCACGGACCATCCGTGCCCGCGCGCCGAAGCGGGCAGCATTGTGAAGCTCCGCGGCCTGGGGGAGGTCCGCATCGGCGATCCCCTCGGGCGGCCGCCGAAACTCCGCACCGAGCATTTCCTCAGGCCCGCACTGGAGACCGTCGTCGCGCCCGTCCGCGAGGCCGACCGGCCCGCCCTCCACACCGCGCTCTCCCAACTCGCCGAACAGGACCCGCTCATCGGCCTGCGCCACGACGAGGTCCGCCGGGAACTCTCCGTCTCCCTCTACGGCGAGGTCCAGAAGGAGGTCATCGGCGCGACCCTCGCCGAGGAGCACGGCCTCGAGGTCGACTTCCGCGAGTCCACCGTGATCTGCGTCGAGCGCGTCACCGGCACCGGCGCGGCCGTTGAGTTCATCGCGAAGGCCCCCAACCCGTTCCTGGCCACGGTCGGCCTGCGCATCGAGCCCGCCGCCGGGTCCGGCGTCGACTTCCGGCTCGGCGTGGAACTGGGCTCGATGCCGTTCGCGTTCTTCAAAGCCGTCGAGGAGACCGTCCACGACACGCTCCGCGAAGGCCTGCACGGCTGGCAGGTCGAAGGAGCGGTCGTCACCATGACCCACTCGGGCTACTGGGCCCGCCAGTCCAGCGCCCACGGCGGCTTCGACAAGAGCATGTCGAGCACCGCCGGGGACTTCCGCAACCTCGTGCCGCTCATCCTCGCCGACGCACTCCGCCAAGCGGGCACCGTCGTTTGCGAACCCCTGCACCGCTTCAGGATCGAACTGCCCGCCGCCGACCTCGGCGGCGTCCTCGCCGCGCTCGCGAAGCTCCGCGCGGTCCCCGAACCGCCCGAGCTCGACGGCGGCCGCTGCACCCTCGAAGGCACGATCCCGGCCGGGGCCGTCCACGGCCTCGGTCAGCGCCTCCCTGGCCTGACCAGCGGCGAAGGCGTCCTCGAAAGCGTCTTCGAACGGCACGAGCCGGTGAGCGGCCCCGTGCCGTCCCGGCCCCGGACCGACGCGAACCCGCTCGACCGCGACGCCTATCTGCTCTCGGTGGTGCGCCGCGTGACGGGCACGTGATCACCGGAAGCGCCGACACTCCGAAGTGGAATCCATTGTGTCCCAATATGTTGCGTATTTACGGAGTTGGACCTGAAATGTATGATTAAGATCCCTTGACCGCCCCTTCGTCCCGTCGGCACCCCGGCGGGACGAGAAGCGAACGGACACAGCACATGAAACGAAGGCTCGTCACCGCGAGCGTCGCGCTGGGGGTCGTCGCGGCCACCACCGGCGCCGCCACCCTCACAGCCCAAGCCGACCCGGTCGATCCCGCCGGCTCAGAACCCTCCACCTGGACCGTCCCGCGCCTCACCGCCGACGAAGCGGCCGAACTCGAGGAACTCGGCTTCGTCCTCGCCCACGACCACGGCAGCGAATCCCACATCATCGGCGACGAGGCGCTCGCCGCCGAAGCCCGCGAACTCGGCTACGACCCCGAGTTCGTCGACACCGTCTACAAGGAACTCCCCGTCGCCGCCGAGCAGGAGGGCACCTACTACGGCGGCTACCGCACCGTCGACTCCTACGAAGCCGACCTCCAGGAGATCGCCGCCGCCAACCCCGAACTCGCCAGCCTCCACGACATCGGCGACTCGTGGCTCAAGACCCAGGGCCAGGGCGGCCACGACGTCTACGCCATCTGCCTCACGAAGATCAACGAAGGCGACTGCGAGACCGACCCCGACTCGCCCAAACCCCGGTTCTCCCTCATCGCCCAGATGCACGCCCGCGAGATCGCCACCGGCGAAGTCGCCTGGCGCTGGATCGAGAAACTCGTCGACGGCTACGGCACCGACACCGCGGTCACCGAGCTCATGGACACCACCGAGATCTGGGTCGTGCCCGTCGCCAACCCCGACGGCGTCGACATCGTCGCCTCCGGCGGCGACGACCCGATCCTCCAGCGCAAGAACGCCAACGACAGCGACGGCAACTGCGGCGGCAGCATCGGCGTCGACCTCAACCGCAACTCCACGTTCGCGTGGGGCGACGACTCCACCAACCCCTGCTCCGAGACCTTCCAGGGCTCCTCGGCCGGGTCCGAACCCGAGACGCAGGCCGTCGAGGACTGGCTCCGCGCACTCCACCCCGACCAGCGCGGCGAGAACCCCGCCGACGCAGCGCCCGCCGACGCCCGCGACGTGTTCATCACGCTCCACTCCTACGGCGAGTACATCATCGTCCCGTGGGGCTACACCTCCGACGTCGCCCCGAACGACGCCGGGCTCCGCGCGCTCGGCAAGGCCATGGCCGACTCCAACGGCTACTTCGTCGGCACCAACGACGACACCGTCGGCTACAGCACCAGCGGCACCACCGACGACATGGCCTACGGCGAACTCGGCGTCGCCTCCTTCACCTTCGAGATCGGCCCCGACACCGGCAGCTGCGGAGGGTTCTTCCCCGCCTACACCTGCGTCGACGACCGCCTCTGGCCCGAGAACGAGGGCGCGCTCATGACCGCCGCCCAAGCCGCCGCCGCGCCTTACGCGAGCTAGCGGCCCGGGTCCCGGCAGCGGGGTGACGCCGCCGGGACCCGGAAAAGACCGAACATCCCGCCCGATCCCGCGCGGCCGTCCATACTGTCCGGACCATCCCGTTCACCGCAACGGAGAGGAGCGGGCCCATGGCGACCGACAACGCGGCCGAGGCCAAAGGCGGGAACACCATCCGCCGACTCATCATCGCGGGCGTGATCATCGCCCTCGCGGTCTGGTTCGTCCTCGCCAACACCGAGGAAGTGAGCGTCAAGCTCTGGCTCGTCAAAGTCGAGACGCCCATGTGGATCATGATCAGCGTCGTCTTCATCGCCGGATGGGCCGTCGGCGCGCTCCTGCGGCGCCGCTCCGCGAAGAAACGCGCCTGAACGGGCACGCGGGCCGGAACCCACCTCCGGCCCGCCACGACATTCACGGTTGCCCGCGCGCACGGCCGACCCCGATACTCAAGCGGTGCGCCTACCGAAACTCATCGCCACCGACCTCGACGGCACCCTGCTCGACAGACAGGGCCGACTCTCCCAACGCAACCAGAAGGCCCTCCAAGCCGCACGCGAACACGGCATCCGCACCCTCGCCGTGACCGCCCGGCCGCCCCGCGCCGTCTACCGCGTTCCCGAACTCGCCGCCGTCCTCGACGCCGCCCTCTGCTCGACCGGCTCCATCCGCTTCGACACCGCGAATCAGACCGCCGAACTGCGCCACTCCATCCCGCTCGCGCTCGCCCGCGAGATCCACCGGCAGCTGCGCGCCGCCCTCCCCGCCGCCGACTTCGCCGTCGAGACCGGAGCGACCCTTCGCGTGCAAGGGAACTACTTCAAAGCACTCCACTTCATCGACCCCCAGGTCCCGATCGCGGGCGACCACGATTTGTTCGCCGAGGCCGAACCGGTCGTCAGCATGCTCGTCCACGACGGAGCCTCCACCGGCCAGGCGATGCACGAGGCCACGGCCCACATCGCCATCCCCGGTGTGAGCCTCTGGCGCTGGGGCAGCTACCCCGAGATCGAATGCACCGCAGTCGAAGCGACCAAGGGCCCGGCGCTGGCCGCCTGGTGTGCCGAGCAAGACATCGACCCTGAGGACGTGGTCGCGTTCGGCGACATGCCGAACGACGTCTCCATGCTCGCCTGGGCGGGCCGCTCCTATGCGATGGCGGGAGCCCATGCGGAAGCGGCCGCCGCTGCGACCCACAGGGCCGAGGCCGCAAGCGACGACGGCGTAGGGAAGGCGATCGAAGCCCTGCTCGGCATCCAGGCGGGCTGACCCGAACCCCACGAGCACAATCGAAGCGTCGGGCGTCGGGCGTCGGGCGTCGGGCGTCGGGCGTCGGGCGTCGGGCGTCGGGCGTCGGGCGTCGGGCGTCGGGCGTCGGGCGTCGGGCGAGCGCGGTGCGCCGCCCGGCAGGCCCGGCTACCGCCGCCCGCGCTCGTTCCGAACCGACTCGCCTCTTACTTACACCGGTAGAAGACGAGCGCCTTCTCGAACTCGAAGACGTCGTGAGCCGCGAAATGCGCCTGCAGCTCCGCCGCCGCCGCGTCGAGGATCCGCCCGAACGCCTCGTCGTCACAGTCGACATAGGACTTGACCGAGACGAGGTAGTCCATCAGCGGGCCGGGATCGGGTACCGACACCAGCCCGCGCTCCTCGAACCGCTCGACCGAATCGAACTCGGCCCCCAAGTACGCGGACGCGTTGGCCGAGTCGAAGTTCGCGACCTCGGCAGACGGGATGAACGTGTCGGGCCCCAGCACCGAGCGGATCGCCCGAGCCCAGAGCGCATACGGCTCGGCCATGTCGTCATGGGTGTTCGTGGAGACGAGGAGGGTCCCGCCGGGCTTGAGAACGCGTCGGAACTCGCCGACCGCCTTCGCGATATCCGGCACGTGGTACAGCATGTGCATCGCGAGCACCGCGTCGACGCTGCCGTCCGGGTAGGGGATCGCCTGCGCGTCCGCCACCATGATCGGCGGGTCCACTTCGGCGAGCATCCCGTGCGCGGCGTCGATGCCGACGACGGCCGCGCTGGGGTGATCGGCCCGCAACCGCTTGAGATAGCGGCCGTAGCCGCAACCGACATCGAGTACCAGTCCAAGGTCGGCGGGAAGAAGGTCTGCCGCGACGTCGACCGGGTCGATCTGGGGCTTGCGGTAGTCGTAGAGGCTCACTCGGGACTTGAGGTTCCCCACGTGGGCGTAATTGCCTTTGGTGCCTTCGATGTTGACGGCCATGCAATGCCTTTCTACTCGGGTCGGACACCGCGACGGCGCCCCGGCTGAACGGCGCACCCACACGCCCGCGTTGAGCCGCGTCTCCATCCGCCCGCGCTGAACGGCGCGCGTGCCCGTGCGCCCGTGCTGAGCGACGCGCCGCCATTGGCGCACCGCGAACGGAGCGGACAAGGCTAGCGCGGCATCCGCACAATCGTTCAGTCGCTCACCGCTGCCTGGGCGGTGCCTCTTTCCTGAAGCCGCCTTCAGGCCTCTTCAGCTCCGCTTCAGCTTCGGGCCTTCACTATTGGAAGCTCCATCGTGGCGTCGTCGGCCACCGCACCCCGGCGCCGCCGCCACTGGAACCACATCAGCACAGCGAGCGCGACCATCAGGAGGACTATGGACACACCGATCACATAAGCCCACCAGGGCAGCCCGGCCGCGCCAGCGCCGCCGCCTGCCGCTTCGGCGGCGTCCTGCGGCTCGTCGGTCCGCAGGACGACCCGGTCGGCGTCGTAGGCGATGCGATAGGTCGCACCGCCGATCTCGAGCTCGGCGTTCTGGGCGAGGTCGCTGAAGGTGCCGGAGACGCCGCCAGCGGCGGAGACGACGACGATCTCCTCGGGGAGCGCACCGCCCTCCTCGTAGGCGACCGTCAGCGTCCCGTCCAGCGCGGCTTCGCCTCCGACCGTGAGCCCCCCGTTCGAGCCCACGGTCAGAGTCGAAGCGCCGCCGAGTGACAGGTCTCCGCCGACGCCGCTCGCGGCGTTGACGGTCAGACCCTGCTCGACGACGAGGTCACCGGCGAGCTCGGCACCGGCTGCGACACTGCCGCCGTCAGCGCCGTCAGCGCCGTCAGCGCCGTCAGCGCCGTCAGCGCCGTCAGCGCCGTCAGCGCCGTCAGTGACCGCCGCGTCGCCGGTCGCGTCCTCGCCCGAGCCGTCGTCATCGGTACCGTCCGATCCTGCGCCCTGGTCTGCTTCGTCCTGGCCTGCGCCGTCCTCACCTGCGCCGTCTTGGTCCGCGGATCCGAGCGCGAGGACGCCTTCGGCGACGGTCCACGCGCCCGTGGCGCTGCTCGTGCCCGAGTAGGTCCACGTGCCCGGGCCCGACTTCACCACGCCGCCTTCGCCTTCAACGCCGCCCGCGTAAGCGGTGTCGGCAGCGCTGGCGACCGTGAGGTCACCGCCGAGCAGGACGGTGGCTCCGGCGACGCCGCTGAGGTCGTTGACCGTCTGGGCGTCGACCTCGCCGAGGTCGAGCACGGCGCTCGCACCCGTGAGCGCGACGTGCTCGGAGGCGGCCAGATCGCCGCCGGTCAGGGCGAGCGTGCCGCCGGAGACCGTCGTCGCCCCGGTGTACTCGATGCCGCCGGTGAGCGTCAGCGGAGCCGACCCAGCCTGCTCGAGGCTGCCGGCACCGCTGATGTCCTCAAGGGAGGTCTCGTGCTCGGAGTTGTCGACCACGAGCGAGCCTTCGTCGACGATCGCGGTGTTCGCTCCTCCGACGAGCAGCCAGCCGTCACCGCCGTCGCCGCCCGCGCCGAGGCGCAGGACAGCGCCCGCCTCGATCGTGGTCGTGCCGTCGTAGTTCTGCTGGTCGGCGAAGGTCACGTCATTGCCGTCGGTACCCGCGATGGTCACTTCGCCTTGCCCGGGAGCACTCATCGTGTCGTGGTAGATCCCGCCCGAGATCGGCGCGTTCAGGGTCACCGGGCCGTTGTAGTCGAAGATGAGGTGGCTGCGCATGCGCCGTGCGTGCATGTTGATGTAGACGGTGTCCCGGTTGCCCGGCAGGAAGAACCGGTCGGAGGTGCCGTCGCCCCACTGCACCAGCGCGCCTTCGATATTGATGCCGCGCTTGTTGTGGTTGTGGGGCACGACCTCGAAGTTCAGATTCGGGTCCGACAGCGACGGGTCGTGGTCCGGCCCTTGGTCGGCCCACGAGTACACCCCCGAGACCACGACCTTGCTCCCGAAGATCTGGGAGTGGAAGTTGATGTCGTTGCCCCACTCGCGCGAGTAGAAGTCGACGGCGAGGACCGTGTCGTTGCCGTCCTGGGTGTCGATGATGAACGAACCCTGGTTCAGGACGGTGTCGACTTCGGGCATGGTCGAGAGGAATTCGCGCTGGCTGTAGTGGATCACGGTGCCGTTGTAGAGGACTCCGGAGAAGGTGTGGTTGCCCGCGAGGGAGAGTCCGTCCCAGGTGCCGCGCGGCTGGACGATGAAACCGGACCCGCTGAGGTTGCCGGGGTGGTAGCGGCCGCCGTGCACCGCCACGATCAGCGTGCCGTCGACGTGGTGGTTCAAGGCGTTCCACTCGAAGTTCGGCAGGTCGTACGGGTAGTGCCCGACGAGGCCGGTCGCACCCGTGCCGTCGCCGTACTGGAGGGTCGCGCCGGATTCGACCGTGACGGCGGGCGGGTCGGGGTCCTCGATCGTGTTCCACCACCAGGGTTCGCCCCGCGCCTCGACTCGTTGGCGCTGCCGGTCCTCCGGGATGCTGAAGTCGGAGTCGGCGGTGAGGGTGAGTTTGCCTTCGCCCTTGACGGTCAGGGTGCCGACTCCGGAGAAGCGCCCGCCGTAGACGATCTCCTCACCGCTGCCGAGGCTGACGACGGCGTCGCCGTCGAGCACGACGTCCTGTCCCGCGCGGATCTGACCGGTGATGTCGTAGGCCGCCTGTGCCGGGTCGGCGGTGAACGGGACGGTCAGGAACGCGAGTGCGGCGGCGAGGAGCAGGCGCGCCCACCCAGTACGGTGCGGTGTCGGAGCGGGATCGCGCGGCCGCCCCCAAGCGTGTGAATCCTTCACGATTCAACAAGTTACCCGGCGTTTTTCAGCGGTTTTCGGAGGGTGGCGGCGACCGCGACGCATCGGCCGGGGCCCGGACCGCGGCCTCGCCCGAAAGCACTGCCGCTGCGGGTGTGCGACTTCAGTTGGTGAGCGGCGGTTCGACAGGCAGTGCCGCGCCACGGGCTCCGGCCCGCCCCACGGCGCGGCGGCGTTGCGGCGCAGAGCGGCCCGCATCGCCGCGTGCGGGGTTAGGCTGGGCCGTATGCATGTCGTCATCGCCGGAGGGCACGGGCAGATCGCGCTGCGCCTCACCGAGATCCTGGCCGCCGAAGGGCATTCGGTCACCGGGCTCATCCGCAATCCCGACCACGCCGAGGACCTGACCGCGATCGGCGGCCGCCCCATCGTCCTCGATCTCGAGCAGGCCGACGCCGAGCATCTCGGGGGCCTCCTCGCCTCCGAGATGGAAGCCGCGGTCGACGCGGTCGTCTTCGCCGCCGGAGCCGGGCCCGGCAGCGGCGCGGCCCGCAAGGACACCGTCGACCGGGCCGCCTCCGTCCTGCTCGCCGACGCGGCCGAACGCGCGGGCGTGCGCCGCTTCCTGCAGATCTCCAGCATGGGCACCGACACCGAGCCGGATCCTGCCCGCGGCGAGGTGTGGGCGGCGTACAAGGCCGCCAAGGCCGCCGCCGAGGAGGACCTGCGCGCCCGAGACCTCGACTGGGTGATCGTGCGACCGGGTTCGCTCACGAACGACGAGCCGACCGGCCAGGTGCACCTCGCCGAACCGCCGGTGGCGCCCGGCGACGTCACCCGATCCGATGTGGCCGCTGTCCTGGCCGAGCTGCTGCGCCGCCCGGCGGTGTCGCGCCTGGTCCTGGAACTGCGGGGCGGTGACACCGCGGTCACCGAAGCGGTGGACGCGTTCACGCCGAAGGACTGACCGCACCGGTCCGCTTGGCTCCCATGCGTATGCGGATTGCGGCGGCAATCGGCGTTGCCCGATACTGTACCGATGCGATTCGGTGTGGTTCCCTCCTCGGTCCGCCGCGACGTCCTCTCCTGGCACGGCAGTGCCGGTCAGGACTGGCTCGACGGGCTCCCCAAGACGGTCTGGCGTCTGCAGCGGATGTGGTCGCTGCGGACGGACGGACCGCCCTACGGCGGCGGCAGCCACTCCTATGTGGTCCCGGTGCGGCGGGAGTCGGGTGAGCAGGCGGTCCTCAAGGTGATCTACCGCGATGAGGAGAACGCCGCCGAACCGACTGCGCTGCAACGCTACGCGGGAGACGGGGCCGTGCGCCTGCTCGAGTACGACCCGGGGACGGGAGCGATGCTGCTCGAGCGCGCCGTTCCCGGCAACCGCTTGAAGTCGACCCGGTTCTTCGGCCACCGCACGCCCGAGGCGGCGTGGCGGCGCATCGGCATCGCCTGCGGCCTCTATCGGCGGCTGTGGCGACCCATGGAGCCGGTCGAGGGGTTCCCGGACCTCCCCCCGGCGACCGGGATGCTCGACCAGTGGCGCGAGGAGTACGGCGATCCGACCGGAGAGGCCCGGAAGGGCCCGGGAGCGACCCGTCTCGACCTCGCCCTCGACCTGTGCGACCGGCTCGCCGACCCGCCCGAGCTCGGCATCGGCAACCGCGACACCCACCTGGGCAACATCGTCTCGGCCGAACGCGAACCGTGGCTGGTCATCGACCCCAAGCCGTACCTCGCCGAGCGCGCCTTCGACGGCGGCTACCTCCTGTTCATGCTGCAGCACCACGGCCCGCACAGCGGCGCGGTCCTGCTCGACGCGGTCGCGGAGGGTCTCGGCGTCGACCGGGAGCGTTTGCGCGCCTGGGGTCTGCTGCGCGCCATCGACCACCTGACGGAAGCCGAGGGGGAACGGGACGTCGCCGCCGCCGAGGCGACCGTGGCCGCACTCGAAACCGCGTGATTCGTCGAGCGGCCGTGCGAATGGCACGGCCGCTTCAGCTCGTTCGGGTGAAAAAATCCCGGTCGGATATCCGACTCGCGCACGAGTCGTCCAGTCGTCGAAAGCTCCCTTGAGGAGTCAGCCGCGGCGGGCGCGGCGGTCCGCGAGGAACCCGCGCAGACCGATGAGGCCGACCGCGACGCCGAGCCCGAACGAGGCGACCGCGAGTGCCAAGTGGACCCAGAAGTAGCCCGTCGGATCGCCCGCGGCGTCGAACGCCAGGCCGCTGACGTCCTCGAACAGGTTCTTCACGAAGGTCGTCCAGATGAACACCGACCAGACGCCGAAGGCGAGCAGGAACACCGAGACCGCGCGGCTGAGCTTCATGGCCCCAGTATCCGGCCGGCGGTTCGGCGCCTCGTTCGGGGCGCGGCGCACCGGTCGCGGGTCACCTTCAGGCCCCGATCGCGCCCGCTCCCTGCCGCGTTCCGTCCGAAGCGCCTACTATCCTGGGCTTTGCAGGCCCGGTGTCACTCTGTGCGGCAGTTGCGTGCATACCGTGCTCTGCGATGATGAAGACCGGATTGTCATCAGAGCGCGGAATGGCTGGCCCGGATATGAGCGGACACGACGAAAGAGCACTGCCTGACGGGTACCCCGACCCCGACACGGGCTGGGCGCGCTCTGAAGACCTGGAATTCGCTGGGATCCACATCAGAATGACGATCACCCCCGGCGACAGGATCGTGCAGCTGTGGGAGCTCGTCGACGACCACCCCGTGCGCTGGCTGGGCAACGTCTTCCGCGTCGAGTCCGAGCCGCCGGTGCTCTACCTCAACTTCCGCTTCGGAACGCAGATCGGCTACGCCCAGCGGGACGCCCTCGCGCGCGCCGGCGCCAAGTTCTGGAAGGGCTGAGCCCCGAAGCCGCCGCCGACTCCCGAGCGGTCGGCCGACCCGTTTCCCCTGCGGCGCTCCCGCCCGCCGCTCACTCCGAGCCGATGCGCTCCAGCGCCTCGACGAGCGGAGTGAACTCGGGGTTCCTCCGTGCTGTTTCGAGCGCTTCCGCGAGCGCCGCGTCGTGCGTCGGCGTCGCCTCCGCCAGCAGCTTTCGCCCGGCCTCGGTGACGTCGGTGTAGATCCCGCGGCGGTCGTCCGCGCAGATGGTGCGCTGAAGCAGCCCCCGGTCCTCCATGCGGGTCACCAGGCGCGTGGTCGCGCTCTGGCTCAGCACGACCGCTTCGGCGACCTGGCGCATCTGCAGGTGCCTGCCCGGAGCCTGCCTGTCGAGGACGGTGAGCAGGGAGAACTCCCGCACTGACAGCCCGTGCGCGGCTTCGAGCCGCCGCTCGATGCTGTCGGCGATACCGTCGTGGAGTGCGGACAGGGCGCACCAGTGCTGGGCCAGCGCGGTACTGGGGGGCGGTGCTGCAGTCACGATGCTCCTCCGGACTCGGTGCGTGCGGTACCGACCAGTGTACAGCGATATAACGCACAGGCGAATAACCGTCGCTTGCATTAGCCGGCGTCTGCAAGTAATGTGGGTTCCGGCAGCACGAGCACCCGAGCACGCCCGGCAGGGCCTGCGGAACAGGAGAACCGATGAGCGACAAGCCGACCGTGGCAGTCCTGGGAACCGGCATCATGGGAGCCGCCATGGCACGCAACCTCGCCCGCGCCGGGCTCGAGGTCTCCGCCTGGAACCGCAGCCGCGACAAGGCCGAACCGCTCGCCGCCGACGGCGTCCGCATCGCCGACACCCCCGCCGAAGCCGTGGCGGACGCCGACGCCGTCCTCACCATGCTCCACGACGGCCCCGCCGCGCTCGACGTCATGCGCCAGGCCGCCCCCGCCCTTCGCCCCGGTGCCCGCTGGATCCAGTCGACCACCGCGGGCGTCGAAGCCGTCGCCGACCTCGCCACGTTCGCGGGCGAACACGGCCTCGTCTTCTTCGACGCCCCCATCCTCGGCACCCGCGAGCCCGCCGAGGCCGGCATGCTCACCGTCCTCGCGTCGGGCCCGAACGACGACGCGGCCGCGAACGCCGTGTTCGACGCCGTCGGCGCGAAGACCGTGTGGACCGGCGGCGACGGCGCGGACGGGAGCGCCTCGCGGCTCAAACTCGTCGCCAACAGCTGGGTCTTCGTGCTTACCCACGGCATCGGCGAGGTCCTCGCGCTCGCCGAAGGCCTCGGCGTCGACCCGCGACGGTTCTACGAGGTCATCGACGGCGGGCCGCTCGACGCCGGGTACGCCCGCGTCAAGGGCGGCCTGATCCTCGGCGGCGACACCGCGAACACCAGCTTCGGCCTGGACACGGCCGAGAAGGACGCCCGGCTCATCGTCGAGGCCGCGCGCGCGAACAGCGTCCGGCTCGACCTGGGCGAAGCGGGAGCCGAGCGCTTCCGCCGCGCCTCCGCGCAGGGGCACGGCGGCGAGGACATGGCCGCGTCCTACTTCGCGAGCTTCAACGAGTAGCAAGCACCGCAACCAGAACGAGAAGGAGCCATCGTGGCGAAGATCCTGTTCATCATGACCGGCGCGAACGAGTGGACGCTCAACGACGGGACCGCGCACACCACCGGGTACTGGGCCGAGGAGGCCGTGGTCCCGCTCGAGGCGTTCGCGCATGCCGGCCACGAGACCACCGTGGCCACCCCCGGCGGCGTCGTCCCGCCCGTCGACCCCTCCAGCCTCACCGACGAGGCCAACGGCGACGCCGAGACCGCCGCCCATTTCCGCACCGTCGTCGCCTCGGCCCCCGAGTTCACCAAGCCCGTCGCCCTCCATGATGTCGACCTCGCCGAGTTCGACGCCGTGTACGTTCCCGGCGGTCACGGCCCCATGGAGGATCTCGCCGCCGACCCCGAATCCGGCCGCCTGCTCGCGGCGGCGCTCCGTGACGGCAAGCCCATCGGCCTGGTCTGCCACGGCCTGGCCGCGGTCCTCGCCGCCGAGGACGACGGCGGGAACGCGTTCGCGGGCTACCGCGCCACCGGGTTCACCAACGCCGAGGAGCGCCTCGCGCACCTGGCCGACAAGGCCCCGTGGCTGCTGCAGGACCGGCTCGAAGCCGCTGGAGTGGACTTCGTCGCCGCCGACCCGTTCACCTCGCACGTCGAGGTCGACCGCAACCTCGTCACCGCCCAGAACCCGCAGTCGTCCGCTGCGGCCGCCGCCGCCCTCAACGCGCTCATCGACTAGCGCCCGACCCGAAACCTCAAGGGAGTCAAAGTGACCAGTAACCTGTTCACCCCGATCACGTTGCGCGGGACCACCATCCCCAACCGGATCTGGATGGCGCCGATGTGCCAGTACAGCGCCGACGACACCGGTCCCGCCACGGGCGCGCCGAACGACTGGCACCTCCAGCACTACGGCTCCCGCGCCGCCGGAGGCCCCGGCCTGATCCTGGTGGAGGCCACCGCGATCGCGCCCGAAGGCCGCATCAGCCCGATGGACCTCGGGATCTGGAACGACACCCAGGTCGAGGCGCACCGCCGGATCACCGCGTTCATGCGCGGCCAGGGCGTCGTCCCGGGCATCCAGATCGCCCACGCAGGACGCAAGGCCGCCACCGACGGCCTCGGCCGCAGCCGCGGCACGCTCAGCGCCGACGACGGCGGCTGGGACGTCGTGGGGCCCAGCCCGATCGCCTTCGACGGCGACCACGCCGTTCCGCACGAGCTCACCGTCGCGGAGATCCAGGGCGTCGTCACCGCCTTCGCCGAAGCCGCGAAGCGGGCGCTCGCCGCCGGGTACGAGGTCGTCGAGGTGCACGGCGCGCACGGCTACCTCGTCCACGAGTTCCTCTCCCCGGTCGCCAACCACCGCGACGACGCCTACGGCGGCGACTTCGAGCGCCGCGCCCGCCTCCCGCTCGAGATCGCCGACGCGGTGCGAGCGGCCGTGGGGGAGCAGGTCCCGGTCCTGTTCCGGCTCTCGGCGACCGACTGGATCGAACCCGAGGGCTGGACCGCCGACCAGACCGTGCGGCTCGCCGCCCTGCTGCGCGAGCACGGCGTGGACCTGGTCGACGTCTCGACCGGCGGCAACCTCCCCGACGCCGTGATCCCCTCCGGACCCGGCTACCAGGTGCCGTTCGCCGAACGGATCCGCCGCGAGACCGGCATGCCCACCGCGGCAGTCGGCATCATCACCGAAGTGCAGCAGGCCGAGAAGATCATCGCCGACGGCGGCGCCGACGCCGTCCTGCTCGGACGCGAACTCCTGCGCAACCCGTACTGGCCCCGCCAGGCCGCGCACGAACTCGGCGAGGAGCACCCGCTCCCGCGCCAGTACCGGCGCGCCGAGCGCAAACCCGCCTGAGCGGGCAGGGTGGCGTCCGCGCGCCGGACGCCACCCGCCGACACCACCCCCGAGATCCCCAGGGCCAGTCCTGTCCGCGCATATCCTTTTTGTCCTGAACGTACGTCTGCTCAGGCTCGAAAGGGACGCCCATGACCTGGACACCCGGAACACTGGTCCGCCACCAGCCCCTCGCCCGCCAGCACCGGCCCCGCACCGCCGCCGACGCCTACCGCATCCACTACCGCGGCTACGGGTACGACGGCGGCCAGCGGCTCGTCAGCGGCAGCGCCTTCATCCCCGCCGGGACCGCACCCGAAGGCGGCTGGCCCGTCATCGGCTTCGCCCACGGCACCACCGGACTCAGCGACGCCTCGGCCCCCTCCCGCTCCGGCTTCGCCCGCCTCGAACTCGACCACATCGACCGCTGGCTCGCCGCCGGATACGCCGTCGCCGCCACCGACTACGAAGGGCTGTCCACCCCCGGCCCCCACCCGTACTTCAACGGCGAGGCCGTCGCCGACGACGTCATCGACGCCGTCCTCGCCCTCAGGGGCCTCGACCAGAACATCTCCGCCGCCTGGCTCGTCGCCGGGTTCTCCCAAGGCGGCCACGCCGCCATGCACGTCGCCAACATCGCCACCGGCTACGCCCCTGAGCTCGACTTCCGCGGCACCATCGCCGTCGCGCCCGCCGCGTGCGTCAAGGACCTCATCGCCGAACTCACCGCGGACGGCGGCGCGCCGCTCTCCCCGATCGTGCCCCTCACCCTCGCCGGGATCGCCTCCACCCGGCCGGACTTCGAACCCGACGCGGCTCTCACCCCGCTCGGCGCCGAACTCGTCGCGTGGGCCGCCCGCGCGACCCTCCGCGAGATGTTCCAAGCGGTACGCGGCATCGCCAACGACCAGGCGGGCACCACCGGCATCACCGCGCGACCCGAGATCGCCGACGTCCTCGACGCCGTCAGCGCCCCCGTCACCTACCTCGACCGGCCCGTGTTCATCACCTCCAGCCGCGACGACGAGCTCATCCCGCACCAGCCCGTCGAGCGCTTCGCCGACGGCCTGCGCCGCGCCGGAGCCGACGTCGCCTACTCGAGCCACATCGGCGCCGACCACGCCGGGATGCTCGAGACCGGCCAGCCCGACGCTATCGACTTCGGCCGCGAGCACCTCGACGCCGCCGACACCGCGCACGACATCCCCGCGCACCGCTTCGACCTGCTCGACCGCAGCGGCGACGGCCAGCTCGCCCGCGACGACTACGACGCGTTCGCCCTCCGCCTGGCCCGCAGCCTCGGCCACGCCCCGCGCTCGGCGAAGGCCGCCGCCGTACGCGACGGCTACCGGCGACTGTGGAACGCCGTCCGCACCGCCGCCGACACCGACGACGACGGCCGGGTGAGCGTCGCCGAATACCGTGCCTGGGCCGCAAGGGAAGCCGCCTCGGACGGGGACCGCTCCGGGTTCGCCACGGCCGTGCGCCCGCTCGCCGAAGCCGTCATCGCACTCGTCGACGACGACGCCAGCCGCACGCTCGACCGCAGCGAACTCGACCGGCTCCTCACCGCCTGCCGCATCGGCTCCGAGGAAGCCGCCGCGACCTGCGAGCAGCTCGACAGCAACGGGGACGGGCACATCAGCGCCGACGAGATCGTCGACGCCGTACGCGGCTTCTGCATCGGTGAACCGTCACCGGGATCGTGGCTGTTCGGACGGTTCTGACGGGAAGGGAAAGGGACGGGGCTAGGCGGCGGCGCGGCCTGGAGACCGGCGCGGCCTGACGCGGGCCGGTCGGTCGGACGGCCAGTGCCGCCCGCGGGCCGGACCAGGCGCGGCACTGCCACCGAAAGCCGCCCGGCTCCCCGTCGCCCGCCATAGAATGCCGCCAGCGCCGAAGGCGAGGAGCCGCAGCATGGAACGACAGGACGCCGCACCCGCGGGCCCGGCCGACCACGGCCGCCCCATCGAGGACTACGCCCTCCTCTCCGACCGCCGCTGCGCCGCCCTCGTCTCCTCCGAGGGGTCCATCGACTGGTTCTGCCGGCCCCGGTTCGACAGCCCCGCCGTCTACGGCCGGCTCCTCGACCCCGACGCCGGGCACTGGTCCATCCGGCCCTCCGGCCCCTTCGGCAGCGAACGGTCCTATGTGGGCGACACGTTCGTCCTGCGCACCGTCTTCACCACCGGCACCGGCACGGCCCACCTCATCGACGCCTTCGCCATCGGCCCCTCGTTCGAAGCCGAGACCGGCATCCGCCTCAGGCTCGCCTCGCGCGCGCCCAGGGCCACCATCCGCGTCCTCGAATGCACCGCAGGCGAACTCGAGATCGACTTCGACTTCAAGCCCCGCCCCGAATTCGGCCTCGTCAAGCCGATCTTCACCGCGCTCCCCGGCGGCGTCCTCGCGACCGGCGGTCCCGTCCGCTTCGTCCTCACCAGCCCCATCCCGCTCGAGACCGACGACAGCGCCC
Source organism: Glycomyces sp. NPDC048151 (assembly GCF_043202775.1). Lineage (NCBI taxonomy): Bacteria > Bacillati > Actinomycetota > Actinomycetes > Glycomycetales > Glycomycetaceae > Glycomyces > Glycomyces sp. NPDC048151. The sequence continues at coordinate 227,772 of NZ_JBIDBB010000008.1, read as the reverse complement.
ACGCCCGCGTGACCCTCCGCGCCGGGGACAAGCTCCGCTTCGTCACGCAGTCGGCCGGACTCGCCGACGAACCGCCCGCGACCTGGACCGCTGAGGCCGTCGACGCCGAACTCGAGGAGACCATCCAGGGCTGGCAGCGCTGGAGCGACGCCCACCCCGCCTGGGACGGTCCGCTGCCGCACCTCGTGCGCCGCTCGGTCCTCGTCCTCGAAGCCCTCCGCTACCAGCCGACCGGCGCCATCGTCGCCGCCCCCACCACGTCTCTGCCCGAGGCCGTCGGCGCGGGCCGCAACTGGGACTACCGGTACTCGTGGATCCGCGACGCGAGCTTCACCGTGCAGGCGCTCGCAGCGGTCGGATGCACCGAGGAGGCCATCGCGTTCTTCGAGTTCATCACGCGCGCCGCCGCCCACTACCACCCGCAGAGCCCTCTCCAGATCATGTTCGGCGTCGGCGGCGAGCACGACCTCTCCGAACGGGAGCTCACCCACCTGTCGGGCTGGCGCGGTTCGCGTCCCGTGCGGGTCGGCAACGCCGCCTGGCTCCAGCCCCAGCTCGACGTCTACGGGGAGCTCCTCGACGCCGCCTGGCACCTGCGCCCGCACCTCGGCCGCCTCGACGCGGCCGCCCGGCACTTCCTCACCGTCGTCGCCGACGCCGCAGCCGACCAGTGGGGAAGGCCCGACCACGGCATCTGGGAGTCGCGCGGCGAACCCCGCCACTACACGTACTCGAAACTCATGTGCTGGGTCGCCCTCGACCGCGCCGTCAAGCACACCGAACTCGTCGAATCACGCGAGGACGGTCCGGGCGGCCGCGACCCCCGCGAGCTCACGGCCGGGTGGGCCGCCGTGCGCGACCGCATCCGCGAGGACATCGAGACCCAGGCCTGGAAGCCCCACCTCGGCGCGTTCGGGGCGGCCTTCGACGGCGACGACCTGGACGCGGCGGTGCTCCTGCTGCCCGCCGTCGGATTCCTCCCGGGCGACGACCCGCGCGTCGTCTCCACTGTCGACGTCATCGCCGAGCGGCTCCGCGCCCGGCGCGGCCTGGTGCGCCGCTACGAGTCGGGCACCGACGGGCTCGAAGGGGACGAGGGCGCGTTCGTCATGTGCACGTTCTGGCTCGCCCAGGCGCTGGCCCTGACCGGCCGGACCGCCCGCGCCCGCGAGGTGTTCGAGGAGGCCGCCGCCTGCGCGAACGACCTCGGCCTCATGTCGGAGGAGGTCGACACGGCGTCCGGGGCGATGCTGGGGAACTTCCCGCAGGCCTTCAGCCACATCGGCCTCATCAACGCGGCCGTGGCGATCCGCGACGCCGAGCGGGTGTCGGGAACCCGTCCCACGGAATCGTGAAAAGCCTTCAAAACGGGCGCTCGGGGACGCTACGGTGACCTCGGGCCGCGCCCACGCGCCGGCCCGCAACGGGGAAAGACGGAAAGGGGCGGCGACATGGCCGCGCACAAGGAACACGGCGCGCACGCGCACCACCACGGCAAGGACTGCGGCCACGTCGCGGTGATGCACGGCGACCACACCGACTACGCCCACGACGGGCACCTGCACCGGCTCCACGGCGACCACGTCGACGAATGCGAACCGCAGGGCCACCACGTCCACGATGGGCACGCGCACGAGCACGGGAAGAACTGCGGGCACGTCGCAGTCATGCACGGCGACCACCACGACTACGTGCACGACGGCCACCGCCACGCCGCCCACGCCGGGCACTGGGACGACCACTGACCCGAGCGCACAGCGAAGCGGCCGTGAGCATCGCGCTCACGGCCGCTTTCGTGTGCCGAAAGGTCAGGAAGGCTGCGCCCACGACCCCCGGACGTGGCTGAGGTGCAGCACCATCACATCCCGCACGTACTCCGGGTCGCGGTTGAGGAGGCCGTGCAGGATCTCCATGTGCTCCCCGGCCGACTCCTCCAGCTCGCCGAGTTCCAGGAGGGCCGTCAGACCGTACAGACGCGAGCGCTGGCGGAGGTTGCGGACGGTCTCGACGAGGGTCTGGTTGCCCGAGAGCGCCAGCATCTCCAGGTGGAAGCGCATGTCGGCTTCCACGTAGGCGATGAGGTCCTCTTCGGCGGCGGCGTCCAGGATCGCCTGCGCGAGCGGGCGCAGGGCTTCGATGTCGGCCGGGTCGGCGGTCGTCGCGAGGGCCACGGTCGTGGGGATCTCGATGAGCTCGCGCAGCTTGGTGTACTCGTCGAGCTGCTCCTCGGAGACGACCTTCACCCGGAAGCCCTTGTTGGGCACGGGTTCGACCAGTTCCTCCTTGACGAGGTCGAGCATCGCCTCGCGCACGGGCGTCGCGGAGACGCCGAACTGCTCGGCGAGGACGGGCACCGAGTAGACCTTGCCCGGCGCGAGCTCGCCGGTGATGACGGCGGCCCGCAGGGCCTCGCCGATGCGCTCCCGGTAGCTGGCGCGGCGCCCGCCCATCTCGGGCAGGGACATCGCGACGGCGGGCGCGGCTCCTGTTCGAGCTGGCATCAGGACCTCCTCAGTGGTATGTCACACGTGGCGCGTCACAGTATGCGGGAGGGCTCAGAGGATGAAGCCGCTGGGGAAGGGGTCTTCGGGGTCGAGGGTGTACTGGGCGGTACCGGTGATCCAGGCCCGGCCGGTGACGGACGGGATGACAGCGGGGGTCCCGGCGACCTCCGTCTCGCCGACCAGCCGGCCGGTGAACCGCGAGCCGATGAACGACTCGTTGACGAACTCGTCGCCGAGTCCGAGCAGACCCCGGGCGTGGAGCTGCGCCATCCGCGCGGAAGTGCCGGTGCCGCAGGGGGAGCGGTCGAACCAGCCGGGGTGGATGGCCATCGCGTGCCGGGAGTGCTTCGCGTCCGAGCCGGGCGCGGTCAGGTACACGTGGTGGAGGCCCCGGATGGACGGCTCCAGCGGGTGCACCGGCTCCTCCTCGGCGTTCACCGCGTCCATGATCGCGAGCCCGGCGGCGATCAGCTCGTTCTTGGCGGCCCGGTCGAACGGCAGGCCCAGGTCGTCGAGGTCGACGAACGCGTAGAAGTTCCCGCCGAACGCCAGGTCGTAGCGGATCTCGCGGCCGTCCTCGAGGGTCGCGACGCGGTCGAGTCCGATCGAGTACGCGGGGACGTTGACGAGCGTGACGTCCTTGGCCACGCCGTCCTCGACCCGCACGTCGACCCGGACCAGGCCTGCCGGGGTGTCGAGGCGGACCGTGGTGACCGGCTCGACCACCGGCACCATGCCCGTCTCGACCAGGACCGTCGCCACGCCGATCGTGCCGTGCCCGCACATCGGCAGGCATCCGGAGACCTCGATGAACAGCACGCCCCAGTCCGCGTCGGGCCGGGTCGGGGGCTGGAGGATCGCCCCGCTCATGGCGGCGTGCCCGCGGGGCTCGTTCATGAGGAACTCGCGGAGGTGGTCGAGGTGCTCGACGAAGTGGTCGCGGCGTTCGATCATGGTCGCGCCGGGGATCGGCGCGACGCCGCCGGTCACGACCCGCGTCGGCATGCCCTCCGTGTGCGATTCGACCGTCTGGAGCACGAGCCTGCTGCGCATGGGCCCTCCTTCTATGCGAGCCCGGCCGCGAGGGCCTGCTCGGTGGCGGTGCGGACTTCGGCGGCCTGCTCGGGCAGGAGCGGCACGCGGGGGAGGCGGCACGGGCCGCCCTTGCGGCCGACGATGTCCATCGAGAGCTTGATGGCCTGCACGAACTCCACTTTGGAGTCCCAGCGCAGGAGCGGGTGCAGCTGCTTGTACAGCGGCAGGGCCGTCGCCAGGTCGCCCGCGACGGCGGCCTTGTACAGCGCGACGGTCGACTTCGGGAGGGCGTTGGGGTAGCCCGAGACCCAGCCGACGGCGCCCGCGACGGCAAGCTCGAGGAGCACGTCGTCGGCGCCCACGAGGAGGTCGAGGTCCGGAGCGAGCTCTGCGATGCGGTAGGCGCGCCGCACGTCGCCGGAGAACTCCTTGACGGCCTGGATGAGCCCTTCGGCGTGGAGTTTCGCCAGCAGCTCGGGGGTGAGGTCGACCTTCGTGTCGATCGGGTTGTTGTAGGCCACGACGGGCACCCCGGCCTTGGCGACCTCTTCGTAGTGCGCGATCACGGAGCGCTCGTCGGCCCGGTAGGCGTTGGGCGGCAGGAGCATGACCGCGCCGCATCCGGCGTCGCGCGCCTGCTCGGCCCAGCGGCGGGCCTCGGCCGCGCCGTACGCGGCGATGCCGGGCATGACCCGTTCGCCGCCGATCGCCGCGACGGCGGTCGTGACGACCTCGGCGCGCTCGTCGTCGCTGAGGGTCTGGTACTCCCCGAGGGAGCCGTTGGGGGTGACGCCGTCGCAGCCGTTCGCCACCAGCCAGGCGCAGTGCTCGTCGAAGGCCGCGAAGTCGACCGAGCGGTCGTCGTTGAACGGCAGGGCGGTGGCGACGAGGACGCCGCGCCAGGGGCGCGATTCGAGTGCCGACATGGGGCTTCCAATCTCGATGACGTGTGACATGGTACTGCCGCGGTCGCGGGCGGCGACCGCCCGCGACCCCGGGGACGGCCCGCGGCGGCATTGGCCGCGCACCGATCAGGATCAGTAATATGTCACATACTATAGTCGGATCCAGGGTCCCGCGGGCAACGGGTGGCGAACAACGGCGGACCATCACGCACACCGGGGCCCGATGCCCCGAACGCCGACGCCGCCCCGCCCGCGGACCTTCCCATACTGGACACCGCGCCCAGCGGCGCACCGCACCAACGACCGAACGGAGCGCACCATGGCCGAGACCCTGCACAGCGTCGACCCGACCACCGGAGCGGCATTCGGCGACCCGATCGCCGCGACCACGCCAGAAGCGGTCGCCCGGGCCGCGGCCGCCGCCCGCGCCGCCGCCCCCGGACTCGCCGCGATGCGCCCCTCTGAGCGCGCCGACCTCATGCGCGCCGTCGCGGCCGCCCTGCACGACCATGAAGACGACATCGTGGCCCTCGCCGACGCCGAATCCGGCCTCGGTGAGACCCGCCTGCGCGGCGAACTCGCCCGCACCACCGGCCAGTTCGAGCAGTACGCCGCCCACGCCGAGACCGGCGCCGTCCTCGACGTCGTCATCGACCACGCCGCCCCGCGCGCGACACCGCCCCGGCCCGACCTGCGCCGCTTGAACATCCCGCTCGGCCCCGTCGCCGTCTACGCCGCCTCCAACTTCCCGCTCGCCTTCGGCGTCGCCGGAACCGACACCGCCGCCGCGCTCGCCGCCGGATGCCCCGTCGTCGCCAAGGCCCACGCCTCCCAGCCCGCCACCGCGATCCTCCTCGGCACCGTCATCGCCGAAGCGCTCGACAAGCACGGCGCCGACCCGGGCGTCTTCACCGTCGTCAGCGGCTTCCAGGCCGGACTCGATCTGATCCGCGACCCGAACATCAAGGCCGCGGCCTTCACCGGCTCGATCGCGGGCGGCCGTGCCCTCGCCGACGAGGCCGCGGGCCGCCCCGAGCCGATCCCGTTCTACGGCGAACTCGGCAGCCTCAACCCGGTCGTGGTCACGCCCGAAGCCGTCGCCCAACGCGGAACCGCCCTCGTCGAGGAGTTCGCCGCGTCCATGACGCTCGGCGCCGGCCAGTTCTGCACCAAGCCCGGACTGCTCTTCCTGCCCGAAGGCCACGGCCTCGACGACGCGCTGGCGGAAGCGGTGCGCGCCAAGGAGGTCCATCCGATGCTGAACGGCCGCATCCGGGACGCGTACGCAGCCGAGGCGGCACGGCTCGCGTCGCACCCGCAGGCGCGCTTCGCGGTCGAGCCGTCCGCGGTCGACGACGGCTTCGCGGTGACCCCGGGCCTGGTCTCGGCCCCGGCGGCCGCGATCGACGGCGACGACGCCCTGCTCCACGAGTGCTTCGGCCCGACCGCGCTGGTCCTCACTTACGCCGACACCGCTGAACTGCAGCGGGTCCTGCCGCAACTGCCGGGCGGGCTCACCGCGACGGTGCAGCTCGCGACCTCCGCCGACCCGGTGGCGCAGACGGCGCTGCCGCTGCTGGCCGAACGATCCGGCCGCGTCATCGTCAACGGCTGGCCCACCGGCGTGGCCGTGACCCACGCGCAGCACCACGGCGGCCCGTGGCCCGCGACGACGAACGCCCGGCACACCTCGGTGGGCACGGGCGCGATCGCCCGGTTCGTGCGGCCGGTCGCCTACCAGTCCACACCCGAATCGCTGCTGCCCGAAGCCCTCCACGACGACAACCCGCTCGGCCTCCAGCGGCGGGTCGACGGCCGCATGGAGCCGGTTGCCGAGGCGTGAGCGTGCGCTGTTGGTCGGCCGCGACGGAGCGGCTTACGGGGTGACCTCGCCGGGTGCCAAGCCGAGCGAGTTCGGTCGGCCGCGATGCGGCGGCTTGCAGTGGCTATAGGGCATGCCCCTTCCCACCCGCATCCACCTCCGACCACCATGTGAAATAAGACGACTCTCCCACACGGGTCCGACATTCCCCTGGAACGCGAGTGCCGCACACGTATCGGTGCTCGGGCGCGGGCCGAGCCGCTGAGGGCCGTGTTTCGGGCCCCCGATCAAAACCCTGACACGAGGGTACGACAATTCGGATGGTCGTGCGGCCTGGGTCGCATGAGGTCACTGGCGGGCGGCCGCCTCGCGGTCCCAGTCCGGGGACTCCTCTGCGGCGATCGCGCGGGCGATGCGGGTGACGGCGCGGTCGAAGACCTTGCGGTCCTCGGGGTCGGCGAGGTCCCAGTCGTCGAGGTGGGCGTCGAGCCAGCGCCGCCACACGGCGATGAAGCGCTCGAACTCGGCCCTGCCGTGCGGTGTGAGGCTGAGCCGTCCCTTCTCGACGGCGATGAGCCCGGTCCTGACCGCCTGCCCGAACACCGGAGTCAGCACCTCCGGCGGAACCCGGTGCGCGGCGGCGATCTTGCGGACGCTCGCGTCCTCGCCGGCGCGCTCGAGCATGTAGACCTGGCGCAGCACCCACGCGTCGGCGCGGTCGAGCAGGCTGTCGGTCGCCTGGTACACCTCGGTGAACACGGTCGTGCGCTCGCGCTGCATGACGTCGGCGATCATCCGCGCCAGCCGCTCCTCCGACGGCGCCGGGTCCGGCGCGCCGAACCCCTCGCCCATGTCGGCGGCGCGTCCGCGCGTCGCGTCGTGCAGCGGCCGCTCGACGAGGAACCACGCCACGACGAAGCCGAGCGCCGCCACCGGCACCGTCCAGAAGAACACGAAGTCGATCGAGTCCGCATAGGCCTGCACGATCGGCGCGATCACCTCGTCCGGCAGCTCGTGGAGCGCCGCCGGGCTCGCCGCGACCGCCGGGTCCACTCCCGACTCGGCGTACGCCTCGGCCAGCAGCGGCGTGCTGTGGTTGGTGAACAGGGTCCCGAAGATCGCGGTGCCGAAGGTCGAGCCGACCGTGCGGAAGAACGTCACGCCCGAGGTCGCCGCGCCCATCTGCGCGTACGGCACCGTGTTCTGCACGGCGATCGTCAGCACCTGCATCGCCAGGCCGAGCCCGATGCCGAACACGAGCATGTACAGCGACTCCTGCCAGACGTTCGTGTCCGTGCCCATCGTCGACATGAGGTACAGCCCGACGCCCATCACACCGGTGCCGAGGATCGGGAACATCTTGTACCGGCCGGTCTTGCTCACCACCGAGCCCGACAGGATCGACGTGAACATCATGCCCGCGACCATCGGCAGCGTCCGGTACCCCGACACCGTCGCCGAGGTCCCGTCCACGTACTGCAGATACGTCGGCAGGTACGTCATCGCGCCGAGCATCGCGAAGCCCACGATGAAGCTCAGGATCGAGGAGACCGTGAACACCGGATTCGAGAAGAGCCACATCGGCAGGATCGGCTCGGCCGCACGGCGTTCGACGACGACGAAGAGGACGATCGCGACCGCCGACCCCGCGAACATGCCGAGGATCTCCGCCGAGTCCCACGCGTACTCGTCGCCGCCCCACTCCAGCGCGAGGATGAGGAGCGTCGTGCCGATCGCGACGAGGATCAGCCCCAGGTAGTCGATCACCGGCTTCACGGCCGAGCGCACGCGCGGGATCGTCGCCGCCGCCATCGCGATCATGACCACCGCGATCGGCACGTTCACGTAGAAGCACCACCGCCACGACAGATGGTCGGTGAACAGCCCGCCCAGTGTCGGCCCGAGCACGGTGGTCACACCGAACACCGCGCCCATCGCACCCTGGTACTTGCCGCGCTCGCGCAACGGGATCACATCGGCGATGAGCGCCATCGCCGTCACCATCAGGCCGCCCGCGCCCAGGCCCTGCACCGCCCGCGACACGATCAGGAAGATCATGTCCTCACTGAACCCCGCCAGCGCCGAACCGCCGACGAACACCACCGCGCTGATCTGGAAGATCGCCTTGCGCCCGAACATGTCGCCGAACTTGCCGACGACCGCCGACGCGATCGCCTCGGCGAGCAGATAGGACGTCACCACCCACGCCATGTGCCCGGCACTGCCGAGGTCCGCCACGATCGTCGGCAGGGCCGTGGAGACGATCGTCTGGTCCAGTGCCGCCATGAGCATGCCGAGCATGATCGTGACGAACACGAGATTGCGGCGGGACTTGCTCAGCACCGGCGGGGCCGGCTCGGCGGCTTCCGCTCGTTCAGCAGTGTCGACAGTGGCCATAAGCGGCACAATAGCGGCAAAACGGCCCTGTCATGGCCGACTGCGGGCGATCCTGATCCGGCGGGCGTAGGGTGTGCCCGAACATTCGAGACCCCCGCGTCGGAGGCTGCATGGAACTGGTCGCGATCCTGTTCGCGCTCGCCGTCGGCGGCCTCCTCCTCACGGCCGCCGCCGAATGGATGCGCATCCCCGCCCCGGTCCTCATCTGCCTCTACGGACTCGCGCTCGGCCTCATCCCCGGCATACCCGCACTGGACCTCGACCCCGAACACCTGCTGCCGGTCCTCCTCCCGCCTATCCTGTGGGCCGCCGCCCGCAAGTCCTCATGGCGGCACTTCGCCGCGAACTGGAGACCCATCCTCTTCCTCGCGGTCCTCCTCGTCTTCGTCACCACCGCCGCCGTCGCGGCCCTGGCCGCCACCATCAGCCCGGTCCTGCCCCTCGGCGCCGCGATCGTCCTCGGCGCGATCTGCGCCCCGCCCGACGCCGCGGCCGTCACCGCCGTCGCCGACCGGCTCGGCCTCCCGCGCCGCCTCGTCACCATCCTCGAAGGCGAAGGCCTCTTCAACGACGTCACCGCCCTCACCCTCTACAACGTCGCCGTCATCGGCGTCGTCACCGGCTCGGTCTCAGCACTGTGGACGGCAGGCCTCTTCTTGTACTCCGCGGCCGGTGCGGCCGCGATCGGCCTCGGCGTCGGCTGGATCCTCGTCAAGCTCGGCTCCCTCGTCGCCGACAGCCGCGTGCGCACCGCCCTCGGCCTCACCGCCCCCTACATCGCCTACCTGCTCGCCGACGTCGTCAAGGCCTCCGGCGTCCTCGCCGTCATCTGCGCCGCGTTCTACCTCGTCGCCCGCTCCGACGACCCCGACGACTTCGAAGGCCGCCTCGTCCAGGGCTCGGTCTGGGACGTCCTCGAGACCGGCCTCATCGCCCTCACCTTCGGCTTGGTCGGCATGGAACTGGTCGACATCATCGTGGCGCTCGGCTCCGGCGTCACCGACCTCCTGTGGAAGGCCCTCGCTGTCGCGGGAGCCGTGATCGCCGTCCGCGCGCTCTGGCTCGCCATGGCGATCTTCCTGGGGCGCAGAGGCATCGGCTGGACCAGTCTCGGCAGCCAGCCGCGCCTGGCCGTGGTCACCGCCTGGGCCGGCATGCGCGGCGTCGTCACCGTGGTGACCGCGCTGGCGATCCCGGAGCGGACGGCGGACGGCGCCCCGTTCCCCGGCCGGGAGCAGATCCAGTTCCTGTCCGTGGCGGTGGTGCTCGCGACGCTGGTCGCGCAGGGCCTCACGCTGCCTGGCCTGATCGCGTTCCTCGGTGTTCGCGCCGACTCGGAGAAGGAGACGGCCGCACTGCGGTTCCTCATGGGCGAGGCGGGCAGGGCCGCCACCGAACGGCTGCGGGAGCTGCGCCGCGAGGGCGCAGTGGACGACGACGTGGCCGCGGCGATGGAGCGGCGGTTCGACCACCGGTCCGCGCAGATCACCGCGATGGTCGAGGAACGCGAAGACCCCGACACCGAGAAGCTCGCCGAGCGGTTCGACACCTTCCAACGCATCGAGAGCGAGATGCTCTCCGCCGCCACGGCCCGGGTCCTGCAGCTGCGTTCGTCGCCCGGGAACGACCCGGTCCTCGTCGACCGGGTCCTCGCCGCGCTCGACCACCGCGCGGTGGGCCGCCACCGGTCCGCTTGACGCGGCAGGGCGCTCCGGCGGTGCCATGTGGCATGTGACGCGTCATGTGCCACCCGTTCTCCCGAGGACGCCGAGCGGGTCGCTCATGCACTGGGAGTGCCATGTGGCGTGTGACATGTCACGCGGCACCCGCGGTTTCCGGGAAGTGCGGGCGCGATGCCCGGTATGTCGCGGCCGGGCCGGACGCCCTCGCGCGCTTAAGGTGGCGCTTGTGGAGAGACGAGAAGCGAGCGCGGCGGCGGCCGGGGTCCGCTGGGCCGCGGCCTTGACGGTTATGGGACTGGCCCTCACGGGCTGCGGTGCGAACCGGAGCGCGCAGACCAGCGAGATGGCTCCGGCGATCTCCGGAGTCGACGCGGACGCCGGGACCGTGGCGCTGCGCGACATGCAGGTGGACTTCGGCGAGCGGGGCTTCTACCTCGCGGGCGGGCAGGCCCCGCTGCGCATCTGGATGGACAACCAGGGCGAGGAGGCCGTGGTTCTCGAGGCGGTGACGAGCCCGGACGCCGAGGCCGTCCTGCTCGCGGCCGACGTCGTCGTCGAGGAGGAGACGCCCGGATCCGAGGCGACGACCCCTGCCGAGAGCGAGTCGCCGTCGCCGGAGACCGACGGTTCCGAGTCGCCTTCGGCCGACGCGTCCGAGACGCCCACCGGCGACGAAGCCTCGCCGACCGGCGACGCCGCGTCCGCGACCCCGGAGGCTCCCGTGGCGGAACTGGTGGGGGAGCAGGACTTCGCGATCGAGCTCGCTCCCGACTCCTATGTGCGCCTGGCGCCGACTACCGGCTCCTTCCTGCTCCTGGACGGGCTGAAGGAGGACCTGAAGATGGGTTCCACGGTCGAGCTCACGTTCGTGTTCTCGAACGGCGAGGCCCTCACCGTGGACCTGCCGATCGGGACGCCGCTCGTGGCCCCGTCCCGCACCTACTTCGAGCCGCACCACGAGGAATAGACCGAGCGGCACGGAAAACGGCGGCGGCGCACCAGCGCCGCCGCCGTCTCGCTTCCAACTGCCGCAGGCGGTCGGCGTTGCGGCCCTTCGGATCACTGCCAGGCGGTGACCTCGATCTCCCGGGTCGTGCCGAGGTCGATGGGCGCCTCCGGCGTGACGGTCTCCAGCGGCGAGCCCTCCGCGTAGCCGACGCTGATCTCGGTCGCGTTCACGACGTCGCCGGCCTCGACCCTGTTGGTCCACACCATGCCCGCGCTCACCGACTCCCCGGGCGCGAGCGTGATCGCCGTCGGGCCGGGGTCCTGGAGCGTGTCGGAACCTTGCCTGACGGCCACGTCGACGCCGGGGACCTCGACCACCGGGTACCCGTTGATCGCGATGTCCTCCGTGCCGCAGTTGACGAGCTCGATCCCGCTGGACCGGACGCCCATCGCCGCGCTGCCCTGGGTCACGGTGACATGGAAGCCCTCAGGGCAGGCGGGCTCCTCGGGCAGCGTGGTGGCCGGTTCCGCCGGCTCGGCGGGCTGCGCGGCGGGCACGCCGACGAGCTGCCAGGCGCCGAGGTCGAGCTCGTGGTCGGCGTCGAGCTCGACCGGATCGGCAAGCTGGAGCTCGTACCCGGCGTACACCGGGAGCGCGTTGACGAGGAAGCGGTCGACTTCGAGCACGTCGCCGCCGTCGGCGGGCGTCCACGAGAGCGGCGCGAACGCGGCCTGCCCCGGGTCCACGGTGACCGACTCGGGGGCGTTCATGTCGCGGGACGCGACGACGTCCCCGCCGAAGACGCCGACCTGCGGCATGCTGTCGAGCAGCAGCGGCGCCTCACCGCAGTTGACCAGGCCGATCGCCATGAACGTGCGGTCCCTGACCTCGCCGGTGGGCGTGAGCGACATCTGGATGCCGTGCTCGTCGCACGCGGTCGAGGTCGCCGCCCCGGCCTCGTCGTCACCGCCGCCGAACCCGCATCCCGAGGCCGCCAGCGCGAGGACGGCGGCGATGAGCGCGAGCGGGCGGGAGGTGCGTGGCATGCGGTGTCCTTCGGTCGTAGCGGGGGTTCCACCCTGCCTAACGCGGAGGCCCTAACGCGAGGTTGCACCGGGCGTCTGGATGATGAGGACGGTGAGGTCGTCGGTGCGCTCGTACCCGCCGCCCTGGAAGTCGGCCTTGAGCTTGCGGTGCAGGCGGTCGGGGTCGCGGATGCCGGAGGCGACGTGCGCGTTGATGCGCTCGATCACCGGGAACGTCTCCCCGGCGGCGTTGCGGCCGTCGATGAACCCGTCGGAGAAGATGACGACGAGGTCGCCGGGCATGAGCGTGGCCTCGCGGATCTCCGTGCGCTGGAGCCCGAAGTCGGCCAGGCCGAGCGGCGGCATGGGCCGCGCGGACAGCGGCTGGGCCGATCCGCGCACCAGGAGCGGGGCGGGGTGCCCGCACAGGACGACGCGGATCGTGTCGAACCGGGGCGTGATCTCGACGAGCGCGGCGGTGGCGAAGGACTGCTGCCACTCGTCCCGGGCGCGGTTGTGGATGCGGACGCGCCGCTCCATGCGCGCGGCGAGGGTGTGCAGGTCGGGGTCGTCGAGCGAGCGCTCCCGGAAGGTTCCGAGGAGCGCTTCGGTGAGGTGGACGGTGGTGAGGCCGTGGCCCTGGACGTCGCCGACGACCGCGCGGATGCCGAGGTCGGTCTCCTGCACTTCGTAGAAGTCGCCGCCGACGAGGCCGGGACTGCCCTCGTGGGTGCGGTAGGCGACGGCGACGCGCGCGCCGCCGACGTGCGAGGGCAGTTCGGGCAGGATCGCGGTCTGGACGGCCTCGGCCACGAGCGTCATCTCCAGCAGCCGCACGACCATGCGGTTCCTGACCCACGACAGCGCGATGCAGAGCAGGCCGATGATGGCGACCGGGGGCAGGTCCTCCCAGGACGACGCCGGGTACTTGAAGATGCCGAGGGCGTCCTGCCCGGCGCTGATGATGCCGACGACGAAGAGCGTCGAGGCCGCCGTGACGAGCGGCCCGTTGACCAGGGCGGTGAAGGCGGGAAGGAGGACGACGACGAAGTCGGCGTATTCGGCGGCGGTGTCGTCGAAGAACGCGATCGGCAGGGTGGCGGCGATGAGGAGGAACGGCATGAGCCGCAGGATGAGGACCGATCCGGGCTGCCCGGCGGCGACGCGGTTCCAGGGGTTGGAAGGCAGCACATAGGACCGGAAGTAGCTCTGCATCTCCGGGCCCTCGCTGCTCCGCTTCACGGGGAGAGCGTATGCGGGCGAACGCGAATCTGCGTCCTGAACAGCGAAAACAGTGGCCGGCCCTGGAAACGGCGGAAGCGGACGGGGGCCGCTCCCGTCCGCTTCCGCTCGCCGTCAGGACGTGGCGGCGTCGATGTGCTCGCGCAGGCGCTCCTCTTCCTCCGCGGAGAGGTTCGTCGACAGGAGCTTGCCGTTGTACTGGCCGCCGAGCTCTTCGAGGACCTTGTCGTAGGTCGCGGAGCGGACGAGGAGCACGAGCGCGGCGGTGCCGGGGCTGAGCTCCTTGCCGAGGTCCTTCATGAAGGAGTCGTCGACGCCGATGTCGGTCATGGCCCCGCCCGCGGCCCCCGCGGCCGCGCCGACGGCCATGCCGAGGAGCGGCGCGAAGAACAGCAGGCCGATGAGGCCGCCCCAGAGCGCGCCGCCGGTCGCGCTGACGCCGACCAGGGAGGTCGACTGGTGGAGTTTGACCTTGCCGTCGTCGCGCCGCTCGACCACGACCGCGTCGTCGAGCTTGATGAGCTCGCGCTTCTGCATGTCGGCGAGTTTCGCGAGGACCGTCTGCGCGGTGGGGACGTCCGGATAGGCCACGGCGATGAGTTGGCTCATGCGTCTTCCTCTCTGCAGGCCGCCTGCGGCGGCGTCTCGCCCGATTGTGTCCGCCTTTGTGACTCTGCGCCGGAAAACGCCCGTGAAACCCTCGTTCGCACCGAACCCGGGATCGCTTCCGCCTGCGCGTTCCCGCCTGGCGGGAACGCCGGTTGACGCTCGGCCTTCCAACTATCTATATTTCCCATAGAGTTAGTAGAGATACTTGCCCGGACATCACTCGGAAGGCTCGCTCGTGCGCACCCTCGTCCTTCTCGGCCTCGTAGGCCTCGCCGCTCAGCTCGTCGACGGCAGCCTCGGCATGGCCTACGGCGTCACCTCCACGACGCTGCTGCTCGCCATCGGCGCCAACCCCGCCGCCGCCTCGGCCACCGTCCACCTCGCCGAGATCGGCACCACGCTCGCGTCCGGCGCCTCGCACTGGCGGTTCGGCAACGTCGACTGGAAGGTCGTCCTCAAGATCGGCATCCCCGGCGCCATCGGCGCCTTCGCGGGGGCCACCGTCCTGGCGAACCTCTCCACCGAGGTCGCCGCCCCGGTCATGTCGATCATCCTGCTCTCGCTCGGCCTCTACGTCCTCATCCGCTTCACCCTCCGCGGCCTCGACCGCAAGAACCTCGGCAAGCCCCTGCGCAAGCGCTTCCTGACCCCGCTCGGCCTCGTCGGCGGCTTCCTCGACGCCACCGGCGGCGGCGGCTGGGGCCCGGTCGGCACTCCCGCGCTGCTCGCGAGCGGCCGCATCGAGCCGCGCAAGGTCATCGGCTCCATCGACACCTCCGAGTTCCTGGTCGCGGTGGCCGCCTCACTCGGCTTCCTTTTCGCGCTCGGCAGCCAGGGCATCGACTTCGCGTGGGTCGGCGTGCTGCTGCTCGGCGGCCTCATCGCCGCGCCGATCGCGGCCTGGCTGGTCCGCCACATCCCGCCGCGCGTGCTCGGCTCGGCCGTCGGCGGCGTCATCGTCCTGACCAACAGCCGCACCCTGCTGCGCAGCGACTGGATCGCCGCCCCCGACGCGGTCCGGTTCGCCGTCTACGCCCTCATCGCGGTCGTCTGGGTCGCGGCGGTCGTCTACTCGGTGCGCCGCCACCTCGCCGAACGCGACGTCGGCGGGCCCGTCCTCGACAAGGCCAACAACCCCGCCGCCGACGGGGAGACCGCCGGGACGCCCGCCCGCGTCGACGAGCCTGCCGCAGGGACCGCCTGACCCGTCCCCGAGAACGCCGCTCCGGCCCGCACCGAACCCGGTGCGGGCCGGAGCCGTTCCCGCCTCCCGGAGGCAACTGTCCCTATTGGATTTGGATGACGACGTGAAAGTGAACTTCGCGTAGCATGTTGCCTCAACGTGGCCGTGACCTGGACCGTTGGAGGCGCCGTGACGCAGTTCTACCAAGCTTTGCTCCGGGACGGCGGGCCCCGGCTCGGGCCGCGGCTGCGGCGGTGCTTCGCCGCCTGGGCGGGGGTCGAGGACGACGGCGCACCGGCCCTCGAACACGCCAAGGGCCGCACGCGGACCGCCTTCGCCGACAACGAGCTCTGCGGCCGCTACACCCATGACGGCCCCACCGGGGACGGGCGGCTGCGCACCACCGCCACCTGGGCGTCGGGCCGCGGCAGCGCGCCCGGCTGGGTCCGCGTCACCGTCGAAGGCGACCTCGACGAGGCCGAGGTGACCGCGCCCGGGTTCATGCCCGCGTTCCTGGCGACCGGCCGCGCCACCGACGGGGCGGTCCCGGTCGAGGCCGGGCCGCTCCTCATCGGACCCGAGGAGGTCAAGGAGCTCACCGGCTGGCTCGCCCGCGCCGACCGGGGGGTGCCCGTCATCGTCCTCACCGTCGACCGCGGCGACCCGAACCTCGTCGCCGCCTGCGCCGACCACCTCGCCGAGGCGCTCGCGGGCATCGCCGTCGTCGCCCGCCTCTACGACTCGCGGACCCAGGACGACCTCAACGCCTGGCTCGGCGGCGACCTCAGCGTCTTCGGCGGCGGCCTGCGCACCTACCTGCCGGGCGTGCGCCCGGGGGAGGAGACGTACGCGATGCGCCACCAGCCGCGCGGCGGCGGCGCGATACGCGACCAGGGCGTGCGCTCACTCGAAGTGGTCGTCAGAGGCGTCGTCGACCTCTCGGTGCACCGGCAGCTGCCCAGGGACATACGCCAGACCGAGCCCCGGGTCGCCCGCATACTGTCCGGCGCGCTGCCGCCGGGCGAACTGCACGCCGCCCCGCCCAGCCCCGCCGCGATCGCAGTCCCGCGCGGCCCCCGGATACCCCGGCCCGCCCCGCCCGCCGAGCCGGCTGCGGCAGCGGTCGATTCCGCCCCGCCCGCGTCCGAACTTGCCGCGCCTGAGCCCGAACCGGCACTCCAGGACCCCGAACCCGATGGGCCGCAAGCCGAACCGGTCGCCGTCGGTCTCGCCGACGACATCGCCGCGAAGCTCGCCGACCGCCTCGACGACAGCGTCCTGGAAGCCCTCGTCGACATGGCCCGCGGCGGCGACTCCGAGACCACCGCGCTCATCAGGACCATGTCCGCCCACCTCGACGCCCTCACCCGCGCGGTCGAGTCGACCGGGCTCCTCGCCTCCCGCAGCCCCGGCCAGGAGCTCGAGCGCCTCCGCAGGCAGTACGACCAGCTCGAGCTCGACTTCACCGAGCTCCAGGAGCAGGAGCGCAAGGCGCAGGACCGGATCCGCTGGCTCGAGAGCCGCCTCGCCGAGCACGCCGACCCCGTCTACGGCCTCCAGTCCGACGACGGCGACGACGCCTGCTGGGAGGCCGAGAGCCTCATGGACGTCGTCCAGCGCGCCCGCAAGCAGCTGCGCCACCTCGACCTGCCCGACGCCCTCGACACCGAGGTGTCCAAACTCGACGTCATGTACCCGCGCCAGCGCCGCCGCTGGACCGGCCGCACCTGGGACGCCCTGCGCGCCCTCGACGCGTACGCGGCCGCCCGCGCCGAGGCCCGCTTCACCGGCGGCTTCTACGACTGGTGCGCCCGCCCGCTCCCCGGCGCGCCGACCATCACCCCGACCATGGTGTCCATGAAGGAGTCCGACTCGGTGTCGGGCAACCCGAAGTACCACCGCGCCAGGGTCTTCCGCGTGCCGACCGAGATCGATCCGTCGGGCCGGGTCTACATGCCCTCGCACATCAAGCTCCAGCAGGTCGGCTCGCCGGCGCCGCGCATGCACTTCCTCGACGACGCGGGCGGCCCCACGGGGAAGGTCTGGATCGGCTACCTCGGCGACCACCTGCCCAACACGCGGACGAACTGAGGCGCGGGCGTCGGGCCGGGCTCCTCCCGTAGGCTCGGGGGCGACCCCCGGGAGGAGCCTCGATGGACTTCATGCGCCGCAACGCGAGATGGATCGCCCTGGCGGCCCTGCTCGCGGTCCTGGCACCGTTCATCGCCCAGATGTTCAACGCCCTGTTCGCGGTCGACACGCTGCTGGTGGCGGTGATCCTGCTGGGCGCCATCGTGATCGGCGTGGCGATCCTCGCCCGCGGCTCGCGCGACGAGGAGTGAGCGCGCCCGCCGGCGGGGCCCACCGCCGGGCGCGCGGTGACTAGTCTCGGAACCGGGGAGCGTCCTCGCGCTCCCGGACGAGAGGACACCCCATGGCACGCCGCAAGCGCCCCCTGTTCGCCCGCTGGTACCCCGACGCCGCCGCGCGCCTCGAGGCGCGCGGCCTCGCCGAGCAGCGGGCCCGCCTCCTCGCCCCGCTCGAGGGACGCGTCCTCGAACTCGGCTGCGGCTTCGGCGCGAACTTCCCGCACTACCCCGACGCGGTGACCGAGCTGGTCGCCGTCGAACCCGAGGAGCACTTCCGCGACCTCGCGCGCGCCCGCGCCGACGAGCTCGGCCTGAAGGCGGCGATCATCGAGGGGACCGCCGAGGCCCTCCCGGTCGAGTCGGACTCCTTCGACGCGGTCGTCGCGACGGCCGTGCTGTGCTCGGTCGACAGCCAGGCCGCGGCGCTCGCCGAGATCGCCCGCGTCCTCAAACCCGGCGGGCAGCTCATCGGGTTCGAGCATGTGGGATCGGCCGGACGCGCCCGCCACGCGGCCGAGAAGGCCCTCGACGCGGTGCTGTGGACGCACCTCAACGGCGGCTGCCACCTCTCCCGCGACACCCTCGGCGCGATCCGCGCCGCCGGATTCGACACCGAGGGGATGCGCGAGGAGCGGTTCCCGTTCCTGCCGTTCCCGGTCTCGAAGAGCCCGCACATCGTCGGCGCCGCCCGCAAGCCCGCGTAGCCGCCTACGCTCGGAGGCAGGAACACCCGCAGAGGGAGGCCCGCATGGCCCGCCGCCGTCGCCGCCTGTTCGCCCGCTGGTACCCCGGGTTCGCCGCCGCCCTCGAGGACCACGGCCTGGGGGAGCGGCGCGCACGCCTCCTGGCCGGGCTCTCCGGGCGCGTCCTGGAGGTCGGCTGCGGCCACGGCGTCAACTTCCCGCACTACCCCGACGCGGTGACCGAGCTGGTCGCGGTCGAACCCGAGGCGCATCTGCGCGCCCTCGCCCGCGCTGAAGCCGCTGGCAGGAACGCGGTCGTGCTCGACGGCCAGGCGGAGGCGCTGCCGGTGGAGAGCGGCTCGTTCGACGCGGTCGTGGCGACGCTGGTCCTGTGCTCGGTCGAGGACCAGGACCGGGCCCTGGCGGAGATCCACCGGGTGCTCAGACCCGGCGGCGCGCTGGTGTGCCTGGAGCACGTGGCCTCGGCGAACCGGGCGGTCCGCTCAGGGGAGCGCGCGTTCGACGCGGTGTTCTGGTCGCACGCGTTCGGCGGCTGCCACACCGGCCGCGACACGGGCGCGGCGATGCGCCGGGCCGGTTTCGACACGTCCGACCTGGCCGAGGGCCGGTTCCCGGACCTGCCGTTCCCGCTCTCGGTGAGTCCGCACCTCATAGGCGCCGCAACCAAGGCCGACTAGTACTTTCGGATGAAAAGACTGACCGAAAGCACTATTTACAGAGTGTCATATATTTTCATGTTGTGGTATGATGTGTCCTGTTCAGGGTTGCTTTCAGGCGGCACGAGCCGGATAGGTCCCGCCCACTCGGTCCGTGTCCGCGCGGTGCCCGGCGACCCTGCGGCGCCGCATCAGCGCGCGGCCGCTTCTCGCGATCGCGGCGTCACGCTTGCCCATCGGCGGCCCAAGGCCGCACCCGACCGCCGCATACCGCTCATGATTGACAAGATCATGCGAAAGATCATATTCGTGGCATTCGCAGTGTTCGCACTGATGTTTGCCGGCACGTCAACCGCGTGGGCCGGCAGCCCACACTTCGTCAAGGTCTCCTACACGGTCACGGACAACACCCTGACCGTCCAGGGCAAGGAGGCCGGTCTCGGCAACGAGACGCAGGTGCACATCGTGGTCTCGGCGACCGCCGAGTGCATCAACCCGGGTGGCCACCACCCGAAGGCCGCGAACAAGGCGAGCTTCACCGCCGAGGGCGACTTCCCCGTCCAGAACGGACGCGCGGACTTCTCCCTGACGCTCACGGCCACGTTCCAGCCGGACTGCTCACCGCCCATGACCGTCAAGTTCACCAGCATCACCGTCGAGGACGTCGACCACAACGTCTTCAAACGGCTGTTGTGACCCCTGCCGGTCGCGCGACTTCGGCGCCAGCCGGGGTCGCACAACACTGCCCGCCGAATCCGCTTGCGGCCCTTGCAGGGCACGCCTACCCTCCACGGCATGGATTCACCCCGCAACCTGCTGAACGTGGTCGACGTCGAAGCGACCTGCTGGCAGGGCCAGCCGCCGCCGGGCGCGGTCAGCGAGATCATCGAGATCGGCCTCACCGTCGTCGACCTCGACCTGCGCGAATGCCTCGAGAAGCACCGCATCCTCGTGCGGCCCAGGCGGTCCCGGGTGAGCGAGTTCTGCACCGAGCTGACCGGGCTCACCCAGGAGGAGGTCGACACCGGCGTCGAGTTCGCCGAGGCCTGCCGCCTCCTCACCGCCGAGCACCGGTCGGACTCGCGGCCCTGGGCGAGCTGGGGCGACTACGACCGCAACCAGTTCGACCGCCAGTGCCGGGCGACCGGCACCCGCTACCCGTTCGGGTCGCGCCACACCAACGCGAAGCTCCGCTTCACCGAGGCGCGCGGCCTGCGCCGCAGGCCCGGCATGGCGGCGGCGCTCGACATCGCGGGCCTGCCGCTCACGGGCCGCCACCACAGCGGCGCGGACGACGCCTGGAACATCGCGGCGCTGGTCCTCGACCTGGCCGGGACTGGCGACTGGCCCGACGCCCGCTTAGCCGATGCGGCCGTACGCATCGAGGGTCGCGAGCGTCGCCCGCGTCAGGTAGCCGCCCCATTCGTGGGCGACCGCGGGCGTCCACATCGTGAAGTTCGGGACCCATCCGCCGTCGGCGCCCTGGGTTTCGACGAGGTGGTCGAGGTGTCTGCCGATCTCCTCGTCGCTGAACAGGCCGCGGGCCCACGAGTCCGGTGTCGGCGCGAGGTCGAGCGGGGAGTGGGTGTGGCCGGGCTCGTCGGGGTCGAGTGCCGCGCTGGCGCGCAACGAGGGGCCGAGGCGCTCGAATTCGCCGCGGGCGCGTTCGGCGTCGGGGACGCGTTCGAGGAAGCGGATGACGCACATCGCGTCGTAGGCGCCGACCTCGTCGAGCCGGGCGATCGCCCGCCAGCAGAACTCGGCGGCCGTCTCGACCCACGGGTGCTTGACGCCGTGGTCGAGGAGGAGCCCGCAGATCGGCGCGGTCGGGTTGAGGGCCGCCGGGGGCTCGTCGCCCTGCGGCTGCCACCAGGGTGCCCGTTCGTCGTCGCGGACGCTCGGCAGGACCCATGGGACGCCGCCGTCCGCGGTGGAGTGCTCCTCGAGCCAGGCGCAGGCGGCGAGCACGATCGCCTCGTCGAACGCACCGACCTCGTCGAGCGCCCACAGCGCGACCTCGGCGCCCTGCGGCTGACTGCCCGCGCCGCGCAGGTCCGGCTCGATCGCGTGGCCGAAGCCGCCGTCGGGGTTCTGGTACGCGCGCACGGCGTGCAGGACCGGCCCGGCGGGGCCGCCGTGGAAACGGTTGGCGAAGCGGGCTCGGTCGATGAGGCGGGCGTTGCGGTCGAGGTACCGCTCCGCGGCGGTGAACGCGTCCTTGCTGAGGGTCTTCATCGGAGCCCTTTCGTTGCAGCGGCGTGGTGCACGACCGTACCGGACGGGTCCGACATTCAGCCCAGTGCGCGCTCGAAGGCCGTGTAGACCTCGTCGTTGAACAGCACGAAGCGGATGTCGGCGACGTTCGTCTCGGCCGCGCGCACAGCGGCGACGGCGATCGCGGCGGCCGATGCGGCAGGCCAGCCGTATACCCCGGCGGAGACCGCCGGAAACGCGATCGAGTCGGCGCCGAGGCTGTCGGCGACGGCGAGGGACTCGCGATAGCAGGAGGCGAGGAGTTCGCCGCGGTCCTCGCCGGGGGAGTAGACGGGACCGACGGTGTGGATGACCCAGTGCGCGTCGAGCCGCCCGGCGGTGGTGGCGACGGCCTGCCCGGTCGGGAGGCCCTTCCCGTAGTGGGAGCGGCGCAGGTCCTGGCACTCGGCGAGGATCGCCGGTCCGCCCGCGCGGTGGATCGCGCCGTCGACGCCCCCGCCGCCCAGGAGCGAGGAGTTGGCGGCGTTGACGATGGCGTCGACGTGCTGCTTCGTGATGTCGCCTTTGAGGATCTCGATGCCCATGCCCCCATGCAAGCACGCGCGGCCGGGCGCGGTGCGGGGCCCGCCGTTTCGACGCCCGGCGGCGTGCGCGGCAGTAACGTTCGCGGTCAGCGGCTTGTCACGAACTCGTGATGCGCGCACGCCCCCGCGACACGTTGACAATGCAACAAACAACCATGTATAACCAAAGAAATCCAAATGAAACGGGGGTGAAACCACATGTTCGCGGAGGAGCGCCAGCAGCGCATCGCCGAACGCGCGCGCACCGAAGGCCGCGTGGACGTCGCGGCCCTGGCGGCTGACCTCGAGGTCACCACCGAGACCATCCGGCGCGACCTCACCGCCCTGGAGCGCCAGGGCGTCGTCAAGAAAGTCCACGGCGGCGCGATCCCCCTGGAGCGCATGGGCTTCGAACCCACCGTCGCCGCGCGCGACACCGTCCAGACCGCCGCGAAGGAACGCATCGCGGCCGCCGCCCTCGCCGAGGTCCCCGAGGAGGGCGCGATCCTCCTCGACGCGGGCACCACCACCGCCCGCATCGCCAAGGCCCTCCCGGCCCGCGAGCTCACCGTCGTCACCAACGACGTCCTCATCGCCTCCCTCCTCGCCGCCAAACCGCTCCTCACCGTCCTCATCGTCGGCGGGAAGGTCCGCGGCCGCACCATGGCCGCCGTCGACGACTGGGCCCTGCGCGCCCTCGCCGAGACCTGCGTCGACGTCGCCTTCATGGGCGCCAACGGCATCAGCGTCGAACGCGGACTCACCACACCCGACACCGGCGAGGCCGCCGTCAAGCGCGCCATGATCAGTGCCGCCCGCAAGACCGTCGTCGTCACCGACCACACCAAGGCCGGGAACGACTGCCTCGCCCGCTTCGGCACCCTCGACCAGGTCGACGTCCTCGTCACCGACACCGGACTCGACGACGGCCTCACCGCCGGCTTCGAAGCCGCCGACCTGAAAGTGGTGCGCGCATGATCGTCACCGTCACCGCCAACCCGAGTCTCGACCGGACCATCGCCATCGAACGCCTGCGCCGCGGCGAAGTCCTGCGCGCCACCGGCGCCCGCGTCGACCCCGGCGGCAAAGGCGTCAACGTCTCCCGCGCGCTCGTCGCCAACGGCCACCGCACCCGCGCCGTCGTCACCACCGGCGGCCACGCCGGGAACGAACTGCTCGACCTCCTCGCCGAAGCCGGCGTCCCAGTCCTCGAAGTGCCCGTCTCCCAAGGCGTCCGCTCCAACCTCACCGTCGCCGAGACCGACGGCACCGTCACCAAGCTCAACGAGGCCGGGCCGACCCTGCGCCCCGAAGAGGTCGAAGAACTCCTGACCGCAGCCATCGCGCCCACCCTCGACCGGCCCGCCTCCTGGATCGCCGGATGCGGCAGCCTCCCGCCCGGCGTCGGCCCCGACTTCTACGCCGTCCTCGTCGCCCGCGCCCGCGACGCCGGGGTGCACACCGTCGTCGACACCTCCGGCCCCGCTTTCGAAGCGTGCCTCGCCGCCGGACCCGATCTCGTCAAACCCAACGCCGACGAACTCGCCGAAGCCACCCGCACCGGCATCGCGACGATCGGCGACGCCGTCCACGCCGCCCAGGCCCTCCGCGAAGCGGGAGCCGGAGCCGTCCTCGCCTCCCTCGGCGCCGACGGCGCCATCCTCGTCGCCGCCGAAGGCGTCTGGCACGCCCAAGCGCCGCTCGCCGGGCCCGTCGCCAGCACCGTCGGCGCGGGCGACGCCGCCCTCGCGGGCTTCCTCGCCGCGGGCGGGCACGGCCCCGAGGCGCTGGCCGCCGCCGTCGCGTGGGGCACCGCCGCGGTGTCGCTGCCCGGCAGCGTCATGCCCGGCCCGAAGGACATCGACCTCGGCGCCGTCGCGATCACCGCCACCCCGGACGCCGACCGGGCACTGACCTGAGGAGCACCAGCCATGTCCGGTCTCATCACCGCCGACCTGATCGACCTCGACCGCACCGGGGCCGACCGCCACGAGGCCACCGCGATGCAGAGAAGCCCGTGGGGGTGTGCGGCCCGGCGAGGCCCGCCCGGCCGTCGCCGCCTACTGAGCTCCCGGTGCCGCGTGACATGTGACATGGCACCGCCGAGCCCGGCCTCGACGGACGCCGCCCCGGCGTGGCACCGACCCGTGGCATGTGATGTATTACCGGTGCGGGGAATGCGAGCGAAACGCGCGGGCGCACCGCCGTCACCTCCACCGGTTCGGTTGATATCGGACCCTTCAACTAACCCATTTACAAAGGCGGCATTCGCGCCGTACCATGCATCCATGAAGTCCACCTCGCGCGACATCCGCCTCCGCAACTGCTTCGCAGTGCTCCGGCACCTGATCGCGGACGCCCCCACCTCCCGCCAGATCCTCGCCCGCGAGACCGACCTCAGCGTCGCCACCGTCTCCAACCTGGTCACCGACCTCATCGAACTCGGCGTCGTCGTCGAAGTGGGCCGCGAGGACTCCGGCGGCGGCAGGCCCCGCGCCCTGCTCGCGCCCAACGCCGGCGGCGGCGTCATGATCGGCGTCGACGTCGCCGAGACCTACGTCTACCTCGAGGTCTACGACCTCACCCTCGCCGTCGTCGACCGCGTCGAAGAGCGCATGGAACCCAGCGAGAACGCCCCCGAGCAGGTCATCGGCCACATCGTCTCCGCCATGGACCAGATCCGCGAACGCCTCGGCGACCGCGCCATCCTCGGCCTCGGCGTCAGCCTCCCCGGCCAGGTCGACGTCACCTGGGGCGTCTCCGGCTTCGCCCCCAACTGGAACTGGCACGACGTCCCCTTCCGCCAGCTCCTCGCCGACCGCCTCCAGCTCGACGTCCCCATCTACCTCGACAACCCCCTCAAGACCATCACCGTCGGCGAACTCTGGTTCGGCGACGGCCGCGGCGTCGACCGCCTCGCCGTCCTCATCCTCGGCACCGGCGTCGGTGCGGGCCTGGCCTTCGGCGGCCAGCTCTACCGCGGCGCCACCAACTCCGCGGGGGAGTGGGGCCACACCACCATCAACCCCGCTGGACCCCAATGCCGCTGCGGCGCAAAAGGATGCATCGAGGCCTACGTCGGCGCCCCCGCCATCCTCTGGCACTGGGGCCAGCTCGACGGCCGCGCCAGCACCGGCTCCCAGACCGAGGCCATGGCCGCCCTCGCCGCCGCCTGGGAAGCGGGCGAGCCGACCGCCGTGCGCACCGTCGAGACCGTCGCCGAATACCTCGCCGCGGGCGTCGCGAACCTCCTCAACCTCTTCAACCCCGACCTCGTGGTCTTCGACGGCTGGGTCACCAGCGTCCTCGGCGACGCCCTCGTCCCCGAGTTCGAACGCCGCCTCGCCGACCACGCCATGGAGGCCCCCCTCAAGGCCGCCCGCCTCAAACGCAACAGCCAGGACCGCAACATGGTCGCCCTCGGCGCGGCCGCGCTGGCCCTCGAAGGGCACCTGAACCGCCTGAACACGGTCGGGTCGCGCACCCGCCGCTGACCCGGCCGCACTTCCCGCAGTCCCGCCGCGAGCCCCTGCCGACCGGTTCGGCACGGGGCCGTTCGTGCTGTGCGCTGCGGAAACTCCTGCCCCACCAGTGGTGATCGCTCCCACCGCTATCGAGCGCAAATCGTTATCCGAGCCCTTACTCCAACCCATTGACAAAGTGAGTGGCGCTCGTAACACTGGGAGGCGATCGACGGATGTCGAAACTCCGCTGCGGCGTCGACCAGACCCGCGCACGGGAGCCCTTCCGACCTCTCAACGTAGCGAGGAGCTAGTCATGGTTGCCTTCAAGCGCAACGACCCTTCCCAGCAAACGCTCGCCAAGCTGGCGATGAACCGCCGCCGCATGCTCGCCCTCGGCGGCCTGGCCGCCGGGACCGGCGCGCTCGCCGCCTGCGGCGGCAACACCGGCCGCGGCTCCAGCGAGGGCGTCAACCTCTCGCAGTGGTACCACCAGTACGGCGAGGCCGGCACCCAGCAGGCCGCCGAGAAGTACGCCGCCGCGTACAAGGACGCCACCGTCACCATCAACTGGATCCCCGGCGACTACGACACCGCGCTCTCCTCCGGCCTCCTGGCCGAGAAGGAAGGCGACTACCCGGACGTGTTCGAGGGCCACCTCAACCGGGCCATGGTCGAGAGCGGGCAGATCGTGCCGCTCGACGACATCCTCGCCGACGTCCTCGACGACTACACCCCGGACGACCTGGCGCGCAACACGATCGACGGCAAGGTCTACGGCGTCCGCATGATCGACGACCCGCAGTTCCTGTACTACCGCCCGTCCCTCCTGGAGGCCAAGGGCATCACGCCCCCGGCCACGTTCGAAGAGCTCGTCGCCGCCGCCGCCGAACTCACCACCGGCGACGTCAAGGGCCTGTTCCTCGGCAACGACGACTCGGCGACGAAGCTGTTCCAGCCCATCGTCTTCTCGGCGGGGGAGACCCTGCTGACCGACGCCAACGAGATCGGCTTCACCAAGGAGACCGTCCTCGCGGGCGCCGCGCAGGTCAAGGCGCTCCACGAGTCGTCGTCGCTGCTGGTCGGCGCGCCGACCGAGGCGTGGGACCCGTCCTCGATCATCCAGAACCTGTGCGCGATCCAGTGGTGCGGCCTGTGGGCGCTGCCCCAGATCATCGAGGCGCACGGCGACGACATCAACGTGATCCCCTTCCCCGCGTTCGGCGGCGGCACCCCCACGGTCTTCAACGGCGGCTGGGACACCTTCGTCAACGCCAAGTCCGCGAACGTCGACGAGGCGAAGGCCTTCGTCAAGTGGCTGTGGGTCGACAACGAGGAGTTCATCCTCGACTGGAACCTCTCCTACGGCTTCCACATCCCGCCGCGCCTGTCGATGCGCGGCAGCGCCGAGCAGCTCAGCTCCGGGCCCGCGGCCGAGGCCGTGCGGATCTCCGAGGAATACGGCTGGGCCGAGAACCCGAACTGGACGCCCAAGATGGAGACCGCGGTCGACGACATGATGAACCACATCGTCCTCGAAGGCGCCGACCCCGACGCCGAGTTCGAGACCGCCGCCGCCGCCATCCAGGACGAGCTCGACTCGATCTTCGGCTAGAAGGGCCAGCAACGTGGCAGTCTCCGCAGCGACCGCCGCGGACGCGAAGGCGGGACCCGGGGAGCGCGCTCCCCGGGTCCGCCGAGGCGGACGCTGGCGGACCTCCCTCACCTTCTGGGGCTTCGTCGGGCCCTTCCTCGTCGGCCTCATGGTCTTCACGATCATCCCGGTCGCCTGGAGCGCGTACCTGTCGTTCTTCGACGCGACGAACACCGTCAGCCCCACGGCCGACGACTTCGTCGGGTTCGGCAACTACACCGCCATGCTCACCGACCCGGCCTTCCAGGACAGCCTCGTCACCTTCACGGTGTTCGCGGCGTTCATCGTGCCGGTCACGTTCGCGTGCTCGCTCGGCCTGGCGCTCATGCTCAACCGGGTGCGCGTCATGCGCGCGTTCTTCCGCTCGGTGTTCTTCCTGCCGTTCGCCTGCTCCTATGTGGTCGCGGCGCTGGTGTGGAAGATGTCGATCTTCAACGGCGTGCGGTTCGGCCTGGCCAACACCGTCCTCGACCTGTTCGGGATCGACGAGATCGCCTGGCTCTTCCGGCCCGACCCGCCGTGGTTCTGGCTCGTCATCGTCTCGCTGCGGCTGTGGATCCAGGTCGGCTTCTACATGATCCTGTTCATCGCCGCGCTCCAGCAGATCCCGCAGCACCTCTACGAGGCCGCCTATGTGGACGGCGCGAAGCCCGGGCCGCAGACGTTCTGGCACATCACGCTGCCGCAGCTGCGCGCCACGTCCGTCGCCGTCCTCATGCTCATCCTCATCGCCGCCTACCAGGCGTTCGACGAGTTCCTGCTCCTGGTCGGGACGATGCCGTCGGCGCGGCCGCCGCTGGTGTACCTGTACCAGACCTCGCTGGGCATGCAGCAGGAGCTGGGCACCGGCTCGGCGGGCGCGCTCATCCTGGCGCTCCTGATCGCGCTCGTGACCCTCCTGCAGGGCAAGTTCCTCGGCTTCGGCAACTCGGAAGATCGGTGAGCCATGACCATTGAGACCAAGCGACCGGTCGGGCGCAGGCGGGGACTCGGATCCAGGGGCGGGGGCGCGGTCAACTTCCTCGCGCTCAGCGTCCTAGCCGTGCTGTTCCTCATCCCGTTCTACCTGATCCTGCGCAACGCCCTCTCGACGGACGCCGAGATCACCGCGCCCGGCTGGATGTGGTTCCCGGTCGCGCCGGCGTGGGAGAACATCGAGAAGCTGTTCTCCGACCCGTCGGTGCCGATGGCCCGCGCGCTGCTCAACTCGGCGCTGGTGGCGACCCTGACGACACTCGGGACGCTGTTCCTCTGCGCCACCGCCGGGTACGGGCTCGCCCGCATCCCGTACCGCCACGCGAACAAGGTGTTCTACCTGGTCCTGGCGACGCTGATGATCCCCGGCGCGATCACGTTCGTGCCGAGCTTCGTCATGGTCTCCAGCCTCGGCTGGATCTCGGACCTGCGGGGCCTGATCATCCCGACGCTCTTCAACGGGTTCGTGACGTTCCTGTGCCGCCAGTACTTCCTCAGCTTCCCGCGGGAGCTGGAGGAGGCGGCGCGGGTCGACGGTCTGGGGTACTGGGGTTCGTTCTGGCGCATCGTGATCCCCAACTCCGGGAACTTCCTGGCCGCGATCGCCGTCATCACCTTCGTGGGGTCCTGGAACTCGTTCCTGTGGCCGTTGGTGATCGGGCGGTCCCCGGAGTCGTGGACGGTGCAGGTGGCGCTGTCGACCTTCCTGACCGCGCAGACGGTGAGCCTCTCGCAGCTGTTCCTGGCCGCGCTCGTGGCGATGCTGCCCCTTTTGTTCGTCTTCCTGTTCCTACAGCGGTTCCTGGTGCAGGGCGTGGCGCAAACCGGGCTGAAAGGCTGACGGCAAGCGTCGCCCTCGTTCCTAACGCGACGATCATGACTGCTAATGTGAGCTGCACTTCGGTCAGCGAGCCCAACCGGCTACGGGTCCCGCCCGCAGTCGTGCGCTTCGACCGCGCCCGTCCCCTTTGTACAAGGAGTCATCCCCAGTGGAAGAACTGAAGATTCGGTCCCCGTTCGGCGTGTGGATCCTCACCCTCGTCAGCTTCGGCATCTACGGCCTGTTCTGGTACGCCAAGACCGCCACCCAGATCAAGGCCGTCAACCCGAACAACCCGGGTAACGTCAGCGGGTCCAGCCTCGTGGTGTGGATGCTGTTCGGCTTCATCACGCTGTACATCGTGCCGATCATCAACTGGTTCAAGCTGTGCGCCTCGATCAAGGCCGAGCAGCAGGCCGCCGGTCTCGCCCCGACCTTCAACACCGGCGTGGCCACCCTGCTGTGCTTCGTCGCCGGCACCAACCTCTGCTACATCCAGGCCCAGCAGAACCTCGTGGTGAACGCTGTCAAGGCCCGCCAGGGCGTCCCCGCCTAAGACGCCCTCCCCGACGTTCCACGACGCGGAGGCGAAGCCCCCGGCCGCATGCGGCCGGGGGCTTCGTGGTGCGTGACGCGTGATATGCCACTGCCCCGCCGCGGCGGCACCCGGACGGCCCGCGACCGGCTAACCTTGCCGCTGTGGATCTGACCGAATACGTGCCCGTCGTCCCCGACTTCCCCGAACCGGGGGTCGGCTTCCGCGACATCACGCCGCTCCTCGCCGCACCGGACGCCTTCCGCGTCTCGGTCGACCGGCTCCTGGAGGCCTGCGCGGCCCACCCGTACGACACGATCGCCGCGTTCGACGCCCGCGGGTTCCTGTGGGCCGCCCCGCTCGCCGACCGCACCGGCACCCCGCTCGTCCCGATCCGCAAGGCCGGCAAGCTCCCGCGCGCCGCCGCCGTCGAGACCTACCGCGGCGAGTACGCCGAAGTCCGCGTCGAGATGCACGCCGACGCCGTCCGCGAAGGCGACCGCGTCCTCCTCGTCGACGACGTCATCGCCACCGGCGAGTCCATGGCCGCCGGAGTGCGCCTCGTCGAAGGCCTCGGCGGCTCCGTCGCGGCCTGCGCCGCCCTCCTCGAGATCGCCTCCCTCTCCGGACGCGACCGCCTTGAGGGCTACCCGGTGATCTCGCTCCTCGGCAAGCTCTGACCCCGCCGACCGAACCCGAGGCCTCCTCGCCCGCGCAGCGGATGTCGTACCCACATGCCAGGGTGGACCCGGGGGGCCCGCGATACGGGTAGTACGTGACATATCACATGGCACAGCAGCAACGGCGCGTGACCGCACACCGGTCACGCGCCGCCGCGGTATGCAGCTGAAATGCTCAGCCCACGAGCTTCGCCAGGTTCGCCGGATCGGCCAGCGCCGAACCCATGCCGATGACCGAGGCCCCGGCCTGGAGGTACCGGTCGATCTCGTCGGGGCCGACGCCGCCGGTCGCCACGAACTTCATCTCCGGGAACGGCCCGTGCATCGCCTTGAACCAGTCCGGGCCGAGCGTCGAGGCCGGGAAGACCTTCACCCACGTGCAGCCCAGGTCCCGCGCGAGACCCACCTCGCTGGCCGTCGCCACACCAGGCAGGTGCGGCAGCCCGGCCGCGTGCGAGACCTCCAGCACCGCCGGGTTCAGGCCCGGCGCGATCGTGTAGGCCGCGCCCGCCGCGGCAGCCCGCTCCACGTGCCCGGCCGAGACCACGGTGCCCGCGCCGACGGCACGCCCGCCCGGGGCGGCGGCCTTCACCGCGGCGGCCAGCGCCTCCTCCTGGCCGGGCTTCCCGATCGGGACCTCGACCAGGTCGAACCCGGCCTCCCACACCCGCTCGGAGAGCGCGACGGTCTCCTCGGCGGGCAGGCCCCGCCAGATAGCCATGACGCGCTGCCCGGCGAAGAGTCGGTCGAAGTACTCGCCTTGATCAAAGGTCACTGGTCCTCCAGGATGGCTCGGACGGTCTCGGGTGGCGGCGGGGGCGCGAGGTCCCCGACGGTCTGGAGGGCCCCGGCGGCGAGCCGGTGGCCCAGGCGCATCGACGCCTCCAGCGAGGCGTCCTGCAAGCGGCCGTACAGGAATCCGGCGGCGAACGCGTCGCCCGCGCCGACCGGCTCGACGACCTCGACCGGCTCGGCGGGGGAGTACCGGCTCTCACCGCCTTCGAACGCGGTCACGCCGTTCCCGCCGTCCTTGACGACGAGCACGCCCGCGCCCGGCAGGAGGTCCCGCACGTCCTCGGCGGTGTCGACGCCCCACAGCGTCTGCGCCTCGTCGAGCCCGACGAACGCGATGTCGGCCGCGTCGGCCAATCGCCTGAGCGCGGGTCCGGCCTCGCTCACGGGCCACAGCGCGGGCCGGTAGTTCACGTCGAAGCTCACCAGCGCGGGCGCCAGCGCCCGTTTCACGAGGAGTTCGTCGACGAGCGCGGCGCACGTGTCCGACAGGACCGGGGTGATGCCCGACAGGTGCAGCAGGCGCGGCGCCGCGACGCCGTCGAGGTACCCCGGGCCCATGGTCGAGGCGGCCGAGCCGCGCCGGTAGTAGTGGACCCGGGTGCCTTGCGGCCCAGGGTCTTTGAAGTAGACGCCGGTGGGCCGGTCGGGATCGGTCCGGACGTGGCGGCAGTCGACGCCGGCGTCGTCGAGGACGTCGCGGACGCGCTGGCCGAGGGGGTCGTCGCCGATCTTGCCGCACCAGGCGGCGTCGGCGCCGAGCCGGGCGAGGGCGACGGCGACGTTCGATTCGGCTCCGGCGACGCCCATGTGGAGGTCGACGGCGCCGCGGAGGGGTTCGGCGGCGGCTGGGGCGAGGACGATCATCGACTCGCCCAGGCACAGGACGTCCATGCGGCTCCGTTCGTGTCCGCCCGCGCGTGCGGGGCCGGTGGGGGTGGCTTCAGCCTACCGACCGGAAAACGCATACAGAAACGGGGCGGCGGCGGGTCGCGTCCCGCTCGCGGCGTCCCGGTCCGCGTAGACTTGTGACACAGGCCTCTCACCTTGGAGCCGGAGATGACCGACCTGCGTCTGGTGAAGCTCTTCGCATGGACGATCGGGGTGCTCATCCTGTTGTGGATGCTCACTGAATGCCTCGGCGGCGCGAACGAGACCGACCCCGGCTACCAGGACCTCGACCGCGACACGGAGCAGTTCGCCGCCGACTGCCAGAACGCGTGGCAGGCCCTCGACCTGGCCGTCAGCGCCGACGGCGGCAGCGTGGACGCCGTCGTCGACCAGCTCGACGCGCTCGGGACCGAGATCGAGGACCCCAACCTGAAGGCCCTCACGGCGGGCTTCGCGCAGCAGGCGCAGGAGATCGTGGCGGACGCGCCCCCGGACGACCCCGAGGCCCTCCAGGACGCCCAGGCGGCGTTCCGCGACGACGCCGCCCTCGATCTGGCGATGCGCTGCCCGCTGCGCTGAACCCGTCCGCAACCTGGACACAGGTATTGACAGTGTTCGAAATTACCGCTAACTTCTACACGTTTGAACATCCTTCCGGCCGAAGGATGTCCAGTGGACCTCAATGTGGAGGGACGCGGCACGGCGCGCGAGCGACCGGCCCGTCGCGGCCCCCGCGCGGACTTTGCTCTGGGGTTGACGGGGCGGGACCGCCCGAAGGCGCCCGGGCCGCGTGATCGCGGCTCCAGGCGGCGACGAGCGGTCCCGCCCCGTTCCCTTACCTGCGGCCGACCGGTCCGATAGGGCGGGCCGCGTCAGCGCAAGCGTTCGTCTGCATGCGCACACCGCCGAACGGCCGGGCCAGCCCCGAGCTGCGGTTTCGCCCGTTGCCAGGCGTCGCCCGCGGACCGCGCGTTTGGGTTCGGGGCCGCGCTTGTGGCAAAATGGCACGTCTGCCGTTGACCCGTAGGAGCCTCGTTGCCACCCAGCGAATTGCACGCCACCTTCCTGCCCGACCACGCCTCCCCGGCCGACGGGCGGCTGCTCTTCTTCGGCGGCGCGCACCCGGGGGCCGCGGTGGCCGAGCTCGGGCTCCCGCCCGGTGACCCGGTGGACGCCGAGCTGTACCTGGACGGCGAGCTCCACGAAGTCGAGGGCGTGGCCATGCCGGTGCGGCCGGTCCTGCCCGCGCTCACGCGCATCGCCTCCCGCCCTGACATCACCGAGTCGGTCGCGATCTGGGCGCGCATCGCGAACGCGGTGGACGACGACAAGTTCGACGACCTCGACCGCATCGCCGGGGAGCTGCCCGCCGAGGGGCACGCCGTGCCGCACTCCGAAGGGCACGTGTGGACCGCGAAGGCCCTGGTCGGCGCGTTCGTCGAGTCCTTCACCGAGCTGCTGCGCTCGGACTCGGGCCTGAACCTGCGGCTCATCACCGCCCAGCACTCCGACCCCGGCGAGGTCCGCGTCAACGCCGACCTGCGCAAGTACCAGGCCCACGGCATCGCGTGGCTCGAGGCCGCGGCCGAAGGCGGCGCGGGCGTCATCCTCGCCGACGACATGGGCCTGGGCAAGACCCTCCAGTCGATCGGGCTGCTCGTGCGCCGCGCCGGGAACGCCCCGCACCTGGTGGTCTGCCCGACCTCGCTGGTCGGCAACTGGCAGCGGGAGATCGCCCGCTTCGCGTCCCAGCTGTCGGTGCACCTGCACCACGGGCCGGCCCGCACCAAGGACCGCGGGCCGCTCACCGAGGCCGACGTCGTCGTCACCTCCTACTCGATCGCGCTGCGCGACATCAAGCTGCTGCGCCAGATCGCGTTCGACACGATCGTCATCGACGAGGCCCAGGCCATCAAGAACCACCGGTCCCGCACCGCCGGGGCCGTCCGCGACCTCACCGGCCGCGTCCGCGTCGCCCTCACCGGCACGCCCGTCGAGAACCACCTCTCGGAGCTGTGGTCGATCTCCGAGTTCGTCAACCCCGGGCTCCTCGGCGGCCAGACCGACTTCAAACGCCGCTTCGCCGACCCCATCGAGATCGGCCGCGACCCCGTCTCCGCGGCCACGCTGCGCGCCCGCATCGACCCGGTCGTGCTGCGCCGCATGAAGGAAGACGTCGCCGCCGACCTGCCGCCGAAGATCGAGGCGGTCGTCGCCTGCACCATGACCGACGAGCAGGCCGGGCTGTACAAGGAGGCCATCCGCGAGGCCTTCGACGAGGGCCTGGGCGACGGCATCACCCGCCGCGGCCGCGTCCTCAAGCTCCTGACCCGCCTCAAGCAGATCTGCAACCACCCCGCCCAGTACGTCGGGGAGGGCGACGGCGGGCTCGCCGAACGCTCCGGGAAGCTCGACCGGGTCACCGAGATGCTCGCCGAAGTCGTCGACGAGGGCGACAAGACCCTCATCTTCACCCAGTACCGGCAGATGGGGGAGCTCCTGTCCCGCCATCTCCACGCCGAGCTCGGCGTCGCCGCGCCGTTCCTGCACGGCGGCCTCGACCAGCCCGCCCGCGACCGCCTCGTCGAGGAGTTCCAGACCGGCGAAGGCCCCGCGATCCTCCTCGTGTCCCTGCGCGCGGGCGGCACCGGCCTCAACCTCACCGGCGCCTCCCACGTCGTCCACTACGACCGCTGGTGGAACCCGGCCGTCGAGGACCAGGCGACCGACCGGGCGCACCGCATCGGCCAGACCCGCACCGTGCACGTCCACAAGCTCGTCACCGCCGGGTCCCTCGAAGAACGCGTCGACGAGCTCCTGCAGCGCAAGCGCGCCATCGCCGACGCCGTCGTCGGCAACGGCGAGGACTGGCTGGGCGACCTCGACGACTCCCAGCTGCGCAAGCTCATCGAACTCGACGACGCCGGAGGCCACCTGTGAGCGACCCGTACGGACGAACCTGGTGGGGCCGCAAGTGGTGGCGCGCCCTGGAGACCATCGGCCTGAACTACCCCGACCAGCGCATCGTCAAGGGCCGCGCCCTCGCCGGGCACGGCGCCGTCACCGGCATGTCGATCGAACCGGGCGTCGTCTCCGGCCGCGTCGCCGACACCACCGGGACGTTCGACACCGAGATCCGCATCCCCGTCTACAACGCGTCCGCGTGGGCCGCCGGGATGACCGCGCTGTCCCTCTCGCCCTCGTGCGTGGCCGGGCTGCTCGCCGGGCGCCTGCCCAAGCGGATCGACGACGTCCTCGCCGAGACCGGGATGCGCCTGCTGCCCAAGAAGTTCGTCACCGAGGACCACAACCGCATCACCGCGAGCTGCCCGTGCGCCGACGGGCGTGAGGTGTGCGCCCACATCATGGCGCTCGCGCTCGTCAGCGCCGCCAAGATGGACGACGACCCGTGGCTCGTCCTCCTCCTGCGCGGCGGCCCCACCCGCGACCTCGCCGGACGCCTGCGCGCGGCCCGGCTCGCCAGCATGGACGCCGCCCAGCCCGTCTGAGCCTGCATACGCCGAAGCCGGTCCGCGAACGCGGACCGGCTTTCGACGTACGTGGCCTAGCTCCTCGAGGACTGGATGTGCTCGGTGATCCAGGCGTCGAGCCGAGTGAGGTCCGAGCAGGTCTCGATCTCCTCACGACGCTCGGCTCCCACCTGGCCCTCCGCTTCGAGCATGCGAAGGAGGATCGCTCTCGACTGGCGGAGCGCGCCCTCGTCGCGGCCCTTCGCGAGCAGCTCCTCGGTGTACTCCGAGTGGTAGAGACGGGCTTCGGTCTTCATCAGTGCCTCCAGCAAGGTCGCAGGCTCCTTGGCCAAAGTGGTGAGCAGGAATTTCGCGTAATCGGCTGCTCGCCCTGGCTCGATGGTACCGAGCCAGCGGTCGAGCGTCGAGACGAACAGTTCGACGGGGATGTCCTTCGGCTGCCGACGCATGACCGCGGCCGCGACCGCAGCGGCCGCGTTCGGCGGCGCCTCATCGGATCCGAGGTCCGGCATGTTGCCCGGGCCCACCGTCGCGACCGCGACCGCGCTGCCCGGACCCATCGCGATCCCGCGGCGGAACCGCCGGGCGAGCGAGTCGGAGCGGCAGAGCATGAGCAGCACGACCGGAATCCGGTGGTCGTCGAAGGCGCGCGCCATGTACCCCGGCAGCCGGAAGTACTTGTCCTCGCTCCATTCGTTCTGCACCTCGCAGATCACGATCATCTCGGTGCCGTCGCCGAACCCGAGCCGGACGACGCCGTCGGCCCGCCGCTCGGTCGGCCCCGGCGAGCCGACCGCGCACGAGCGGGTCGCGGCGGTGACCGTCTTCGCGCCCCTCGGCCCACCCGCCAGCGCCAGCAGCCACGGCACCGACCTCGGGTCGTCCTGGATCAGCTTCACGAGGATCTCGTGGAACTCTCCTGGCATTGGTTCCTCTTTCCATTTCGGGGGACTCACCCGAAAGAACGAGGAACAAACCGGATAGACGCGGCACTGTCAGATAGCTGACACTATGCGCGGGAAGGAGACCAGACGAGGTCGGCTCGACCGGCACCGGTCAGCCCAGCGTCACCGACATGCCCGAACCGTTGGGCGACACCGAGACCGCGAGCATGTCCTGGATACGCGGCAGGCCCTCGGCCTCCTCGCCCTTGTAGTCGCCAACCACCACCGCGGCCGCCCCAGCGGCCCTCGCCGACGCCAGGCCCGCAGGCGCGTCCTCGAACACCACCGCCTCCTCCGCATCGAACCCGAGCGCCTTGGCCGCCAGCATGTACGGCTGCGGATGCGGCTTCCCCTTCGTCACGTCGTCCGCCGCCACGAGGATCTTCGGCAGCGGAATCCCCACGGCCGCAAGCCGACGCACCGTCAACGCCCGCGTCGCCGACGTCACCACCGCCCACCGGTCCCGGTCCAGGCCGCTCAGCAGCGCCGCCGCCCCCGGGATCTCGCTGATCCCGTCCGTCCGGTCGATCTCCTCCGCCTCGATCCGGTCGGTCTCCGCCACCACATCCACACCGTGCGGCGCGAACTCCGCGACCACCTCGATCGTCGGACGCCCGTGCGCCACCGCCAGAATCGCCGAAGCCTCCAGGCCGTGCCGGGCCGCGAACCGCCCCCACGCCCGCTCCACCGACGCCGTCGAATCGACCAGCGTTCCGTCCATGTCGAACAGCAGCACCGAAGCCGTCAGCACCGAATCGCCCATACGTACCCTCCTCGAGTCGTCAGCCCTGGACGCTA
Organism: Glycomyces sp. NPDC048151; assembly: GCF_043202775.1. NCBI lineage: Bacteria > Bacillati > Actinomycetota > Actinomycetes > Glycomycetales > Glycomycetaceae > Glycomyces > Glycomyces sp. NPDC048151. The sequence goes on along the minus strand of NZ_JBIDBB010000008.1, from coordinate 190,872 downwards.
CCAACGGAACATGACGGCCACGCTAACTCTCACGAAGGATTCGAACATCCCGCCGTGAGCCCTGCGCCGCACCGGATAACGGTTGCGCGAACCCGGCCGCTCACCTACCGTCGACACCGTGCCAGCACTCATCCTCCCCACCGCCCGCCTCGGCGCGTCCTACGCCGAAGCCGTCGACGAGTTCATCGCCGAAGGACGCGGCGGACCCGACGACAGCTCGCTCCTCAGCGACCTCCTCCGCGAGGCCGGCCGCCCCGACGGCACCGAGCAGTGGACCGAACGCGTCCTCGACTTCGAACGCCGCCTCACCACCGACCCGCCCGCCTGGTTCGTACCCGCCACCACCTACTGGTGGGCCGAAGGCGACACGTTCCTCGGCCGCATCAACCTCCGCCACCGCCTCAACGACAAGCTCCGCGAATTCGGCGGCCACATCGGCTACGACGTCAGGCCCACCGCCCGCAGGCGCGGCCACGCCACCGCCATGCTCGCCGCCGTCCTGCCCCACGCCGCAGCCGGCGGCATCGACAAGGCGCTCATCACCTGCGACGTCGAGAACACCGGCTCCCGCAAGGTCATCGAAGCCAACGGCGGGGTACTCGAGGACGAACGCGGCGGCAAACTCCGGTTCCGGGTGCCCACCGCGACATAGCGACACAAGCTGACACAGGTTGGGGGACAAGGTGGGACTCAAACGCGTCGACTACGACCGCACACAGCACGCCGGATACGCGAAGGGACGCAGGCTTCTCCCGTCGAGCCGCCGCACCTGGCTCAGGGCCTTCCGCGAACACGCCGGGCCGCGCCGCATCGCCACCGTCCTCGACGTCGGCTCCGGCACGGGCCGGTTCACGCCCGCGCTGGCCGACGAATTCGGGGCGGACGTGATCGGCGTCGAACCGTCGGCGCGGATGCGGGAGGTCGCCCACGTCGAGTCCTCGCACCCGCTCGTCTCGTACGTGCCCGGCCACGCGGCGGACCTGCCGCTCGACGACGCGAGCGCCGACCTCGCGCTGATGTTCCTCGTGTGGCACCACGTGCCCGACCGGCCCGCGGCAGCGCGGGAGCTGGCGCGGGTCCTCGCGCCGGGGTCGCGGCTGCTCCTGGCGACCACGCTCTCGGACCGCCTCAAGGACCTGCTGCTCTACCGGTACTTCCCGCGCACGCGCGAGATCGACGCCGAGGTGTTCCCTTCCCTGGACGAGACCGTCGCGGTGTTCGCCGAGGCCGGGTTCGCGCACGCGGGGCTCACCGAGGTCCACCACCGCTCCGCCGACAGCCTCGCCGAGTACGCGGGCAGGCAGCGGATGCGGGCCCTGTCGGTCTACGAGCACCTCACCGACGAGGAGTACCGGGACGGTCTCGCCGCGCTGGAAGCCGATGCGGTCGCCGAGACGAAGCCGCACCCCGTCGAGTCCGAATGCGACCTCCTGGCGTTCACCCGAACCTGAATTGCCGCAGGCCGTCGACGGCACGGCTAGCGCGTGACATGGCACAGGGGACTGATAGGAGGGGCGGCGAGCCCAGCGGGAATCACATGGCATGTGACATAGCACTGCCGCTCACCCTGCGGTCGACCTTCGGGCTGTAGCGCATGACATGTGACATGCCACCGCCCGGCCGATCGGGTCTCAGTTCCCGTCAGGACTCACGAGCCCGGTGTTGTAGGCGAAGATGACCGCCTGCACCCGGTCGCGCGCGCCGATCTTCGCGAGGATGCGGCCCACATGGGTCTTCACCGTCGACTCGGCCAGGTGGAACCGCTCGGCGATCTCGGTGTTGTTCCAGCCCCGGCCGATCGCCGTCAGCACCTCCCGCTCCCGCTCCGTCAGCACCTCGAGCTGAGCGGCCGTCGCGGGGGACTCGCCCTCGCCGTCCACAGGGAACTGGTCGGCGAAACGGTCGAGGAGCCGGCGCGTCAGCTTCGGCGCGACCACCGCGTCCCCCGCGGCCACCACGCGGATGCCCGCGAGCAGCTCCTCCGGCTGCGCGTCCTTCACCAGGAACCCGCTCGCGCCCGCCCGCAACGCCGCGTACGCGTACTCGTCGAGGTCGAACGTGGTCAACACGAGCACACGGCTGCGCCCGCCCGCCGCGATGATCCGCCGCGTCGCCTCGATCCCGTCCACGCCCGGCATGCGCACGTCCATGAGCACCACGTCCGGGCCCAGATCGGTCGCCCGCCGCACCGCGTCGGCCCCGTTGTCGGCCTCCCCGAGCACCACGAGATCCGGCTGGCTCTCCACCAGCATCCGAAACCCCATGCGCTGCAAAGGATGATCGTCCACGATCAGCAACGTAGTCACCGGTGCTCCTCTCCGTCCCGGGGCAGCCACAAGGCGACCCGCCAGCCGCCGAGCGCCTCAGGCCCGGCGACCATCGTGCCGCCGAACGCCGCCGCCCGCTCCGACAAGCCTGCCAGACCACGGGCCGTACCGGCCTCGTCCACCCGGTTCCCCGAGTTCTGCACCGTCACGAACAGCCCCGTGTCCCGGTACTCCAGAACGACCTTCGCGCGCTTCACGCCCCGGGCGTGCTTGAACACGTTCGTCAACGACTCCTGGACCGTCCGGTACACCGCCAGCTGCTGGTTCTCCGACAGCGCCAGCGGCTCGCCCGTCACCGTCACCGTCACCGGCAGCCCCGCCTCCCGCACCCGCTCGATGAGCGCGTCCAGCTCGGCCAGCCCCGGCTGCGGCGCCAGCTCGAGATCCTCGCCCTCCTCGGCCTTCAGCACCGACAGGACCCGCCGCAGCTCGCCCAGCGCCTCCCGGCTCGTCCGCCCGATCGCCTCCAAGGCCTCCTTCGCCTTCTCGGGCGCGGCCGTCGCCGCGTACGCGCCGCCGTCCGCGAGCGCGTTGATCACCGCCAGGTTGTGACCGATGATGTCGTGCATCTCCCGTGCGATCCGGTTGCGCTCCTCCGAAACCGCCTGCTGCGCCGCCTGGTCCCGCTCCGAATGCTGGAACTCCCGCCGCGTGCGCATGAGCATGCCGATCGCCACGATGAAACCGAAGTACAGCGCCGTCGGCGCGAAGTACCCCAGGAAGCCCATCACCGACAGGTCCTCGTTGACGACCCAGTCGACCAGCGACGGCACCAGCGAGACCACGCCCGCCCACCACAGCAGCTTGAGCGGGCGCCGCACCACCAGGTTGTAGAGCACGAACGTGAACGCCACCGCCGCGGCCGCGCCCACGAACCCCGCGTTCTCGTCGCTGGTGATCCCCAGCGGGATCATGATCCCCAGCGGCACGCACTGGCTCAAGAGGACCGCGAACGGGTACCGGCGCCGCCAGATCGTCGGCACCATGAACATCAGCACCAGGACGAACTGCAGCAACGGCCGCTTCGGCTCGAACTCGCCCACGGCGGCGAACAGCACCCCGCCGCAGGCGGGGAACACGAACAGGAAGATCGGGAACAGATTCCACAGCAGCGGATGCCGGGAGTCGAACTCCAGCATCCGCTGCCACATCCCGCGTTTGCGGGGAACATTCACGGCCTCGGCCACGAACACATGCTCACACGTCGCGGCGCTTGAGCAGCACGCCCGCCAGCCCGTATGTGACCACGAGCCAGACGCCCATCCACAGCCACGACTCGCCGACCGACAGGCTCGCCCCCGCCGGGTCGACCATCAGGAGCGTGTTGGGCACGTTGCCCGGCGCGTACGGCGTCACGTCGCTCACCCAGTTCCACGGCAGCAGCGTCGCCAACTGCGGCAGGATCATGATCACGCCGATGTAGAACCCGATCGACCCGGCCGAGTTGCGCAGGATCGAACCGATGCCCAGCGCCAGGAGCGCCAGGTACACGATCATCGCCGCGTAACCGAGCAGCGCCCGCAGCACGCCCTCGTCGCCCAGCGACACCCCGCCGAGCTCCGTGCCCGAGAAGATCGCCTGCGTCATGAAGAACGTCAGGAACACCATGGCGCCGAACAGGACCGCGACCACGGCCCCGTAGACGGCCGCCTTCGCCCACAGCACCGACAGGCGCTTCGGCGCGGCCGACATCGTCGAGCGGATCGACCCGGTCGAGTACTCGCCGGTCACCGTCAGGATCCCCAGCACCGCCACGAACACCGACGCGAGCGAGATACCCGCCATCGAGAAGTCGATCGCCGCCCCGGCACCGCCGATCGCCTGGTCGCTCGGCACGCTCGACGCGATCAGCGCGCCCAGCCCGGCGCTGAACACGACCGCGCACAGCAGCACGATCCAGGTCGAGCGCAGCGACCACAGCTTCGTCCACTCCGAACGGAGCAGGCCCGCAGCGGAGAGCTTGTACTGCGCCGGCGGCGTGTAGGCCGCAGGGCGGTCGGTCATCACAGCGGCGGTCATCGGTTCGCCCCTTCACTGGTCTGGCGGTACTCGACCGCGTCGGCGGTCAACTGCATGAACGCGTCCTCAAGGGACCCTCGGTCGGTGCGCAGCTCGTGCAGCACCAGGCCGTGCGCGGCCGCGGTCTGGCCGACGACGGCGGCCTCGGTCCCCGTCACCTCCAGGACCCCGCGCTCCGGGCTCGCCACGGAGATCCCGGGCCCGGCCAGGTGCTCGGCCAGTCGCGCCGCGTCAGGCGAGACCACCCGCACGCGCGCCTGGCCGTTGCCGGACACGAACGCGTCCACCGTCGTGTCGGCCAAGAGCTTGCCCTGCCCGATCACGACCAGGTGCTCGGCGGTCTGCGCCAGCTCGCTCATCAAGTGCGAGGACAGGAACACCGTCCGGCCCTCGGAAGCGAGGCCCTTGAGCAGCAGGCGGATCCACTTCACGCCGTCCGGGTCGAGGCCGTTGACCGGCTCGTCCAGGATCAGCACGGCCGGGTCGCCGAGGAGCGCCACGGCGATGCCCAGGCGCTGGCCCATGCCCAGGCTGAAGCCGCCGACGCGCTTGCCGGCGACCTCGTGGAGGCCGACGAGGTCGATGACCTCGGTGACGCGGCGCTTGGGGATGCCGTGGGTGCGGGCCAGGGCCAGGAGGTGCTTGTAGGCGCTGCGTCCGGCGTGGACGGACTTGGCCTCCAGGAGCGCGCCCACCTCGGTGAGGGGGGAGCGGAACTCCGAGTAGTGCTTCCCGTTGACCCGGGCGAGTCCGCTCGTCGGGGAGTCCAGGCCCACGATGGCGCGCATCGTGGTGGACTTCCCGGCGCCGTTGGGGCCGAGGAATCCGGTGACGACGCCGGGTTTGACGGCGAACGTCAGATCGTCCACGGCCGTCTTCTTGCCGTAGCGCTTCGTCAAGTGCTCGATCTCGATCATGCCCAGAACGCTACGGCTCGCGAAGGGCCGCTTCATCCGTTTCAAGAGCGAACTTCAGGGACATGAGTGGTACCCGGGTACTACTACTTCGAGCCGTATGCCCGGCGTGCGCCGCCTGGAATCCGGCGATAGCACGTCACGTGTCACATATTACCGGTACGGAACACCCCCGGGAATACCCTGACATACGGGTACGACAGCGACCGGGGCCGCACGCGGGTCCGGCGGATCAGGGGCGGTTCGTCATTTCGCTTCGGAGTAGCTGTCGACCACCTTGGGGCGCAGCGGGATACGCACCGGCATGTCGCCGAAGAGGGTCTTCGTGGCGGCGTCGGCGGCCTGTTCGATGACGGTGCTGACGGTCGCGGCGTGCTCGGCCGGGCAGTGGACCACGACCTCGTCGTGGAGGAAGAACACGAGTTCGCCGAGGCCGCGTTCGTGGAGTTCTCTCCGGAGCAGCGCGAGCAGGACCAGGGCCCACTCGGCGGCGGTGCCCTGCACGATGAAGTTCCGGGTGAAGCGCCCGCGGCCGGTCGCGGCCCGGGTGCCGTCCTCGGAGTTGAGGGTCTGCCACCAGCGCTCGCCCGGGGCCGGGACGGTCCGGCCGAGCCAGGTGCGGACCAGGCCGCCCTTCTCGCCGATGCGCGCCGCCGACTCGACCCGCCCGAACGCCGCCGGAAACCGGTCGCGCATGAGCTGGACGAGCTGCGCCGCGTCGCCCGCGGTGCCGCCGTACATCGCCGAGATGAGCGCGATCTTCGCCTTCGACCGCTCCCCGCCCAGGCGCGGCGCCAGCTCGGTGTACAGGTCGTCGGCGGCCGTAGCGGCGATCATCGCCTGGTCGCCGCTGATCGCCGCGAGCAGCCGCGGCTCCAGCTGCGCGGCGTCGGCCGCGACGAGCTTCCAGCCCGGCTCGGCCCGGATCGCCTCCCGCACGGCGTGGGGGAGCTGCAGGGCACCGCCGCCGTCGGTGCCCCAACGACCGGTGTCGGCCCCGCCGACCATGTAGACCGGCCGGAACCGGCCCCGGTCGGCCAGTGCGGGGTCGACCGCGTTTCCCGGCGAACCGGCCGCCGAGACCCACGTGTCGGCCCAGTTCCAGCCGAACGCCGTCCACACGCGGGCGTGCTCGCGGTAGGCCTTGAGCGCCTCGACCGCCGGATGGTCGACGGACGACAGCTCCCACGAGTGCGTGTTCTTCACATCGAGCCCGGCCGCGTGGAACGCAGCCAGGACCTGCTTCGTCGAGTCGGGGTTGAGCTGGTGCCCGAACGCGTCCACCACCTTGTCCGCCAAAGCCTGGAGCTTTCTGGGGCGCATGCCCTTGGTGGGGCGCGGCCCAAGCAGGTCGCGCAGGAGCCGGTCGTGCACGCCGCGGTCGAAGGGCACGCCGGTGCGGCCCATCTCGGCGGCCACCAGCGCCCCGGCGGACTCCGCCGCGAGCAGCGTCCCCAGGCCGGGGATGCCCGCGGCGGTCGTGCGGCGGCGCTGGTCGAGCCAGGTCGCCTGGAGCCGGACGAGGACCGCGGGCCCGTCGACCGGTTCGGGTTCGCGTTCGAAGAGGGTCCCGGCGTCGGGGTCGGACTCGGCCGCGACCGCCGGAGGCTCGCGCCCTTCGACGCGGGAGAGGATCCGCTCGGAGAGCCGCAGGTCCCGGCAGCGGTCGAGGCGGGCTCCGGCTTCCAGCAGGGGCGGGTAGTCGTGCGCGGTGTCGGCCAGGACCCAGCGGGGCGCCTCCGGGCGGCTTCGCGAGAACTCCGCCGGGATGCTCGTCTCGGGACGGCTGCCGCGATGGTCGGCGTCGCCCGCGGAGCCGGCGCGGCCTGCGATGTCGCCTGCACCGGCCGCGCGCCTCGCTTCCGTCTCGATCGCGGTCACCGCGGCCGCGAGGTCCGGATGGTAGGCGACCGTGCCGCCGGGGAGGGGCATCGTCCACCCCTCCCCGCCGCGACCGTGCACGAGTGCGACCTCCATGCTCCAAGTGGACCATGCGCCACCGACATTCCGGCCCGATCCATTCCGTGCCGGAACGCTGGTTCCCTCCCAGGACCTGAGCGGGGACACGCGCCGACCGCGAATCAGACTCGCGTACCAGCGGGGCCGGAACCTGTCATACCCGCATGTCAGGGTGTATACGGGGGTGTGGTGATCGGGTAATGCGTGACATGTCACATGGCACCGTCTTCGGCGACGACGCGCAACCGCGAGAGGAATGTAGACATATTTCGCGTCCTCGCGGGTAACCGGACCGCATGGCACTCATACTCTGGATCCTCGCGGTCCTTCTCGTCATCTACGGCATCTTCATGATCTTCCGGGGCCAAGTGCTCTTGGGCATCGTGGTGATCATCGTCGGCCTGCTGGTCGGCCCCGGCGGCGTCAGCGTCTTCACATAGCCGCGCCGCGGGCGGCGGCGGCACCCGGTATGCGCCGCCGCTGCGCGGCAGCGCCCGTTGACCGACACGACGGTGCGTCGGCCGTGCCGCGCCCGAGCGCCGAAGCGGCACTCGGGCCCGGGTTACGCGGACTCGCGCACCACCAGTTCCGTGGGGAGGATCGTCAGCGGTTCGACCTCGCGACCCTCCAAGAGCCGCAGCATGGTCCGGGCCATGCTGCGGCCGATCTCTGCGATGGGCTGCCGCACCGTCGTCAGCGGCGGATCGCAGTACGTCGCCAGCGCGATGTCGTCGAACCCGACGACCGCCACGTCCCCGGGGACGCTCCGCCCCGCCTCCCGCAGCGCCTGCAGCGCGCCGTGCGCCATGAGGTCCGACGCCACGAACACCGCGTCCAGGTCGGGCTCGTCCGCCAGGAGCTGCCGCATCGCCGCGTGCCCCGACTCGGCCGTGAAGTCGCCGACCGCGACGATCGCGCGCCGGTCGGCCGCAGCGAGCGCCTGCCGGTACCCGTCCAGGCGCGCCCGCCCGGCCACCATGTCCTGCGGGCCCGCCACTGTGGCGATCCGCCTGCGGCCCTTGGCGAGCAGGAATTCCACCGCGGCCTGCACGCCGCCGAGGTGGTCGACGTCGATGCACGGCGCGGCCAGGTGCGGCAGCCCGTTGCAGACCACCGGCACGCCGCGCCGCAGCATCAGCTCGGGCAGCAGGTCCGCGTCGTGCAGCGAGGCGAACATGACGCCGTCGACGTGCCCGCCGACCGCGTACCGCTCCGCGCGCGACCGCGCCTCCGCCGAACCTGTCGTCAGCAGGACCAGCAGCTTCCCGGCTGCGTCGAGCTCGGCGGCCACGCCGCGGATGACGCTCGGGAAGAACTGGTCGTCCGAGAACACCCGGTTCGGCGACTCGGGCAGGATGAGCGCCACCGAATCGGTCCGGTGGGTCACCAGCGACCGGGCGGCGGCGTGCGGCACGTACCCGAGCTCGGCGGCCGCCGCCTCGACGGCCAGCCGCAGGTCCTCGGCGACCGTGGTCTGCCCGTTGACGACCCGCGAGACCGTCGCGCGCGATACGCCCGCCCGCTCGGCGACCTCCTCCAACGTCGGCCGACCCGTGCGGGGGGCCCGCACCGGCCCGCCGCCGGGCACCGCTTCCGCTCGCCGCATGCCTTCCGCCTCCGTACGTCTCAGCCTTTGACCGCGCCCTGCATGATCCCGCTGATCATGTACTTGCCCAAGAGCGCGAACACCGCCAGCAGAGGAAGCGTAGCCAGCATCGTCCCGGTCAGCACCAACGACTGGTCGGTGACGTACCCGCCGCTGAGGGTCGACAGCGCTACCTGCACGGTCTGCCGCTCCGGGCTGGAGAGCACGATCAGCGGCCAGAAGTAGTCGTTCCAGGAGGTCAGGAACGTGAGCACGCCGAGGACGACGGCCGCCGGTCGCGCGGCGGGCATGACGATCTGCCAGAAGATCCGGAACGTCGAGGCGCCGTCCATCCTGGCCGACTCGATGAGCGACCCCGGCATCGCGCCCCGGAGGTACTGGGTCATGAAGAACACGCCGAACGCGCTCACCAGGCCCGGCGCGATGACGGCCCACAGCGTGTCCGTCCACTCAAGCTCGATCATGAGCATGAACAGCGGGATCACGCCCAGCTGCACCGGCACCATCATCGTCGCGACCACCGCGAGGAGCAGCGCCTTGGCGCCCTTGAACTCGAGCTTCGCGAACGCGAACCCGGCGAGGGTCGAGAAGAACACCACCGACGCTGTCACCGTGCCGCTCACGAGGACCGAGTTCCACAGTGCCGTGCCGAACGGCACCGTCGCGAAGACCCGCTCGACGTTCGCGACGAGGTTGGCCCCGGGCAGGACCGGCGGCGGGACCTGCGCGAGCGCCGAGTTGTCGCGCGAGGCGACCACGAAGCTGTAGTACAGCGGGAAGCCCGAGAAGAACAGCACCGCGACCAGCGTGAGGTACGCGAGGCGGCCGGGCTGTTCGCGCAGCGCCCGCATCCGGGCCCGGGCCCGATGGGCCGGCCGGCCCGGCAAGGCATTGCGGCCGGCCCATCGGGAGTCGGTGTCGCCCCCGGCGGGTGCGGGCGGGGCGGCGAGGTCGGGGCGGGTCATGAGTCGCTCCTGATGCGGCGGATGAACAGGTAGTTGAGGAGGGCGACGAGGACGATGACGAGGAACATCGTCCAGGCGACCGCGGAGGCGTAGCCGAACTCGAAGCCGCGGTTGAAGCCGTGCTCGTACAGGTAGAGCGTGAGGGTCTGGAACTGCCGGGACGCGCCGCCGGTGACGCCGTTGGGCCCGCCGCCGCCGAACAGCTGCGGCTCGGCGAAGATCTGCAGCCCGTAGATCGTCGAGACGATCACGGTGAACACGATCGTGGGGCGGATCATCGGGACGGTGACGTGGAACAGCTGCTGCATCCGCGACGCGCCGTCGAGGTGGGCGGCCTCGTAGACCTCGCGGGGGACGGCCTGCATCGCGGCGAGGTAGATCAGCGCGTTGTAGCCGGTCCACTTCCACGCCACCATGACCGCGATGGCGACATGCGACGTGGCGGTCCCGGACTGCCAGTCGACGCGCCCGGCCCCGAGGGATTCGAGGATCCAGTTGACGAGGCCGAAGTCGCGGCCGAACAGCTGGCTGAAGATGACGGCGACTGCCACCACGGAGGCGACGTTCGGCAGGAGCATGCCCATGCGCCAGAACGTCTGCCCGCGCAGCCGCAGGGTCAGCAGGTGCGCCAGGAGGAGCGCGGCCAGCAGCTGCGGGACGGTGGCGAGCAGCAGGATCGAGAGCGTGTTGCCCAGGGCGTTCCAGAAGTACGGGTCGCTCAGCAGCGTCTGGTAGTTGCCCAGGCCGAGGAAGACGTGCTCGTCGGACAGCAGGCTCCACTCGTGGGTGGACACCCATGCGGTGTACGCGAGCGGGAAGAGCCCGAACACGGCGAACAGCGCGAAGAACGGGGCGATGTACAGGTACGGCGAGGCCTTGAGGTCCAGGCGGTAGCGCAGCTGCTGGAACCGGCGGGGTCCGGGCGCGGGGGAGGACCGCCCGGTCGGGCCGGCGGCGGGCTTGGCGGCGATGGTCATCGGGTCGCTTTCGGGTCTGAGGGGGCGGGACCGGGCGGGGACGGGAGGCGTGCCCGTCCGGTCCCGTCCCCTGCGGGGGCTAGAACGATTCGAGGTCGCCGAGGACCTGGCTCCAGGCCTCCTCGGGCGTCTGGCTGCCGTCTTCGATGCGGCCGAGGCCCTGGCCGATCGTCGCGAGCACATCGCCCTGGAGCGGACCCTGGTACTGCGGCTGCACCGCTTGCGCTGCGGCGGTGAAGATCTGGCCGACGGGCGCGTCGTTGAAGTACGTCTTCGTCATGCCGGTGAGCGCCGCGTCCTCGTACAGCTCCGGTGTGGACGGGAAGTTCCCGGTCGACTCGAACACCTTCAGCTGCTGCTCGGGAGCGGTGAGCCACTCGATGAACTCGTACGCCTCCTCGGGGTGGTCGCCCTGGGCGGGCAGCACCAGGTGCGAGCCGCCCATGTTCCCGGCGCCGCCGGGGACGGTGGCGATGTCCCACAGCCCGGCCGAGTCGGGGGCGTTCGTCTCGATGTAGGAGGTCATCCACGCGGGGCAGATGATGGTCGCGAAGGTGCCCTCGTTGAACCCGGCGTTCCACTCGGGGGTCCAGGCCTGGAGCCGGTTCGACATGCCCGCCTCGATGGCCTCGACCGTGAGGTCCCAGGCGTCGCCGATGGCGGGGTTGGACTCGACGACGAGGTTGTCCTCGCGGTCGTAGACGCCCTCGTCGGCCTGTTCGACCATGGCGCGGAACATGTTCCCCGAGGACTCGAAGAAGTAGTCCCCGCCCGTCGCCTCCGAGTACTGGCGGCCCACGGCCACGTAGTCCTCCCAGGACCCGGCCCACAGGGCAGAAACCTCGTCACGCTCGACGGGGAGGCCCGCCGCTTCGAACAGGTCGCGGCGGTAGCACATGGCCATGCCACCGACGTCGGTGCCGAGGCCGATCAGGGACTCGCCGTCCTTGGAGAGGGCCTGCTGCCACTTCCAGTCCAGCCATTGGCCTTCGAGGTCGGCGGCGCCGAGGTCGAGCAGGTTGTGGAAGCGGTCGGGCTGGGCCGTGTACTGGGAGATGTAGCCGACCTCGACCGCCTCGATGTCGGCGGAGCCCGACCCGGTGGCGAGGTGGGTGGTCAGATTCGTGTGGTGGTCGGCGAACTCGGCGATGCGCTCCTCGAACTCGATCTCGGGGTGCAGCTTCGAGTACTCCTCGTAGAGGGGCCCGAAGCCGAAGTCGCCGAACAGGCCGACGCTGAGGGTGATCTTGCCGCCGTCGTCCCCGCCGCCGGAGCATGCGGCGGTCAGCGCGAGCGCCGCGGCGGCGGCCGCCGCCATGGCGGCGCGGATCGGTCTGGTCTTCATCGGTGGTTCTCCACTGTGTTCTCTGGGTGGTGAGGGATCCGCCGCCCCGCAACGGTTGCGGGGTACGGGTGGCCCGACCGCCGCCGTAGCGGCCGGTCCGGTCTCGCACCGGGATCGAGAGAGCGCTCTCTGACCCGGATCGCGGGCCCCGGAGCGAAGCAGTTCGCCTCGGGGCCCAGCGCATTCGCGCCGCACAGCGCCTACCGGCACTGGTGCGTCACGTGTGACATGTGATGTGCCACCTCCTCCGGGCAACGACAGGAGCCGTGGCAGAAGGGGAGCGGCCGGTGCGGCCGCGCGGAAGGAGGGCGCGGCCGCACCGCCCGGATCAATGCCTGAAACGGAACTCCTGCACGGAAACGAAGTCCTGCGGCTGGCCCGACGTGAACGTCAGGAACACGTCGTGCGTGCCCGTCACCGAGGCGACGTTCCCCGGCACGTCCCGCCACGAGGTCCAGCCGCCGGTGCTCCCGATCGCGAACGACCCGATCGGCGTCGCCGTCGCCGAGTCGATCCGGACCTCCACGAGGCCGCTCACCCCGCCGCCGGCGCCCGAAGCGACCCGTGCGACGAAGTCCAGAGGACTCTGGGACCCGAAGTTCACGTCGTCGTACCGGACCCAGTCGCCGTTGCCCAGCGGCCCGATCGACGAACCGCCCGCCGAAGCGCCCGAAGTCGCGTCGAACGAGGACGCCGCGATGGTCGCGTACGCGTCCCGCGCACCGCCGGGGTTCCCGGTCGTCGGCGGATCGGTCGGCTCCCCGGTACCGCCGCCCCCGGCGGTGTAGACCCGCACGTAGTCGACGAGCATCGAATGCCCGGGCACCGTCGCCGCCGTCGGCGTCGTCCGCCCCGACACCCCGTCGGGGAAGGCCCCGCCGATCGCCAGGTTCAGCAGCAGGAAGTACCCGGCGTGGTCGGTCATCTGCGCCCACGTGTCCGCCGGCAGGCTGCCCTCGTCGATGGTGTGGAACAGCGTCCCGTCGACGTACCAGCGCAGCTGGCCCGCCGGACCCGACTCGTCCCACTCCATGCCGTACGTGTGGAAGCCGTTGTGGCACGAGCCCCCGCAGTAGGTCTGCCCGGCGAGCCCGTTGAACTCGTTGCACGGCCCGCCCGGGGCCACGCCGCAGTGGAGCGTCCCGAACGTCCAGTCCAGACCGTTCACGTTCTCCATGAAGTCGATCTCGCCGATGCCCGGCCAGTTCCAGTGGTTGCCGCGGAACGGCGCCCCCATCGACCAGAACGCCGGCCAGTAGCCGAGCGCCGCCTCACCGGTCACCTGCGGCAGCTGCAGCCGCCCCTCGACCTTGAGCGTCCCGCCCTGCGGCGGCTTGAAGTCGGCCCGGACCGTCTCGATCCGCGCCGACGTCCACTGCCCCGCCGAGTCGCGCAGCGCGGTGATCTTCAGGTTCCCGCTGCCGTCCATCGAGACGTTCGCCGGGTTGCTCGTGTGGGCGGCGATCTCGCCGGTGCCCCAGTTCGCGGGCCCGCCGGGATAGCCGTGCCCGAGGTCGTAGATCCAGTTCGCGGTCGAGGGCTGCGATCCCGCCGCGCCGTTGAACTCGTCGGACCAGACGAGGTCCCACGTCTGCGCGGCCGCCGGGCCCTCCTGGGCGCTGGCGTTCGCGATGTGGAGGCCCGCCGCGGCGAGCACTGCCGTGCCCGCGGTGAGGGCGGCGGCGACGCGGAGGAGTCCGCGTCGGGGGAGTCGGGGTGGATGCTGTCGTTCGGAGGTCTGCGCTCGTGCCATGACGGCTCCTTTGCCGAGGGTTCGAGAGATCGCTCTCTCAGATCTGATCTGGTCTCAGATCAATGTTGAGAGAGCGCTCTCTCATTCGGTTCAGGACTCATTCCTACCGAATGAATCGGTACATGTCAATGGGTCGTGGCCGAACCGTTATCGGCCGGGCCGCCTGTCGCCGCAGGTAAGCCCTTGCGGCGCAGGGTTAACGGTCACCTTCGCGACGTCGCGTCAGCGCGCGCCGTCCTCGCCCTCGGCCTGCGGCGGCTGCTGCTGCGCCTCGCGCGATCGCCGCCGCAGATCGCCCAGCCGCGCCTGGCGCTCCTGCCGCAGCCGCTCCAGGCGGTGCTGCCGCTCCCGCCGCTCCTCCGGCGACTCCGTGCCGCCGAGCATGCGCTTCTCGATCCACTCGACGTGCTCGGCGTGCGCCGCCGCGTTGATCGCCCGCACGTCCTGGTACGCGCCCCGCAGCGACTCCATCCGCTGCAGCGCGTCGTGGCACTGGGCCAGCAGGATCTCGATGTCGGCGTTCTCGGCCGCGTCGGCGTCCTCGCGGCGCGCCTCCAGCCACGCGATGCCCTCCCGCAGCTTCTCGCGGGCCTTGAGGTTGTGCATCGCCAGGTCCTCGACGATCTTGTCGGTCATCTCGAGGAAGCTCAGGTGAGGATCGGGCCGGTCGTCGGTGCCCATGGGGCCGTCCTTCCACGAGGAGGTGCCTCTACCCCCTCTACCATACGTGCGCGGCTACGATCATCCTTCACCGCGCGACCGATTCACCCCGACGAGCCGAGGCCCAGTGGAATCCATCGAGACCGTCATCGACACCCTCACCCAGACCCAGGACGCCCCGCCCGTCTGGGTCATGCTCGCCTGCCTGGCCGCCGCGGCCGCCGCCGTTCTCTACACGCCCGTGTGGCGTTGGGCCCGCGGCTTGGTCACCATCGCCCACGAAGGCGGGCACGCGTTCACGGCCGTCCTCATGCGCCGCCGCCTCACCGGGATCCGCCTCCACGCCGACACGTCGGGCCTGACGTTCTCGCGCGGCAGGCCCACCGGTTTCGGCGCGGCCATGACCCTCTTCGCCGGGTACACCGCGCCGGCCGTCCTCGGCCTCCTCGCCGCCGCCCTGACCGGCGCCGGACGCATCGTCCTGCTGCTGTGGATCACGCTGGTGCTCCTGGCGGTCATGCTCGTGTTCATCCGCAACTGGTACGGGGCCCTGGCACTGATCGTGGTCGGCGCGGGCGTCTTCGCCGCGACCTGGTACGGCAATGCGATCGTCCAGACCGTCGCGGCCTACGCGGGCGCGTGGCTGCTGCTCCTGGGCTCCGTCAAGCCGGTCCTGGAGCTTGGCTCGCGGCGCCGCCGCAGGCGCGGCCCGGGCCAGTCGGACGCCGACCAGCTCGCCGGGATCACCGCGATGCCCGCCGGAGGCTGGATCTTCCTGTTCGGCCTCGCCACCATCGCCGCCGCCTTGTGGGGCACGTACATGCTGCTGCCGTTCGACGAGTGGATCCCCGCCGCCTAGCGGCCTCGGCGGTGGGCCCGCTCAGCACAGGTGCCGCTTGGTCTTCGCGGTCGGCGCCACCGAGTACGGGTCCTCCGGCCACGGGTGCTTCGGGTAGCGGCCGCGCATCTCCTTGCGCACGTCCTGGTACGGACCCTCCCAGAACGACCGGAGGTCGGCCGTCACCGCGAGCGGCCTCCCGGCCGGGCTGAGCAGGTGGAGCAGGACCGGCACGCCCGCGATGCGCGGCGTGTCGACCGCGCCGAACATCTCCTGCAGCTTGACGGCCAGCACCGGCGCCTCGCCGGAGTAGTCGACGCGGACCTCGCGGCCCGACGGCACCGCGAGCGCCTCCGGCGCGGTCTCGTCGATGCCCGCCTGCCACGGCAGCAGGTTCCGCAGGGCCTGGCCGACCGGGATGCGCTCCACATCGGACCGCCGCGTCGCGCGCGACCACCACGGCTCCAGCCAGTCCGTGCCCGCCGTGAGCGCCGCGTCGGAGACGTCGGCCCACGGCTCGCCGACCGCCTTGCGGCAGAACGCCATCCGTTCGCGCAGCCGCACCGACTCAGCCGACCAGCGCAGCAGTCCGAGCCCTTCACGGCGCAGGCCCTCGGCGAGGGCGGCCGCGACGAGCTCGGGTGCGGCGTCGCGCAGCGGCTGCGACGACACCTCGATCGCCCCGAGCGACCGGACGCGGCGCGCGGCCACGTCGCGCCGTTCGGCGTCCCACTCGACACGCTCGGCGACGCTGTCGCCCACCAGCTCGCACGCGAGCTCGCCGTCGATCGGGACGGCTGCGCGGATGATCGCGGCGGCGCGGCCGGGGGAGCGGTCGGCGTCGGCGATGGCCAGCCACGGGCTTCCGGCGAGCGAGGACCCCTCGGCGGCCACCGCGCCGGTCCCGGCGACCGTGCGCCACTGGCCCGCCCCGCTGGAGCGGCCCGGATCGTCGGGGCGGCCCCGGACCGGAGTGGCCGCCGCCCCGGCTTGGCGTTTGGCGACGCGCTCGGGGAACGCCAGGGCGATGACCGTCGCCGCGGCCTCGTCGTCGCTCACGGCGACCCCGCGCCGGGACGCCGATCCGGTGCCGGGCCGTCCGGACTGCGCTGCGCCCGCAGCTTCCTCGCCGGGCGCGTCGGCGGCGCTGAGCGCACGCTCGAGGCGTTTGACCTCGGACTCCCACTGGCGGTCGCGGCCGGTGCGCAGCTGCCGCCATTGCGCGAGAAGGTCGTCGCCCTTGGCGCGGCGGTCGAGGTTGAGGAGGGCGGCGACTTCGGCGGCCTTCTGGGGGCCGACGCGTGCGGCGCCGTCCACGAGCGCGCGGGCGAGCCGCGGGTGGACGCCCATCCTGGCGAGCGCCCGGCCCCGTGCGGTGGCCGCGCCGTCGGTGTCGATGGCGCCCAGGGAGAGCAGCGTCGATTCGGCGGCTTCGAGGGCGCCTGCGGGCGGCGGGCCGGGGAGGGCCAGGTCGGCGACGGGGGTGCCCCAGCAGGCGGTTTGGAGGCGGAACGCGGTGAGGTCGGAGGAGGCAATGTCCGGGGCGGGCTGGGCGGCGCGGCGGGCGTGCTCGGCTTCGCTCCAGCAGCGCCAGACCGCGCCGGGTCCTTCGCGTCCGGCGCGGCCCGCGCGCTGGTCGGCGGCGGCGCGGGAGGCGTAGGCGGTGGTCAGGCCGGGCAGGCCGCGGGCGTGGTCGATGAGGGGGCGGCGGGCGAGGCCCGCGTCGACCACGATCCGCACGCCGGGCACGGTGAGGCTGGACTCGGCGATGTCGGTGGCGAGGACGATCCTGCGGCGCGCTCCGATGCGCATGGCACGGTCCTGTTCGGACGACGACACCGAACCGTGCAATTGATATATATCGACACCGAGGTTTTCGGTTTGCAAGTGCGACAAGCGCTCGGCGACGCGGCGGATCTCGGCGGCGCCGGGGAGGAAGACGAGCAGGTCGCCGTCGTCGGCGTCGAGGGCCCGTTCGACGGTTTGGGCGACGTGGGCCAGGAACCGGGGGTCGACGCGCAGCCCGTCGGGGGCGTTGACGCGTTCGCGCGGCGGGGCCCAGTGCATCGCGACGGGGTGGCGCATCGGTTCGGAGCTGACGGCGGGCGCGGGTGATCCGCCGGTGCCGAGCAGGTCGGTCCAGAGGGCGATGTCGGCGGTGGCGGAGGCGGCGACGAGGCCGAGTTCGGGGCGCAGGACCTGGCGGGTCTCGGCGAGGAACGCGCACGCGGTGTCGGTTTCGAGGTGGCGCTCATGGCATTCGTCGAGCACCACGAGGTCGACGCCCGGGAGTTCGGGGTCGGCGATGAGCCGGTTGAGGAGCACCCCGGTGGTCACGACCTCGACGCGGGTGGCGGCGGACCGCCGCGTCTCGCCCCGGATCTGGTAGCCGACCCGCTCGCCGACCTTCTCGCCGAGGATCGCGGCCATCCGCGCGGCGGCGGCCCGGGTGGCGAGCCGTCTCGGCTCGGCCACGAGGACGCGGCGCTGTGGCATATCACGTGTCACACGTGACGCGGCATTGCCGCGGGAGTCGCCACCCGAGGCACTGCCGGAATCGCGGCCGGGCGCATCGCCGAGGGCGCCGTTGGACGCATCGCCATCGGCGCTGGGGGAGGTGTCGAAAACCGGGATGAGGCCCGCGAGGGCGAGCGGCGCGAGGGTGGTCTTGCCGGTGCCGGGCGGCGCGGCAAGCACCGCGGTCCCGGTGCGCGCCACGGCCTCCAGGAGGGCGGGCAGGGCTTCGCGGATCGGCAGCTCGGGCAGCGCGGGCGGTTGCGGCATGCCGACCATTCTCGCCGAGACCCCGACGGAGACGGTGAGCGGACGGAGTGCGCTGTGCCCCGTGCCTAGCTTGTGTCATCTGGGCTTCGCTGTCGAACGTGAACGGCGGTTCCCGGCAAATCGGACAACGGTGGGCCCCCGTTGTCAAGGGTGGCAGGCGGGTACGACATCCGGTGGTGGTTCGACCCCCGAGGTCGGGCGTGTCCGGTCGTGAGCACCCCCGATGTACAGGATCCAGGAGGGGTATGACATCGGGAGGCGGTCGGGTCTGCCGGACCGGGTGTGGCCGCTGGCGGGGCGGGACCGTGGCCCGATCACCGCCCCGCCAGCGGTCGGGCTCAGCCTGCCTGGTTGCCGTCGGGGCAGGAGTCGTCGTTGGCGACGTATTCGAGGACGATCTCGGTGTCGTAGCCGACTTCGGTGCCGGCGTTGGGGGTCTGGTACAGCACTTCGCAGGTGTCGAACTCGCCGGTCTCGGTGGAGGTCGGCACCGGCGTGATCGACGAGAAGCCCTGGCCTTCGAGGTCGGAGACGGCGTCGTTGACGTCCATGCCCGCGAAGTCGTCCATCTCGACGAGCTGCGGCCCGTCTTCGGTCGTCTGCTCCTCGGAGCCGCCGTCGTCGTTGCCGCCGTTGTCGGTGTTCTCGGAGTCGTCCTCTTCGTCGTCGCCGCCGGAGTCGTCGCTGGTCTCCTCGGCGGCCTCGGTGTTCTCCTCGGCCGCTTCGGACTGCGAGGTCGCGCTGGTGTCCTCGCCCGCGGTCGTGTCGTTCTCGTCGGCGGCGTTGTCCCACGGCTTCAGCATGAACAGGACGACCAGCAGGACCGCCATGCCCGCCACGACCACCAGGATCGGTCCGGTCGGGTTGCGCCTGGGCTCCTCGGCCTCGCGCGGGGGCGGCAGCGGGCGATCAGGCGCGCCGCCGGCCCGGTACTGGCCGGTCCCGGGGGAGCCGTACTCGTCGTGCTGCACCGGCTGCACCGAGGTGTGGGCGGGTGCCACGCCGGCGGCCATCGCGGGTGCCACGCCGGGCGTCATGACCTGGGTGGACTGGAACGACTGCGGGGACGAGCCGTAGGGGCTCGGCGAGGGCGCGAGGATCGCCGTCGTGCCGCCGCCCATGCCGCCGGACTTGCAGACCTGGGCGAACTCGGCCGCCGACGCGAAGCGCTGACGGGGGTCCTTCGCCAGGCATCGCATGATGATCTGGGCGACCGGTCCGGGGACGTCGGGAGGGAGCGGCCCGGGCTGGCCGGTGAGGTGCCCGGCGATCGCGGCGGTCGGCTCGTTGCCCGCGAACGGGGGCCGACCGGCGAGGCACTCGTAGCCGACGATGCCGAGGGAGTACAGGTCCGTCGCGCCGGTCAGCTGCGCGCCCTGGAGCTGCTCGGGAGAGGCGTAGGCGAGGGTGCCCATGACAGTGCCGGTCTCGGTCAGCCCGGCGCCGCCCTTGGCGGCGGCGATGCCGAAGTCGACGATCTTGACGCTGCCGTCGGTGCCGACGAGCAGGTTCCCCGGCTTGATGTCGCGGTGGATGATGTGGGCCTGGTGGGCGACGTCGAGTGCTTCGGCGGCCGAGGCCATGATCCGCAGGGTCTCGTTGGGGGACAGGCGGCCCCGCTCGCGCAGCACGGTGTCGAGCGCCTGGCCGCGCACGAGCTCCATGATGAGGTAGGAGACGAGCCCCTCGGGCGCGTGCTCCTCGCCGTAGTCGTAGAGGCTGACGATCCCCGGCGACTGGAGCTGGGCCACGGCCTGCGCCTCCTGGTGGAAGCGGGCGCGGAACCGGTCGTTGCCGGACAGTCCTGAATGGAGGAGTTTGACGGCGACCACGCGGTTGAGCCGGGTGTCGGTGCCGCGCCACACCGCGCCCATGCCGCCCGCGGCCAGGCGCTGCTCTAGGCGGTAACGGCCAGCGATCAGGTTCCCGGGTTCCACCCTCGGCCTCGCTTCTGATTCGGGGAGCAGGGGACGAGGGTGAGCTTAGTAGGGAGGCGCGAGCGCGCCCGAGGGCGTCCGGGCGCAGCCGGGCCCGATCGTGACGGCCGGAACGTGTGACATGTGATATGGCACTGCCTTGTTCGCAACGGGCCCAAGGCGATCGGCCAGGTGCCGCTACTCGGCGTCGTCGGCCGGTTCCAGGGTCAGGCTGATCGAGTTGATGCAGAAGCGGGCGTCGTCCGGGTTGTCCCAGCCTTCGCCGTAGAACACGTGCCCCAGGTGCGAGTCGCAGTTGGCGCACCGCACCTCGGTGCGGCGCATGCCGAGGCTGTCGTCCTCCAGGAGCCGCACGCGGTCTCCGGCCATGGGCGTCCAGAACGAGGGCCAGCCGCACCGTGAGTCGAACTTCGTGTCGGAGGCGAACAGCTCAGCGCCGCACGCGCGGCACCGGTAGACGCCCCGGCGCTTCTCGTCGACGTACTCGCCCGTCCACGGCGCTTCGGTGCCGCCTTGGCGCAGCACCTTGTACTCGTCGCGGCTGAGCTGCTCGCGCCACTGCGCGTCGGTCTTGCGGTCCTCGGCCATACCCCAAGTGTAGGAGCCGCGACACGCATCGTCCTCCCAGTGCCGGGCGGTCCGGTCCCGCCGCCTGGGCGAAAGCGCTGCAGCCGCACCCCCGGCGCGCCGCGCCGAACCGCCCGGGAGCCCGAGCCCGCGCCGCCCCTGCGCCGGGCCGCTAGGATCGGGCCCATGCGGTACCTCCTTGGCGACTACACCACTGAAGGCGGCCCGGGCCTTGTCGTGGCCGGACCCGACGGACTCGGCGCGGCCGCAGCCGTCGTCAACCCCTCGTGGGTCCACGTCGGTCCCGAAGCGGTCTACACCCTCACCGAGACCGAGCCGGGCTTCGCCGCGGCCTGGCGCCTCGGCGAGGACTTCGCGCTCGACCGGGTCGGCCAGGGCCAGTCCACCGGCGGCAACAACCCCTGCCACGCCACTGTGGACCCGAGCGGGCGCTGGCTGCTGGTCGCCAACTACGGCGCGGGCGACGGGGGCGGCGCCTCGGTCGCGGTCCTGCCGATCGGCGAGGACGGCACGCTCGGCGAGGCCGCCGACGTCTTCAAGCTCTCCGGGTCGGGTCCCGACGCGGACCGCCAGGCCGGGCCGCACGCGCACCAGGTGGTATGTCACATGGGACGCGTCCTGGCCGTGGATCTGGGCTCGGACCGCGTCCACGCGTTCGACCTCGGCGAGGACGGGAAGCTCAGCCCCGCCGCGACCACGCAGCTCGAACCGGGCTTCGGCCCCCGCCACCTCGCGTTCCTCGGCGACCGGGCGGTCATCGTGGGGGAGCTGGCGAACGCGGTCGCGGTCGGCACCTTCGACGAGCGGGCGGCCACGTTCGCCTTCGGGCCGCCGGTGCCGCTGCCGGGCGGCGGCGTCGCCGACTTCGCGGCCATGCCCGACATCGGCCTCGACGAGGACGCCCCGCAGTCGCTCCCTGCGGCCGTGGTCCCCGACCCCGAGCGCGGCCTGGTGTACGTCACGGTGCGCGGCACCGACCAGGTCGCCGTGATCGACCCGGCCGACGGGACGCTCGTGCGCTCGGTCCCGGTCGGCGGCGCGTGGCCCCGCGACGCCGTGCTCACCGCCGACGGGACGCTCCTGGTGGCCTGCCAGCACTCCGGCGCGGTCGTCAGGGTCGACCCGGAGGGCGCGTCCGAGCCGGTGACCGAGTGGACCGTCCCCGGCGTCACCTGCGTGGCCCCGCTCACGTAAATCCTTCCCGGCAGGAAAATTTGCGCCTGCTGCAAAATTTCTTCATTTGCATCTTGTAAACATGAGTAACCCCTACTAGGGTTGCTCTCATGGCCGACCAGTCCGGACTCCGCGAACGCAAGAAGGCCGCCACCAAGGCGGCCCTCTGCGAGGCCACGCTGCGCCTCGCGGTGGAGAAGGGCGGTCTCGACGCCGTGACGGCAGACGAGATCGCGGCCGAGGCCGGGGTGTCCACCCGCACCTTCCACAACTACTTCCCGAACAAGGAAGCGGCCTTCCTCCACGACTTCCACGAGACCACGGCCGAGCTCCTGGAGCAGCTGCGCGAGCGCGCGCAGCGGCAGCCGATCTGGCACGCCCTGCGCGACAGCTCGATCAGCATGCACATCGAGGAGCGGTTCGACCTCACCCAGATGCAGTGCCGCGAGCAGCTGGTGCGCAACTCGCCCGAGCTCATCAAGAACCAGGCCGGGCAGTTCATGGAGCTGTTCGCCGAAGCGCTCGGGATCGTCGCCGAGGCGACCGGCACGTCGCCGGACGACCTCTACCCCAGGCTCGTCCTCGGCAGCGCCCTCGTCGCCATGAAGACCTCCAACGAGGACTGGCTGGCGAACCCGCGCGGACGCCACCTCAAAGACGTCATCACCGCCGCCTTCGACCAGCTCGAGGCCGGCATCACCAGACCCATAACCACAACCCATAGCTGAAACACACCAGGAAACCCGCCGCCGAAGCCGTCGGCGAACACCACCCGAGCCGACCGGCCCCGCCGCCGCACACCCGCCGTTCCCTGAACGGCTGTGCGGCGGGGCCGGAAGGCGATCCCTGTTAGGAGCACCCAGCGTGGCCACCTTCCTCTACCGCCTCGGCAGAGGGTCCTTCAGACTGCGATGGCTCGTCCTCGTCGTCTGGGTCCTCATCGTCGGCGGCGTCGGCGCCGCGGCGGCGACCATGCAGCAGGAGACGAACCCCGAGTTCGTCCTCCCTGGCACCGAGTCCCAGGAGGCGTTCGACCTCCTCGAAGAACGCTTCCCCGAGGCGAGCGCCGACGGCGGCAGCGCCCAGATCGTGTTCGAGTCCGAGAACGGCGAACCGCTCACGGCCGAGTCCAACAAGGCCGTCATCGACGAGCTCGCCGCCACGATGGAGCAGTCGCCGCAGATCGCGTCGGTCACCAGCCCGTTCGCGACCGACGAGGCCGGGAACCCGATCGGCATGATCTCCGCAGACGGCCAGAACATCGCCGTCATGCAGGTCACCTACGCCGAGCCGTCCATGGAGCTCGACGAGGGCACCGTCGAGTACCTCGAGGACGCCGTGGCCGACACCGAGGCCGCCGGCGTGCGCGTCGAGGTCGGCGGCGACGTCCTCCAGGCCATGCCCGAGACCGGCACGACCGAGCTCATCGGCATCGCCGTCGCCCTCGTCGTCCTCGTGATCACCTTCGGCGCCCTCCTCGCTGCGGGCCTGCCGATCATCACCGCCGTCCTCGGCGTCATGCTCACCACCGCGGGCATCCTCGCCGCGACGTCCTTCATGAACGTCAGCGAGTCCACCGGCACGCTGGCCTCCATGATCGGGCTCGCCGTCGGCATCGACTACGCGCTGTTCATCCTCTCGCGCTACCGTTCAGAACTCTCCAAGGACGGCCGCGTCGAAGACAAGCGCGCCCGCGCCGAGGCCATGGGCCGCGCCGTCGGGACCGCCGGCTCCGCCGTGTTCTTCGCCGGCCTCACCGTCGTGATCGCACTGCTCGGCCTGTCGGTCGTGAACATCCCGTTCCTGACCGAGATGGCCGTGGCCGCCGCCGTCACCGTCGTCATCGCCGTGCTCATCGCCGTCACCCTGCTCCCGGCCTTCGCCGGGTTCGCCGGGAAGCGGATCTTCACCAGGCGGCAGCGCCGCCGGATCGCCGAAGGCCTGCACGACGCCAAGCCCAACGGCGGCAAGCGCTGGGCCGGGTTCGTCACCCGCCACCCGATCCTGGTCGCCCTCGTCGGCATCGTCGGCCTCGGCGCGCTCGCCTACCCGGCGCTCGACCTCGAACTGGGCCTGCCCGACGCCGGGTCCTCCGGTGAGGAGACCACCCAGCGCCAGGCGTACGACCTCATCAGCGAGGGCTTCGGCGAAGGCTTCAACGGCCAGCTCATCATCGTCGGCGACCTCGAAGACGGCGTCGACGCGATGACCGCCGCGCAGAACATCACCGACGAGCTGAACGGCATCGACGGCATCGCCGTCGTCGGCCAGGCGTTCCCGAACGCCGACATGGACACCGTCATGGTCACCCTCATCCCGGAGACCGGACCGTCCGACCACGCCACCAACGAGCTCGTGCACGAGATCCGCGACGTCCTCGCCGACGACACGGACGCGGACTGGGCCGTCACCGGCGCCACCGCGCTGAACATCGACATCTCCGACAACCTGAACGACGCGCTGCTGCCGTACATGCTCATCGTCGTCGGCCTCGCGGCGCTCATCCTGCTGCTGGTGTTCCGCTCGATCCTCGTGCCGGTCATGGCCACGCTCGGGTTCATGCTCAGCGTGTTCGCCGCACTGGGCGCGCTCGTCGCGGTCTTCCAGTGGGGCTGGATGGCCGACCTGTTCAACGTGGACCAGCCCGGTCCGATCATGTCGATGATGCCGATCCTCATGATCGGCCTCGTCTTCGGCCTCGCGATGGACTACCAGATCTTCCTGGTGACCCGCGTCCGCGAAGCCTACGTGCACGGCGCCAACCCGAAGCAGGCCATCGTGGAGGGCTACGGCCACTCCTCGCGGGTCGTGGTCGCCGCCGCGCTCATCATGATCAGCGTCTTCGCGGCGTTCATCTTCAGCGGCGAGGCGATGATCGCGGCGATGGGCTTCGGCCTGGCCGCAGCCGTCATCTTCGACGCGTTCGTCGTCCGCATGGCGATCATCCCCGCGATCATGGCCCTCATCGGCCGCGGCTCGTGGTGGATCCCCAAGTGGCTCGACCGCATCCTGCCGAACGTCGACGTCGAAGGCGACAAGCTCCAGGAGCACCTCGCCAAGGACGCCCCGCACGAAGACGAGCGCGAGCTCGTCGGAGCGTCCAAGTAGCCGATGCCTGAAGGGGACCGGGCCCGCCCCCGGCCCGGTCCCCTCCGGCAATCGGCGAACGGGGGGACCTATGACGGTCTTCTTCTGGGCGATGCTCATCCTCATCGGCATGGTGGTCGCGGACTTCTTCGTCCCCATGCTCCCGAGCGCGACGCTCGTCACCGCCGCCGCCGGGCTCGTCTTCGGCAACCCGATCCTCATCGGGGTGCTGCTCGTCGGCGCCGCCGCCGCGTCCTGGCTCGGCGAATTCCTCGGCTACCGGCTGTTCCGCTCCCTGCGGACGGGACTGGCGCGCCGCAGCCCGCGCGCGGTACGCGGCCTCGTGACCGGCGCGGTCGCGAAACTCGAAACCCTCCTGCAGCGCACCATCAGCGACCATCCCTACCGGACGACGATGGTGGCGCGGTTCCTCCCTGCCGGGCGTACCGCGCTGGCGTGGGCGGCGGCGGGCACCGCCAAGCCCCCGTACGCGCGCATGGCCGCCCTCGGCGGCGTCCTGTGGGCGGTGTACTCGGTCGGCCTCGGCCTGGTGATCGCCTGGATCGCCGGGCCCGGACTGCAGTCGCTCGTCGGCTCGGTCGTCACCATGGCGGCCGTGGGCCTGTTCCTCGGCTGGCTCGCCCGCCGCTGGCAGCGGACCCACCCGGACCTGCCGGACGCCGCGGTCCTCGCGATCGCGGCCGCACCCGACACCGTCCTGGCGGCACCCGCCCCGGCCGGCGAACCGGGCGACACCGGGGAGGCGACCGCGAGGGCCGCCTGACAACCCCTGGTGACATATCACATGTGACACATCAGCAGGGCTCGCCTTGAATGCCAATGGCATTCAAGGCGAGCCCTTTCGGCGTTTCTCGGCGCATCGCGATGTGCCAATTTCCCAGCCGATTGACATTTGTCGATGATCTGACAAATCATCGCGTTTAGTGTCCTTTGCGGACCGGTACTCTGTGGGCTGGACCAGGGATACCGGACACGGCGGGTGGGCGTCGGCAGGGACTTGAGGTGAGACAGGTGGGAGTCAATGATCCGTGTACTCGTCCAGCACGACCAGTGCCTCTGGCGCACCGCACTGCGCCGCGGCCTCGCTGCTGAACAGGGCATCGTCCTCATAGACGAGACCAGCCGGGACGAGGACGCGGTCACCGCCGCGCTTCGCCTGCGCCCCGACGTCCTCGTCCACGACTCCGGTTTACTGCCGCCCGAACGCGCGGAAGCGCTCTGCGCCGCCCTGCCCGAGACGAACGTGCTGCTCCTCGTCGACCCCACACGCAGGGCGGGCCTCTCGCAGGACCTCACGCGACTGGTCCCGCGCGTCGGGTTCGTGACCACCGGCGAGACGTTCGAGCGGCTCATCGACGCCATCCACCGGCTCATCGGCGGCGAAGCGGTGATCGGCCCGGGGATCGCGCTGGCGGCCATACGGGCCCGCGAGAACCCGCTCACCAAGCGGGAGCAGGAAGTGCTCAGCCACGTCCGGACCGGCGCGACGACGCGGGAGATCGCCGAGACGCTGTTCCTGCGGGTCGAGACGGTTCGCAACTACCTGTCGAACGCCATCCACAAGTCCGGGGCGCGCAGCCGTATCGACGCGGTGCGGATCGCTCAGGAGGCGGGCTGGATCTGAGCCGCGCGAGGGCGGGCCGCGGGTCCGGATGGAACCGGCGGGTTGGGAATGTCGCCGGTTCCCCAGTGCGACAGCAGGTCTTGGTAGAGCGGTGAGGACGCGCGCAGGTGCTCGTGGTCGCCGGTGACGGCGCTGCCGCCGTCGAGGACGAGCAGGCGCCGGGCGCGCATGGCGGAGCTCGCGCGGTGGGCGATGAGGACGAGGGTGCCGCGGGCGGCGAAGGCGGCCTCGGCGCATGCCTCGGCAGCGGGGTCGAGATGGCAGGTGGCCTCGTCGAGGATCGCGACGGGAGCGGGCGACCGGTGGGCGCGGGCGAGGGCGATGAGCTGGCGCTCGCCCGCTGAGAGGCGGCGCGGGTCGAGTGCGGCGCCGAGGCCGCCGAGCCGTTCGACGAGGGGCGCCGCGCCGACTGCGGCGGCGGCTTCGGCGAGGTCGGTGTCGGTCGCTTCGGGGTCGAGGTAGCGCAGGTTGTCGCGGACGGTGCCGCTGAGGACGTACGCCTCCTGGGGGATCAGGACGCGGCGCTGCGCGAGGTCGGCGGGGCTCAAGGCGGCGGCGTCGGTGTCGCCGTAGGAGACGGTGCCGGAGTCGGGACGGAGCAGGCCGCAGAGGAGTGCGGCCAGCGTGGACTTACCGATGCCGCTGGGGCCGATGATCGCGAGGTGGTCGCCTTGGGGGACGGTGAGATCGAGGCCGTCGACGGCGGGTGCGGCGTGTGGGCCGTAGGCGAAGGTCAGGCTGTGGGCGGTGAGCACGGTGCGGGGGTCTGGCTGGTGCGCGGCGGTGTGCGAGAAAGTGGTGCGCGGGGCGGTGGTGGTGGCCGTTCCCCGGGGTCGGGTGTGTCCGGTATGGAGGCCCCCCGATTCAAGGATGCCTGGTGGGTATGACAGTTGGGCTGTGTCCGCGCCCCGGGGTCGGGTGTGTCGGGTCGCAGGACCCCCCGATGACATGGTCTCGCGGGGGTGCGACAGTGCTGTCGGAGCGGGAGCGGGAGCGGGAGCGGGAGCGGGAGCGGGAGCGGGAGCGGGAGCGGGAGCGGGAGCGGGAGCGGGAGCGGGAGCGGCGCCAGGCGGCGAGGCGGCGGTGGTTCTGTTGTCGGCGTTGAGGATGCGGTCGAGGGCTACGCAGAGGCGGAGGCCGCTGTTGCCGAGGCCGGTGACGAGCGTGTTGAGGGCCGGCTGGATGCCGGTGAGCACGTAGAGCAGCGCCCCGGTGAGGGCACCGGCGGTGAGGCCGCGAGCGGCGAGCCACGGCGCGGCGACGAGAACCGCGAGCAGGGGCAGCCAGCCGCCCACGGCGAAGCACAGGGCGCGCAGGGCCGCAGCTCCGGCGAGCGCTCGCTCTGCGGCGGCCAGGCGGTCGATCGATTCGCCGGTGTACCGCTGGGCATAGGCTTCGCCGCCGCAGGCCGCGAGGTCCGGTACTGCGGCCGCGACCTGGCCGATGCGCTCGGCGAGGTGTTCGTCGGCCTCTGCGGCGCGGCGATGCCGCTCTGCGGCGAAGCCGATCGTGGCGATGAAGCCGAAGAGCCCCAGCAGGAACGGCGGGAGCACGAATATGGCGAGGCGCGGGTCGAGGGCGAGGAGTCCGGCAGTGACGCCGATGGCCGTGACCAGGCATCCGCGGACGGCCAAGACGACCCCCGCGTAGGAGTCGCGGGCGATCTCGACCTGTCGGGCGAGCCGTGAGACGGCCCCGGAGTCGGGGCGTCCCGCGATGGAGGCGTGTAGCGCGTGACATATCACATGGCGCACCAGGCGGTCCCGGAACGGTTCCACTGTGGCGCCCAAGGCGGCATAGAGGCCGCGGGCGCCGAACGCACCCACGGCTGCGGCGGCCATGAGACCGCCGAGCCAGGCCGCGCCCGTCCAGGGGCGTCCGGCGAGGAAGCCGTCGTCGAGGGCGCGGGCGACCATGAGGCCGAACAGGGCGGTCGGCAGGGTCTCGGGGATCGACCAGAGGAAGAGCGCGAGCAGCGACCTGCGGCGGAGTCCGGCAGCGGCGTAACGCAGCATGGCTATCATGCGGCGCCCGTCGAGAGTAGTCGGTGACATGTCACATGGCACTGGGCTTCGGTCCTGCGACCGGGGGTCCCGCGGGGGACGGCGGCCCTGCGGAAGGGGGTTCCTCGAGAGGCTGCGGGCGTGCGGAAGGGGATCCCTCGAGGGGCTGCGGCGGCGCGGCCTCGGATTCTGGGGGAGGCTCCGGCGGTCATTGCTGGAAGACCTCCCGGTAGTCCGGCATGGTCCACAGTTCGTGGTGGGGGCCGACTGACCGGAGCCGGCCTTCGTCGAGCCAGACCACCAGGTCGGCCCTCGCGGCAATCTGGGCCTTGTGGGTCACGACGATCCTGGTCCGGCCGCTCGCGGCGAGCGCCTCGGCGACGCGCAGTTCGCTCACCGCGTCGAGCGCGGCGGTCGCGTCGTCGAGGACCAGGAGCCGTTCAGCGCGCCAGGCCCGGGCTAGGCCGATGCGCTGCGCCTCGCCGCCGGACATGGGCACCTCGTCGAGTGGCGTGTCGTAGCCGTGGGGGAGGCGTTCGGCGAAGCCGTCGGCGCCCACCGCGGTCGCGGCCGCGAGTACCGCTTCGCGGGGCCGTCCGGGCCCCATCGCGTCGGCGAGCGTCGCTCCGGCGAGCGCGGGGCGTTCGGCGGCCAGTCCGATCGCGGCACGCAATGCCTTGGGGGACAAGTGCGGCAGCGGCGTCCCGTCAAGAAGTACCGTTCCCTCGTCAGGGTCCCGCAGCCTCGCGACCACGGCAGCGAGCACCGACTTCCCGGACCCGGATTCCCCTACGACCGCCGCGACCGCCCCTCCCGGCACGGTGAACGAGACGTCCTCGAGGAGCGGGGCCTCCGGGCCGGAAACGGTCACTGCGCGCAGTTCGACTCGGCCGCAAGGCGACTGCACTGAGGGTGATGCTGCGCTGGTTGCGTTCGGCGCGCCTGTCGCCCGTCGATCGGCGTCCGCCGCGCGACCGGTCGGACCGCCTCCCGGCGCAGGGGCCTGGACGGTCGCTTCGAGCGGCGTGCGCTGAATGGTCTCGCTGAGCGGCGAGAGGGTCTGCTCCCCGTATTCGAGCTCCGGCACCTCGTGGACCTCGCCGAGCCGCGCCACCGCCGCTTTCGCCCTCGCCAGGACGCCGATGACGCCGGTGAGCGCGCCGAGTCCCGCGCCGAGCATCGCGTACTGGCCCGCCGCCAGCACCTCGCCCGCGCTCAACCGTCCCTGTCCCGCAAGATATCCGGCCACCGCCAGGACTCCTACCGTGGCGAGCGGCCCGGCGAACGCGGCCCTCGCGCCCGCCGCCGCGAGCGCCTTCCAGCTGGCCCGTCCGTGCTCGGCGAGCTCGGGGAGGTCCCGCAGCACCCGTTCGGTCTCGGCGTCCACAGTGCCCGCCGCCGCGATCGTGCGCCTGCCGCCGATCGCCTCGGTCAGCCGCGCCGCCATCGCCCCCTGGACGCGCTGGTAGGCCGTGGCGGCCGCCGCCGTCTCCTTCGCGAAGAGCCGCAGTACGACCGCGACCGCGGCGAGGCCGACCGCGAACGCCGCCGCGAGCCGCCAGTCGAGCCACAAGAGCATCGCGAGCCCGCCGAGCGGCGGCAGCGCAGCCGTGAGCGCCCCGATCAGGCCCGGCCCGGCTTGGGACGCGTCGGCCGCGCCCGCCGAGGTCCGGGCGACGAGGTCGCCCGTGTCGAACTCGCGGATGCGGTGGGGGATGCCGAGCATGCGGCGGACGAGGCCGCGGCGGAGCCACGCGGCTGCGTCGGCCGTGCACGAGGTCTCCGCGAAGGCGTCCACGAGGTCGCACGCCACGCCCGCGAAGATCAGTGCTGCAGCGACCTGCGCCCAGGTCCCGGCCCCGCCGCCAGCCACCGCGTCGTCGACCGCGTGGGCGAGCGCCAGCGGGAGCGCCAGGAGGCTGACCGTCCCTACAAGCGCGGAGGCGCCCAGCAGCGGGAGCCTGCGGCGGGAGCGGCGCACCACGGCGCCGAAGGGGAGTGCGGGCGCGGTCATCGGTCTCCGTTCGTCGGCCTCGGCCCCGGACGTGCGACGTCCGGGGCCGAGGTGCGGGTCAGGCTAGTGGCAGAGCAGCACGCTGAGGCTGCTCGTGCCGCCGCACAGGGTGGCGCTCAGGTTCGACGGGCACGAGTGCCCGCTGTTGGAGCTCCCGGCGGTGTTGAGGTCGTTGCCGCCTTCCATGCCCTGGAGGTCGAGAAGAGCCATGATCGCTGTCCTTTCGTCGTACTACTGGGAAACTGGGTCCACCCGCGTTCGCGACGCGGGGGCTTGCGGGGCAGTCGAACTGCCGATGAGCGGAAGGGACGCGGCCGAATCGGCGCCGAGGGCCGCGGCGAGCGCGAGGAGGATCCCCGCGCCGCCCGTGGCGAGGTCCATCGAGAGCCGCAGCAGGCCGGTCCCGGGGAACGCCATGCCGTCCGCGTACGGGAGCGCGTGCCAGGCGAGGGCCCGGACCTGCTCGCGCACAGCGGGGTCGGCGGCCGGGCGTCCGCTGCGCCCGGCGAGGTAGTAGAGGATCCCGGCGCGCCCGGTGAACAGGCCCGGCAGGATGTACATGGGGGAGCGTGCGGCGAGGGCGATCTGCGCCGACGCCTCGGCGAAGGACGGGTCGGGCCGGTAGGCCAGGTACGCGTCGAGCGCGATGCCGAGGCCGACGCTGCCGGCCTCCAGGTAGGGCATGGTGCGCCAGCCCTCGTCGATCTCGCGGGACCCGTTCGAGCGCACGACGCTGCGGACGAGGTCGGCGCGCAGGCCCGCCGCGGCGGCGTCGAGGTAGCCGGTGTCGCCGGTGGCGTCGAAGGCGCGCATGAGGAGCATCGCCCGTCCGGCCCCGCCGCGCATGAGCCCGGCCCACGGGTCGCGGCCGCCGCTCTGGGCCCCGCCCGCGGTCTCGACCGCGATCCGGTCGGGGACGAGCCCGGCGCACGCCAGCCCGGCCGCGGCCAGGTCGGCCTCCCCGCGCGTCTGGCCGAGGTGCAGCAGGTTCAGGCCGATCCCGGCGAGGCCGCCGAACAGGTCGCCGCCCAGGGACTTCCAGTCCTCGCCCAAGACGACGTCCACAGTATCCAGAGCCGCCTGGTGGTGCCCGAGCCGGTCGAGCGTGAACGCCGCGCCGCTGAGGCCGTCGTACAGACCCAGGCGCGAACCCGGAGCCGGGTCCACCGCGCGCCGCAGCAGCCAGTCCTCGTACACCTCCGACCGCCCCGCACCCGACACGTCCAGCGCGAGCAGGACCCCCGCCGCGCCGTACGCGAGACCCAGCCCGCCCGACTCGAACTGCTGCACGTCACCGGGGAAGAGCCGGTCCTCGCGCTCAGGGGTCGCGCTGGCGCGGATCGCGCGCGCAAGGGCGTCGCGCACCTCCGGCCAGTGGTCGGGGTCGGTGCTCGGCGCCTCGTACGCGTACTCGGGCGGCGCGATCAGGTCGACCGCGTCGTCGAGCCACCCGTCGGGGGCGGGGAACCGCTCCCGGATGACCTGCGCGAAGTGCCGGGCCTTGAGGCGGTGGAGGCCGAGCAGGTTCGTCATCGGCAGGAACAGCGCGAGCTTCATGCACGCCAGGGAGTACCGGTCGGCGGCGGCCCCGGTGAGGGAGCGGGGCGCGGCGAAGCCCTGGTTGCCCAGGCCCGCACGGCGTTCGGCGTCGACATCGGCGGCGACCTCGAAGTCGAGGAGGCACGCGCGCCCGTCGGGGCGGACCATCACGTTGAACAGGTGCAGGTCGCCGTAGGAGACGCCGCGCTCGTGGAGCCGCGCCACGATCGCGCTGATCTGCGCGTGCATGTCGACCGCCCACGCGGTGAACCGCTCGTACTCCTCAGGGGCCGCGTCGGCGTCGACGAGCGGGTAGCGGGTCACCACGGCCTTGCTGAGGACCTCGCCCTCCACGTACTCCATGGCGAGGAACCGGTGCTCGCCCAGCCAGAACACGCCCCTGGCCCGCGGGACGCCCGGCACCCCGGCGAGGCGTTCGAGGACGGCGTGCTCGTGCTCGACACGGGCGACCGCGTCGTTCCCCCAGGCGTCGAGCCCGGCGTGCGGGCGGCCCTCCTTCAGGACCGCCTGGCCCCCTTCGGCGTCGCGCGCCAGGTAGATGCCGCCGCCGTTGGAGAAGTGCAGGACCCGCTCGATCGAGTAGGGGATGGCGTCCACTTTGACCGCACTGCGGGCCTCCAGGTGCGGGGCCAGGAACGCCGGGAGCTCGACCCAGTCCGGGACGTGGAACACCGGGTCGCGCCGATCGGCCACGAGCCGCCCCTCGCCGTCCAGGAGTGCCGGGACGACCGCGCCGCGCTCGTCGGTGGTGTACCGGTTCGCGAAGGCGCCGTAGCGGACGTGGAGCGGCCCCGCGCCCCAGCGCAGGTCGCTGAGGATGTACGGCCCCGCCTCGCCCTCGAGCAGCGCTCCCAGCTCGGTGAGGATCCGCTCGCACTCCTCATCGGAGCCGGGGTAGATCGTGACGAGCTTCCCGGAGTACCCGCGCGGCGCGTACTTCGAGACGCGCACCAGCAGCGCGGACGCCGAGCGCAGGAACTTGAACTGGATCCCGCGCGGCACGCAGTAGTCCCACACCGCCGCCAGCACCCGCTCAGCGCCGTCCATCGTCGCCGACGCGTGGATCTTCCACCCCTGCGCCGGCAGCGCGGCGTCGTCGCGGCGCACGGTCAGCCAGTCGTCGGACTCCGAGCGCCGCCACCCCTCGGGGAGCTCGCGCCCGGCCACGGCGAACGACTCGCCGGCGGTCTCGGCCGAGTACATCGCGTCGTAGAACGCCGGATCGGCCATGGTGAACGCCGCGTACCTGTCGTCCATTCCCGGAACCTCCTTGAGCCGCAACCGGTGCTGCACCTCATCCTCTAGGACCGCGACCGGTCCGAACTACCCCGATTCATCACCGTTCGGGCCGTGAGAAACCCACTTCCGGCACCGCCCCGGCCGGGCCACTTGCCCCATCGGTGCCGCGTTGATAGCGTCTGCCAGCGTGACTTCACCGCAGCGCATCTTCGGACCGCTTGACCACAGCTACACCGGGTGGGCCTCGGCCGCGCTCGCGATCGGGAGGCCCGCCGCCGAGCTGGCGGCCGCCGGGCCCGACGCCGCCCCGGTCACCATGTCGAACCACTCCCACGCCGAGGACTGGTTCGAACTGCTCACCCGCCCCCTGTGGGGCCTGGCCGCCGCCAAGGACGCCGTCCCCGACGACCTCTGGGCCTCCCTGGCCGACACGCTCGCGCGCGCCGTCGACCCCGAGGACCCCTGGTACGTCGGGGACGTCGCCAACGGCGGGCAGCGGATCGTCGAGTCCGCCGCCGTCGGCTGGGCGTTCAACCTCGCCCCCGAGAAGCTCTGGGACCCCCTGGACGCAAAGGCGAAGGACAAGGTCGCCGTGTGGCTCACCGCCGCCTACAACGGCCCGGTCGCCGACATGAACTGGCACTACTTCCCGGTGTTCGCCGGGCACGGCCTCAAGCGCCTGGGCATCGCCCACGACCCGGCCGTCGCGAACGGCCACCTGGAGCGCATGGGCGACTTCGCGCTCGGCGACGCGGTCTTCGAGGACGGCCCCGGCGGGCGGGTCGACTACTACAACCCGTTCGCGTTCCACACGTACGCGCTGCTGCACTACAAGCTGGCGGGCGACGACCGGTACGTGGCGAACGCGGCCGCGTTCGCCCGCAAGTTCCGCTCCTGGTTCGCCGCCGACGGCGCCGCCGTCCCCTACGGCCGCAGCCTGGGCTACCGCTTCGCGCAGGGCTGCCTGTGGGGCGCGCTGGCGGCCGCGGACGTGGAGGCGGTGCCGTGGGCGGAGGCGGCCGGGTTCAGCCGCCGCCACCTCGAGTGGTGGTGGGACAAGCCGATCCTCGACCCTGAGGGGCGGCTCACCGTGGGTTACGCGTACCCGAACAACGCGGTGGCCGAGCAGTACCTGACGGCGGGTTCGCCGTGGTGGGCGACGAAGATCTTCGCAGGGCTCCTCGCGGGCCCCGCGCATCCGTTCTGGACAGTCGAGTCGGCCGTGCCGGGCCCGGTGGTGGAGCCGCACAAGGCAGCCAGAGCTGTCCATGTGCGCGACCGCGCCGGGAACGTGACGCGGTTGAACGGCCAGGCTTGGGTGCCGTGGGCGCGCACGGGCGAGGCGGCGTACGGGAAGCTCGCTTATTCGACGCTCGCGGGGTTCTCGCACGCGACGGGCGGTCCGGGCCTGGAGTCGGCGGTGCCGGACGGGGCGCTGCTGTTGTCGGAGGACGGGCGGCACTGGCGGGGCCGGGAGGACTCCGACGAGGGCGCGATCGACGAGAACGGCGTGCTGACGGTGAACTGGCAGCCGTGGGAGGACGTGACGATCACGACTTCCCTTGAGGCGGCGGTCGACGGGTGGCACGCGAGGGTCCACGTGATCGAGACCGAGCGGGTGCTGCACACGGGGGAGGGCGGCTGGTGCGTCCCCAAGGCCGGGCACGGCGCGGAGGTCGACGACGCCCGGGTGGCCGTCGCGAGCCAGGGGCTGCGTTCGGAGCTCATCGACTCCACGGGGGAGCGGGAGGCGGCCCTCATCGAGCCGATGCCGGGCACGCACTTGTACTGGCCCGCAACGGTCCTGCCGGTGCTCAGAGGGGTCCTCGAACCGGGTAAGCATGTCCTGAAATCTCTGATATATATCGGCTCCGAGGTTTAAAACCTCTTCTCTAGAAACAGACAAAAAGGCTGAAACGTGCGCGGCTTCGCCGCGCTCTCACCAGAAGAACGACTGCGAGCCCGGTCACGATCGCTGTCCGGGTGTCACATTCGGCGGCCCTCTTCGGCTCTTGGAGTGCGACCGAGAGATGAGGAGGGCGCCGTGAACGCAGTATCCGATGGACCGGCCGCGGTGTTCAAGGAGCACCGCGAGCTGCTGTTCGGCATCGTCTACGGGATGCTCGGCACCGTCGCCGACACCGAGGACGTGCTGCAGGACGTCTGGCTCGCCTGGGAGCGCCGTTCGCACGGCGACCCGGTCGAGCATCCCCGTGCGTACGTGGTGCGGGTGGCGATCAATGCCGCGATCGCGCGGCAGGAGGCGGTGAAGCGCCGCCGGGAGACCTATATCGGGCCGTGGCTGCCTGAGCCCGTGATGAGCGAGACGGCGCCGGACGCGGCCGAGCCCGCGCTGCGGGCGGAGTCGGTGTCGTTGGCGCTCATGGTGGTCCTGGAGTCGCTGACGCCGGCCGAGCGGGCGGTGTTCGTGCTCGCCGACGTGTTCGGTTACGCGCACGGGGAGATCGCCGCACTGCTGGGGCGCACGCCGGCGTCGGTGCGGCAGATCGCGCACCGGGCGCGGTCGCACGTGCAGGCGCGGCGGCCGAAGTTCGATGTGGACCCCACGGTGCACCGGCAGGTCACCGAGCGGTTCATGGCGGCCGTGTCTGGCGGCGACATCGACGCGCTGCTCGGGCTGATGGCGCCGGACGTGGTGCTCACCTGCGACGGCGGGGGCCTGGGGCCCGCGGCCGGGCCGCGTCCTCTGCGCGACCCCGCGCGGATCGCGTCGCTGCTGGTCAGCCGTCGCTTCCGCCGCCACGACGGGCTCGAGGTCCAGTTCCGTCCCGTGAACGGCTCGCCCGCGGCGCTGATGATCCGCGAGGGCCGCGTCGTCGGCGTCCTCATGCTCGACCTGACGCCTGGTCTCGACCGGGTCGCCGCGGTGTACGCGGTCACGAACCCGCAGAAGCTCTCCACTCTTCACTGAACCCGAAGGAATCCCAATGAAACTCACCGTCGTCGCGGCGACGGGCGGGGTCGGCCGTGCCGTGCTCGCCCAAGCCCTCGCAGCGGGCCATGACGTGACCGCTGTCGTCCGTGATCCTTCCCGACTCGACCGCGCGGTGCGGTCGGTCGCAGTCGACTTGACCGAGCCTGTCGCCGAGCCGCTCATCGCGGCGGTGGCCGGTGCGGACGCGGTCGTGTCCTGCATCGGTCCGCGCGGCAAGGCCGAGACCGGGATCGTCAGCGCGGGCACCGCGCGCCTCATCGCGGCGATGCAGGCGGCCGGGTCGCGGCGGATCGTCGCCATCGCGGGGATCGGCCTGTCTACGGTCCGGTCGCCGAACCGCGCGCGGCCGCTGCGGCGCGAGCCGGGCGCGGGCGCGGTCATGAACCTCGTGACGCTGCCTTTGGTGCGGGCGGTACTGGGCCAGCACATGAGCGATGTCGCCGCCGCCGAGGAGCAGCTGGCGGCGAGCGGTCTGGACTGGACGAGCGTGCGGGCCCCGTACCTCTCGGACGGGCCGCTCACCGGGGCCTACCAGGTCGCCTACGGCACCAGCCTGCCCCGGGCGTTCCGGCTCTCGCGGGCGGACGCCGCCCACTGCATGCTCCGGTCGGTCACCGACCCGCGCGCCTCGCGCACCCACCTCACCGCCGCCAACTGACAAGGAGTCCTCTCATGTCCATGCTGTACATCGTCCTGGCGATCGCTTTCGGCGTCCTCAACCTCGGTTCGGGGATCGGCGCGATGGTCCGCCTCCCGCAGATCCTTCCGCTGATGGACGGCGCGAACGTGCCGCAGTCGCTGCTGGTCTTCCCGATCGGCGTCCTCAAGGCCGCCGGCGGGATCGGCCTCCTCGTCGGCATCGTCTTCCCGCCGGTCGGCGTGGCCGCGGCGGCGGGTCTGGTCCTGTTCTGGACCTGCGCGGTCCACACGCACGTACTCGCCGACTTCTGGCCGAAGGAGACGGTCCTGACGTTCACGTTCCTCGCCTCCTCGATCGCGCTGCTGGCGCTCGGCCTGGCCGTGTGAGGCAGCGTTCACCGCCCGGCGGGGCGCGGTTCTCCAGGCAGTCTTGAACATTTCGCATTATTCGGGCAATCTGATTGCGCCATAACCGAAGCCGAGCCCCCTCGGCCGCGAGACCTCTGGAGCCACATGCACCTCCCGCCCCGCCTGGCGGCGCTCACCGCGCTGACCTCGCTCGCCGCCCTCACCCTCGCCGCCGCGCCCGAACCGGCCGAGGCGCAGACGACGCAGAGCGGCGACCTCTCGGTCCTGTCCTACAACGTCGCGGGCCTGCCGCTCGGGCTCGGCGACGGCGACCCGGAGACGAACACGCCGATCATCGGGTCGCGCCTGGGCTCGTACGACATCGTGCACGTCCAGGAGGACTTCAACTACCACGCGGCGCTGTACGCGGCGGACGACCATCCGCACCGGACGGCGACCAGCGGCGGCGTCCCGTTCGGCGACGGCCTCAACACCTTGTCGGACGTCCCGTTCGAGGACTTCGAGCGCGTCAAGTGGAACGACTGCGCCTCGGGCTCGGGCGACTGCCTCACCCCGAAGGGGTTCACCTTCATGCGGGCCCGCCTCGCCGAAGGCGTGTGGGTGGACCTGTACAACCTCCACACCGACGCGGGCAGCGAAGCGGCCGACATCGCGGCCCGCGAGAAGAACCTGCAGCAGGTCGCGGCGTTCATGGCCTCGCGTTCGGCCGGGAACGCCGTGATCGTCTACGGCGACACCAACACCCGTTACACGCGCGGCGACGGCATCGCCGAGTTCGCGGCGGGCAGCGGCCTCACCGACGCGTGGGTCGAGCTCGTGCGCGGCGGCGACGCGCCGGACGAGGGCGACCCGGCGCTGGTGTGCGAGGACGCCACGGTGAGCGAGCAGTGCGAGGTCGTCGACAAGGTCCTCTACCGCTCGGGCGACCACGTGAAGCTCGACGCGGGCCAGTACCGCAACGACCATGCCGCGTTCCGCGACAGTGCGGGCGGGAACCTCTCCGACCACTACCCGATCGCGGTGGACTTCTCGTGGTCGACCGGCGGCGACTTCATGCTGAGCGACCAGTTCGGCGGTCCGCACGGCGACTTCTTCACCGATGTGGACGACCTCGACGCGGGCGACGCGGCGCGGGTGCTGCGCCTGCGCGCGGGGGAGCGGGTCGACCAGATCGGGGCGACTCTCGCCGACGGGACCGTGCTCGCCCACGGCGGCAGCGGCGGCACGCTCAGGGAGCTCCAGCTCGCGGCGGGGGAGTACGCGGTCTCGCTACGGGTCTGCCAGGCCAAGCACGACGGCCGCACGCGGATCTTCTACGCCCGCTTCACGACCAGCACCGGCCACACGCTCGAAGGCGGGACGGCCACGGGCGAGTGCGCGACGTTCACGGCCCCGTCGGGCTGGCAGATCGCGGGCTTCCACGGCCGCTCGGGCACCGCCCTGGACAAGGTGGGCGCGGTCTACACGCGCCGCTGAACCGTGCTCAGCTGTCGGCGTAGACGGGGGCCAGGAAGCCAACGGGGGCGCTGACGGCGGTTAGGATGATGAACCAGACCAGGTAACCGGGGTCGGCCGCGTGGAGCAGGATGCCCATCACGATGACGGCCGCGACGCACAGCAGCGCGAAGAAGATCAGGAAGAAGCCGCCCACGGCGTCGATCGCGGCGGTCGCGTGCAATACGAGCGCGCCCGCCGCGCCCGCGATGAGCATCGAGCATCCGATCGCGGCGATGCCCCACAGCAGGTTGTCGAACGTGCCCTCGGACCAGGCGAGCACGGCGTCCCAGGAGAAGCCCGCTCCCTCGTCCGAGGGCTCCTGTCCTTCGGCGCCGGTGTCCTCGGTGACGGTCTCGCCGGGATCGGCCTCAGTGGTCTGCGCGGTGCTCGGGGCGAGCGTCCAGCCCTTCTCCTCGAGCCACTGCTGGCCGCCGAAGAGGGCGAAGACGGTGGCGACGCCGGACAAGAAGGCGACGGTCCAGGCGAGGCCTTTGACGAATGCGGACAAGGGGTTCCGTTCCTCCAGCGGGCGGGCACGACCGGAGCCGATCCTATTGTCACTGCGCCACTGTTCACCGGCTGGAGCGCAGCGCGAGGCAGCGGCGGACTTCGCCCATGCGCCAGCCGATGTGCTCGACAGTGTCGACTTCGGCGCTGCCGTTGCTGGCGACGAGGCCCGCAGCCCAAAGGCATTGGGCCGCATGGCGGGCGGCCATGAGGAGCGGGAGGTGGGCCTCCATCTCCGCGGGAAGGGCCCGCGCCGACCGGTACCCGTCCAGGAGGGCGGCGCGGAGGCGCCGGTATTGGGGGTAGTCGTAGAGGTTGCCGAGGACGGGTCCGAGATCGGCGAGGTAATGGCCCCAGCCGGTTTCGTCGAAGTCGAAGACGCCGATGCTCCAGCCTTGCGGGGTGCGGGTGGGGTGGAGGTTGCCGAGGATGAAGTCGTGGTGGACGACGCCGTACGCGTCGCGGTCGCGGCCGAGGCGTGCGAAGAGCGCTGCGGTCTCATCGGCGACGGTGTCGAAGTCGGTGCGGTCGGCGGGGCTGAGAAGCTCGCGGAAGTCGCCGGGGCGGTAGGGCGAAGCTTCGGTGAAGAGGGCAGCGGAGTCCCACGTCGGGAGTCGGAAACCTGCAGGTGGAGTGAAGGTCTCGGCGACGTTGTGGAGGTGTGCGAGGGCGCGGCCGATCGCGTGGACGCCTTTGGGTCCGAGGCCGTTTTCGGGGCGGTGGACTTGTCCGTCGATCCAGGTGAGCAGGTCGCAGTGGACGGTTCGCTCCGGCAGAACCGCTTCGACCGTGAGCGCCCCGTCCTTGGCGGGCACGGGTGCCGGGACGCGGACGCCGACTCCGGCGAGCCGTTCGTGGACCGCATCGAGGAAGACC
Source organism: Glycomyces sp. NPDC048151 (assembly GCF_043202775.1). NCBI lineage: Bacteria > Bacillati > Actinomycetota > Actinomycetes > Glycomycetales > Glycomycetaceae > Glycomyces > Glycomyces sp. NPDC048151. The sequence continues at coordinate 150,635 of NZ_JBIDBB010000008.1, read as the reverse complement.
AGTTCGGAGCGGGTGTGCGCGGGGTGGCGGTAGCCGGGTCGGTGGACGCGGAGCACGAGGCGGCGCCCGTCGGCGGTGGTGACCTTGTAGACGGCGTTGTTGAGCAGGCGGATCGGCTCGACCATGAGCGGCTGGGGTAGGTCGTAGGCAGTGAGTGCCTGGTCGGCGGCGTTTCGGGTGGTCACGTCGAAGGCGGTGTCGGTGGGCAGCAAGGAGGTTCCTTCTGTTGGGTGCGGTTATCGCAGCAGGTTCCTTGATGGGGCGCAATTGGATATCGACGGAGTGGAATGCGATTGCCCGCTGGTGCAACCGGGGTAAGGCGCTGGGGCGTTGAGTATCCGTACGCGAAAGCAGTGGGCCCGTGTGGTTTGCGGGACTCGACAAGAACGCGGAAGGACCATGCGATGCAGCAGGATGCTGGACAGACCACCGATGAGCGGTTCCAGACGGTCGACAACTACCGGAGCCAGGACGCTCTCGCGGCCAGGCAGAACATCTTCCAGTACAAGACCCCGAATCACGATCTTCCGGGTGTGGTCATCGCGAATGTCAGCGGGCGGCCGAAGCGGGTCCTCGATGTCGGATGCGGCAACGGCCGTTACACGGTTCGCCTTCGGGAGGCTTTCCCTGAGGCGGAGGTGATCGGCGTCGATCTCGCTTTGGGTGTCCTCGAGTCGGTTCCAGAACCGACGGTGGTCGCCGATGTGGCGGATCTGCCGTTCGAGGACGGTTCGGCGGATGTGGTGCTGGCGATGCACATGCTCTACCACGTGCCGGACATCCCGGCCGCGCTCGACGAGCTGCAGCGGGTGCTGGCTCCGGGCGGGGTCCTGTTCGTCTCGACGCTCGCTTCGGACGACAAGCGGGAGTACGTGCCGATCTGGCAGGAGGCGGCGCGCTCCGCGCTGGGAAAGGAAGTGCGGCAGGCGCTCTCGGTGGTCGTCGAGCGGTTCTCGCTGGAGACGGCGCGGTCGATGCTGTCGGAGCGGTTCGCCTCTGTGGCGCTGCATGACCTGCCCGGGGTGATCGATCTGCCGGAACCTGGTCCGCTGTTGGCCGCGTTCCGGTCGGAGGCGGATTTCACGGCGCTGGATCCGGGGGAGTTCGAGCAGGTCATGGGGGCTATCGAGCAGCAGCTGGAGGCGCACTTCGCTGAGCACGACCAGCTGCGGATCACGTCGCATTCGGGGATTCTCGAGTGCCGGGGCGTGCGCGCCTAGCAAGGAAAACGGAGGGCCGGAAGCTGTCATGCTCCCGGTCCTCTGGCGTGCCCGGTGTGACGCCGACGACTGATCGTTTGTTTCACTAACGAATGTGATACCGTTAGATCATAAAACGTTAGTCATGCAAACGACAAACCCCTGGAGCGAACGCCATGAGCGCCAACGACACCGCCATCAAGCCCTTCCGCATCCACGTTCCGCAGGCCGACCTCGACGACCTGCACGACCGGCTCTCGCGCACGCGCTGGCCCAATGAGGTCGCCGACGCCGGGACCGACTACGGGTTCCCGCTCGCCCGGCTCAAGGAGCTCGCGGAGTACTGGCGCACCGGATACGACTGGCGCAAGCACGAAGCGGAACTCAACGAGCTGCCGCACTTCACGACCGAGATCGACGGCCAGAACATCCACTTTGTCCACGTGCGGTCCCAGAAGGAGGACGCCCTCGCGCTGGTCCTGACGCACGGCTGGCCCGGGTCGTTCCTGGAGTTCGCGGACGTGATCGAGCCGCTGTCGCGGGACTTCCACCTCGTCATCCCGTCGATGCCCGGATACGGGTTCTCCGGACCGACCACCGAGGGCGGCTGGGGCGTCCCGCGCATCGCCCGCGCCTGGGCGGAGCTGATGCGACGCCTGGGCTACGAGCGGTACGGGGCGCAGGGCGGGGACTTCGGCGCCGGGGTGTCGAGCGCACTGGGCGCGTACGCGCCCGAGCACGTGGTCGGTGTGCACGTGAACTACCTGCCGATGCGGCCGGTGGAGGGGGTCGAGCTGTCCGCTTCGGACGAGGCGCGCCTGGTCAAGGTGCGGGAGCTCATGGCGAACCGGCCGCCGTACCAGGCGCTGCAGGCGTTGACGCCGCAGACGATCGGGTACGCGCTCACCGACTCGCCGGTGGGGCAGCTGGCGTGGATCGCCGAGCGGTTCGCGCAGTGGACGGACCCGGCCACGCCGGTCGACGACGACCGGATGCTCACCGACATCTCGCTGTACTGGCTCACCGCCACCGCCGCTTCGTCGGCGCGGCTGCACCGCGACACGCAGCGTGGCGTGCCGGGGGAGCCGTGCCGGGTGCCGTTCGGAGTCGCGGTGTTCGCGCACGACATCACGCTGTCGGTGCGGCCCTTGGCTGAGCGGCTGTACGACATCCGGCACTGGTCGGAGTTCGAGCGCGGCGGGCATTTCGCGGCGATGGAGGTGCCCGAGCTCCTCGCCGGGGACGTGCGGGAGTTCTTCCTCGCCCGCCTGGAGGACTAGCGGCGCTGGCCGCCGCGCATTGCGCGGCGGCCAGCGCGGTGGCGGTGGGTGTGGGTTAGTCGGTGACCCAGACGCTCAGGGGTGTGAAGGTGCCGAGGTCGGCGATGGTGCTGTTGCCGGGGACCTGGTAGGGGCCGCCGATGCAGTCGTCGTTGGCGAAGAGGGCGGCGCTGTCGGGGTCGGTGTTGATGGCGGAGTTGACGCGTCCTGCCCAGCCGTGGTCGACGAGGCTGACGCAGGTGCCGGGTTCGACGAGGGAGGAGACGGTGAAGCGTTCGCCGGTGTAGTTCTCGCCTTCGAAGAGGCAGAGGGTGGCGGTGAAGGGGCAGGGTTCGTCGGTGGTGGTGTCTGCGGCGGGTGCGGCGGTGGCGGGGGTGGCGAGTGCGAGGAGTGCTGTTGCGGTGAGGGTGGGTGCGATGAGTTTGCGGCGCAGGGGGGTGGTGTCGGTGGTTTGGGGGTGGTTGCGCATGCGCGGTTCTCCTTTGGTCACGCGTTGCTTTGCGCGGTAAGCATATCCGCGCGGTATACCGGTGCTTTAGGACGGTTCGGTGTTGTTCGAACCTTTCATCATATCGATGTATTTCGATGATTCTCACTCGTGTCGCCGTCGGCGGTGCGGGCTTTTTTACGTCCCGGCAACGGGAGTTCACGGGGCCGTTCTTGACGTGAACGGCGGTGAAACATCGCGCCCCTAGCTTGTACCCATAGCGGATACGACGCTGTATACGCACCTGTACACCGCCGCTGCCTGCGGCGACACCCCTTGCAGGCCCGGTCCCCATCGTGCCGGGACTTCCACCCCGTGAAAGGTCGAACCCCGTATGCCACAGCGTTCAACGTTCAACGCCCGAGACCTCGCCCGCACCCTCACGGTCACCGCCTCGGCGACCGCGCTCGCCCTGACCGCCGCGTGCGGCTCCCGCGCCGGGGAGGAGACCGCCGCCGCCGAGTCCTGTGTCGACACGTCCGGCGACACGGTCAAGGTCGGTGCGCTCAACTCCCTGTCCGGGACCATGTCCATCTCCGAGACCACCGTCCGCGACGCGATCTACCTCGCGGTCGACGAGATCAACGCCGCGGGCGGCGTGCAGGGCAAGCAGATCGAGATCGTCGCCGAGGACGGGGCGTCCGAGCCGACCGTGTTCGCCGAGAAGGCCGAGAAGCTCATCCGCGAGGACTGCGTCGCGGCCGTCTTCGGCGGCTGGACGTCGGCGTCGCGCAAGGCGATGCTCCCGGTGTTCGAGGACAACGACTCGCTCCTGTACTACCCCGTCCAGTACGAGGGCCTGGAGGCGTCGGAGAACATCTTCTACACCGGGGCGACGACGAACCAGCAGATCATCCCCGCGCTGGACTATCTGGCCGAGACGGGCGTGAAGTCGCTGTACCTGGTGGGCTCGGACTACGTGTTCCCGCGCACGGCGAACGCGATCATCAACGCCTACGCCGCCGACAAGGGCATCGAGATCCTCGGCGAGGACTACGCGCAGCTGGGCTCGGTCGAGTTCTCGACCATCGTCAACCAGGTCAAGTCGGCTGGTGCCGACGCGGTGTTCAACACCCTCAACGGCGACTCGAACGTCGCGTTCTTCCGCGAGTACGCCAATGTCGGTCTCACCGCCGAGTCGATGCCGGTCATGAGCGTCTCCATCGCCGAGGAGGAGGTCGGCGGCATCGGCGTCGAGAACATCGAGGGGCAGCTGGCGGCCTGGAACTACTACCAGACGGTCGAGTCGCCCGCGAACACCGCGTTCGTCGAGGCGTTCAAGGCCGAGTACGGGGCTGAGCGGGTCACCTCGGACCCGATGGAGGCCGCCTACAACTCCGTGTACCTGTGGGCCGCGACCGCTGAGAAGGCCGGGTCCTTCGCCGTGGCCGACATCCAGGCCGCCGCGGACGGCGTCTCGTTCGACAGTCCTGAAGGCACGGTGGTGATCGACGGGGACAACCACCACGTCACCAAGACCGCCCGCATCGGGCAGATCAACGCGGACGGCCTGCTCTACACGGTGTGGGAGTCCGAGGGCGCGATCGAGCCCGACCCGTTCCTGGAGGGCTACGACTGGGCCGCCGACCTCGCGGTGACCGAGTAGCGGCGCGGGCGATCAGGAAGGACACGCAATGGACCTCCTCGTAGGGCAGCTGTTCACCGGGCTCAGTACCGGTTCGATCCTGCTGCTGGCCGCTCTGGGCCTGTCGCTCACGTACGGCCAGATGGGCGTGATCAACATGGCGCACGGCGAGTTCATCATGGCCGGCTGCTACACCGCGTACGTCACGCAGCAGGTCGTCGGGGACGCCGGTGCGTCCCTCCTGATCGCCCTCCCCGCCGGGTTCCTCGTCGGCGGGGCCATGGGCCTCGTCCTCGAGGCCTTGCTCATCAGGCACCTCTACCACCGGCCGCTGGACACGCTCCTGGTGACCTTCGGTGTCGGCCTGGTGCTCCAGCAGGCCGCACGCGACCTCTTCGGCGCGCCCGCCAAGAACGTCACGGTCCCCGAGGCGCTGCGCGGCGGGGTCGACCTGCTGGGCACCACCGTCCCCAAGACGCGCCTGTTCATCCTCGCGCTCGCCGTCCTGGCGGTCACCGCCGTGGCCCTGGTCATGCGGTTCACTCCGGCGGGGCGGCGCATCAGGGCCGTCGTGGGCAACCGGGACCTGGCCGAGACGGTCGGGATCTCCTCGCGCTCGGTCGACGCCGGGACGTTCTTCATCGGCTCGGGCCTGGCCGGTGTCGCCGGTGTCGCGCTGACGCTCATCGGCTCGACGAGTCCGACTACGGGCCAGTCCTATCTCGTCGACGCGTTCCTGGTCGTCGTCGCGGGCGGCATGGGCCGCATCAAGGGCGCGGTCATCGCCGCGGTCGCCCTGGGCACGTTCCAGGCGGTGTTCGAGACCTACTCGACCGCGTCACTCGCGAAAGTCGGCGTGTTCGTCGTCATCGTCATCTTCCTCCAGCTGCGCCCGCAAGGCCTGTTCACCCTGCGGACTAGGAGCCTCGCATGAGCAAGTTCCTCACCGGCCGCGCCGGGACCTGGACCGGGTTCGCCGCCGCCGCTCTCGTCCTCTTCGGCGCCGCGCCGCTGCTCCTGTCGGGGTTCCGGCTCGGCCTGCTCGCCCAGTTCCTGTGCTACGCCATCGTCGCCGTCGGCATCGGCCTCGCCTGGGGCCGCGGCGGCATGCTCACCCTCGGCCAGGGCGTGTTCTTCGGCATGGGCGCCTACCTCATGGCCATGCACATGAAGATGGCCGACGCCCAGTTCCGGAACGGCCCCGGGTCGGTCCCGGACTTCATGGAACTGGCCGGCATCCGCGAGCTCCCCGCCTACTGGGCGCCGTTCGCCTCACCGGTGTTCACCATCGCCGCGATCCTCGTCCTCCCCACCGGCTTCGCCGTCCTCCTCGGCCTGGCCGTGTTCAAACGCCGCGTCAAAGGCGCCTACTTCGCGATCCTCTCCCAAGCCCTCGCCGGCGCCTTCGCGATCCTCCTCATCGGACAGCAGTCCATGGGCGGGTTCAACGGCCTCTCCCGGTTCCGGTACTTCTTCGGCTACAACCTCGACGACCCGGTCAACCAGCAGATGCTCTACTACATCGCCGCCGGGGTCCTCCTCGTCGTCCTCGCGGCCGCACTCCAGCTGCGCCGCTCCCGCTACGGCGAACTCCTCGTCGCCGTCCGCGACGCCGAAGAACGGGTCCGCTTCCTCGGCTACGACGCCGCCAACATCAAAACCGTCGCCTACGCCGCCGCCGCGCTCTTCGCCGCCGTCGCCGGAGCGCTCTTCGTGCCGATCGTCGGCATCATCTCCCCGGCCAGCATCGGCATCGTCCCCTCCATCATGTTCATCCTCGGCGTCGCCATCGGCGGCCGCGCCAGCCTCATCGGCCCCGTCATCGGCGCCCTCGCCGTCGCCTGGGCCCAGACCGCACTCTCCGAACAGTTCCCCTCCGCCTGGACCTACGCCCAAGGCCTCCTGTTCATCGCCGTCATCGCCCTCCTCCCCGGCGGCATCGCCTCGACCACCGCCCTGATCAAACGCACCCGCAACCGACCCGTGGAGGCCCCAGCATGACCACCGCGCTCACCTGCACCGACATCCACGTCGACTTCGACGGCTTCAAAGCCGTCAACGGCGTCGACCTCACCCTCCACACAGGCGAAGTCCACTTCCTCATCGGCCCCAACGGCGCCGGGAAGACCACCCTCGTCGACGCCGTCACCGGCCTCGCCGCCTACACCGGATCCGTCACCAAAGACGGCACCGAACTGCGCGGCAAAAAGGTCCACCACATCGCCCGCGCCGGCATCGGCCGCACCTTCCAGACCGCCACCGTCTTCGACAACCTCACCGTCGCACAGAACCTCGACATCGCCGCCGGAGCCCACCGCACCCCCTGGAACCTCCTGCGCCAGCGCCGCACGCTCCCCGACGCGGTCACCGCCGTCATGGAGCAGATCGGCCTCGCCGGGCTCGCCGACACGCCCGCGGGGATCCTCGCGCACGGGCAGAAGCAGTGGCTGGAGATCGGGATGCTCCTCGTCGGCGACGCCGACGTGCTCCTGCTCGACGAGCCGATCGCCGGGATGGGCCACGAGGAGCGCGAGACCACCGGGCGGCTGCTGCACGACATCGCCGCCACCCGCGCGGTCGCGGTCGTCGAGCACGACATGGACTTCATGCGCGCGTTCGCCTCCCGCGTCACCGTCCTCCACGCCGGGGCGGTCCTCGCCGCCGGGACCGTCGACGAGGTCTCGGCCGACCCGCGCGTCCAGGAGGTCTACCTCGGCACCACCAGTGCCTCGCCGACCGACGAGATGGAGACCGCCGATGCTGCGACTGCGTAACCTCACCTGCGGGTACGGGCGCACGCCCGTCGTCCACGACGTCGACCTCGACGTCGACAGCGACGAAGTCACCGCTGTCATGGGCCACAACGGCGCCGGGAAGACCACCCTCCTGCGCGCGGTCGTCGGGCTCATCCCCGTCATGTCCGGCACCGTCGAACTCGACGGCGAACCGGTCAACCGGATGCCCGCGAACCAACGCGTCAAAGCCGGGATGGCCTACGTCCCCCAAGGGCAGCAGTGCTTCACGCACCTCACCGCAGGCGAGAACCTCCGGCTCGTCGCCGACGGCCGCAAGAACGGCCGGGCCCTTGTGGACGCGCAACTCGACCTGTTCCCCGCCCTGCGCCCGCTCTTGGGCCGCCAGGCCGGGCTCCTGTCCGGCGGCCAGCGCCAGCAGCTGGCGATCGCCCGGGCCCTCATCACCGAGCCGCGGCTGCTCATCCTCGACGAGCCGACCGAAGGCATCCAGCCGAACGTCGTCGCCGAGATCGAATCGACCATCGTGGACCTCGCCGGTCGCGGCGGCCTGTCGGTGCTGCTGGTGGAGCAGCACCTGGGGTTCGCGCTGCAGGCCGCGTCCCGGTATGCGGTGCTGCGGTCGGGGCGCGTCGCCTCGTCCGGGACGGCCGGTGACGGCGCGGTCAAGCAGGTGAAGGAGGCGATGGCCATATGAGCGAAGGGTTCTCGGGCCTGCCGGAGACGGAGGGGCCGCTGGCTGCGCGCGTGTACGTGGCGTTGCGCGCCGACCTCATGGCAGGGCGGTACGAGCCGGGGAAGCGCCTGGGCGAGGAGCGGCTGGCGGGGATCTACGGGGTGTCGCGCACCCCCGTCCGCGAGGCCCTGTCCAGGTTGTCGGCCGACGGGCTCGTGTCGCGGGAAGTGGACGGGCTGTACCCGTACCGGCCGCGGATCGACCAGTTGAACGACCTGTACGAGGTGCGGCTGACTCTGGAGCTGCGGGGGCTGGCGAGGGCCGCCGCCGACCCCGATATCCGGCACGACGCGGACCTGCTGGGTCCGGAGCTGGAGCGGTGGTACCGGCTGCGGGACGCGCCGCCCGGTCCCGATGCGGGGTTCGTCGAGTCCGACGAGCGGTACCACCTGACGCTCCTGGCCGCGTCGGGGAACCCGCAGCTGGCCGAGGCGCTGCAGGTGGTGAACAACCGGATCCGCCCGGCCCGGATGTTCGACTACTTCACCGCCGAGCGGATGGCCGACACGATCCGCGAGCACATCGCGATCGCCGAAGGCGCCCTGGAGGGCCGGTACGAGGAGGCGACAGCGATCCTCACCCGCCACATCGAAACCTCGAGGTCCATCGTCGTCGGCCGCGCCGAGGCCGCGCTGACGTGGGCGCACCTGGCCAACGCCGTCCGCCCCTGAACCCCTTCTTCTTGAGAGCGAGTCCTTTCGTGTTCGAACGCATCCTCATCGCCAACCGCGGGGAGATCTCCCGCCGCATCACCCGCACCGCGCACCGGCTCGGCATCGCCACCGTGGCCGTGTACTCCGAGGCCGACGCCGCTTCGCTGCACGTGCGGGACGCGGACGAGGCGGTGTGCGTGGGTCCGGCCGCGCCCGCGCAGTCGTACCTGGACATGGACGCGATCCTCGCGGCGGCGAAGGACACCGGCGCTCAAGCGGTGCACCCGGGGTACGGGTTCCTCGCCGAGAGCGCCGAGTTCGCGCGGCGCGTGAACGAGGCCGGGCTCGTGTTCATCGGGCCGACCCCCGGGCAGCTGGAGCTGTTCGGCGACAAGGTGACCGCCAGGGCGGCGGCCACCGCCGCCGGGGTGCCGCTCGCGGCCGGAACCGCCGCCCTCGACAGCGTCGAAGACGCCGTCGCCGCAGCGGGCGAGGTCGGGTACCCGGTGATCGTGAAGGCCTCCGCCGGGGGCGGGGGCATCGGCATGCGCGTCGCCGAGGACGCCGGGCAGCTCACTGAGGTGTTCACCACCGTCAGGCGGCTCGCGGCCGACAACTTCGGGGACGACGCGGTCTACCTCGAGCAGTACGTCCGCCGGGCCCGGCACGTCGAAGTGCAGGTGTTCGGCGACGGGCTCGGCCGCGTCGTCAGCCTCGCCGACCGCGACTGCACCCTGCAGCGGCGGCACCAGAAAGTCATCGAGGAAGCCCCCGCGCCCGGCCTGCCCGACCAGGTGCGGGAGCAGATGCACGCCGCTGCGAGGGCCCTGGCGGCGTCGGCGGCGTACCAGTCGGCCGGGACCGTCGAGTTCATCTACGACCCCGAGCGCGAGACCGCGTCGTTCCTGGAGTTCAACACGCGCCTGCAGGTCGAGCACCCGGTCACCGAAGCGGTCCTCGGCATCGACCTCGTCGAGTGGATGATCCGCGCCGCCGCAGGCGACACCGGGTTCCTCCAAGGCCTGCCCGATTCGGGGCCCGCAGTCGCGGGCGCGGCCGTGGAAGCGCGCGTCTACGCCGAAGACCCCGCCCGCGACCACCTGCCCTCCGCAGGGCTCCTCACCTGCGTCGACCTCCCCGGACAGGCGCGGGTGGACACGTGGATCGAGCGGGGCCTGGACGTCCCGGCCGTCTACGACCCCATGCTCGCCAAGATCATCACCACCGGCCCCACCCGCGAAGCCGCGTGGGCCGCGCTCGCCGAAGCCCTGGGGGACACCAGGATCGAAGGCGTCCACACCAACCTCGGGCAGCTCGCCGCCGCCGCCGCCGACCCGCGCGTCGCCGGGGTCGCCCACGACACCGGCACCGTCGCCACCATCGAGGACGCGACCGCGCGGATCGACGTGCTCTCCGGCGGCGTCCTCACCACCGTCCAGGACTGGCCCGGCCGCATCGGCCACTGGCAGGTCGGCGTCCCCCCGTCGGGGCCGATGGACGACTACTCGTTCCGGCTCGGCAACCGCGCCCTGGGCAACCCCGAAGGCGCCCCCGGCCTCGAATGCACCATCACCGGCCCCACCCTCCGCTTCAGCGAGCCCGCCACGGTGTGCGTCACCGGCGCGCCCGCGCCGGTCACCGTCGACGGCGCACCCGTTCCCCAGTGGGAGCCGATCGACATCCGGGCCGGGGGCGTGCTGGAAGTCGGCGCCGTCCACGACGCCGGCGCCCGCACCTACGTGCTCTTCCAAGGCGGCCTCGACGTCCCGACGTTCCTCGGCTCCGCCGCCACGTTCCCGCCCGGGCGCATCGGCGGCTACACCGGCGACCAGCTGCGCACCGGCGACCGCCTCCTCCCCGCCAGCGCCACGGGCCGCGAAGCGGCCGCGGTGCCCGTCGCCGAACGGCCCGTGTTCGGCCACGAGTGGGCGCTCGCGGTGACGCCGGGCCCGCAGCCGGCCCCGCACTACTTCACCGTCGCCGACATGGAGCGGATCTACGCCGCCGACTGGTCGGTGCAGGTCCACGCCGGACGGTCCGGTGTGCGCCTGGACGGGCCCCGCCCCGAATGGGCGCGGACCGACGGCGGCGAAGCCGGACTGCACCCCTCCAACCTGCACGACAACCCGTACTCGGTCGGGACGGTGAACTTCACCGGGGACACGCCCGCGCTGCTGGGCCCCGACGGGCCGAGCCTGGGCGGATTCGCGTGCCCGTTCACGGTGACCACATCGGACCGGTGGAAGCTCGGGCAACTGCGCCCCGGCGACACCGTCCGGTTCGTACCCGTCGGCGAAGCCGAAGCGGACCGGCTGCGCGCCCACCCGGTCGCGGCCCCGAACGCCCTCGCCGGCGCCCACGAGGACACCGCGACACTCGCCGAGATCCCGGCAGAGGAAGACCGGCCTCAGGTCGCCTACCGGCGGGCCGGGGACGACGCGCTGCTCCTCGAATACGGGCCCATGCACCTCGACCTGGGGCTGCGGATGCGCGTCGGCGCGCTCATGGACGCCCTCGCCGCAGCGAACCCTGCGGGCCTGATCGACACCACCCCCGGCGTCAGGTCCCTGCACCTGCACGTCGACCCCGACGTCCTGCCGGTCCGGTCGCTGACCGGGCTCCTCGTCGAACTCGAACAGGACCTGCCCGACATCGCCGACATGACCGTCCCCTCACGGGAAGTGCGGCTGCCGATCTCCTGGAACGACAGCGTCGTCGACGAAGCCATCGCCCGGTACTCCACGAACGTCCGCGACGACGCCCTGTTCAACCCGTCCAACATCGAGTTCATCCGCCGCATCAACGGCCTCGCATCGGTCGAGGACGTCGCCCGGATCGCCACCAGCGCCGAATGGCTCGTCCTGGGCCTGGGCGACGTGTACCTGGGGGCGCCCGCGGCCGTCCCGGTCGACCCCCGGCACCGGCTCGTCACCACCAAGTACAACCCGGCAAGGACGTGGACCGCCGAGGGCACGGTCGGGATCGGCGGGTCCTACATGTGCATCTACGGGATGGACTCGCCCGGCGGGTACCAGCTGGTGGGGCGGACCGCGCCGATCTGGGCGGGCCTGCGGGACCTCGCGTCCTTCCACGACGGCCTGCCCTGGCTGCTCAGGTTCTTCGACCGGGTCGTGTTCGAACGCGTCAGCGAGGACGAGCTCGCCCAGACCCGCCGGGACCTCGCCGCCGGGCGCGCCCAGATCGACATCCGGCCGGGCGTGTTCGCGTACGCCGACTACCGGCGGCTGCTGGCCGACAACGAGGCGTCGATCGGGGCGTTCCAGTCGCGGCAGGCCGCCGCGTTCGAAGCCGAACGGGCCCGGTGGGCCGCCGCGGGCGAGTTCGACCGCGAGCACACCGAACCCGCACCCGCCGGGGGCTCCACGATCGACCTCGCGCCGGGTGAGACCCTCGTGGAGGCGCCGATGGCCGCCAGCGTGTGGCGCGTCAACGTCGCCGAAGGCGACACGGTGACCGCCGGGGACACGATCGTGGTCCTGGAGGCGATGAAACTGGAGATGCCCGTGGCAGCGGCCGTCTCCGGCACCGTGACGCGCGTCCTCGCCCGACCCGGCGAGCAGGCCGCCCCCGGCACGCCGCTCGCCGTCATCACCCGATAACAACCTCCATAGTGGACAACAAGACAGGGGATACCGTGAACAGCGCCGCCGCACGCGTCCGCACCGCCCACGCCCGATACACCGGCACCGACCGGCCCGAAGCGTGGATCGCCGTCCGGGACCTCGACGACCTCCTCGCCGAAGCCCACCGGATCGACGCCGCCGCACAGGCCGGTGCGGACCTGCCGCTGGCCGGGACCGTGTTCGCCGCGAAAGACAACATCGACGTCGCCGGACTCCCCACCACCGCCGCCTCCCCCTCCTTCGCGTACCAGCCAGAACAGGACGCCACCGGCGTCGCCAGGCTCCGCGCCGCCGGAGCGATCTGCCTGGGCAAGACCAACCTCGACCAGTTCGCGACCGGCCTGGTCGGCACCCGCAGCCCCTACGGGCCCGTCCGCTCTGCCGCCGACCCCGCACTCATCTCCGGCGGGTCCTCCTCCGGGTCGGCCGTCGCCGTCGCCGGAGGCATCGTCGACTTCGCACTCGGCACCGACACCGCCGGATCCGGGCGCGTCCCCGCCGCCCTCGGCGGCCTCGTCGGCATCAAAGCCACCCTCGGGCTCGTCCCCGTCGACGGCGTCGTCCCCGCCTGCCCCTCCTACGACTGCCTCACCGTCTTCGCCCCCCGCCTCGACCTCGCCACCCGAGCCGTCCAGATCATGGCCGGACCCAGCAGCCTCGACCCCGCCTCACGGCCCTGGCCCGCCGACGCCCCCCTCGCCGCGCCCCCCGCACCCCGCATCGCCCTCCCGCGCCCCGAAGCGCTCACCGCGCTCGACCCCGACTTCACGCCCCTGTGGGAAGCAGCCATCGCCCGCTGCGAAGCCGCCGGCTTCCAGACCGCGCCCATCGACGTCCAGCCCCTCCTGGACGCCGCACTCCTGCTCTACGAAGGCGCCCTCGTCGCCGAACGGCACGCCGCGTTCGGCCACCGCCTCGACGCCGACGACACCGACCCCACCGTCGCCCAGATCGTCCGCTCCGCCGACAAGTTCACCGCCGCCGACCTCGCAACCGACCAGCAGCGCCTGCGCCGCATCCGCCTCGACGCCGCCGCACTCCTGGCCGGATTCGACGCGCTCCTGCTGCCCACCGCACCCGCCCACCCCAGCCTCGCCGCAGTCGCCGCCGACCCCATCGGCGTCAACGCCCGCATGGGCACCTACACCAACTTCGTCAACCTCCTCGACATGGCCGCCGTCGCCGTCCCCGCAGGCCAGGCCGGCACCAAAGGCTTCGGCGTCAGCCTCATCGTCCCCGCATTCGCCGACCAGACCGCGATCGACCTCGCCGCCCGCTACCTCGACACCCCCGCACCCCAGCTCGCACCCCAAGGGGCCGACCTCGTCGTCTTCGGCGCCCACCTCCGCGGCGAACCCCTCAACCACCAGCTCACCGACCTCGCCGCCCGCTACACCGGGCCCGTGCGCACCGCACCCGCCTACCGGATGTACGCCCTCGACACCACCCCGCCCAAACCCCTCGTCGTCCGCGACCCCAACGGCGCCAGCCTCCCCGGCGAGCGCTGGCAATTGAGCCCGGCCGCCCTCGGACGGTTCCTCGCCGCCCTCCCGGCCCCCATGACCCTCGGCAAAGTCGAACTCGACGACGGCACCTGGGCCACCGGCTTCACCGCCGCCGCCCCCGAAGGCGCGCAGGACATCACCGCGGCAGGCGGATGGCGGGCCTGGCGCCAGTAAGGTGGGCGCCACTGACGAAACGAGGAGCGCACCGTGCGATACGACCCGACCCTGGAAGCCCTGGCCCGCATCGAACGCAAACTCGACCTGGTCATGCAGCACCTGGAGATCCGCGACTCCGCGCCCCCGCAGCCCGACCCGCTCGCCGACGTCCGCGAACTCGCCCGGCGCGGCAAGACCATCCAGGCCATCAAGGCCTACCGCGAGCGCACCGGCGTCGGCCTGAAGGAAGCGAAAGAAGCCGTCGAACGCCTCGACACCTGACGCCCGGCCCGGATGTCGCACCCGCGTGCGAGCATGCGCGGATGGACTTCCCGACCCTCCGCGCCCACCTCCTCGCCGACGCCGCCCGCCTCCAGTCCGCGTGCGCCGCAGCCGGACACGCGAAGGTGCCCACCTGCCCCGACTGGACCGCCGCGGACCTCCTCGACCACGTCACCGGAACCTACGACCACAAGATCCAGTCGATGCGGCGGCTGCGCGACCCCGGCGGCGACTACCGGATCGCCAGGCCGGGCACGCCCGGCGAGCAGTACGCGGCCGCGCTCGCCGACCTCGTCGCCGAGTTCGACGAGCGCGGCCCCGACAGCCTCGCCTACACCTGGTACGGGCCCGACCAGACCGTCGGGTTCTGGATCCGGCGCATGGCGCACGAGACCCTCGTCCACCGCGCCGACGCCGAACTCGCCGCCGGGCGCCCGCTCAGCCCCGTCGACCCCGCCCTGGCACTGGACGGCGTCGACGAGATGCTGCAGGTCATGCTCGCCTGGGGGTCACGGGCCTACCGGGACCAGGTCGCACCGTTCCTCGGCGGCGCCGAGGGTCTCGCGGTCGCCCTCGACACCGGTGACCGGGCCTGGACCGTCCGCGTCGCCTCCGGCGCGATCCTCGCCGAACCGGGCGTCGCCGCCGACGCGCAGGCCCTCGTCCGCGGTACGGCGGGCGAGGTCCTGCTGTGGCTGTGGCGCAGGGCCGGGGCCGACGCCCTCGACGTCGAGGGCGACCTCGCCAAGGCCGCGGCGCTGCACGGCCTCATCGGCGCGTTCGCCCAGTAGCGGCACGTGGACGTGACGGTCACTCGCGGGATTCGGGTAAGGTCGCGGCCATGAAACCCCCGCCGCAGCCGACGGTCCGCCGCGCCCTCGTCGCCGCCGTGTGGCTCGCGTGCGTCGCCGCCGGACTCTTCGCCGCGGTCTGGGGCGTCGCCTGGGCCCTGGAAGGCGGACCCGAGCCCAGCGCCGCGACGGTCGCCTCCGCCACACACCTGGCCTTCCCCGACGGCACCGAGGTCACCGACGCCGACCTGTCCGAGATGGAGTCGCCGACCCCCGGGGACCGCGCCGAAGTCACCGTCGCGATCCCATCCGACGCGTTCGACGACTTCATCGCCGACAACGCCATGGAAGCGCCGCTGCTGGCCGGGACGACCCCGAACGGGACCGCGACGGGCGTCATCCCCGCCGGATGCACCGACCAGGTCTGCTACTCGGCGAGCATCATCGTCGACGACGACGCCGTCACCGTCGAACTCGCGGTCACCCTCATCGCGTTACGCGAACAGGGCCGGCTCGCCCCGCTCCAGCGACAGGAGCCGCTCCTTGCGCCACAATCCGCCCGCGTACCCGGTGAGCTTCCCGCTCTTGCCGATCACCCGGTGGCAGGGGACGACGATCGCGATCGGGTTGCGGCCGTTCGCCAAACCCACTGCGCGCACGGCCTTGCGGTCCCCGATCGCCTCCGCGATATCCATATAGGCGACCGTCTCGCCGTAGGGGATGCGGCACAGCTGGGCCCACACCCGCTGCTGGAAATCGGTGCCCGCCGCCGCCAGCGGCAGGTCGAACTCCTTCAGGTCCCCGGCGAAGTACGCCTCGAGCTGGTCGACCGCGGCCTCCAGCACCGGGGTCGCCTCCTCGGGCCCCCACGCCTCCTTCACCTCCTCCACGCCCATGTGGACGCACGTGAGGCCCTCCTCGACGGCCGACACGGCCATCAGCCCCAGGGGCGACTCCATCGTCAAGTGCCTGGCAGTGCGGTTCATCGCGCACGCTCCTTCGCTTCGGTCGGCAGGTGGTTCGTCGGGTGCTCGCTGGCGGCCCACAGGTACTGGACGGCGTAGGCCCGCCACGGCGCCCACGCGAGCGAGCGGGCCTCCAGGGCCTTCCCGGCCCCCAGGTCGAGGCTCCGGGCGCCCTTGATGACGCCGAGGTCGGTGGTCGGGAACGCGTCCGGGTCGCCCAGGGCGCGCATGGCGATCATCTCGATCGTCCACGGCCCCACCCCCGGCACGCCCGCCAGGTCGGCCCGGGCCTTCGCCCAGTCCGCGCCCGGCCCCACGTCCACGCGGCCGTCGGCCAGCGCCGCGGCCAGCGCGAGCACCGTCGCTTTGCGGCGTCCGGGCATCGGCAGGTGCGCGGGGTCGGCGGCGGCGAGCGCCTCAGGGGAAGGGAACAGCCGGGTGAGGCCGCCGTCGGGGTCGTCGACCGGTTCGCCGTAGCGTTCGGCCAGGCCCGCGGCCACGGTCGCGGCCGAACTGGTGGCGATCTGCTGGCCGATGACGGCGCGGATCGCGTACTCGGGGCCGTCGGCTTTGCGCGGCACGCGCCTGCCCGGGGTCTTGGCGACCAGCGGCGCCAGGACCGGGTCGGCGGTGAGCGCCTCGGTCGGGGCGTGCGGGTCGGCGTCCAGGTCCAGGGCCCTGCGGCAGCGGGCGACCGCGGCCGTCACGTCCCGCAGGTCGCTCACGCGCAGGCGGCATTCGATGTAGCCGGGGCCGGGTTTGAGCGCGGCGGTGCCGGGGCCGTGGGGCAGACGCAGGGTCCGCCGGTAGGCGCCGTCGCGCCATTCCTCGACGCCCGGTGCGGCCGCGGCGGCGAGGTGCCCGAACAGGTTCGACGGCTCGAACGGCTCCCGGTAGGCCAGGCGCAGCGTGATCGCGCCGCCGCCGGTGGTGTTGCGGCCTTTCGCTTTGGTGCGCAGTTCGGTGGGGGAGCACGCGAAGACGTCGGCGACGACGCGGTTGAACGCGCGGATCGAGGCGAACCCGGCGGCGAACGCGACCTGTCCCATCGGCAGGTCCGTCGACTCGATCAGGGTGCGGGCGACCTGGGCGCGCTGGGCGCGGGCCAGCGCGGCCGGTCCGGCGCCGACTTCGGCGATGAGGAGTCGTTCGAGTTGGCGCAGGGAGTAGCCCAGGCGCGCGGCCAGGCCGGTGGCGCCGTCGCGGTCGACGACGCCTTCGCCGATGAGGCGCATGGCGCGGGCGCACACGTCGCTTCGCCAGTCCCAGGCGGGGGAGCCGGGGGAGGCGTCGGGGCGGCAGCGTTTGCAGGCGCGGTATCCGGCTTCCTGGGCGGCGGCCGCCGACGGGTAGAACCGCTGGTGTTCGCGTTTGGGTTTGACGGCGGGGCAGGAGGGGCGGCAGTAGATGCGGGTGGAGGTGACGGCGAGGAACACCCAGCCGTCGAAGCGGGCGTCGCGGCCGGCGACGGCGGCGTGGAGCCGTTCGTCGTCGCCGGTGATCGCTTGGAGGTCCATGCGGTCAAGACTGCCCGCTGGGTGCGACATCGGCTAGCCAGAATGCGACATCACGATTCGGGGAGGTGGAGGCGGTCGACCGCTTCGCGGGAGCGGCGGGCGGGGCGGCGGTCGTAGCGGGCGGTGGTGGCCGGGGAGGCGTGGCCGACCAGGGACTGGGTGATGGCCAGGTCGACGCCGGCGTCGAGGAGCTCGCCGATGAAGGTGCGGCGGAAGTCGTGGGGGGTGTGGCGGCGCTGCCCGGCTTCGACGAGGCGTTTCATGAGGAGGTCGGCGATGGCCTGGCCGGTCATGCCGGACAGGCGGGTGCCGGTGCGGCGCAGGCGCCCGGCTTTGTTGATCGGGCAGAACAGGGCGCCGGGGTCGGATCCGCGGACGGCGGTCCACCGGTCGATGCGGGCTTGTGCGGCTTCGGTGACGTAGACGAGGCGTTCCTTGTTGCCTTTGCCGACGATGCGGATGGACCGCTCGGCCGGGTCGTAGTCGGCCAGGCGCATCGAGGCGATCTCGCTTCTGCGGCAGCCGGTGGAGTAGAGGGTGGCCAGGACGGCGGCGTCGCGGGCGCCGGCGGGGCCGGGGTCGGCGTCGCACGCGTACAGGGCCGCGCCGAGCGCTTCGGCGTCGACGGCCTGGCCGACGGGGAGGCGTTGGGCTTTGACCGGTTGCAGGTCGCAGGCGCGCTGGTAGTCCTCGGCGGCCATGAGGTCGAGCCGCCAGGCCTCTTTGAGGACGCGGCGCAGCGCGGCGAGGTGCTTGTTGACGTACGCGCCGGACCAGCCGGCGTCGATCATGGCCGCGCGCAGCCGGGAGGTGTGCTCGTAGCGCAGGAGGTGCCACGGCTGGCCTTCGCCGACCGTGTCCGGGTCGCCGGAGAGGAGCTGGGCGATGCGGTCGAGGCAGCCGCGCATGGTCCGCCGGGACTCGGCCGAGCCGAGCGTGTCGAGGTACGCGCGGTAGGGGTCGGCGCCCGGTGCTTGCGGGGCGGGGGCGGCGGACCAGTCGATCCCGGCGAGTTCAGACATGCGTTTCACGATAGTGCAGGCCCCGCAGTCATTCCGGTGCCTCGGCGGCGGCCATGTCCCGCAGTTTCCGCACCGTGCGCAGGTTCCGGGCGGTCGCCTCGGTGCCGGCGAGGGGCTTCCAGAACCCGGAGCGCTCCAGTGTGGAGGTGCCGAGCCCGCCGGGGTAGTACACCCACACTTCGGTGCCGTCGGTGTGCGCTTCCTCGTCCTGCCCGGCCGGGACCGTCAGGTCCGGGGCGGGCCCGGACAGGAACGTGACGGTCACTTTCGACTCGTCGAGGCCCCGGCCCGCGAACGGGTCCGCGGCGGTGATCCGGTCGAGGTCGGCGGCGGTGCGGACCATGACCGGGACGGTGTGCCCGAACCGGTCCGCGATGACGCCCGCGACCGCCGCGGCGTCCTCGTCCGCGTCGAGGACGATGTTCCCGGACTGGATGTAGGTGCGGACCCGGTCGAACCCGGCCTCGTCGAGCGCGGCGCGCAGGTCGGCCATGGGGACCTTCCGATGCCCGCCGACGTTCACACCCCGCAGCAACACCACATAGGTCGTCACGGTAAACCCCTCTCGCCGCAGTGGACCGAACGTACCCCGACGGTACGACACCGCCCGGCGTGGCAAGATCGGCATCTATGAGCTCGGCGTTCAGCACCACCACCATCGCCGTCCACACCGGACGCCGCGAGACTGTCACAGACCTCACCGGCGACTGCGAGGCGTTCCTGTCCGCAGTGGGCGCCCGCGACGGCCTGCTCAACGTGTTCGTCCCGCACGCGACCGCGGGGATCGCCGTCATCGAGACCGGCGCGGGCTCGGACGAGGACCTCCTGGACGCCCTCGCCGACCTCCTCCCGCGCACCGACCGGTGGCGGCACCAGCACGGCTCGACCGGGCACGGCCGCGACCACGTCCTGCCCGCGCTCATCGCCCCGCACGCGACCCTCCCGGTCGTGGCCGGGAGGATCGCGCTGGGCACGTGGCAGTCGGTGCTGCTGGTCGACACCAACCGCGACAACCCCGACCGGACCGTGCGGCTGTCCTTCCTCGGCTAGGCCGCCGCGTCGAGGCGCTCCAGCTGCCCGGGGTCGAGCTTCACGTCGAACCCGGCGACGGCCTCCTCCAGCTGCGCGACCGAGGACACCCCGACCAGGGGGACCACGGGCGCGTCATGGGCGGCCAGCCACGCCAGCACCACCTGGTTACGGGTCGCGCCGGTCGCGGCGGCGACCTCGTCCAGGGCCGCCAGGCGCGCATCGGTGCCGGGGTGGGCGTAGTGCTCGCCCAGCGGCTTCGCGGCGTTCTGGTACGCGCCCGACAGCAGCGAGGAGTACGCCAGCACCGCCATCCCGTCCGTTCCGGCCGCGAAGTCGAGGTCGGTCTCGGCGGCGTGGACGTGCCCGCCCTCCGGCAGCACCGCACCAGGGCGCGGCTTCAGGTACGAGTAGCGGTTCTGCATCGCCGTATACGCCGCCGCGCCCGTCCGCGCCGCGATCTGCCGGGCCCGCTCGACGCGCCACGCCGTGTGGTTGGACGCCCCGACCATGCGGGCCTTCCCGGCGCGCACGACCGCGTCGAACCCCGCGACCGTGTCCTCCAGAGGCGTCGCCCGGTCGTCGCGGTGCGACCAGAACAAGTCCACGTAGTCGGTGCCGAGCCGCTCCAGCGACTCCTCCATGCCGGCGCCGATCCGCTCGGGGGTGAGCGGCTCGGAGTGCTCCAGGCCGCCGCCGGGGAACGCGGGACGGCGTCCCACCTTCGTCGCGATGACGAGGTCGGCGCGGTTGCCGCGCGCGGCCAGCCAGCGCCCCAGCAGCAGCTCCGACTCGTCGCCGGTGCCCCCGGGGATCCAGAACATATAGCAGTTGGCGGTGTCGATGAAGTTGCCGCCCAGTTCGACGAACCGGTCGAGGACGGCGAAGCTCGTCGCCTCGTCCTGCACGCCGCCCAGGGCCATCGCGCCCAGGCACATGCGCGAGACCCCGATCCGGTCCGGTCCCAATGCGATCCGCTCCACAGCGGTCTCCTTTCGTCGCTTCTTCCGGTCCGACGCTAAGGCTTGGAGTGGACTCCAGCGCAAACCCGCAGGCAGCGGTCGTGGAGTATCCTCGTGTTCCGTGGCAGACAATGCAACGGCGGCGACCTACACGATCGGCGAGTGCGCGCGGCGCTCCGGATTCACCATGGACACCCTCAGGTACTACGAGCGGATCGGATTGATCGACGAGGTGGACCGGACCGCGACCGGGCAGCGGCGGTTCACCGACGCCGACCTCGAATGGCTCGGCACCCTGAAATGCCTGCGCGACACCGGGATGCCGGTGGAGCAGATGGGCCGCTTCGCCGACCTCGTCCGCGAAGGCGACCGGACCATCCCCGAACGCATCCGACTCCTGGAGGCGCACCGGGTCGCCGTCGACGCGTCCCTGGCCGACCTCGCCGCGAAACGCGACTACATCTCCGGGAAGATCGCCTACTACCGGTCCGTGTAGCCGAAAACCCGGTCGACACCGGGCCCGGCCGCGGCGATACTCGACGCGTGCACCACCACGCCCACGCGCTGGCCGTCGCCGAGCGCCTCGCGGCCGACCTCGCCCCCGGAACGCGGGGGATCGGCCTGTTCGGGTCCGTCGCCAAAGGCACCGACCACCCCCACTCCGACATCGACCTGTTCCTGGCCGTCGACGCCGACCCCGGGACCGAGGTCCGGCAGGTCCAGGGCCGCATGGTCACCCTCTCCCGCAAGACGTTCGCCGACCTCGACGGCGGCCTGGCCAACCCGTGGGAGGCCGTGACCGCCGTCGGCGCCTGGCGGCACGCCGTCGTCCTCCACGACCCCGAAGGGCGCATGAGACGCCTCCAGGCCCGCGCCCGCGACTGGACCTGGGAGACGATCGCGGCCGCCGCCGACCAGTGGGCCGCGAGGGAACTGGTCGGCCTCGCCGAGGAAGTCCACAAGGTCGCAGGGATGCTCGCCCTCGACCGTCCCCGCGCCGCCGCCGCCAACCGGGCGGTCCTCGTCCTCCAGGTCGGGTACGCCCTCGCGGTCGCCGACCGGCTCGTCTGCGACTCCGAGAACGACCTGTGGGACGCCGTCGCCGCCGCCGAAGGCCCCGCCTGGACCAGCGCCTGGGACACCGCCGCAGGCATCGCGGCAGCCGACCACGCGACCGGCTGCCGCGCGGCCCTGGCCCTGTACCGGCACGCCGCCGACCGCCTCGACCGGCATCTCGACGCCGCCGAATGCGCGATCGTCCGCACCGCCCGCGACCTCACCGCCTGAAAAGGGGACCCGTTGCGCCGCTTCATCCTCACCGGAGCCCCCGGCGCCGGCAAGACCACCGTCGCCCGGCTCCTGCTCGCCGCCGGGCACACCGTCGTCGACGAGGCCGCCACCGACCTCATCACCGCCTCGCAGGCCGCAGGCGAGGACACCCCCTGGGAGCATCCCGGGTTCACCGACCGCGTCGCCGCCCTCCAACGCGACCGCCAGATCGCCGCCGACACGCTCCCCGGCCCCGACCAGTGGTTCGACCGGTCCCCGGTGTGCGCGCTCGCGCTCGCCCGCTACACCGGGGCGCCGGTCGGGCCCGTCCTCGCCGCCGAACTCGACCGCATCGAGACCGAAGCGGTCTACGAGCCGCGCGTGCTCCTGTTCGACCTGCTCGACGCGATCGAGGCGACCCCGGTGCGCCGCATCGACCTCGACGGCGCCCGCCGGTTCGCGCAGGTCCACGTCGACGCCTACACCGAACGGGGCTACACCATCGTCCGCATCCCGCCCGCGCCGCCGGCCGAACGCGCCCGGCTCGTCCTCGACGCGACCCAGTAGAGGGGGCATTTGTTGACCGCACCCGACGCCGACCTCGCCCGCGCGCTCGTCGCCGCACAGTTCCCGCACTGGGCCCACCTGCCCGTGACGCCGGTGCCCCGGCAGGGCTGGGACAACCGCACCTTCCGGCTCGGCACCGACCTGTCCGTCCGCCTGCCCAGTGCCGCCGCCTACACCGCCGCCGTCGCCAAAGAAGACAAGGCACTGCCGCTGCTGGCCGCGCACCTGCCCCTGCCGGTCCCCGAACCCGTCGCCACCGGACAGCCCACCGACGCCTACCCGCACCCGTGGTCGGTCCGGCGCTGGCTGGCGGGGGAGACCCTCCTGGACGCCGCGGAGGTCGACCCCGGGCGGCTCGCCCACGACCTCGGCACCGTCCTCACCATCCTGCGCACCGCGCCGACTACGGGCGGGCCGGCCGCGGGCGCCCATTCGTTCTTCCGCGGCTGCCATCCCAGCGTGTACGGGCACGAAGTGCAGCGGTCCCTCGACGTCCTCGGCGACACGGTGGACCGGGCCGCGTGCGAAGCGGTGTGGGCCGCGGGCGCAGCCACCGTGTGGGCCGGGCCGCCGGTGTGGTTCCACGGCGACATCGCGCCCGGGAACCTGCTCACCGTGGACGGGCGGCTCGCGGCGCTCATCGACTTCGGCACCTGCGGCGTCGGCGACCCCGCGTGCGACCTGCAGATCGCCTGGACGTGGTTCACCGGGGACGCCCGCAGGCGCTTCAGGGACGCGGCCGGGCTCGACGAGGGGACGTGGGCGCGCGCCCGTGCGTGGACGCTGTGGAAGGCGCTCATCATGATCGCCGGGGTCTCGGGGACCGACGGGGACGGCGTCCAGGCCCGCAACCTCGCCGAGGTCCTCGCCGACCCGATCGCGCGGTTAGGCCGGGTCGAGCCCGACCAGGCCGCGAGCGTAGTTCACCGTCGACCGCTGGTAGCGGGGCAGGTGCGGGGCCAGGGCGATCAAAGCGACCGAGAGGCCTTCGCGGTCGCGGCCGAGCTTCGCGAGCGTCAAGGCTTCGCACATGGCCAGCGCGTCGTCGTACTCGTTCGAGCCGCGCCCGCGTTCCTCGGCCAGGATCTCCAGGGCCCGTTCGGGTTCGCCGAGCTCGCGCAGCGACGACGCCATCTGGATCGACACGCGGCGGCGGCGCACCCCGGACAGGCCCGCCTCGATGGCCCGCTCGTAGTAGCCGACCGCGGTCTGGGTGAACCCGGTCGAGTCGTGCGCGCCGCCGACTTCGAACAGCGCCACCGGGTCCTCGGGGTCGCATTCGGCGGCGAGGTCTTTCATCGCCTGCACGAACTCGTCGCGGCCCATCTCGTCGATGCGTTCCCACAGGGCGGCGACACGCGCCTCCCAAGCCTCATCCGTCATGCTCCGCAACCTACGCCACCGCGAGTACGCCTCGGTTACCGGTCGGTCAGGCCGTCGGCGAGCGCACCGAGACCGCCGAGCAGGATCAGGCGCTCGTCGGCGTCCAGCGCTTCGTAGACCGGGGCGTCGAGCCGGTTCGTCTCGGCCTCGATCGCCTCGCGTTCGGGGCCGGGCCCCAGTGCCTGGATGCCCTCGGCCGTCAGGCCCGCCGCGGCCCACGCGGCGCGGTGCGCGTCAGCGCGGTGGTGGCGCAGCGCCTCCAGGCGCGCCGCCAGCAGCGCCGACGGCGACGCGTCGGCGGGCTCCCATACGGGGGTCAGCGCCCGGAACACCGGGCCTCCGGTCGCCTGTCCGGCTTCCAGCAGCCGCCCCACCAGCGGCAGTACGGCGTCGACTGCGGCCAGTCCGGGCAGTGACGGGCTCGGCCGGTACGACCACAGCCGCTCCGCGGTCGCCCCGAGGACGCGGTCGGCCTCCAGGACCACCGCACGGCCCAAGGCGGTCAGATGCCAGTACCCGTCGACGCGTTCGACCAGGCCCGGCTCCTCGGCGGCGTCGGGGTCGAACGGCCAGTACGCCATCCTGGCCGCCAGCGCCGCCTCCGGGACCGGGTGGTCCAGGAGCGCGGGGAACACATCGATCTCCACGCCCGGTCTGAGGCCCCGCCGCGCGTACAGGTCGCGGATCTCAGCGCGCGCCGCGTGCCGTAGCGACACGTGGACGCGGTCGATCACGGGACGGACCACGGCGGCGTACAGCATCAGCACTCCCTGGGGTGCAAGGCAATAGGATGCCGCCCATGATGCCATCCGCGCTCACCGCCCTCAACCGCGAATCCGAGCGGCTCTCCCACATCCTCGCCGATCTCACCGACGCCGACTGGGCCGCGCCCACACGCTGCACCCCCTGGGACGCCGCAGCCTTGACCGCGCACGTCACCGGCGCGCTCGCCCGTCTCGGACCGATGCTCGACGCCCCCGAACCTCCTGAGGCCCTCGTCGATGCCGCCGGGTACTACCGGCCCGACGAGCGCTTCTCGCCCCGGACCAACCAGATCCGCGTCGACACCGCCACTCAGGACGCCGCCGCCGGGGGACCGGCCCTCGCCGCCCGCTTCCACGCCGCCTGGACGGGCGCGGCCGCCCGGTGCGCCGCCGAACCCCAGGGCAGGCGCGTCACCACCCGCCACGGCGACCCGATGACCCTCGAGGACTTCCTCACCACCCGCGTCGTCGAAGTCGCCGTCCACGGCATCGACCTCGCCGACGCCACCGGGCGGCCCCGCTGGACCACACCCGAAGCCGCCGCGCACGTCACCGCGCTCCTCCTCGGCCCAGGCACCGCGCCGGCCGGACTCGGTCTCGACCCGGTCGCGTTCATCGCCAAAGCCACCGGCCGCGACCCGTTCACCGACGCCGAACGCGCCGCCGCCGACCGGCACGGCCTCACCTGGCTCGCGCTCGGCTAACACGCCGACGCGGTGTAGTCCAGCAGCGCGGTCTTCTCCGCTTCGTCGACGCTGAGGCGCCACTCGGTCTTCACCTCGACCCACGCCCACACATAAGCGCACCACACGGCCTCATCCTCGGGCATCCACTCGGCGGGGTCCTGGTCCGACTTGGACCGGTTCGACGAGGCCGTCACGGCGATGAGGTGCCAGTTGTTCTCCTGCCAGTTCGCGTACACCTGGCGGTCCTCGGTCGTCCAGTCCACCGCGCCGGACCCCCACGCCTCCTTCAACGGCACGAAATGGTCGATGTCGATGTCACCGGAGGCGGTCACCGTCTCCCCGTCGTACATCGACACCCACTCGCCGGTCATCGCCGCATCGCAGTCGGCCTCGCTCAATGCGCCTGTGCGGTCCTGCTTGACCAGGACGTCGTCGCGGGCGTCGCAGCCGTTGCCGTCGTCGTCCTTCCAATGGGGGAACAGCGACCGGTCGTAGCCGCCGTCGCGTTCCGCGGCGACCTCCAGGGCCTCGATCGCCGCGGTCAGATCGGCCGGGTCCACCGTCACGGTGAACGGGGCGGTATCGCTGAACTCGTCCGACACCTGCGTCCCCGACCCCGCCGGGGCGCCCGACGACGCGTCGTCGGCCAGGCCGGACAGATCGGAACACGAGGCCGCGAACACCAGCGGCAGCACCAGGAGCAGACGGGGAGCACGCACAGGCAACGTCCTAACGGGACAGAACGGGCAGGCCGACGCAGCGAAGCGCCCGGGGTGTTCGCAACGTAACACAAACGGGGACGGCGCAACAGAGCCGCTCCTGCTAGATTCCCCCGAATGATCGTATGGCTCAACGGCAACTTCGGCGCCGGCAAGACCACCACCGCGCGACTCCTCGAAGACGCCCTCCCCGCCCGCGTCTTCGACGCCGAGCACATCGGATACCTCCTGCGCGGCATCATCGGCGACCTCCCGCACCACGACTTCAAGGAATGGGCCCCCTGGCGCGGCCTCACCGTCGAGACCGCCCGCCAAGTCCTCGACTACGCCGGCGGCACCCTCGTCATCCCGCAATCGGTCCTCCAACGCGACTACTGGACCGAACTCATGGACGGCTTCACCGGGCACGGCATACCCGTCCACGCCTTCACCCTCCACACCGACGCCGACACCCACCGCCACCGCGTCGAACACGACACCGACGAACCCACCGCCAGACAATGGCGCCTCGACCACCAACCGGCCTACGAGACCGCCCTCAAGGAATGGATGAGCGACGCAACCCACGTCGTCGACACCACCCACCGCACCCCCGCCCAAGTCGCCGCCCACATCACCACGCAGCTCCACCAGGGGAAACCCGCAACAGCCTGAAAACGTCACACCCTCGCGCGACGATGAGGACGAGCAGCCAACACGAACGGCAAAGGAGCCCGCCATGGCCTACCTCGTCCTCATCGGCACCCGCAAAGGCCTCTTCACCGCCCGCAGCGACGACCGCACCACCTGGACCCTCGACGGCCCCGCCAAACTCGACGCCGACGGCTTCACCGCCGTCGCCGAGATCTTCGCCATCGCCGCCGACCCCGCCACCGGCCGCGTCCTCGTCGGCGCCTCCACCTTCTTCGGACCCTCCATCTGGCGCTCCGACGACCACGCCGACACCTGGTCCGAACCCGAGAACGCCCCCATGGCCTTCCCCCAAGACCTGCCCTACCGGCCCCTCGACTACTCCGACACCGCCGGCATCGACCAACCCGACGCCGAACAGACCAACACCGTCAAAAAGATCTGGCAGCTCACCTTCGGCCCCGGCCAGCGCGTCTGGGCCGGCGTCGAACCCACCAGCCTCTGGACCTCCGACGACGGCGGCCAGACCTTCGCGTTCAACCAGGCCCTCTGGGACCACCCCCAGCACACCACCTGGGCCTCCGGCGGCGCCGGACCCGCCGTCCACACCATCGTCCCCGACCCCGACGACCCCGCCGCCCTCACCATCGCCATGTCCTCAGGCGGCATCTACCAGACCCGCGACGACGGCAAGACCTGGAACGGCATCACCAAAGGCATCACCGTCGACTACGGCCCCGACCCCGAACCCGAATCCGGCCACTGCATCCACAAAGTCACCCGCGACGCCGCAGGCACCCTCTACGCCCAATCCCACGGCCCCGCCTACCGCTCCACCAGACCCGACGGCGGCTGGACCAACATCTCCGCCACCCTCCCCACCGACTTCGGCTTCGCCATCGTCGCCCACCCCACCCAACCGGGCACCGTCCTCGCCTGGCCCGTCGGCGAATCCATGGACCGCACCCCACCCGACCAGCAGATCAGCGCCTGGCGCACCACCGACGGCGGCGACACCTGGACCCCATGGGCCACCGGACTGCCCACCGAGCCCTACTTCGGCACCGTCATGCGCGACGGCGCCTGCACCGACCACGCCGCCGACCCCGGCTGGTACTTCGGCACCCGCTGCGGCGACGTCTGGGCCGCCGACGACACCGGCCACTGGCACCAGGTCGCCGCCCACCTGCCCGACGTCCTCTGCGTCCGCGCCATGGAGACCCCGTGAACATCGACGTGAAGATCCCCGCCGCGCTGGCGTCCGAATGCGGCGGGGCCAGGCACCTCTACGTGGAGGTGCCCGAGGAGGCGACGCTCGGGGCCGTGCTCGACCGGGTCGCGGCGACCCATCCGCGGCTGGGGCGGCGGCTGCAGGACGAAGCGGGAAGACTGCGCCGGTTCGTGAACGTGTACGTCGGCGACGAGGAGAGCCGCCGCCTGCAGGGCCTGGAGACGCCCGTGCGGGGGCACGACGTCCAGATCCTCCCGTCGATCGCCGGGGGCTGAACACACCGGAGGGGCGCCGCGCACCGCGCGGCGCCCCTCCGGGGGAAACCTCTTGCTAGGACTGGCCGTTGACCGAGACGACGTCCACGACGAACACGAGCGTCTCGTTCGGGCCGATCACGCCGCCGGCGCCGGCCGCGCCGTAACCGAGCTCCGGCGGGATCACGATCAGGCGGCGGTCGCCGACCTGCGCGCCGATCAGGCCGTCGTTCCAGCCCTGGATGACCGGGGCCGAACCCAGCGGCGACACCGTGAACGCCTGCGCCCCGCGGTTCCACGACGCGTCGAACTCCTTGCCGTTCGACCAGTTGAAGCCCGCGTACTGGACCGCGACCGCGTCGCCGGCCTTCGCCTCGGTGCCCGTGCCCTCGACCACGTCGAACGTGAACAGCTCCTTCGGCGGCTCCTCGCCGCTGGGGACCGTCACGACCGGCCGCGAGTCCGTCTCGGCCGAGACCGACACCTCGACACCGTCACTGATCTGCACCACGTCAGCATTCCCTTCCTCGGCGGCGCCATCGTCCACGCCGCAACCGGCCAGCAGCCCCGCGCTCACACACGCGGCGGCCACCGGCTTCCAAACTCGACTCAGCAGGCTAGATGCCACCGAGGGAACCTACCACCCGCCCCGGCCCGCCCGGGCCCTCACGCCCGACGCGAGCGAGCGGCCGCACAACCACGCCACCGACTACGCTGCAACATGAACCTCCCGCACTGCCGCAAGGCTCAGCCGCCGCAAGGAACCGTGATGACCGACCAGGCCGCCCCCGCGCCCATGCACCCGCTCCGCCGCGCCCTCACGTTCTGGGGCGCGGTCATCGCGCTCCTGTGGCTCGTGCTCATCGCCGACTGGGTCACCCCCGGCTACCTCGTCTCCTACGGGATCACCCCGCGCAGCGTCGACGGCCTCACCGGCATCGCCGCCGCGCCGTTCCTCCACGGCGGCGCCGCGCACCTGGCGGCCAACACCGTCCCCCTCGCCGTCATGGGCGTCGTCGCCGCGCTGCGCGACTGGCGCGGCATGTGGATCGCGCTCATCGTCACCACCCTCGCCTCCGGGCTCGGCGTCTGGCTGTTCTCCCCGTCCCACTCGGTCACCGTGGGCGCCTCCGGCGTCGCCTTCGGGCTCCTGGGCTACCTGCTCGCGCGCGGCATCGTCATGCGCCGCATAGGCGACCTCCTCATCGGACTCGCCGTCCTCGCCGTGTACGGGACGATGGTGTGGGGGATCTTCCCGTCCCTGCCGCACATCTCCTGGCAAGGGCACCTGTTCGGGTTCCTCGGCGGCATCGGCGCGGCGTTCATGGCCCGCAACGCCGCCCGCAACGCCGCCAGCGCGGCATGAGCGAAGCCTCCGGCTTCACCTACACGCGACGCAGCGACGGCACCGTCCTCATCGTGCACCGCGGCCGCGCCGCAGCGACCCTCCGCGGGGCCCGCGCCGCGAAGTTCCTCGACGAGATCGCCGCCGGGGACGAGCAGCGCGTGATGGCCCGCTGGACCGGGTCCTACAAGTTCGGCAACGAACGCCAAGCCCGCCGCCACCCCCGCAACCAGGGCAGATAGCCCCGGCAGGGGAGGAGCGGCACCCCGCGCTCGACAAACGCACCCCCACAGCCCTATAGTGCTAACATCCTAGTGAAATAGAGAAACTTCGTGATCGACTTCCACCTCGAACCGCGCTCGGGCGTCGCCCCGTACATGCAACTCGTCCACCAGGTCCAACAAGCCCTCCGCCTGGGCATGCTCGACGTGGGGGACCAGCTGCCCACGGTCAAACAAGTGGTCGCCAAGATCGCCATCAACCCCAACACCGTCCTCAAGGCCTACCGAGAACTCGAACGCCAAGGACTCGTCGCCCCCCAACCCGGACGCGGCACCTTCGTCACCACCACCCTCGCCGACGCCACCCTCGACGCACACGCCGAACTCAAAACCGCACTCCAGCAATGGATCACCAGCGCCCGCACCGCAGGACTCGACGACGACGCCATCCAGGCCCTGTTCGACACCACCATCAGAAAGGCCCCAAAGGTGACCCCATGAGCACCCCAGTCCTCCACACCGACACACTCACCAAGCGCTACGGCAGACACACCGCACTCACCGAAGCCACCCTCGACATCCCCGCCGGACGCATCGTCGGCCTCGTCGGCCCCAACGGCGCCGGCAAATCCACCCTCCTCGCCCTCGCCGCCGGACTCATCCAACCCACCAGCGGACACATCGACGTCCTCGGCCGCACACCCGCCGCCGACAGCGCCCAACTCGCCGACGTCGGCTTCGTCGCCCAAGACACCCCCGTCTACGCCACCCTCACCGTCGCCGACCACCTCAAACTGGGGGAGCGACTCAACCCCACCTGGGACCACACCTTCGCCAGGACCCGCATCGAACAGATCGGCCTCGACCCCGCCAAACGCGCCGGACGCCTCTCCGGCGGCCAGAAAGCCCAACTCGCACTCACCATCGCCGCCGCCAAACGACCCCGACTCCTCATCTTCGACGAACCCGTCGCCGCACTCGACCCCCTCGCCAGACGCGCATTCCTCCAGAACCTCATGGCATTCGTCGCCGAACTCGACATCTCCGTGATCCTCTCCTCCCACCTCATCGGCGACGTCGAACGCGTCTGCGACCACCTCGTCGTCCTCGCCGCCTCCCGCGTCCAAGTCGCAGGCGACATCGACGACCTCACCGCCGACCACCACCGCCTCGTCGGCCCCCGCGGCAGCCTCGACACCCTCCCCGAAGGCGTCCACGTCATCAGCGCCGACCACACCGACCGACAGACCACCCTCATCGTCCACAACACCACCGGACAACCCCTCGACACCACCACCGGCACCATCGACCTCGAAGACATGGTCCTCACCTACCTCCACCGCGCCGAAGGCCTCACCGCCCCCACCCTCCAGGAGACCAGCGCATGATCTGGCTGACCTGGCGCCAAATGCGCGCCCAGACCCTGTGGACCGCCGCACTCATCGCCGCCGCCTGCACCTACCTCCTCTACCTCGCCGCAGACCTGCGCGACACCTACCAACTCACCATCACCGACTGCACGACCGCATGCGACAGCGCCAAACACGCCTTCGCCGACCAGTTCGGACCCGGCCTCCTCCTCATCGGACTCGTCCTCATCGCCGGACCCGCCCTCATCGGCGCCTTCTGGGGCGCACCCCTGATCACCCGCGAACTCGAGACCGGCACACACCGGCTCGCATGGAACCAGTCGGTCACCCGCAGGCGCTGGCTCGCGGTGAAGATCGCGCTCGTCGGGGGAGTGAGCGTCGTGTTCACCGGCGGGCTCAGCCTGCTGCTGTCGTGGGCCGCCGAACCGTTCGACGGGCTCGTCAACTCCCGGTTCGAGCCCCTGACGTTCGCCGCGCGGGACCTCGCGCCGTTCGGGTACGCGCTCCTGGCGTTCACCCTCGGACTCGTCGTCGGGATCCTCGCCCGCAAGACCCTCGTCGCAATGGCGGTGACGCTCCTGGTGTTCGCGGGGTTCCAGCTGCTCATGGCGAACGTGGTCCGGCCGCAGTTCGCCGACCCGGTCACCACCACTGTGGAGTGGACCGACGCGAACGCGATCGGGCAGATCGACTCGTTCGGCATCGGCCCCATGGGCGCGGGCATCCAGGGGTACACGATCCCCGGCGCGTGGGTCGTATCCGACTACATCCCGGTCTACAAGGGCGACGGCACCGAGGTGACCGAGGACGACCTGTACGCGTGCGACACGCAGGGCGGCACCCCTGACGACTGCATGGTCGCGCTGGACGCCTCGTTCACGGTGTCGTACCAGCCCGCCGACCGGTACTGGGACTTCCAGTGGATCGAGCTGGGCGTCGCGACCGGATTGTCGGCGGCCCTGGCCGGGTTCGCGTTCTGGCGGATCCGCGGCCTCAACTGAGCCCCCCGACCGAACCGACTATGCGAGATTCCCGCAAGTAATGAAACGGGAAGCGGGTGTCCGGGCCTAGGCCCGGACACCCGCTTTTCACGTCTGCGGTGTCAGCTGGTGATGTCGACCATCCAGTTGACGCCGAACCGGTCGACCAGGGCACCGAACTCGTCGCCCCACATCTGCTTCTCCAGCGGCATGGCGACCGTGGCGCCCTCGCCGAGCGCCTCCCAGTAGCCGCGCAGCAGCTCGGCGTCGTCGCCGGAGATGCTGATCGAGATGTTCTGGCCGGGCTTGTAGTCCATGCCGGGCGGCGTGTCCGAGGCCATGATCGTGTAGCCCGCGGCCGAGGTGAGCTGGGCGTGCATGATCTTGTCGGCCCCCGGGCCGGGCATACCGGACTCACCGAACGTGTTCAACTTCAGCTCGCCGCCGAGGACGCTGTGGTAGAACTCCATGGCCTCCCGTGCGTCCCCGTCGAACTGGACGTACGGGTTGAGGATCGAACCCATCGCGGGCTCCTTTCATGTCGAAGCGGTCTACCGCCATACTCGCAGCGGCCGCCGACGACAGGGCCCGATCGGGGAATCCGGCGCTAGTCCGCGGCGCGCTGCTTCCACTCGTGGACCAGGAGCCCGAGGACGACCTCGTCGAGGAACTCGCCGACCACCCACGAGGCGTCGCGGCGGACGCCCTCGCGGACGAAGCCGTTGCGTTCGGCCGCGCGCAGCATCGGCGTGTTGTCGGCCAGGGTCTCGACCTGCAGGCGGTGCAGTCCGTGCACGGCGAACCCGTAGTGGCACAGCGTCCCGACGACGTCGGTGGCGTAGCCCTTGCCGCGCGCGATCGGCAGCAGGCCCATGCCGATGTGCGCCGACCGGGCGTGCTTGTCGATGCCCCACAGGTTCGCGGCGCCGACCAGGGCGCCGTCGTCCAGGCTCACCACGGAGAAGTGGACGACGCCTTCCTTCTCGTCGTCCACGGTGAACGGCGTCTGCTTCGCGCCGGGGGTGTACGGCCGCCACGGCTGCCCGGTCGCACGCGCCGTGGTGAGCACGTCGGCCAGGCCTTCCATGAGCTGCGGGATGTCGTCCTCGTGCCGGGCCCTGAGCCCGACCTTCTCGCCTGTAAGCACTCACGTTTTCTACCAGACCGCACCACGCGGTGCCACACCGATTTCCGGGCATCCCCGCCACCGGGCCCCGGCGGCCGCTCCAGGGCCCGATCGCGCCAATAGGGCGACCGACCCGACGAACGACGCGTCGGTTCGCGCGAGGCCGTGTCAGGCCCGGAAATATCATTACTTGCGGGAACGGCACTTCTCGTGAGTTATGCACCGGGAAGCGACACGCTTGTTTTTCCATTATTTAAATATTAAAAACGGAAATTAATAATGGTAGGTTGTGTGCATGACGAAAACAGGTACGACTGAGACGACCGTTCCCGCGACCCGGACGCCCGCGAAGGGCGCGACGCTGTGCAAGCGGTGCGGGACGCCGATTCCGCAGCAGCCCGGGCGCGGACGCCCGCGCCTGTACTGCGCCGAGGGCGACTGCGCGTCCCAGGCGAAGCGGCAGCGGGAGCTGCGCCGGTCCACGCCGGGTCTGGAAGGCGCGCTGGCGCGGGCCGAGGAGCTGTACGAGCAGATCGAGCAGTCGATGACGTCGGCGCTCGCGCCGCTCGCTGAGGCGCTGCGGGCCGAGACGGACCCGGCGGAGGTCGAGGCCAGGCTCGCGGAGGTGCGGTCGGACGCGGCGTCGTCGGTGGCGGCGGCCAGGGCCGAGCGCGACGAGGTCGCCGCTCGGGCGGTCGTGCTGCGGGAGGAGCTGGAGGCGGCGCAGGCCGAGGCCGAGCGGGCCGCGGGTGCCGTGGAGGCCGCTGAGGCGCGGGCGAAGGAGGCGGTCGCGGCGCGTCTGGCGGCGGTGCGGGACGCCGAGGCCGCGCGTGCGGAGACGGCTGCCGCGGTCGGGGAGGCGGTCGCCGCTGCTGCGGCGCGCAAGGAGGCCGAGGCGGCGTCTGCGGCCGCCGAGCAGGCGCGGGTGTCGGCGCTGTCCGAGCGGGACGCGGCGACCGCGTCCCGTGAGGAGGCCGAGCAGGCGGCGGCAGGGGCGCGGAGCGAGGCCGAGGCGGCCAGGGCGCGGGCCGATCAGGTCGCGGCGGAGGCGGCCGAGGCGCTGCGGGCCGGTGAGGCGGCCCTGGAGCGGGCCGAGGCGAGGGCGCTGGGGTTCATCGCCGAGCGGGACGCTGAGCGGTCCCGAGTTGAGTCGCTGGTCGCCGAGGTGGCGGTGGCGCGGCGGGACGCGGAGCAGGCGGCGTCGCGGGAGGCCGAGCAGGCCGTTGAGGCCGAGCGGCTGCGTGCCGAGCTCGCCAGCGCGGTGGCTGATGTGCGTGTGGCGGTGTCGCGTGCGGAGTCGGTGGATGCTGCGGGTGTGGAGTTGCGGGGGTTGGTGGAGTCGTGGCGTGAGCGTGCGCTTGCGGCGGAGGGTCGGTTGGTGGAGCGGGAGGGTGGCAGGGGTTAGGTCTACTCCCCCGCGCGGGGTCGCGTGGTTTGTCCTGTTTGGTGGGTTGGGCCCCGGTGGCGTGTGCTGCCGGGGCCCGTTGTGTTAGAGGCCTGCGGCTTTGCGGGCGTTGGTTTCGAGGAGGTCGAAGTATTGGGTGCGGGATTGTTCTTCGACCCAGAGGTTGTCGTTGCCTTGGCGCATGCCGGCGGCGCCGTCGACGCTTTCGCGGGTGATGTCGGCGTGGCCGGCGTGGCGGTGGGTTTCGGCGATCATGTGGGTGAGGATCTGGCCGAGGGTGACTTCGGAGCGTTCGGTGGGCCACCAGGGGACGTTGCCGGTGGCGTCGAGGTCGAGTTCGCGGATGGTGGTGTCGGAGAAGTCCCAGGCGCGGCGGTAGAGGTCGGTGATGTAGTCGCGGGTTTCGTCGGGGGTGGCCCAGAGGTCGGCTTGGGGGTCTTCGTCGTCGGCGAGCCAGGGCAGGGTTTCGGGGAAGGGTCGGGCGAAGGTGTCGCCGAAGTAGCCGATCTCGGTGCTGGCGAGGTGTTTGACGAGGCCGAGGAGGTTGGTGCCGGTGGGGGTGAGGGGGCGGCGGACGTCGTACTCCCCTAGGCCTTCGAGTTTCCAGAGGACGGCGTCGCGTCCGGATTGGAGGTAGCGGCTGAGGTGGGTTTTGAGGTCGGTCATGGTGGTGAGTGTTCCATCCGGGTGTGACATCAGGGGTTGATGGGGGTGGAGTCGAAGATGTGGATCTCGCTGGGGCGGGCGCGGTAGGCGTCGAGGGCGGCGGATCCGGCGAGGTGGTGGGGGGCGTTGAGGTGGTCGTCGAGGGCGTTCATGTCGGTCCATTGCTCGAGGCAGACGAAGGCGTTGGGGTCGTCGATGGCGGTCCAGAACTCGTAGCGCAGGCACCCGGTGTCGTTGGCTCTGGTGGAGGTTTGGAGGGCGCGGAGGCCTTCGAGGTAGGCGTCGCGGTGTTCGGGGCGGGCCCAGACGTAGGCGTGGACGGTGATCATGGTGGTGACGGTAGTGGGCGGGTGGTGGTGGGGCAATGCGTTTGCGGGGTGTTGGCGAGGGTTGTTAGCGTGTCGGCGATGACTTCTCATGACGGGCCGTCTCGGTACGGCTATCTGGACTGCAACTCCCCTATCGCCGCTTGGCGTCTCGACCGGCAGGTCGAGGAGTGCGCTGCGGCGGCTCCGGGGGTGATCGTGGACATCGGGTGCGGTTGGGGCGAGCTGCTGCAGCGGGTGACCGAGCGGGTGCCGGGCGCGAAGGCGTACGGGGTCGATTCGGATGTGGAGCTGCTGGAGCGGGGGCGTGCGGGTGCTGCGGCGCGCGGTATCGCGGACCGGTTGGAGTTCGTGGAGTACCAGGGTGCGGACTGGACTGAGCCGGCGGATCTGGTGATCTCGATCGGTGCGGTGCACGCGTTCGGGACGGGCGCGGATGCGCTGCGTGAGCTGTTCAAGATCGTGAAGCCGGGTGGGCGGCTGTTGATCGGGGACGGGGTGTGGAACCGGGTGCCGACGGAGGCGGAGCTCGCGCGGATGTGGCCGGGGACGACGGTGTCGGAGATGATGCTGCTGCCGGAGTTCGTGGACGCGGCGGTCGCGACGGGGTTCCGTCCGTTGCGGGTGGAGTCGGTGGAGCAGTCGGAGTGGGACGATTTCGAGTCGCAGTTCCTGGCTGATCTGGAGGTGTGGCTGCTGGCGAATCCGGGTCATCCGGAGGCGGCGGGGGTCCGTGAGAAGGCGGACGCGCACCGGGGCTGGTGGCTGCGGGGGCATCGCGGGCTGCTGGGGTTCGCGTATCTGATGTTGGGCCGCCCGGTGGAGTAGGCGGTGTTGCGAGGGCCCCGGACCTGTGTCGGTCCGGGGCCTTCGGTGTGTCTGGTCCTCCCCCGGGTTTCAGAGGGCGGCGAGGACGGTGAGGGTGATGAAGAGGATCTGTTCGGCGGTGCGGATGCCCAGGGGTGTGGCGGGTTTGCCGGCGAGGGGGATGTGGCGGCGGGCGGCGGAGACGTTGGCGGGGAACATGGCGGCGAGGAGGAGGGTGAGGCTGATGGCGGCTGCGGGTGCGGTGGCGGGGATGAGGAGTCCGGCGGCGCCGGCGAGTTCGAGGATGCCGGTGGCGGCGACGAGGAGGGCTGGTCGCGGGAGTCGTTCGGGGATCATGCGGATCATGTCGTCGCGGAATTTGGGGACGAAGTGGACGATGCCGGTGATGGTGAACATGGCGGCGAGGCCGATGCGCAGGGAGGTCTGCCAGTCGAGGGCGTCGGCGCCGAGGAGGCCGGTGAGTCGGGCGAGGAGGGTGGCGGCGGTGAGGGTGATGATGGGGACCATGGGGCGGGCCTTTCGGGGGTGCGCAGTGCACACTTCTTGACAGTGTCAAGTTTATGATGCAGCAAGCATCTTGACACCGTCAAGTGATGTGGGTGTGTGCTCGGCCTCAGGCGCGGCGCTCGCGCCAGGCGCGCACATCGGCGTCGGTGTCGCGCAGGCCGAACCGCAGCGGCGGGCCCTCGATCGGGCCGATGAGGGCCTTCCTGATGCGCACGTTCAGCTCTTCGACGGCAGCGCGCACGGCCGCCTCCTCCCCCAGCGCGTCGAGCGTCTGGGGCAGCTGCTCGACCTCCTTGGCGAGCCTGAGCGCCGGAGGGAGCGCGTCGAGGCCGATGTTGTCGCGCGCGGCCTGCTGGCGGAGCCACCAGTCGTCGTGCAAGGGCTGCCCGATGCCCGGCAGGGGCTTCCCGGCGCCGGGGAGGTTCTTGAACTCCCCGCGCGCCTCGGCTTCCTGGATCTGGCGGTCGACGCCTCGGGCCTGCCTGTCGCTCATCGCAGCCTCCTCGCTAGGGGGCCAATGATAACGGCGCTTGCGGCCCGGGGCCGTCGGTGAGCGGTCTCGGCGAAGCTTGCGAGCCGTCAGTGGGCAACGTGGAGCACGAGCGCGACCGCGACGAACTGCGCGGCGTACGCGGCCACGGTGAAGGCGTGGAAGACCTCGTGGAAGCCGAACCACTGCACCGACGGGTTCGGGCGCTTGAGCGCGTAGATGACGCCGCCGGCGGTGTAGAGCACGCCCCCGGCGATGATCAGGACCGTCGCGGCCGTCTCGGCCCCGGCCAGGAGCTGGGGCATGACGAACAGCGCGGCCCACCCCAGCGCGATGTACAGGACCGTGTACAGCCAGCGCGGGGCGCTCAGCCACAGGATGCGGAAGGCGACTCCGGCGAGGGCGCCGGTCCAGATCGCGGCCAGGAGCGCGGTGCGGGTGGTGCCGTCGAGGGCGACGGCTGCGATCGGCGTGTAGGTCCCGGCGATGATGAGGTAGATGTTCGCGTGGTCGAGGCGTTTGAGGCGGGTGGTGGCGGCCTCGGAGAGGTTGGTGCGGTGGTAGACCGCGGAGATGCCGAAGAGGGCGGCGGAGGTGGCGACGTAGACGGCGGTGGCGAGGCGGCCGGTGAGGGTGGGGGCGGTGGCGATGAGGACGAGTCCGGCGATGATCGCGGTGGGGAATGCGGCGAGGTGGAGCAGGCCGCGCAGTCGGGGTTTGGTGTCGGTGTGGGAGATCGCCAGTGCCATGTGTCGACGGTATCCCCGTCGGTTACTTGCCGGTAGTGCCGCTGCTCCCCCGATCGGGGGTGGGGTTAAGCCCCGATTGGGCGTTGCCTGCCTGGTGGGGCCGTTAAGCTCCGGCCGTGGACGTGGTGTGGGGCGAGGATCTGCCGGTGCAGTTGCTGGTGCTGGCGGTCGCGGCGGTGGCGGCGCCGCTGCTGGTGGACCGGGTGGAGCGGTGGGTGCGGCTGCCGAGCGTGGTCGTGGAGATCGTGCTGGGGATCCTCATCGGACCGCAGATCCTGGGGCTGGTGCAGCCGAACCTGTTGTTCGAGACGGTGTCGCAGCTGGGGTTGGCGATGCTGTTCTTCCTGGCGGGGTATGAGATCGACTTCAAGGCGGTGCGGGGGCGGCCGATCGGGCTGGCGTCGCTGGGGTGGCTGGCGTCGTTCGTGCTGGCGGGGGGCGGCCTGTGGCTGGCGGGGGTGGACGCGGTCCTGATCATGGCGATCGGGTTGTGTTCGACGGCGCTGGGGACGATCCTGCCGATCGCGCGGGACTCGGGGCTGCTGGCGGGGCCGGTGGGGCCGCACTTGATGGCGGTGGGGGCGGTGGGCGAGTTCGCGCCGATCGCGCTCTTGGCGCTGTTCTTCTCGGAGGGGCACCATTCGGGGCGGACGACGTTCGTGATCCTGGTGGTGGGGTTGGCGGTCGCGGCGGCGGCGTTCGGGTCGCTGAAGCGGTCGGCGCGGGTGGGGCGGCTGCTGTCGGCGACGCTGGGGACGAGCGCGCAGCTGGCGGTCCGGTTGTCGGTGCTGGTGCTGTTGGCGGCGGTGCTGCTTGCGGCTGAGATCGGGGTGGACATCGCGTTGGGGGCGTTCGCGGCCGGGATCTGCATGCACGTGCTGCTGGCGGCGTTGGACGAGCGCGAGGAGGAGCTGGTGCGGTCCAAGCTCGACGGGATCGGGTTCGGGGCGGTGGTGCCGGTGTTCTTCGTGTACACGGGGGTGACGTTCGATCTCGACGAGCTGGTGTCCTCGCCGGTGGCGCTGGCGTTGATCCCGGTGTTCCTGGCGGCGTTCGCGCTGGTGCGCGGGGTGGTGACGTTCGCGTTCTTCGCGCGGGTGCTGCCGCGGCGGCAGCGGGGGGCGTTGGCGGCGTTCGCGGCGACGGAGCTGCCGATCGTGGTGGTGGCGGCGACGACGGCGACCGAGCGGGGCCTGGTGGACGCGTCGGTCGCGGCGGCGATGATCGGGGCGGCGATGATCTCGGTGCTGGTGTTCCCGCTGGTCGGGTTGCGGTGGGCGCGGATGGACACGCGGGCGGTCACGGCCGAGGCGATCTAGCGGGCCTCAGCGTCTGGGCGTAGAGGCGAATACGTTCGTGTGCCGATGCGCCGCAGTGCCTCGTGCGGCGATCGTGGAGTCATGTTCAAACTTCGCCGCCCCGCGTACCGGGCAGTCGTCATCGTCCATGTGGTCTCGTCCGTCGCCTGGCTGGGGTTGAGCCTGTGCCTGCTTGTGCTGGGGCTGCGGGCGACGGGGACGTCGGTCGCGGCCGAGCAGTACGCGGCGGGGACGGCGATGTCGGCGCTGGCGGGGGCGCTCGCGCTGCCGCTGGGGGCGGCGGCGCTGGTCTCGGGGGTGGTGCTGATGCTGGGCACGAAGTGGACGGTGGCGTACACGTGGGTGCTGGTGAAGCTGGTGGCGACCGCGGTGACGTTCGCGCTCACGGTGTTCTCGCTGCGGCCGGGGCTGGCGGCGACGGCGGCGACGCTGGATCCGGGGCGGCTGCAGGTCCTGGACGACCAGATCCTGGCCGCGCCGATCGTGTCCTCCTCGGTGTACTTGGGCGCGGTGGTCCTGTCGTATGTCAAACCGTGGGGACGGCGAGGCGCGCGGCGCGTGCCGGGCCCAGTGCCAGTGCCCGCTCGTAGTGGCCGATGAGGGCGTCGCCTTCGGCTTCCCAGGTGCGGGCCTTGACTTTGCGGCGGCCGCGTTCGCCCCACTGGCGCAGCACGTCGCGGCGGGCGGCGAGGGAGCGGACGGTGGCGGCCAGCGCGGCGGGGTCGCCGGGCGGGAAGTGGGTGCCGTCGACGCCGGGGTCGACGAGTTCGGCCGCTCCCCCGGCGTCGACGGCGACGACGGGGACGGCGGAGGCGTGGGCTTCCTGGATGGTCTGCCCGAACGTCTCGAATGGTCCGGTGTGGACGAACAGGTCGAGGGAGGCGTAGAGGCGGGAGAGGTCGGTGCCGTGGAGGGCGCCGAGGAAGGTCGCTTGGGGCAGGAGGCGTTCGAGGGCGCGGCGGCGGGGGCCGTCTCCGGCGATGACGAGGCGGATGCCGGGGGTGGCGGCGAGGTCGGTGAGCCAGTGGAGCTGCTTCTCGCGGGCGAGGCGGCCGACGTAGCCGACGAGGAGTTCGCCGTCGGGGGTGAGGGCGTCGTGGAGGCCGGGGTCGCGGTAGCGGGGGTGGAAGCGGTCGGTGTCGACGCCGTGCGGGAGGACGGCGAGGCCGCCGATGCCTTGGGCGGCGAGGGCTTTGGCGGTGCATTCGGACAGGGCGAGGTTGACGCGGGCGCGGGAGTGGATGGAGCGCAGGCGGTGCCAGACGAGCTGTTCGAAGGCGGTGAGGTGGTAGGCGCGGGTGTAGGCGGGCAGGTCGGTCTGCCAGACGGCGACGGTGGGCACGCCGCGGCGTTCGGCCCAGGCGGCGGCGCGGGCGGTGTAGCCGAAGGGGCTGGCGAGGTGGACGACGTCGGGGCGGTGGGTCTCGAGGGCGTCGTCGAGGGCGCGGGTGGCGAGTCCGGCGCGGAAGTGCTTGTAGGCGGGCAGTTGGATGGAGGGGACGTGGACGACGGGCCAGTCGAAGACCGGTCGCGGCCCGGGCCCGGGGGCCGGGGCGATGACGACCGGTTCGATCCCGCGGGTGGCGAGGTGGGCCGCGGCGCGGAAGACGGAGCGGGCGACGCCGTTGACCTGGGGCGGGAACGACTCGGTGACCAGTGCGACTCTCATGGTCGGAGCGTAGGAGCCCAGGTGGGCGGGTGGGGGAACCCGACATGGCCCGGGACTGAACCGCAGCCGATATTCAGCGGCGGCCAGGCGTGGGGGCGGTCGGCCGACGGTAGGAGCGCCTGGTAGGGCACGGACGAGCGCGTCGGGGAGGGCCGTCGCGGTGGGTGTGTGTGCGTGAGGGGTGCGGGCGAGTCCGGCCGGAGTGCAGGGCGGGCGCGGGGCGGAACGGGCGTCTTCGGCGCCGGGGTCTTCGTTTCCGGGCGGCTGCAGTCCGGGCGTCGTCGGGCTCGGCGGGTCCGGGTCGGGGGCGGGCGCAGGCGACTTCGGTGCGGGGTGGTGTCGTACCCGCGCGATAGGTATTGGAGGATGCAGCAACCGGTCGGCCCGCAGCCGGCCCCGCGGGCGCCGTCCGCCGAGACGGCGTCTGCCGCAACCTTGTGAAGGAGCCCCCGATGTCACTGTCGAGTGCCGACATCGCTCATCTCGAAGCGGTGCTGGCGCAAGGAAAGAAGCCGAAGGTGGTGTTCACCGACGCCGCCGGGCAGGTCGCCGGGCGCACCGGGAAGGTCGTCGCCCTCGACCCGGGCGGGGTGGACGACTTCGTCCACGTCGCGTTCGGATCCGACGAGCTGTCGTTCTCCGCCGCCGAACTGCGCCTGCCCGCGCCCGGCGAGGGCGCGCGCCGCGCGCCGCGCCAGCGGGCGGGCGAGGCCGCCGAGCCGGTCGCGCCTTCCGGACCGGGACTGCTCCCGGACGAGCCCGCGCCGAAACCGAAACCTGTTGTGAGTGAGAGGAAACCCGTGACCGCACCTGAGGCGACCCAGTCCGCCGCCGAGCCGGTGGCCGTGCCGAAGAAGAAGGTCGCCCGGCCGCGCGCCGCGGCGCCGAAGCACCCCGAGCTGTCGATCACGCTGACCTATGAGGACGGCGAATGGTCGGTCGCGGCCTCGCGCGGGGCCCGCGCGGTCGTCAAGGGCGCCAAGGTCGCGCACTCGGCGGCGCTGGCGATGTGCCAGGCGTCGGGGTCGGACGAGGTCGCCGAGGTCGTCGACGAGGTGGTCGAGAAGATCCGCTCCGAGGCCGCCGAGGAGGCCTCGCGGCTGCGCCGCCAGCTCGAGGAGGCCGAAGCGCGTCTCGCCGAGCTGAAGTAAGCCCGAGAGGCGAGCCACGGGCCCGGTGCCGCGAGGCGCCGGGCCCGGCTGTGTCCGCGGGAGACGGCGGCCCTCCCCCGCGGTCGGGTGTGTCCGGATCGGACCGCCCCCGGTTCCGATGATTCCGCAGGGGTACGACATCCGCGGCGGGCCCGCGCGAGGTTGAGTGTCTTGGAGTCCGCCGACCGGGGAGCGCGGCCCGTGTCGAGGGGGATGTCGGACCCGTATGGGATCGTCGTCCTATTTACTCGGTTGGTCGGAGGTGGATGCGGGTGGGAAGGGGCATGCCCTACGGCCGCAAGCCGCCATCGCGCGGCCTGAGCGCCGCGCAGGCCGCGCCCGGCACGCAGGCCGTCCCGACCGGGCCGGGCGGCCAAGGGGGGACAGCCCCGTCCCCGGCGTCCTGTTCGCGGTGCGGCGGCGGTCAGTCGCGGGCGTGCTTGATGTAGATCATGACCGCTTCGCGGGTGGTCTTGACGCCCAGGGACTGTCGGGCGGCGGCGATGCGGCGGTTGGCGGTGCGCAGGGACACGAACTCGGCTTCGGCGGCGGCCGCGATCGTCGAGCCCGCCGCCAGGCGCCCCAGCAGGGCCCGCTGCTCGGCGTCGAGGTCGAGGCCGTCGGCCGCTTCGGCCTTGCCCGGGGTCAGGCCGAGCGGCCCGACGCGGCGCAGGTCCGCGGCGAGGCTCAGCGCGAGCGCGCCGGTGGCGACCGCGACGATCCCCGCGCCGCGCGCGGCGGCCAGGACCGCCTGGGACGCGGTGTGGTCGTCGGCGACCTGCCCGTGGCACACCAGGTGCCGCTCGGCGAGGTCCCAGGCCGGCTCCAGGAGCGCGAACCCGCGGTGCGCCGCCCAGCCGGCGGCCGCGCAGCGGCGCACGATCGCGTCCGCGTCGCCGGACGCGCCGACCACGTGCAGCGGCACCTGCTCGGCCATCACGCCTCACCCGCCTCGGCGGCGGTCAGCAGCACCGCGGCCTCGGTGCGGGTCTTCGCGCCGAGTTTGCGCATGCCCGAACGGATGTGGGTCTCCACGGTCTCGGCGGTGATGCCGAGGATCTCGGCGATCCGCCGCGACGGGTGCCCGGAGGCGACGTGGCGCAGCACCTCGCTCTCGCGGTCGGTCAGCCCCCCGCCGCCGCGCGCCGAGCGCCGGTCGCGGCGCACGTCGTGCTTGCGCAGGCCCCGGCGGGCGCGCCCGGCCAGGACGATGAGGCCGTGCTCGTCGGCGATCCGCTCGGCCGCCTCCAGGGCCGCGACGGCGGCGGCCGCGT
This sequence comes from Glycomyces sp. NPDC048151, assembly GCF_043202775.1. Taxonomy (NCBI): domain Bacteria; kingdom Bacillati; phylum Actinomycetota; class Actinomycetes; order Glycomycetales; family Glycomycetaceae; genus Glycomyces; species Glycomyces sp. NPDC048151. The sequence continues at coordinate 107,140 of NZ_JBIDBB010000008.1, read as the reverse complement.
CCCCGGCGTGCGCGGCCAGCGCGAGCAGGCAGCGGACCTGCTCGCGGGCGGCCAGGCCGTCCCAGGTGTGGGCGGCCTGCGCGAACGGGCCGGGTGCGGCCTTGTCCCAGGCGGTGAGGGTCGAGGCGACGGGTACGGGCCAGGGGGCCGGTTCGGCGGCGATCGGCTCGGTGCCGGTGTCGTAGGCGATCCAGCGGCCGGTGATGTGGGCGAGGCCGCCGACCAGGCCCGGTTTCGCTTCGGGCGCTTCGGGTCCGGGCTGGCCGTCGAGCCAGGCGGTCTCGTGTTCGAGCCAGGCGACGAGGCCTTCGAGGGCCGCGGGGGCGTGCTGGAGCCGGGCGAGGCGGGCGCGGGCGGCGCCGAGCGCGCCGGTGTCGGCTTCGGCGAGGGCGATCGCGGCGTCGATGAGGGTGTCGGCGACGGCCGGGAGGGCGTGGTCGGCGAGGGACTGCGCGGCGGCGATGACGTTGTCCAGGCCGGTGCCGGAGAGGACGAGGCACCAGGCGGCGGCGGCGAGGAACCGGGTCTGCCAGGAGTAGGCGCCCACGGCTCCGGCGCGGTCGGCGGCTTCGTGGGCGACCGCTTCGGCCTCGACGAGCCGGGCGGCGTCGGCGAGGGCGATCACCCGCGACCACGCGCACCAGTACGCGGTGGTCGCGTCGCCGGCGTCGCGGGCGAGCGCTTCGGCGAACGCGAGCGCGTCGGGGTCGTCGCCGGCGAGCGCGGCGGCGAGTCCGGCGTGGGCGAGGTCGGGGTAGGCCTCGCGCAGCGACGCCGCCAGTTCGTCCTTTTCAGACGGTGCGGCGCAGAGGAGGCGCAGCTGGTCGGTTTCGGGGCCGTCGGGGGCGTCGACGAGGGCGGCGCGGGCCCGTCCGGTCTCGCCGAGCGCCAGCAGCGCCCAGGCGCGGGCGAGGGCGGTCTCGGGCTCGTCGGGGGCGCGGTCGAGCACCGCCAGGGCCGCCCGGGTGCGTCCGGCCGCGAGGGCGGCGCGGGCGGCGGGGGCGGCGTGCGCGGGGTCGAGTTCGGCCGCGAGCAGGAGCGCTTCGGCGCGGGCCTGGGGCCCGGCCGAGTCGGCGGCGTCGAGCGCCGTGGCGAGGGCGCGGGCTGAGAGCCCGGCGGCGTGGGCGTGGCGGGCCGACTCGACGCCGGTGGTGGCGTCGGCGAGGTGCTCGTGCATGGACGTGCGGGCGCCCGAGTCGAGGATGCCCGCGGCGACCTCGGCCATCCAGGGGCTGGCCGGGCGCAGGTGCGCGCCGTCGGGGACGGCGAGGCCGGCGTCGAGGAGGACGGCGGCGCCCTCGCCGAGGAGGCTGGGGTGGGCCGGGCGGCCCAGGAGGCCGAGCGCGGCCAGCGCGGTGCGTCCGGCGCGGGGCAGGTCGGCGATGGCCGCGGCCGCCGCGGCGGCGGGGTCGCCGGGGGTCTCCAGGTCGAGGTCGTCGCCGCCGTCGACGTGGACGGCGTGGCGGGCGAGCGCGGTGAGCGCCAAGGGGTTCCCGCCGGAGCGGACGGTGAGCGCGGCGGCGCGGGCCGGGGGCAGCGCGGGCGCGGCCTCGGCGACGAGCCGGGCCGCTTCGGCGTCGGTCAGGTCCGGGACGGGGACGACGGTGGCGTTCGCCAGGAGGCGCTCCAGGGCGGCCTCGCCCAGGCGGTTGGGGGTGCGCAGCGCGGCGGCCACGGGCAGGCGCTCGGCGAGCACGGGCAGGACGGCGAGGGTCGCCGCGTCGCACCACTGGAGGTCGTCGATGACGAGCAGGCCCCCGCGGGTGCGGGAGTAGACGGCCTCGGCCAGCAGCGGCAGGTCGTCGGTGGGCATGCGGGCGCGCGTGGCGCGCTCCAACGCGAGCGCCGGGGCGCCCGAGAGCATCGCGAGGCCGCCGCCGGAGTGGACGGGGCGCTTGGACGCCTGCGCGAGCCGCTCCAGCAGGCGCGTGCGCCCGCACCCGGGCGGGCCGGTGACGACGACCAGGCCCGGGCCGGCCAGCGCCGCGGCCATGGCGCGGAGCGCGTCGTCGCGGTCGCCGAGGCCGGGGTCGGCGGGCACGGGGTCGACGCGGGGGCGGGCCAGACCGGGGGTGGGCGGCGGGGCGGCCAAAATGGGGGCTCCTAACGCTGTGGCACGAATGGGGGAGGCGGCCGGGCGGCTGCGGTTTGTATCGTCGTCCTTGTCGACGGAACGCCGACGCCTCTCATGATATTGCGGAACCTTCGATGCCGCAGACCGGCGTCGGCGGCCGGGTGCCGAGGGAACGATGGAGAGGGCGGACGCGGGAGCATGGTGGCAGGGCAACTCACCACGAGTGTGGCGGGCATGTGCGAAGAGCTGGCCGGCAAGGTCAGCGGCGCGTCTCGCCCCGTGGTCGAGGAGGTGGCCGCCAGGCTCGGGCAGCCCCTGCGCGTCGCGGTCGCGGGCCGTCTCAAGGCCGGGAAGTCGACGCTGGTGAACGCGTTGATCGGGCGGCGCGTGGCGCCGACGGCGGCCGGTGAGTGCACACGCGTGGTGACCCAGTTCCGGTACGGCCCGGCCGACAGGGTCGACGTGGTCGCCCGCAACGGCTCCAAGCACGCGGTCCCGTTGGACGCCAACGGGATGATCCCGACGACGCTGCCGATCCCGGCCGACGAGGCCGCGATGATCGACGTGCAGCTGTCCTCGGACCGGTTGCGGGACTTGACCGTGGTGGACACGCCGGGTCTGCAGTCGGTCAACACCGACATCTCCGACGCGGCGCGGGAGATGCTGTTCGCCGCGCCGATCGCCGACGACGTCGACGACGACTCCCGGGCGGCCGTGGAGTCCGCCGAGGCGATCATCTACGTGTTCACCCAGCAGGTCCGCGCCGACGACGTCGAGGCGCTCGAGGCGTTCGCGAAGGCCTCGCAGCAGCTGTCGTCGTCGCCGATGAACGCGCTGGGGCTGTACAACAAGGCCGACAAGCTCGCGCCGGGCCCGGGCCAGGACCCGTGGCCGGTCGCGGGGCCGATCGCCGGGGACCAGGCCGCGGTGCTGCGCCGCAGCGTCTGCGACGTCGTGCCCGTGGTCGGGCTGCTGGCCGAGACCGCCGAGGCGGGGCTCCTGACGGCGGCCGACTGCGAGGCGCTGCGGACCCTCGCGGGCCTGGACGAGGCCAAGCGGACGCTCATGCTCGCCTCCGCGGGCCTGTTCCTGTCCACTGAGGGGCCTGTCGACCAGCACCAGCGCCAGCGCCTGCTGGAGCGCCTGGACCTGTACGGGATCCACTTCGCGATCGCGCACCTGGGCGCGAACCCGCACCTGGCGACCGGCGAGCTCGTCCGGCTCCTGTTCGCCGCCTCGGGGTTCCCGCGGCTGCGCACCACGCTCCACCAGATCTTCGGCGTCCGCGCCGACGTCATCAAGGCCGGGTGGGCGCTCGGGCGCCTGGACGCCGCGGCCGCCTCCGGGCCCGCGGCCGACCGCGACCTCCTGCGGGGCGCGGTCGAGTCGATCGTCGCCCGCCCCGAATACCACCGCCTGCCGCTGCTGGAGGCCGCCGCGCAGGTCACCACCGGGCAGGTCGCCCTGCCCGAGGCCATGGAGGCCGAGGTCGCGCGCCTGGCCCTGACCGACGACGCCGGCGTCGTCCTCGGCCTGCCCGGCGAGGCCCGCCCGCAGCTGCGCCGCGCCGCCATCGAAGCCGCCGCCCGCTGGCGGGCGTTCGCCAACGGCGGCGCCACGCCTGCCCAGGCGCGGGTGGCGAACGTGGTGCATCGTGGTTTCCATCTACTCGCCCAGCGGCTCGGATGAGCCCCCGAACGCCCCGCACCGGCCCTGCACGACCTAAGGAGAGCATTGTGACGAACCGACTCGGCGGACCGCTGGTGGGAGCCCTCGTGGGCTTCGCCGCCGCCGCCCTGGGCGCGGTGTTCCTCACCGGCGGATTCGACCCGGTGACGCTGGCCGTCGCGGCCGGATCGGTCCTCGTCACCGCCGTCGTGGCCGTCCTGGCCGTACGGTCCATCGCGCCCGCGCCGAAGCCCGCCCCGCCGGTCTCCGGCGTCCCCTTCACCCCCGCCCCCTCCGGGCCGATCCCGGTCAACCAGCTGCAGGCCCCGGCCCAGGCCGCGCAGGCCATGGCCGACCGCACCGCGCTGGTCGACGCGTGCATCTGGATGCGCGACCGCGCCACCTCCCCCGCGCTGGCCCAGCACCTCGACGGCGTCTTCGGCCGCGTCGGCGTGGCCCAGGTGGACGCGACCGGGCAGCGCTTCGACCCGGCCGTGCACGAGGCCGGGTCCACGATCGCCGCCGGGTCCCCCGCCGAGGACGGCATCATCGCCCGCACCGAGCAGATCGGCTACACCGACCGGGGCCGCATCGTGCGCCACCCGATCGTCACCGTCTACCGCGGCCAGGTGCGGGCATGACCGATACCGCCACCCCGCCGCCGGCCGCCAAGCCCGCCCCCGCGAAGAAGGCCGCCGCCCCCGCCAAGCCGAACCCGGCCCAGCAGATCCACAAGCTGTGCGCCCGCGCCGCCAAGGCGGGCAACGCTTCCTTGCGGACCGTGGACGCCAAGGCCGCCGCCGAAGTCGACGAGGTCTCGCGCTGGCAGCCCGAGAAGCCCGTCGCGGTCGTCGTCGGCGAGACCAAGCGCGGCAAGTCGTCCCTGGTGAACGCCCTCCTCGGCATGCCCGGTCTGTCCCCTGTGGACGCCCAGGTGGCGACGACGGCGTACCTGGAGTTCGCCTGGGCCGAGCAGGCGTCGGTGCGCGCCTGGCAGCCCGGCGCGGCCGACCCGATGCTGCTGGGCGTGGGCGACCTGCGCAACTGGGCGACCCGCCTGGGCACCATGCCTCCCGGGATGGTGCCGCCGCGGCGGATGCTCGTCGGCCACCCGTCGGCGCTGCTCAAGCACATGTCCGTCGTGGACACGCCCGGCACCGGCGGCCTCGACCCCGACCACGCGCAGATCGCGCTCGAAGCGGTCGCGCGCGCCACGTGCCTGATCATGGTCACCGACGCCTCCAGCCCGATGGCCAAGACCGAGCTGGACTTCCTGACCGAGGCGTCCAAGCGCGTCAACTTCGTGGTGTTCGCTTTGACCAAGACCGACACCTACCCCGGGTGGCGCACGGTCATGGAGGAGAACCGGTCGCTCATCGAAGCGCACGCGCCCCGGTTCCGCAACGCCCCGCACTACCCGGTGTCGGCGATGCTCGCCGAGCACGCGCTGAACTCGCAGGGCCCGACCCGCCAGGCCCTCGCGAAGGAGTCCGGGATCGGGAAGATGCAGCGGGCCCTGGTCAAGGTCGCCACCGCCGGAAAGGCCCTCGTGGCCGCGAACGTCGTGCGCGCGGTGCGCACCGAGTTCCAGCGCCTGGCCGTCTCCGCCCAGGAGGACATGAAGGCCTACGACCCCGACCCCGAGGCGGCCAACCGCCTCAAGGAGGAGAAGAAGAACGCGCTCGCCTCAAGGCGGACCGAGACGAAGAAGGCGAACCTCGCCCTCAGGGTCGAGACGCAGCGCGCCAAGATCGAGGTCCAGGGCCGCCTGCGCACGCACCTGCAAGAGCTCGAGGAGGCCCTGCTCGACGAAGTCGAGAAGGCCAACAAGGCCGCGCTCGAGTCGCTGCCGAACCGGGTCGACATCGCCCTGCAGGGCATCGCGGCCCGCCTGTCGGGCGAGCTGCACCAGCGGTTCGTGCTCCTGGCCGAACGCGTGCTGCGGCAGGTGTTCAACGACGACGAGCTGCGCCAGGCCACCAACTCGATCTCCGCGGGCCTGCGCACGGCCGCCTCCGGGCGGGCCCGGCGCGACGCCTCCTCCGACGGGGCGCTGCTCATGGCGTCCTCCGCGGGTGTGGCGATGATGGCCGGACGCGCGGTCACCATGGGCGCCGGCGCGGTCGGCCTCGGCGCGCTCACCGGCATCGGCGCGGTCGCCCTGTCGGCCTCCGGCATCGGCGTCGGCCTCGCCGCCGCCGCGTTCCTGCTGTACCGCCGCAAGATCCAGGGCAACCGCCAGGCCGCGAAGCAGTGGATCCAGCGGGTCGTCGCCGAAGCGCGCGCGAACCTCAACGAGGAGATCAGCTTCCGGTTCACCGAGGTCGAGTTCGTCTTCAACTCCACCCTGGACGACGCCCTGGAGCGGCGCGCCGCCGAGTTCGACGCGCGGATCTCGGCCGCCGAGAACGCCCAGAAGGCCGACCAGGCCGCCCGGGCGAAGAAGCAGGCGGCGCTCAAGCAGCGCCGCGACTCCATGGCCGCCAAGGTCAAACAGCTCGACGAGGTGCTGGCCAAGGCCCGCACCCTCGTCCCCGGCGAGGAGGATGCGTGATGGATGAGTTCGACGCCTTCGAACCCGAAGGCAACGCGGACTTCGACGCCGCCGGCGACTTCGGCGACGACGCGGACGCCCCCGCATTGGACGAGTTCGACGACGACGCGGTTCCCGGCGAGGACGAGGACCTCGACGCCTTCGCGTTCGACGACGGCGCCGAGTTCGACGGCGAGGAGCCCCTCGACGAGGACTTCGCCGTCGACGCCGAATTCGACGAAGAGACGGCTGAGGACGAGGCCGCGGGCGACGAGACGGCGTACGCCGCGACGTACGAGGACATGCTCGTCGACGAGGCCGACAACCCGCCGGGCTTCCCGCCCGAACTGGACCTGGACCTCCCCGAGCCGGTCGACGGCTACCCGTGGGTCGACATGGACGTGCTCGGCTCGGCCGAGGCCGAACCGTGGGTCAACACCGGCAGCACCGTCGACGCCTCCGAGTACGCCATCGCCGACGTCGACGACCCGGCCGCCTCCGCGCTCGCCCGGTTCTGGCAGGGCTAGCGCCGCCCCGAGAAGGCATTCGCACTGTCCGATGTCGCCACCGGCGGCACCGGGCGGCCACGCGACCCGAAAGGGAACCCCGGCCCCGAACACGAGACCCCGCGGCCGATCCGGTTGACCCCGAACGGCTTTCAGGCCCGGACGACGTGCAGGAGGCCGCCCCCGAACGGCCATCGAAGCTCCACAGTGGCGTCCGCGTGGCCGGGCCGGACGCCGAATGCGACGCATCCGTACGAAAATGTCGGCCCTGACGACACCCGAAGCGGCAAAGCGGCGGTAGATTGGCTCCATTACCGTCGAGACCGACGCCCGACCCCCCTCACGGGCACCGGCCCGTCCCCGCACGACCGACCGGGAGCCGCGTGGTGAACGAACCAGACCACTACCGCGTCCTCGGGGTGAGCCCGCAGGCGCCCAAAGCCGACATCCAAGCGGCCTACCGCCGCAGGCTGCGCGAGACCCACCCCGACCGCGGCGGCGACGAGGACGAGTTCCACCTCGTCCAAGGCGCCTGGGAGACCCTCTCCCACCCAGGGCTGCGCCGCGAGTACGACCTGCTGCGCTTCGGCCGCCGCGCCGCCCGCCGCTACGGCAAGGCCGCCGCCAGACCCGCCCACCGCAAAGTCCGCGGCTGGAACGTCTCGCCCGCACCGCAACCGGCCGCGGCCGGCTTCCCCGCCGAAGGCGCCCTCGTCGCCGTCCCCTGGCACGCCAGGCTGCGCCTCACCAGGCCCGTGCACCGGCCCTCCACATGGGCCGCCGCCGGATACAGCGCCGCCGTCGCCGCCGTCTGGGTCTTCTGCGGCCTGGGCTACCTCGGGCAGGCCTTCGCCGCCGACGGCTGGCTGTTCCTCGCCCTGGCCATCCCCGTCACCATCGCGATCGCGATCATCGTGCTCGTCCAGACCAGCCGGGCCCTGCGCCGCCGCCCCGACACCGCACCGAACCCGCCCACCGGGCGGCTGGTCATCGCGTTCGGGTTCGCCGCCGCCGTCATCTGGCTCGCCGGGCTCTCCACGCCGTGGGGCTGGGCCCTGGGCCTGTACGTCCTCACCGGCGCCGGGCTCGCCTGGACCGTCAAACGCCTGCGGTACACGCTCGCGCTGCGCCGCTCCGTCGGCGGGGCCCTGCGCCAGTTCAACGCGTTCGGGCCCGTCGGCACCCGCCCCAAAGCCGACCGGTCCACCGGCAAGCTCCTGCGGGAGGTCCTCACCAACCTCCCCGCGGCGCGCCTGTTCGTGGCCCTGCCGGTCGACATGGAGACCCGCGTGCCGCACGCGATCGTCTGCGGCGACCGCATCGCGCTGCTGTGCGCGCCCGTGGGCCGCGACAGCGCCGACGTGGACTCGGTGAACCTCCCCGAAGCGGTCAAGGCCCTCGACGCGGCCCTGCCCGACGCGAACGTCCAAGGCTGGGTCCTGTGGCCGACCCTGCCCGAGACCGCCCGCGCCGGCGAGACCGCCGCCGTCCACGACGTCGCCGTCACACAGGCCGCGAACGACATCGGCCTCTGGCTCGCCGCGGGCGGCATGGTCTACGACCTGCCGGTGCTCCAGGCCCTGCGGATGCGCCTGGCCGCCGTCCCGCCACAGCGCACCGGGGACCGCACCCCCGCCGTGCGCACCTGAGACCCCTTCCGCCGCAGCGTAACCGCACGCTCCGTGAGCAATCGCACCCTCCACAGCGGCGGCCCGCGCCAGTACAGTGCAGGCTGTGAAACCCACCGACCGCGCCAGCGAGGCCGACACCGCAGGACCCCATGATGCGCCTGCCGTCGGCACACCGGCCCTGGCCCGGCGCGCCGACGCCGTCGTCGCCGAACGGCTGCGGGCGGCCGCCGCCCGCGAACCGCTGCCCGGCCGACCCGAAGGCTCGAGCGCGGTCGAACTGGCCGCCTCGCTCGCGGCAGGCTCAGTCCACAAGGACCGCTTCACCGCCGAGATCGCCGCCGCCGTACGGGGAACCGCGCTCGCGCTCGCAGCGGCCCGGCCCCACCCCACCGACCTGTGGGCGGCCGCCAGCGCGTTCCACGCCGACCCGAGCGTGTGGTTCGAGCAGGCGGTGCTGCTGGGGCACCCGACGCATCCCCTCGCGCGCTCCAGAGGCGAGCTCACCGACGACGAGATCCGGGCGTACGCGCCCGAGCACGCGGCCCGGTTCGACCTGGGCCTGTACCGGATCGCGGGGCTCGACGAGCCGCCGGTGTGGCTCAGCGTCTGCGGACGCTCCGAGGAGCTGCCGGTGCACCCGTGGCAGGCCGCGCGGCACGGACTGGGCTCGCCGCCGCCGACACGGGTGTTCCCGGACGCGGCGCCGCTGATGAGCCTGCGCACGGTCTCGACCGGCGACTTCCACATCAAGACCGCGGTGGACCTGCAGTTGACGTCGGCGGTCCGGCACGTGTCGGAGGCGGCCGTCCGCAACGGCGCGATCGTGGCGCAGCGGCTGGGCGAACCGGCTGCGGCCTGCGGGATCACGCTGCTGGGCGAGCGGGCGGCGATCGCCCGCGGCCCGGACGGGGCGCCGCTGCCGCATCTGGCGGCGGTGATCCGGCGCGCGCCGCACCGCGTCGGGCACCCGCGCGCGGTCCCGCTCGCGGCGCTGGCCGAGACGTGCCCCTCGGACGGGCGGCCGGTCGCGGTGGCGTTCACCGGGAACGACCCCGAGGCGTGGTGGGCGGCGTTCTGCGCGGTCGCGGTCGCGCCGCTGCGGCTCTTCGCCGCCACGGGCGTGGCGTTGGAGGCGCACGGGCAGAACACGCTCGCGTCGTTCACCGGGGACCTGCCGACGGGCCTGGTGTACCGGGACTTCGGCGGGATCCGGGTCCCGGCCGCGGACTGGCCGGAGGTGGTCGGTGACCTGCCCGAGGCCGATCCCGAAGCACGCCTGGTGAAGCTGCTCGCCGCGCTGTTCCCGACCACCCTGACCGCGATCGTGGACGTGCTCGCCGCGTGGTCGGACACCGACCCGGGGCAGTGGTGGGCGGTCGTGGCCGACGCGGTGCGCGGGCTCGGTCTGGACCCGTGGATCGAGCGGGCCGTGCTGCGGGACCCGTGGCCGGTCAAGGCGACCACGGCGATGCGCCTGGCCGACAGGCCGACCGATGACATCTGGGTGCGCGTCGAGAACCCTTTGGCGGCGGCGTGAACCTCGCCTCGCAGATCAAGGCCGCCGCGTGGCGGGAGAACCTGAACGGATACCGCGACCGTCCGGTCCCCGAAGGAGCGCGGGAGCAGGCGTTCAACCAGCTCGAGGTCGACGGGCCCGACGAGGACCCGGTGAAGGTCCTCGAAGCGGTCCTCGGCGGGGCCGTGCCCGAGCACCTGGCCGCCGAACTGTATTCGGCGCACGAGGGGCTCGCACACGCGCGGGAGCGGGCCGGACGGCGCAACCGGCACCTCGCGGCGCTCGCCGAGCGGGCCGGAGCCGGGACCCTCGCCGAGCTCGTCGCCTCGTGCGGGCGCGACACGCACACCACGGCCAGGCTGCTGGAGACGCTCGCTACCGAAGGGCACCAGCTGCATCCGCTCGCGCGCACCCGGCTCGGCTGGGACCGCGCCGACCGTGAACGGTACGACCTCGAAGCGTCCCGGCCGGTCCGGATCCGGCTCGTCGCCGACCGCGCCGGGGTCCTGGAGCGCTCCGGCGGGGACTTCCGGGACCATCCGATGCTGCGCGGCATGGACCTGCCCGACCCGGTCGTCCCGGTGCACCCGTGGCAGCTGGAGCACCGGGTCCTGCCCGGCTACCGGGACCTGTTCGCTTCCGGACGGCTGCGCGTCGTGGACGCGGCCGTCCCGGCGTGGCCGACCGCCGCGATCCGCACCCTCGCCGGGCACGACGCGCCCGGGTTCCTCAAGCTCGCGCTGGGCATCCACATCACCTCCACGCGCCGCGACATCTCCCCCGCGACCGCGCTGCTGGGCCCGCGCCTGTCGGGGCTGCTCGGTTTCATCGACCGCGTCGGCGACAGCGGATCCGAACGCCGGCACCGGATCATCGCCGACGTCGCGGGGGCGTGGCTGCCCGGCTCGCGGGAGCTGACCGCGCTCGCCCGCTCCCCGCTCCCGTCGGGGCCGGAGGGGCTCGTGTACGTCCCCGCCACGGCACTGGCGGCGACCTCCCCGGTGACCGGGTTGAGCCTCGCGGCCGAGTACGCGCGCTGGTCGGGCGACCCGGACGCGTGGATCCGCGACTACGCGCGGCTGTTCGCGCATCCGGTGCTCCAGAAGGCGGAGGCCGGGATCGGCCTGGAGGCGCACCTGCAGAACAGCCTCGTCGGGATGCGCGGGCCCGAACCGGTCGTCCCGGTCTCGCGCGACCTCGGCGGCGCCCGCATCCACCTGCCGACGCTGCCGTGGGACCTCGAACTGCCGCAAGGCAGCCCGGTGAACGCCGCGAGCATGGACCAGGTGCGCGCGAAGGTGGCGTACACGCTGTTCCAGAACCATTTCGCGGCGCTCGTCGCGGCCCTCGAAAGGGACCTGGGCCTGGACGGGGCCGCGTTCTGGGCCGACCTCGGCGACGAGCTCGGCGGGCGGCTGTCGCGGGCCGAGCGGGACGCGTACCTCGCGGCCCGGCAGCCCACGAAGGCGCTGCTGACCATGCGGCTGCATCCCGGCGAGGAGGTCGAGACCCCGGTGGACAACCCGATGGCCCGGGTGCACGGGCACCCGGCCCTGGACCGGCACGTGCGGGCGCTCGCGACGCCCGCCAGCGCGTGGATCTACGACCCGGCCGGGGTGCGGGCGTCGCTGGAGGTGCTGCGGGAGGCGTTGGGGCACACGGTGCTGTACGCGATGAAGGCGTGCGCGAACCCGGCCGTCCTGGAGGCGGCGGCGCGTGCGGCGGACGGCGTCGAGTGCGCTTCGGGGGGCGAGCTGGCGGCGGCGGCCGCGGCGGGGGCGCGGCGGCTGGCGTTCTCGGGTCCGGCGAAGACGCCGGCGGATCTGGCGGCCGCGGCGGCGTGCGCGGTGCCGCTGTGGATGCACGCCGAGAGCGTCCGCGAGTTGGACGGGCTGGCCGCGGCCGGTTTCCAGGGTCCGGTGGCGTTGCGGGTCAACCGGGGCCGGGCGCTGCCGGGGACGCATCAGATGACGGGGGTGGCGACGCCGTTCGGGATCGACGAGTCGGAGGTCGGCGCGGCGCTGGACCGGGCGGTCGGGTTGGGTCTGGACGTGGTCGGGTTCCATCTGCACGCGGTGTCGAACTGCCTTGAGGCCGAGGCGTACGCGCATCATGTGCGGGACGCGGTGGCGTGGTCGCGCGAGGCGTCGCGGGGGCGTTTCGCGCTGCGGTACGTGAACGTGGGCGGGGGTCTGGGTGCGGATCCGCGCGGGGCGCGGATCGACGTGGGCGCGCTCGCGGAGGGGCTGCGGGGGCTCGACACCGGTGACGCTGAGCTGGTGTTCGAGCCGGGGCGGTTCGTCGCGGCGGCGTCCGGCTGGTACGTGGCGGAGGTGGTGGACCTGAAGCGGGTGCGGGGGCAGGCGTTCGCGGTGGTGCGGGGCGGGACGCATCATTTCCGGCTGCCTGCGGCGTGGGGGTACTCGCATCCGTTCCGGGTGGTGCCGGGGCCGCGCACGGGCGAGGTGTGGTCCGATGTGGAGGTGCGGGTGTGCGGTGAGCTGTGCACGCCCAGGGATGTGCTCAACGGCGGCCAGGGCGTGTCGTCGATCGGTGTCGGGGACCGGCTGGTGTTCGCGGATGCCGGCGCGTACGGGTGGGAGATCTCGCACGACCGGTTCCTGGGGCACCCGGGGCCCGAGCAGGTCGTCATCGGCTGATCGGCGGATCCTCGCACTGTGCGGGTGCGTCTACGATGAAGGGCCCGAAGCCGACGCGCCGTCCGTCCCGGCGGCGCGCGGATCGCCTCTGCGTTGAGGAGTCCGTATGCCCAACCGGCGCCACGCCCGGCGGACGCACCGCGATGCGGTGAAACTGGCCGCTGCGGGCAACCATCAAGGCGCCCTTGCCGTCTACGCGCACGCCGAGGGCGAGTTCCGCGGCTGCCTGGCGGTGCATCCGGAGGACCGGAGCACGCGCAGCGACTTCGCCGAGCTCCTAGCGGACCTGGCGGCGTCGCACGCGGCGGTCGGCGAGGTCGCCGAAGCGTATGCGGCGCAGCGCGAGCGGGTGGCGATCACGGCCGGGCTCGACGCGGGCCCGGTGGAGCGGGCGGCCGCGCGTCTGGACCTGGCCGAGGCGGCGGTCGGGGCCGGGCGGCTCATGACCGCGGCGACGGAGGCCGATGCGGCACTGGGGCTGCTGGACGACGTGGACCCGTCCGATCCGGGCAGTCCGGGGTTCACGATCCTCGCCGATGCGATCGCACGGGCCGCGCGGGTGTTCGCCCGGGCGGCGGACCCGGACCTGGCGGTCGGCGCGGCCGACCAGGCGGCGCGGATGCTCATCGCCGCGCGGCAGGCCGACCCTGGCGGGTTCGGCGCGGACGGCGTCGGCCTCGACGGCACGGCCGGGCTCCTGCGCGACAGCCTCCGGCTGGCGGCCGCGCTCCACGCCGCGGCGGGGCGGACCTCGCACGCCAAGGGCGCGGCGGATCTGCTTGAGCGGCACTTCCCTGGCGTCCGGCCGCCCGCCGCGCCGATCCCGTTGACGTTCCGGGCGGCGCTTGAGACGGCGATGCGCATGGGCGCGTTCTTCGACGCGCGGCTGATCGAGCGGCTGTGCCCCGACCCGGCCGGGCACGACGCCCCGGCGACGATCAGCGCCCGCTGCGATCCCGGGCTGGCCGCGGTCGCGCTCCACACCGCCGAGCCGGCCGTGGACGTGCTCTCCGCGACGCACCCGAACCTGGCGTGGCGCATCGCGACCGAGGTCCACTACCTGCTCACCGCGGCGGACCGGTTGGGCGAGCGGAACCTGCACCTGAACTTCCGCGACCACGGCCCGGCGTGGCTGGCGATGCTCATGGCGCTCACGGCGACCGGGAAGCAGGGCCCGATCATGGGCGACCTCGCGACCGCGCTCGCCGAGCTGTGCGACCGGCTCCGCACCCGCCACGCCGCGGCCGACCACGAGCCGCTGGTCATGGCGGCCAACCGTTTCATCGCCGCACACGGTGCCGGGCCGAGCCGTTGACCGGCCGGGCCGTCCGGTTGCGACCAAGACGCGTTCGTCGGCAGCGGTCGGTCCCGGATCTCGGCCTCGCCGCTAGTGGACGGGTGCACGGCCGGTCGGCTGCGCCGGGGTCCGCGGTGCGGGCCGCCCGCCCCGACCGCTGCCGACAGCGACGCGCCCGGGGCCGCCCTGGCCTGCGCCGTTTCCAACTGCGGGCAGGCCGCGCCGTGCCCACCTCGGCCAAACTCGAGCCATGCGCCCGATGATGCCGCACGCCGACATCGTGCTCGCCTGTACGCGCGACGGCGCGGGCGGGAGCCCCACGGCGGTGCTCGCTGACGGGCCGTTCACCGAGGCCGAGCGCCGGGCCCTGCCCGGGCGGCTGGGCGCGTCGCACGCCGTGTTCGTCGACGCGGCGCCCGGGGTGCTCGGGCTGCGGTTCTTCACGGCCGCTGGGGAACTGCCCGCGTGCGGGCACGGCACGATCGCGGCGCTGGCGTGGGCGGCCGGGCGGACCGGCGAGGGAGCGTACCGGCTCGCCGCTGGCGGCCGGGTCTTCGACGGCGAGGTCGCAATGCACCGCGGCGGTGTCACGGCGGGGTTCGACGCCGGGCCGGTGGCGCTGCGCGAGCCGCTGCCGCAAGAGACCGGTCCGGTCGTGGCGGCGCTCGGTGCGGGCGCGGCGGTCCGGGTGGCGAGTCCGGGCGGCCGGGAGCGGCTGCTCGTGCGGGTCGGTGACGCGGCGGCGCTGGCGGCGGTGTCGCCGGGTTTCGGGCGGCTGCGGGAGGCGTGCGATGCGGCGGGGTTCTTGGGCTGCTTCGTGTTCGCGTCTGACGGGGGCCGGTTCGCGGCGCGGATGTTCGCGCCGTCGATCGGTGTGGACGAGGACGTGGCGAACGCGAACTCGGTCGCGTGCCTGGCCGCGCACCTGGGTGCGCCGGTCGCGGTCGCGATGGGCGGGTCGCTGGGGCGTCCGGCGCTGATCGGGGCCGAGCCGCGGCCGGGCGGGGTGTGGCTGGGCGGGGCCGCGGTCGTGTTACCGGTCGGGGCCGAACCAGCCGGGGACGTCGAGGCGGAACAGTTCGCCGGGGGCGAGGGCGCGCAGGTCGGCTTGGAGGGCGGCGAGGCGTTCGGGGCCGATGGCGTCGGCCCAGCGGGCCTGGATCGCGTCGAAGCTGCGGGCGGAGACGTCGAGCATGTCGAGGCCTCGTGCGGTGAGGCGCACGGTCTTGCGGCGGGCATCGTCGGGGTCGGTCGCGCGTTCGACGTAGCCCTGCTGCTCCAGGCCCGCGATGGTCTTCCCGGCGGCCTGTTTGCTGACGCCCAGGCGCGCGCCGAGTTCGACGGCGGTGGTGCCGCGGGTGCCGATGGCCTGGAACACGAAGCCGTGCATGGGTTTCACGTCGGGGTGTCCGGCGGCGGCGAGGTCGGCGTGGGCGGCGTCGATGACGGCCCGGAACGCGGCGAAGAGCTGCAGCGGGAGTTCGTACCCGGGGGTCGCCTCACCCATGATCGACAACCAGGTTTACTATATGGGTAACCATGTTGTCCATCTTAGGAGACTCCTCTTGCGTATCGTCCGCAGCACCGAATCCCGCCGTTCCGAGACCCCCGCCGGGGTCATGACCACCCTCGCCTCCCCCGGCCTCGGCGGCGCGGCCGCCCCGGTCTGGAAGGTCGAGGCCGTCGCCGAAGCGCCCGGACCGGTCCACCACATCGACGCCGAGCAGGTCTGGACCGTCCTCACCGGCACCGTCACCGCCACAGTGGAGGGCGACTCGGCAGAGCTCGCCGCGGGCGACACCCTCGTCGTCCCCGCCGACGCCGCCCGCCAGTTCACCGCGGGGCCGGACGGTTTCACCGCCCTCGTCATCGGCCCCGCGGGCCAGCAGGCCTACATGCCCGGCAAGGAGGACCAGCGGATCACGCCGCCCTGGACCGCCTAGGCGGCGCGGCGCTTCGCGTAGTCCCGCAGGGCCCGGAGGAAGTCGACCTGCCGGAAGCCCGGCCAGTACACGTCGCAGAAGTACAGCTCCGCGCCCGCCGACTGCCACAGCAGGAAACTCGACAGGCGCTTCTCGCCGCTGGTGCGGATGATGAGGTCCGCCTCGGGCAGGTCCGGCGTGTACCGGTGGGCGCCGATGTCGGCGGCGGTCAGCCGGGCGGCGAGCTCGCCGATCGTGGTGCCCTGGGACGCTTCGGACTCCAACAGCGACCGGACGGCGTCGACGATCTCGTCCTGGCCGTCGTAGCCGATCGCCACCGTCAAGTGCCCGCCGTCGCGGTCGGCCGTGGCCTCGACGGCGGCCTTGAGCGCGTGCGCGGTCGAGTCCGGCAGGTGGTCCAGGCGCCCGGCGAGGTGCAGCCGCCACCGGCTCCCCGGGCGCACCAGGCGCTCGACGCAGATCGACTCGATCATCGCCATCAGGTGCGCGATCTCGCCGCCGTCGCGTTTGACCAGGTTGTCGTTGGAGGCGACGTACACGGTCACGTGCCCGATGCCGATCGCGGCACACCAGTCGAGGAGGTCCTCGAGGTGCTCGGCCCCGTACCGGTGGCCCACACCGGGATCGGCGAAGCCCTGCTGCCGGGCCCAGCGCCGGTTCCCGTCCATCGCCACGGCCACGTGCCGCGGCAGGCGGTCGCCGTCGAGCTTGCGCCGCAAGCGCTTCGCATACCAGCGGTAGAGGATTCCAGGTGCGCGCATGCGGCCCAGCCTAGCGGCACGAAGAAGCCGGGGCGGCCCGATCGGGGCCGCCCCGGCTCGTGCGGTCTAGAAGCCGAAGTGGCCCTCGATCGCGAAGCGTGCGGCGAACAGCGGCGCGGTCTCGACTTCGCCCACATGCTCGGTCAGCAGACCGGCGATCAAGGTGAAGTGAAGCGTCCATGCGATGTAGCCGGGTGACGGCAGCAGACTGTGCAGTTTCGCGGCGTGGGGCAGATTCCCGACGGCGTCTGTCAGATTGTACGGACAGACTGTCACTCGACCGATGTCGCGGTTGCTGTCCTCTGCGGAAAGCACGACGAGCAGACCTGCTGGACGGTCGAACCAGCGATAGACCTGTCCCGGGGAGTGGCTCACTTCCGGCCTTCCTGGGTGTCATCGACGCTGGACATGCCCAGGGCCGTCCAGTCATCGACTTCCGCCTGCGGCATGGCGGCGACGATGGCGTTGCCTGCGTCCCGGAGTTCCTTGAGGTAGCGGGCCTTCACCGCCTGCTCGATATAGGCGCTGGCATTCCCGGACTCCGCGGCCATCTGCCAGACCTGGTCGTTGATATTGATGTTGTGCCGAGCCATACACATGATTCTAGCGCACGATTTGTCACTACGACACTCGGCATCAGAGGTTCGCGGCGGCGTAGGCGTCCATGGCGGCGCGCATGAAATCGGCGAAGCCGTCGCCGACCTCGTCGTAGGTGGCCTTGAACCGGGGATCGTCGGTGTAGAGCGCGCCCAGTCCCTTGTAGGCCTCGGCGGTCGGCTCCGAACCCCAGTGCCGGGCGATGAGCCGGTAGTGGTCGACGACGACCTCCTGGACCGCGTCGCCGTCGGCCCTCTCGCCCGCGGCGCGCAGGGCGTCGAGGCGGGCGTTGATGTCGTTGAACGCCTCGGGGATCGCGCGGCGCTCCTCGGGGCTGAGCTCCTGCAGGTGCGTCCAGGCGCGTTCGACGACGGCCTGGCCCCAGCGGCGGCGGGCCTCGTCACGGTACTGGGTCTCGGTGGCGGGGTCGAGTCCGGTGAACCAGGTCTCGGGTGCCATGGGCTGGCCTCCTTCGAGTTGTCGGATGGTCGCCGCGACGGTGGCCGCGAGGCGGTCGAGGCGGGTGCGTTCGGTGTCGATCTCGGCGGCGTGGCGTTTGAGCGCTTCGGCGGGCTCGAGGCCTCCGGCGAGGATCTCCCCCACGGTGTCCAGGCGCAGGCCCAGGCGTTTGAGCAGGAGGATCTGCTGCAGGCGCAGCAGTTCGGGCCTGCCGTAGCGGCGCTGGCCGCCCCTGTCGTGTGCGGCGGGGGCGAGGAGGCCGATGGCGTCGTAGTGGCGCAGGGTGCGCGCCGAGACGCCGGCCAGGCGGGCGACCTCGGCGGTCGTCCAAGTGTCCATGCCGCTCCTTCGTTCGTGGTGCGGTTACGACGGTATTGGCTGACGCTGCGTCAACCGCAAGGTTTCTGAAGAGAGACGCGGGTCACGCGTGCGTGCCGCGACTTAGGCGCGCCCGCGTCGTTGTTTACATGGGGCGGCATTACCCACTCACGTGGGGCGTATTTTCCCCCTGGGGTCTCCCCGCTCACGCGGGGCAGGAGAAACGAGAAGCCCCCCGGCAGCGCGCCGGGGGGCTTCTTCTCGCGTCAGGCTAGGCGGCGCGGATGGCGGCCTTGCGGAAGTCGCGGTTGAGCTTGCCGATGACGTCGAGCCCGATCTCCTTGGGGCACGCGGCGGCGCATTCGCCGGTGTTGGTGCACCCGCCGAAGCCGGCCTCGTCGTGGGCGGCGACCATGCCGAGGACGCGCGTGGCGCGTTCGGGCTGGCCTTGGGGCATGAGGCCCAGGTGGGTGACCTTGGCGCCCATGAAGAGCATGCCCGAGCCGTTGGGGCAGGCGGCGACGCAGGCGCCGCAGCCGATGCACGCGGCGGCGGAGAAGGCGGCGTCGGCGTCCTGCTTGGGGATCGGGACGGCGTGGGCGTCGGGGGCGGTCCCGGTGGGCGCGGAGATGTACCCGCCGGCCTGGATGATCCGGTCGAAAGCGCTTCGGTCGACGACGAGGTCCTTGATGACCGGGAACGCCCCGGCCCGCCAGGGCTCGATGTCGATCGAGTCGCCGTCCTTGAACTTGCGCATGTGCAGCTGGCAGGTGGTGGTGGCGGCCTGGGGCCCGTGGGGCTGGCCGTCGATCACGAGCGAGCAGGCGCCGCAGATGCCCTCGCGGCAGTCGTGGTCGAACGCGACCGGGTCCGAGCCCTCGCTGATGAGGCGCTCGTTGAGCACGTCGAGCATCTCCAGGAAGGACGCGTCCTCGGAGACCTCGTCGATCTCGTAGGACACCATCTTGCCCTCGGCTTGGGCGTCGCTCTGGCGCCAGATTCGCAGAGACAGCTTCACTTGTAGCTCCGTTGGGTGGGCTTGACGTATTCGAACTCGAGGGCTTCCTTGTGGAGGACGGGCCCGTCCTCCCCGAACTCCCAGGCGGCGACGTACGAGAAGTTGTCGTCGTCGCGCTTGGCCTCGCCGTCCTCGGTCTGGGACTCGGCGCGGAAGTGCCCGCCGCAGGACTCGGTGCGGTGGAGGGCGTCGATGCACATGAGCTCGCCGAGCTCGAGGAAGTCGGCGACGCGGCCGGCCTTCTCGAGCTCCTGGTTGAGCTGCTCGTTCTTGCCGGTGACCTTGACGCGGCGCCAGAACTCGTCCTTGAGGCTGCGGATGAGGCCGATGGCCTTGCGCAGGCCCTCGTCGGTGCGCTCCATGCCGCAGTACTCCCACATGATCTTGCCGAGTTCGCGGTGGAAGGAGTCGACGGTGCGGTCGCCGTCGTTGTTGAGGAAGAACGCGATGCGGTCGTCGACGGCCTTGCGGGCGGCGACGACGTCCTCGTGGGTCTCCTCGACCTTCTCGTAGGGGCCGTCGGCGAGGTAGTCGGAGATGGTGTTGGGCAGGACGAAGTAGCCGTCCGAGAGGCCCTGCATGAGCGCCGAGGCGCCCAGGCGGTTGGCGCCGTGGTCGGAGAAGTTCGCCTCGCCGGTCACGAACAGGCCGGGGATGTTCGAGGAGAGGTCGTAGTCGACCCACAGCCCGCCCATGGTGTAGTGCACGGCCGGGTAGATGCGCATGGGCCGCTCGTACGGGTTCTCGCCGGTGATGCGCTCGTACATGTCGAACAGGTTGCCGTACTTGGCTTCGACGGCCTTGCGGCCGAGGCGTTCGATCGCGGCGGCGAAGTCGAGGTAGACGCCCAGGCCCCCGGGGCCGACCCCGTGGCCCTCGTCGCACACGACCTTGGCGGCGCGGGAGGCGATGTCGCGGGGCACGAGGTTGCCGAAGGCCGGGTAGCGGCGCTCCAGGTAGTAGTCGCGCTCGTCCTCGGGGATGTCGGCGGGGTGGCGGTCGTCGCCCTTCTTCTTGGGCACCCAGACGCGGCCGTCGTTGCGCAGGCTCTCGGACATGAGCGTGAGCTTCGACTGGTGCTCCCCGGACTGCGGGATGCAGGTCGGGTGGATCTGCGTGTAGCAGGGGTTGGCGAAGTAGGCGCCCTTGCGGTGCGCGCGCCATCCGGCGGTGACGTTGCAGCCCATGGCGTTCGTCGACAGGAAGTAGACGTTGCCGTACCCGCCGGTGGCGAGGACGACGGCGTCGGCGAGCTCGGTGGCGATCTCGCCGGTGACGAGGTCGCGGACGACGATGCCGCGGGCCTTGCCGTCGACGATGACGAGCTCGAGCATCTCGTGGCGGGTGTGCAGGTCCACGGTCCCGGCCGCGACCTGGCGCTGCAGGGCCTGGTAGGCGCCCAGCAGCAGCTGCTGGCCGGTCTGGCCGCGGGCGTAGAAGGTGCGCGAGACCTGCGCGCCGCCGAAGGAGCGGTTGTCGAGCAGGCCGCCGTACTCGCGGGCGAACGGGACGCCCTGGGCGACGCACTGGTCGATGATCTCGGTGGAGACCTCGGCGAGGCGGTGCACGTTGGACTCGCGGGAGCGGAAGTCGCCGCCCTTGACGGTGTCGTAGAACAGGCGGTGGACGCTGTCGCCGTCGTTGCGGTAGTTCTTGGCGGCGTTGATGCCGCCCTGCGCGGCGATGGAGTGCGCGCGCCGGGACGAGTCCTGGAAGCAGTAGTTGGCGACGCGGTAGCCGAGCTCGCCGAGGGTCGCGGCCGCGGAGGCCCCGGCGAGGCCGGTGCCGACGACGATGACGCGGAGCTTGCGGCGGTTGGCCGGGTTGACCAGGCGCCCGGAGAAGCGGCGCTTCTCCCAGCGCTCGCTGATGGGCCCGGCGGGGGCCTTGGCGTCCGCGACGGGTTCGCCGTCGCGGTAGAAGTCAGTGCTCATATCACTTCACCAGTCCGAACGTGACCGACAGGGGCACGATGGCGAACCCCAGAACGATGATGAGGGCGACGGCGAGGCCGATCGCCTGGGTGCGCTTGCGCCACTTCGAGTCCGGGCCCGCGATGGTCTGCACGGCCGACCAGATGCCGTGGCGCAGGTGGAAGAAGAGCGCGAAGAGGGCGAGGAGGTAAAACACGGTGACCGGCCAGCGCTCGGGGCTGAACGTGGCGACGACCGCGCCGTAGGCGTCGGGGACGTCCTTCACGGGGTTCACGGTGCGGAAGGTGAGGTCCAGCAGGTGCCAGATGATGAAGAAGAAGACGACGACGGCGCCCCAGCGCATGGTGGCGACGGCGTGGCGCGATTCGCCCTTGGCGGGCTTCTTCGACTTGTAGCGCACGGGGCGGGCGGCCAGGGCGCGGCGGGTGAGGACGACGGCCGACCAGATGTGGACGGCGGCCATGGCGATGAGGCCGATGCGCAGGACCCACAGGATGCTCTCGTGCGGCAGGAGCGGCTCGCCGAGGGTGCGCAGGCCGTGGGCGTACTCGTTCATCTCCTCGCGGCCTTCGAAGATGTGGAGGTTCCCGGCCATGTGGGCGACGAGGAAGAGCACGAGGAGGATGCCGGAGACGGCCATGGCGATCTTGAGGCCGATGTTGGAGCGCCAGGGGGCCTGGGGCGCTCGGGTGCGTTTGACCGGCCTCGCGGCGGGTCGGTTCTGCAGATCCGTAGACACGTCCAGAGGCTAGACGCGATGCGGGTCACGGGTCCAATTCATGGCGTGGCGGTCTTTCATGCCGTTAGGTTATGGAGATGCGCCCGCAGCAACTCCAGGCCTTCCTCGCTGTCGCACAAACCCGGCATTTCACTCATGCGGCCGAAGAACTCGGTGTGACACAACCGTCATTGAGCAAGCAGATCCAGGCGCTCGAATCCGAGCTCGGCGCGCCGCTGTTCACGCGCGCGCGCGGCCGGATCGAGCTGACGGACGCGGGGCAGACGCTCCTGCCGCACGCGCGGCGCATCACGGCGGCGGTGACGGCGGCCCGGTCGGACATCGACGACGTGCTGGCCGTGCGGGCCGGGCACCTGCGGCTGGGGGCGACGCCGTCGCTGTGCTCGTGGCTCATCGCGCCGCTGCTGACGCGGTACCTGGAGGCGCATCCGGGGGTGACGGTGACGCTGACCGAGGACGGGTCCGGGCCGCTGACCGACCGTTTGACGGCCGGGGACCTGGATCTGGCGTTCACGGTGGGCGACATGGCCCACGACGCCGGCTTGAGCGTCCAGCCGCTGCTGTCGGAGGCCCTCGTCGTGGCGTCGGCGGCGCATCTGCCGCCGTTGACGCGGCAGGGGTTCATCGGGCTGCCGCAGCTGCGGGAGCAGGCGTTCGTGCTGCCCGCGCACGGCTACGACCTGCGGGACCTGACGATCGCGACGTGCGAGGCGGCGGGGTTCACGCCGCGCACGGGCGTGGACGGCGGGGCGACGGACGCGGTGGCGTCGCTGGTGGAGGCCGGGCTGGGGATCGCGCTGCTGCCGGCGATGATCGCGGCGGGGCGGCCGGGGCTGCGGGCGACGCCGATCGCGCCGCCGGGGGCGAGCCGGACGATCGCGCTGGCGGCGCGGCGGGAGGCGCCGTTGACGAAGGCGGCGGGGGCGTTCGCGGCGTCGCTGGAGGCGCATCTGACGGACCTGCACGCCTGGGGGCGTCTGCCGCAGGGCATGCAGGCCCTGTGAACTACTTGAAGGTGTCGCGGTCGAACATGGCGGCGATCTGGCGGGCCGAGGGCGTCCCAGCGTCGGGGTCGGCTCCAGCGTCGAGGAGGGCGGCGACGACGTCCTTGTAGTCCTTGAAGACCGCTCCGGCGAGCGGGGACTGGTCGCGGTCGTTGCGCTTCTCGACGTCGGCGCCGGCTTTGACGAGGGCGGTCGCGGTGTCGGCGTGGCCGTGGTAGGCGGCCAGCATCAGCAGTGAGTCGCCGGAGCCGTTGACCAGGTCGACGGGGAGGCCGGTCTCGACGAAGCGGAGCAGGCGTTCGGTCTCTCCGGCGCGGGCCAGGTCGAAGGCGGCTTCGGCGATGTCGTTGAAGTCGTTCTCGTCGCTCATGTCCGCCAGCTTGACACACCCGGACGGGTGGCGTACGGGTTCGGGCGGGGCCTCCGCAATGGACCGCTCCCAGTGGAGTTCACCCTCGCAGGTGTCGGGTCGGGTATTGACACGGCTGCGCGGGCGTGGGAAAGATTGAGTCAGGCCCGCGCGGGCGCCTCGCTGACACGAGTCCGACGCGGTTCCTTCTAACGGTGGGACACAAACGGTGAGGACTCGGGCATGAGCGAGCCGAAAATCCTAGGGCAGTTCCAATTGGAACATCGCACTATCCAAGTGAGCGGCGACGACGGCAATGCCGGGACCGTGTGGCTGCGCCGGGTCCACCCCGATCCGCCGATGGCGCTGGGCTGCGTGGTCGAGCTCGACTCCTCGACGCCGCGGCTGCGCCTGTACCGGGCGGAGTGGCCCGATGCGCTGCGGGAGCAGGCGAAGGAGCAGACGCTCGCGATCTGGCGTTCGGCGCGCGGCTTAAGCGGCGCAGCGCCGCGGCGACGCCGGCGGCCTTCGCTTCGGCTTCGGCCACTTCGGCTCCGGGTTCGGAGCGCCAGGTGATGCCGCCGCCGGACCAGACGTGGACGTGCTCGTCGTCGAGGGCGACGGTGCGGATGGTGACGCCCAGGCGCGTCTCGTGCCCGGTGAGGTAGCCGAAGGCGCCCATGGCGGGGCCGCGGCCGACCGGCTCCAGGGCCCCGACGAGGTCGAGCATCGCGAGTTTCGGTGTGCCGGTGACCGACCCGGGCGGGCAGGTCGCGCGCAGGAGGTCGGCGAAGCCGGTGCCGGGGTCGAGGTCGGCGGTGACGGTCGACTCGGCGTGCCACGTGTCGGCCCAGCGGCCGATGTGGAACAGGTCTTTGACCGCGACGGTGCCGGGGACGGCGATCTGGGCGAGGTCGTTGCGTTCGAGGTCGACGATCATGACGTGCTCGGCGCGTTCCTTGACGGAGGCGAGCAGCGCCGCCCGTCCGTCCTCTGTGGCCGGTGCGGTGCCTTTGATCGGGTGCGTGGCAACAGTCGCCCGGTCGGCGGTGAGGAAGCACTCGGGCGACCCGGACGCGATGAGCCAGCCGTCGCCGGACATGACCCCGCCCCAGACCGCGCCGGACACTGTGGAGGCCGCGTCGGCGAGCGCGGCCGGATCGCCCGACCACCGCGCGCGCCGGTGCCCCACGACGTTGGCGACGTACACGTCGCCGCGGCCGATCGCGTCCTGCACCGCGACCACCGCCGCCGCGTGCTCCCCTCTTGACCACGACGGGACCCAGTCGCCGACCTTGAACGGCCCGAACGGGTCCGCCTCGCGGGCTGGTCCGTGGACGTAGGCGACCATCGCCAGGTCCGGCACCGCCGGCACCGGGCTGGGCGCACCGACCGCGCCGCCGACCATGACCGCCCCGGCCGCGGCCGAGATCAGGACCGCGACGCCGCACACCGCGCCGTCGGCCTCGGTGTGGTCGCTCCCGTCCAGGTGGCGGGCGCGGAACGCCGCGGCCAGCTCGGCCGGGTCGCCGCCGTCGCCCAGCCGCCACTCGAGCCGGTCGGCCTCCACGAGCCGCGACCGGCAGCCCGCGGGCACGCCCGGCGGGGCGGGACGGACGGCACGGAAGTTCGGCATGCCCCAAGTATCGCCGGGACCGGCCCCCACCAGCCGAGACGTGTGGCTCACCTCACCGGGCCTCAGCCGCCGATGGCGTCCAAGAGCCCGCCCTCGGCGGGCCCGTCGACGAACGCGCCCCCGGTCGCCTCCGCCAGCACCGTCAGGTTCGCCGGGTCGGTCTCACCGAACCCGACCGTGTACACCACCGTCGGACCCTCCAGCGCCGCCGCGGTCTCCTCGGCGGTCCCGTCGCTCACCTCGTCCTGCGCGCTGTTGGTGAGCACCACGATCACGCTCAGCGACCCGTCGGCCGCCTCGCCGTTCATGTACGCGCTCGCCGCCACCAGCGTGTCGTACAGCGGCGACCCGCCCTCGAAGTGGTCGTCCGACACGTCGTACAGGTCGGTCTCGACGCTCTCGCGGCCCTCGGCCGACAGCTCCGTCAACCCCGCGACCTCCCGGTACGGGCCCTCGTCGCCCGCGCCGACCCCGTACTCCCACACCCCGACCCGGTACGTCGACTCCATCGCCTGCACGGTCGCCACCGCCGCGCGCACCGCCGCGTCCCCGGCCGTCAGGTCCTCACCGCCGTACGCGACGCTCTCCTGGTCGGTCGACGCCGACCGGTCCACCAGGAACAGCACGTGCAGGTCCTCCCGGCCCACCTGCCAGGTCCGGACCGCCTCCCCCACCACTTCCGGGCTCGTCTGCGCCAGCGCCGCCGCAGGATCATCGACAGCCGCGACCTCCGCGTCCGAGAACTCCCCCGAATCGACCATGCCCGACAGGTAGACGCCGAACCGCTCGGCGATCGCCGCATCCGAATCCGAGACCCAGCCCCCGCCCAGCACCTGGTACGTCGCCACCGCGCTCACACCCGAACCGGCCACCTCCACCGGCACCAGCGGATCCGCCGGGGCGTTCATCCCGTTGAAGTCCTCGACCTGGTAACCCAACGCGGTGACCACACGCGCCGGGTCGGGCGCCTCCGCCAGAGCGCTCAACTGCTCGCCCGCCGAATCGGTCAGCGCACCGCCGCCCGTCGCGGCCTTCCACGCCGCCATGGCCTCCTCGGAGAACCCGCCCGAACCGTCACCGGCCGCGTTCAGCATCGCCACCAGGCCCTCGGTCGACGTCCGCGGATTCGCCGCCCCCAACGTCACGTCCCCGGCCTCGACCGCCGCCAGCACATCGGCCCACGACGGCGGCTCACCGCCGACCCAGCCCAGCTCCGTCGCCTTCGAGTTCGCGACCGCCAGCACCGACGACGCCTCACCCAGCACCAGCGGCTCGGCCTCGACGAACTCCGCCGTCGTCTCGTTCGACGCCAGCCACGACACCCACGCCTGCGAATCGGGCACCCACGCGATCGGCCGCGGCCCCAGCGTCTTCGTGTCCCACTCGCCGCTGATCCCCCGCGACGCGCTCGCCGCCGACACCTCCCGGATCTCGGCGCCGATGCACTGCCCCGTCGACGCCTCCGGCTGCGTCGCCTCCCACGCCTGCGCCGCGTCCTGCAGCGTCCCCGTCAGGCTCGGCGCGGCCGCGATCGTGACCCGGTACATCGGCCCGTCGCAACCCGACCGCATGAGCGCCACGAACCCCCACGTCAACCCCGAAGCGACCAGCACCGACACCAGAGTGATCACGATCCAGGGCGCCACCACCATGCGGTTGCCGCCCTTTTTCCGCCGCCGCCCGAGCCGGTGCGACTTCACCTTGTGCGTGGAACCGAAAACCATCTGCGTCACTCCTGGGGGAATCGTCGGCGCCCAGTGTAAAGCCCCTGCCTCAGGCCCCGCCCACTGTGGTGAGCGGGGCCCGCGTTCGACTACTCCCCGAACGCCTCGATCGGCGGGCACGTGCACGCCAGGTTGCGATCCCCCCACGCATTGTCGATACGCCCGACCGGCGGCCAGTACTTCCCCGCACCGACACCCGCCGGCCACGCCGCCTCCGCCCGCGAATACGCCCGGCCCCACTCGTCACCGGTGACCACGGCAGCCGTATGCGGCGCCGCACGCAGCGCCGACGCCTCCACCGCCACCTGGCCCGACGCGACCGCGTCGATCTCGGCGCGGATCGCGATCATCGCCTCGATGAAGCGGTCCAGCTCCGCCAGGTCCTCCGACTCCGTCGGCTCGACCATGAGCGTCCCGGCCACCGGGAACGACATCGTCGGCGCATGGAACCCGTAGTCGATCAACCGCTTCGCCACGTCCTCCACCGTCACCCCCGACGCCTTCGTCAACTCGCGGAGGTCGAGGATGCACTCGTGCGCCACCAGCCCGTGCTGCCCCGCGTACAGCACCGGGAAGTGCTCCCGCAGCCGCGCCGCCACATAGTTCGCCGCCAGCACCGCCGCGGCCGTCGCCGCCGTGACCCCGTCGGGCCCCATCATCCGCAGGTACATCCACGGAATCTGCAGGATCCCCGCCGAGCCCCACCGCGCCTGCGACACCGGACCAACCGGCCCCGCCGCCGCCATCGGATCCGACGGCAGGAACGGCACCAGGTGCTCCGCCACCGCCACCGGACCCACACCCGGACCGCCGCCGCCGTGCGGAATGCAGAACGTCTTGTGCAGGTTCAGATGCGACACGTCCGCCCCGAACCGGCCCGGCTTCGCCCACCCCAGCAGCGCGTTCAGGTTCGCCCCGTCCACGTACACCTGGCCGCCCGCGTCGTGCACCTTCGCGCACACCTCGACGATCGACTCCTCGTACACCCCGTGCGTCGACGGGTAGGTGACCATCAGCGCCGCGAGCCGGTCCGCGTGCGCACTGATCTTCGCGTCCAGGTCCGCCAGGTCCACGTTCCCGGCCTCGTCGCACGCGACGACGACCACGCGCATCCCTGCCAGCACCGCCGACGCGGCGTTCGTGCCGTGCGCGCTGGCGGGGATGAGGCACAGGTCGCGTCCGGTCTCGCCGCGGTCGTGCTGCCAGGCGCGGATGGCGAGGAGTCCGGCGAGTTCGCCTTGGGATCCGGCGTTGGGTTGGACGGAGACGGCGGCGTAGCCGCAGACGTCGGCGAGCCAGGTCTCGAGCTGTGCGATGAGGGTCCGCCAGCCGCTGGTGCGGTCGGCGGGGGCGAGGGGGTGGACGTCGGCGAACTCGGGCCAGGTGATCGGCTCCATCTCGGCGGCGGCGTTGAGCTTCATCGTGCACGACCCGAGCGGGATCATGCCGCGGTCGAGCCCGTAGTCCTTGTCCGCCAGGCGTTTGAGGTAGCGCATCATGGCGGTCTCGGAGTGGTGGGCGGTGAACACCGGGTGGGTGAGGTAGGCCGATTCGCGGACGAGTGCGGCGGGGACGCCTTCCACGGCGGTGTCCGGGAGTGCGGCGCCGAAGGCGTCGCAGACGGTGCGCAGGTCGGTCTCGGTGGTGGTCTCGTCGCAGGCGACGGTGACGTGGTCGGCGTCGGCGCGGTGGAGGTCGACGCCGTTCGCGGCAGCGGCGGCGACGACGGCGTCGGCGCGGCCGGGCACCGCGGCGGTGACGGTGTCGAAGAACGCGCCGGTGCGGTCGATCCCGGCGGCGTCGAGCGCGGCGGCGAGGCGTCCGGCGGCGCGGGCGGCGTGCCCGGCGATCGCTTTGAGGCCTTCGGGGCCGTGCCAGACGGCGTAGGACGCGGCGATGACGGCGGGGAGGACCTGGGCGGTGCAGATGTTGCTGGTGGCCTTCTCTCGGCGGATGTGCTGTTCGCGGGCTTGGAGGGCGAGGCGCAGCGCGGGGGCGTCGGCCGAGTCGCGGGAGACGCCGACGAGGCGGCCGGGCAGCTGGCGCTGGAGTTTGTCGCTCACGGCCATGTATCCGGCGTGGGGGCCGCCGAAGCCCATGGGCATGCCCAGGCGCTGGGTGGAGCCGACGGCGATGTCGGCGCCGAGTTCGCCGGGGGCTTTGAGGAGGGTGAGGGCGAGGAGGTCGGCGGCAGTGGTGACGAGCGCGCCCTTGGCGTGGGCGGTGTCGATGACGTCGGTCCAGTCGTGGACGGAGCCGTCGGCGCCGGGGTATTGGAGGAGGACGCCGAATGCGTCGTCGGGGATCGCGGCCGCGTCGTGGAGGTCGGCGACGGCGAGGGTGATGCCGACCGGTTCGGCGCGGGTGCGCAGGACGGCGAGGGTCTGCGGGAGGACGCGGGCGTCGACGGCGAACACGTCGCCGGTGCCGCGTTTGGCGGCGCGGCGGGACAGGAGCATCGCTTCGGCGGCGGCGGTGGCCTCGTCGAGGAGGCTCGCTCCGGCGACGTCGAGGCCGGTGAGGTCGGCGCACATGGTCTGGAAGTTCAGGAGCGCTTCGAGGCGGCCTTGGGAGATCTCGGCCTGGTAGGGCGTGTACGCGGTGTACCAGGAGGGGTTCTCAAGGACGTTGCGGCGGATGACGGCGGGGGTGTGGGTGCCGTAGTAGCCGAGGCCGATCATGGAGCGGGCGGGCCGGTTGCGGGCGGCGAGGTCGGCGAGTTCGGCTTGGGCCTGGGTCTCGCTGACGGCGGCGGGCAGGTTGAGGCCGTCGCGGGAGCGGATGAGCGCGGGCATGCACGCGTCCATGAGGGCGTCGAGGCTGGGCTGGCCGACGGCCTTGAGCATGGCGTCCTGGTCGGCGGGGCTGGTGCCGATGTGGCGGGCGGCGAATGAACGGTCGGTCACGGTACCTCCGGTGACATGGGACGACACTGGCATCCCCTCGTCTGTCACCGACCGGCGTGCGTCAGCTCCAGAGCGGCCTGACCTGGGCGGTCCTGGTACCTGAGAGTTTGAAGCGAGGGACTTGCCCCTTCGGTGCCGTGTAGCTGGTGTGGCCCACGGTCTCTCCCGCCCGGTTTTGCGGCTCTGCGGCCATGGTAGGTCAGGATGCGGTGCGTCGGCGACCGGGCACGGTCCCGGTGTGGTGTCCCTGTGTCTGCTCGGGCGGGTGGAGGCGGGTCGGGGTCTTCACGGGGGCCTCCCCGGGGAGGGTCGCGAGGCGGCCCATGACTTCGGTGACGGTGGTGCGCACGGCGATGCCGAAGACGCCTTGGCCGCCGCGGAGGAGGTCGATGACTTCGCCGGCGGAGCGGCATTCGTAGACGGTGGAGCCGTCGGACATGAGGGTGATCTCGGCGAGGTCTTTGACGCCGCGGGAGCGGAGGGCTTCGACGGCTTTGCGGATGTTCTGGAGGGAGACGCCGGCGTCCAGGAGCCGTTTGATGACTTTGAGGACGATGATGTCGCGGAAGGAGTAGAGCCGGTTGGAGCCGGACCCGGAGGCGCGGCGGATGGAGGGTTCGACCAGGCCGGTGCGGGCCCAGTAGTCGAGTTGGCGGTAGGAGATGCCGACGACCCGGCATGCGGCGGTGCCGCGCCAGCCGCGGATCTGGCTGGGGGGGACCGCCGGGCGGCCTGCGGGTTCACTGTGGGCGTCCATGGCTTCCTCCCCTGGATGAGTTCATCGAGGTGAGCGTAGCTTCCGGACCCTCCACCATGGGCTGAACGAGAGAAAACCTCGAACAGGTGGGCCGGTGGTTACTGGCTCTCGCCGAAGTCCTCGGGGGTGACCTCTTCGAGGAACTCCCGGAACTTCTCCACTTCGTCTTCCTGCGTGTCGGGCAGGACGACGCCGGCTTCGTCGAGGACGGCGTCGGCGCACCAGATCGGGGCTTCGGCGCGCAGTGCGAGCGCGATGGCGTCGGAGGATCGGGAGGAGACGCGGGTGCGCCCGTCCAGGACGAGCTCGGCGAAGTAGACGGTGTCGCGCAGTTCGGTGATCTCGACGGCGGTGAGGGTGACGTCGAGGGCGTCGAGGACGTCGCGCATGAGGTCGTGGGTGAGCGGGCGGGAGAGCTGCACGTCCTGCTGCTGGTAGGCGATCGCGGCGGCCTCGACGGTGCCGATCCAGATCGGCAGGTACCGGTGGCCCTCGGCTTCCTTGAGCAGGACTACCGGCTGGTTGCTCGGGAGTTCCACGCGGACCCCGACGACGGTCATCATCCGCACCGGTTCGCCTCCAAGAGGTGCCGTGTTCCTGAAAGATTCGGACCCGCACCGGAGTTGGCCCCCGGGGCGGGTCCTTGCAACTGTCAGCCTACTCGCGGTCGGCGCCTGCGGGCGCGGGCCGGGTCAGGCCGCGGTCAGTTTGGGGCCGCTGACGAACACGAGGCGGAACTTGCCGATCTGGACTTCGTCGCCGTTGCCCAGGCCTGCGGTCTCCACGCGTTCGCGGTTCACATAGGTGCCGTTGAGGCTGCCGACGTCGCGGACGGTGAAACCGGCGGCGTCGCGGTGGAATTCGGCGTGGCGCCGGGAGACGGTCACGTCGTCGAGGAAGATGTCGGAGTCGGGGTGCCGCCCGGAGGTGGTCACCTCCTGGTTGAGCAAGAAACGAGCGCCCGCGTTCGGTCCGCGGCGGACGAGCAGCAAAGCGGTCCCCGCGGGAAGCGAGCTCGCCAGGTTCGCGGCGTTCGTCTCCGCGTCGACCTCGCCGCTCTCCTGGAGCGCGGACAGGTTCATCGTGGCCGTAACATCCGGCGGAGGGAACTCGTCATTCGAACGCGTCATGGATTGCCACCTTCTACAAGTCTGGACCCTCTGGTCACTCAGTAAGCTTCGCATACGCACCGGCGTCGAGCAAAGCAGTGAGCGAGCCGGCATCCTCGACCTCGATGTCGAACATCCAGCCCGCCGCATAGGGGTCGCTGTTCACCAATTCCGGGGATTCCGACAATTCGTCATTGCACGAGAGAATCTTACCGGTCAACGGAGCGTACACGTCAGAGACGCTCTTGGTCGACTCGACTTCGCCGACCACTTCGCCTGCCCGAACCTCGGTGCCGGCCTCCGGGAGCTGGACGAATACGACGTCGCCCAGCGCGTTCTGCGCGAATTCGGTGATGCCGATGCGGACGATGTTCGCGTCGCGCTCCTCGACCCACTCGTGCTCCGCGGTGTAACGCAGTTGCTCCGGAATCACCTGGCGCTCCCCTCTTGGAAACCCCGCCGTGCGGCGGGTCGGACGATCATGACCGTATCGCCCGGCGCCTGCCGCTGTGCGGCGGGGCCGCGGCTCGTGATCATGGGCGCGCGGAACTAGGCGGCGACGCTCGGCTGCGGGCGGCCTTCGCGCAGGAGCCCTGCGGCCTGGCGCAGGTAGACGAGTGCGGCGAGCCAGTACAGGCCCAGGCCCCACCAGGCGAGGGCCCAGCCGACGGGGGCGGCCCAGGTGTCGGCGTCGGCGACGAGGCCGGCGACGACGAGGACGGGGAAGGACATGAAGACCATGGCGGTGGCGCATTTGCCGAGGAAGTGCACTTGCGGTGGCGCGAAGCCGTGCCAGCGCAGGAGGACGACCATGGAGACCATGAGGGCGTCGCGCAGGAGGACGACGATGGCGAACAGCCACGGCAGCAGGCCCAGGAAGGTGAGCATGAGCAGCGAGGAGAGGATGTAGAGGCGGTCGACGAACGGGTCGAGGAGGCGTCCGAGTTTGGAGACCTGGCCGAGGCGGCGGGCGAGCTGCCCGTCGACCCAGTCGGTGCCGCCGCCGACGGCGAGGATGATGGCGGCCTGCCAGTAGTACTGGGTGGCCAGCAGGAGGTAGCAGACCAGCGGGATGCCCAGGAGGCGCACGGCGGTGACGAGGTTGGGCCAGGTCCAGACGCCCCATCCGGGGAGCGGCGCTGCTGCTGGTTTGCTCAAGGCGGTCCTCTCGGCCGGGCACGCTGTCGTAGCGTCGACCGCGCGCCCTGGGTCGGTCTCCTCTCGCCCGTCGCTGCGGCGGGCGGTGTTTTGTCGTCGGTCCGGTTCGGTGGGTGTATCTGGATTCTAACCGGAGGCTACGACACCTGTACCGCGGAATTTGCGCCCCGCCGCAAGGGCCGCGGCTCGGTCCGGGAAGGGAGCGGCCGAGCTGGGGCCGCGCAAGGCGCGTCTATTGAGGACGATTTCGGGGCTGGGGCGGGCCTGAAAACGTGACAGGAAACAACCCCGGGCCGGCCCAGGGGGACCGGCTCGGGGCTGCGGGCGTGCGCTTGGCGGCCGTCAGGCGTCGCGTTCGGCCTCCTGTTCACGGTCGAGGCGGCGGCGGCCGACGGCGACGGCGGCGCCGACGAGGCACCCGCCCATGGGGACCGCCAGGAGCCACAGCGCCCATGTGGAGGCGGCGAGGACGGCGACGCCGCCGAGGAGGATGCCGGTGCCGGACGCATCGGTCCGGGTCTGGTCGAGGGCGGCGGCGAGCAGGGCCCGCCACCGCTCCCCCGGCGCCCATGCGGCGGCGGCGCGCAGCAGCACGGTCACCGCCAGGCCCGCGACGAGGAACGTCGCCAGCGCGAACCCGGGGCGGCCGGGGACCCCTTCCTGGGCGAGGACGGCGAGGTTGAGCGCGAGCAGCAGGCCCGCGCCGATGACGGCCAGCCCGGTCCGCCACGACTGGCGCCACGCGGTCCGGAAGTCGGTCCAGAAGCCGCTCCAGCCGCGCGAGTCGCCGTCGGCGTACGCCGCGACGTGCCGCGCCCCGGCGGCCAGGGCCGCCGGGAGGGTCACGACCGGCAGCGCCGCCAGCGCCACCCAGACGCCGGTCAGCAGGCATTCGGCCAGGAGCGCGAACCCCTCGCCGAACGCCTGCCTCCGCCTTGCCACGGCTGCCACGCTAGCCCTTCACACCGGAGGTGGCGATGCCCTTGATGAGGAACTTCTGGAAGACCAGGAAGAACAGCACCACCGGCAGGAGCGACAGCAGCGTCATCGCCATCATGCCGCCGTAGTTGGAGACCGCTTCGGTGTTGTTGTAGGACTGCAGCAGGCGCGGCATCGGGAACTTCTCGATCTCGTGCAGGTAGATCAAGGGGCCCATGAAGTCGTTCCACGACCAGATGAACGTGAAGATCGACGAGGTGACGATCGCCGGGCGCAGCAGCGGCAGCATGATCGAGAAGAAGATGCGGAAGTGCCCGGCGCCGTCGATGGTCGCGGCCTGGTCCAGCTCGCGCGGGATGCCCCGCAGGAACTGCACGTACATGAACACGAAGAACGCGTCCAGGCCGAGGAACTTCCCGATCACGAGCGGGAAGATCGTGTTGACGACGTCCATCTCCGAGAAGATCAGGTACTGCGGGATGAGCATGACCTGGCCCGGCAGCAGCAGTGTCGCGATGACCACCGCGAACATGGCCTTGCGGCCGGGGAACTCCAGGCGGCCCAGGGCGTACGCGGTGATCGAGCAGGACGCGACGATGCCGACGACCGAGAGCGCGGCGATGACGAACGAGTTCCAGAAGAACCGCCACAGCGGGACCCCGGCCATACCGTCGAACGCGGACGCGAAGTGCTCCCAGGTGATGGAGGTCGGGATCGGCGAGATGCTGGTGAGGATCTCGGCGTTGGGTTTGACCGCGGCGGTCAGGACCCAGAACGCCGGGTACAGGACGACCACGAGGACTGCCAGCAGCGCGACGTGCCAGATCACGGATTTGGCTTTCGCGGCCGGGGTGCGCTTCTTGCGTGTGATCACGCGGGGCTCGGCGACGGTGGCGCTCATCGGTTGTCCTCCCCCGCGTAGTAGACGAGGTTCTTGGCGGCGCGGAACATGACCAGGGTGACGACGCCGACGGCGAGCACGAGGACCCACGCCCACGCCGACGCGTAGCCCATGCGCAGGTCCACGAACGCCAGGGCGTAGATGCGGACGGTGTAGAACAGGGTCGACCAGGCCGGCCCGCCGGCGGTGCCGCCGATGATGAACGCGGGGCCGAACAGCTGGAACGCGTGCACGGTCTCCATGAGCACGTTGAAGAAGATGACCGGGGAGAGCATCGGGATCGTGATGTGCACGAACCGGTGCCACTTCCCGGCGCCGTCGACCTCGGCCGCTTCGTGGAGCTCGCCGGGGACCTGCAGGAGCCCGGCCATGAAGATGACCATCGGCGCGCCGAACGTCCACACGCTCAGGAGCACGAGCATGAGGATGGACACCGACGGGTTGCCGATGAACCCGCCGCCGTCCCACCCGAACCAGGACATGAACTGGTCCTGGGGGCCGCCCCCGGCGAACAGGGCCTTCCAGACGATCGCGATGCCGACGCTCATGGCGATGAGCGAGGGCATGTAGAACGCGGCCCGGTAGAAGCCGATGCCCCGCCGCGACTGCGTCAGCAGCATCGCGACCGCCAGGGACGCGATGAGCTTGAGCGGCACGGCCAGCAGCACGTACAGGAGGGTCACCTTGACGGCCCGGCCGAACATCGGGTCGTCGAACATCGCCGTGTAGTTCTCCAGGCCGATGAACTCCCCGCCCAGCAGCAGGTGGTAGTCGGTGAACGACAGGTACAGCGACCACAGCATCGGACCGACGGTGAAGACGAGCGACCCGATGATCCAGGGGGTCATGAAGGTGTAGCCGACGAGCCGCTCGCCACGGCGGGAGACCGGGGTGCGGCGCTTGGCCGAACCCCGGTTCCCGCGCGCGGGCGGCGCTCCGGCCTCGTTGGCCGCGGGTGGCGCGGTCGTGGAGGGAGAAGCTGACACGGTGAGGATTCCTTAAACGGGTGGTTACTGCTCGTTGGCGAGCAGCGTCTCGGCCTCGGTGAAGAACAGCGCCGCGGCGTCGGCCGGGGTCATCTCGGCGTACTGCACCTGCTGGTACAGCTCGCCGAACTTGACCTCGATCGCGCCGGTCGCGGCCGGCGGGGCGGGCGGGGGCGTGGTCAGGTACTGCTCGACCGACGCCTCGTAGTCGATGACGGCCTGCGAGGCCGCGTCCAGCTCGACGTTCGCCAGCCCCGCGTTGGTGGCGGGGATGCCGCGGCTGGTGCCCAGGATCGCGATCGCCTCGGGGTCGCCGAGGAGGAAGTCGACGAGCTTCGCCGACGCCTCGGCCTGCTCGGTCGCCGCCGAGATCACGAACTGCATCGAGGGCTTGAGGTACAGGCCCAGGTTGTTCGGGTCCAGCGACGGCGGGGCCGACAGCGCGAGCGCGCCGCCGTTGGCCTCCACGGTGGGCGCCATGCCCGGCAGGAAGTTGTCCCACCCGATCTCGGAGGCGAGCAGGTCCTGCACGAGGCCGCCCTCGACCCATTCGATCGTCGTCTCCACCGGCGGGACGTCCCCGGCGGCGTACAGGTCGGCGGAGGTCTGCCACCATTCGGCGAGCTTGGCCTGGTCGAAGTTGAGGGCCTTGCCGTCCTCGGTGTAGAACGAGCCGCCCTGCTGGCGCAGCCACAGCTCCATGAAGTGGTACTGCCCGGCCCAGTCGCCGCCGCCCCACTTGCCCTCGCCCAGTCCGGCGGTGACCTTCGCGATGTCCGCCTTGTACCCGTCCCAGCTGTAGCCGGGGGCCGGCGCGGCGACGCCGTGCTGCTCGAACCAGTCGGTCCGGTAGATCAGGCCGAGGGTGTTGCCCGCGGCCGGGACGGCGACGAGCTTCCCGTCGAGCTTCGCCGTCTCCAGGAAGCCCTCACGGAAGTCGTCGGTCTTGACGACCCCTTCGAGCGGCAGGAGCAGACCGGACTGGCCGAACTGGCGCAGCCGCGAGTAGTCCATCTGGAACACGTCCGGAAGGTCCTGCGAGGCCATGCGGCCGGTCATGCCCTCCCAGTACGCGGGGAAGTCGGCGAAGTTCGTCTTCACCTTGATGCCCGTGTTCTTCTGCTCGAACAGGGTGACCGCTTCCTTGGTGATGTCGGCGCGCGTCTGGTCGCCCCACCATTCGAAGCTGATCTCGATCGGGTCGTCGGCGGTGCCCGCCGGGCCGTCGTCACCGCAGGCGGCGGCAGCGGCCAGGACCGCGGCGGCCGACGCGCCGGTGAGGACGGACCGGCGCCGGAGGCCGTGAGGGTTGCGCATCATCGTTGATTGCTCCTTCTTATAAGAGGGGTCCCGCCAGGGGGGCGGGCCTTCGGGATCTATTGAGTTCGCTGCCCGGGTCAGGAGACGCGGGCGGGTTCGAGCCGCGCGGCCGCACTCACCCAAGGCGCTTGAGGCCCTCGGGGTTCGTAGCGGCGCGGACGTGCGGAGGCGCGGGCCGCCTCGCGCCGGGCACCGGGCCCGGGCGCGATCAAGCCCAGCGCCTGGGCCTGCACGAGGGCGTTGCCCAAGGCGGTGGCCTCGTCAGGCCCGGCCAGGACCGGACGGCCGAGCGCGTCGGCCGTCAACTGGCACAGCAGCGCATTGTTCGCGCCGCCGCCGACGATGTGCACCGCAGCGACCGGCTCCCCCGTGAGGGCTTCGAGCGAGGCGATCGCGGTCCTGTGGGCCAGCGCGAGCGAGTCGAGCACGCAGCGGGCCGTCGCCGCCGGAGTCTGCGGCACCGGCTGGCCCGTCTCGGCGCAGTAGGCCCGGATCCGTCCGGGCATGTCGCCGGGATCGGCGAACCGGGCGTCGTCGGGATCGACGACCGACCGCAGCCGCTCAGCGCGCCCGGCCTCCTCGAGCAGGCCCGCCAGGTCGACGTCGAGCCCCTCGGCCTCCCACGCGCGCAACGACTCCGACAGCAGCCACAGCCCGGCGACGTTCCGCAGGAACCGGACCGTGCCGTCCACGCCGCGCTCGTTCGTGAACCCCGCCTCCAGGGCCTCGGGAGTCGTGACCGGGGTGTCGCGTTCGACGCCGACGAGCGACCACGTGCCGCACGAGATATAGGCGGACCGGTCGTCCTCGTAGGGGACGGCGGCGACGGCCGCGGCCGTGTCGTGGCTGGCGGTCGCGATCACCTGTGTAGAGGCGGCGAGTCCGGTCGCGGCCGCGACCTCCGGCAGCACCGGACCGAGGACCGTCCCCGTGGGAGTGAGGGGGCCGAGCAGGCCAAGATCGACGCCGAGCCGCCCGGCCAGATCCGCCGACCAGTCGCCGGTGGCGAGGTCGACCAGCCCGGTCGTCGACGCGTTCGTCGCCTCCCACGCCTGGACTCCAGAGAGCCAGTACCCGAGGAGGTCGGGGATGAGCAGCGCCCGGTCGGCGCTGGCGGTCTCGGCGGTGAGCTGGAAGACCGTGTTGAACGGCTGGGGCTGGATGCCGGTGGCGGCGAACAGGTCGGCGGCGCCGACCAGTTCGAGCGCCGCGGCCTTCGCGGCGGCGTTGCGGCCGTCTCGGTAGCAGGCCGGGTTGGCCACGAGGTGCCCGTCAGCGCCGATGAGGCCGTAGTCGACCGCCCACGAGTCAACGCCGATCGCAGCCGCCTCCGGCACCTTCCGCAGGCCGTCGAGGACGCCCGACCACAGGCCGAGCACGTCCCAGTACAGGCGGCCGCGCACGTCGACCGCGCGGTTGGGGAACCGGGCGGCCTCGGCGAGGTCGATCCGGTCGGCGTGCACGCGGGCGGCCATGACGCGCCCGGAGGACGCGCCGAGGTCGACGGCGGCGAGGACGGTCATCTGAGGAACCCTTGCGGGTTGCCCGAGTCGACCGGGATGTGGACGCCGGTGGTGAGCCCGAGGTCGGGGCCGACGAGCGCGTAGACCGCGTCGGCGACCGAGGACGGCAGCACCTCTTTCTTCAGGAGCGTGCGACCGGCGTAGTACTCGCCGAGCTTCTCCTCCTCGACGCCGTAGACGGCGGCGCGGTTCGCGCCCCAACCGGACGCGAAGATCCCCGACCCGCGGACCACGCCGTCGGGGTTGATCCCGTTCACCCGGATGCCGTGGCCGCCGAGTTCGGCCGCGAGGAGCCGCACCTGGTGGGCCTGGTCGGCCTTCGTCGCGGAGTACGCGATGTTGTTGGGGCCCGCGAACACCGAGTTCTTCGACGCGATGTAGACGATGTCGCCGCCCATGCCCTGCGCGATCATGAGCCGCGCGGCCTCACGGGAGACCAGGAACGAGCCCTTCGCCATCACGTCGTGCTGCAGGTCCCAGTCCGCCGCGGTCGTCTCCAGCAGCGGCTTCGACAACGAGAGCCCCGCGTTGTTCACGACCAGGTCGACCCCGCCGAACGCGAGCGCGGCGCTGGCGAGCGCGGCGGCCACGGCCGCTTCGTCGGTCACGTTGCAGGCCACACCGATCGCGGTGTCGCCGTTCCCGATCTCGGCGGCCGCCGCCTCGGCCTTCGCCAGGTCGAGGTCGGCGATCACGACGCACGCGCCTTCGGCGGCGAGCCGCTCGGCGGTCGCCTTGCCGATGCCTCCGGCCGCGCCGGTCACGAACGCGACCCGTCCGGCCAGCGGTTTGGGCTTCGGCAGGCGCTTGAGCTTCGCCTCTTCGAGGTCCCAGTACTCGATGCGGAACTTCTCGGACTCGTCGATCGGCTGATAGGCCGAGACCGCTTCGGCACCGCGCATCACGTTGATGGCGTTGACGTAGAACTCGCCCGCGACGCGGGCGGTCTTCTTGTCCGGCCCGAAGGAGAACATGCCGACGCCGGGGACGAGGACGATCGCCGGGTCCGCCCCGCGCATCGCAGGCGAATCCGCAGTGGCGAACCGCTCGTAGTAGGCGGCGTAGTCGGCCCGGTAGGCCGCGTGCCGCTCCTGGAGGTGAGCGATAACCTCCGCAAGCGGTTGTCCCGCTTCGGTTTCCAGCACCAGCGGCCGAACCTTCGTCCGCAGGAAATGATCCGGGCACGACGTGCCCAGTGCCGCGAGCTCACCCATCCGCTCCGAGGCGAGAAAGTCGAGGACGACCGGGTCGTCGGTGAAATGCCCGACCTGACGCCGGTCGGTCGAGGCCAGGCCCCGGATCACCGGCGCCAGCGCCGCGGCGCGCTCAGCGCGCGCACCGGCGTCGAGCGGCTCGGCCACACGGGGACCGAAGGGGTCCTTGCGGCCGCGTTCGGCGATGAACGCCTCGCATCCGGAGATGATCTCCAGCGAATGCGCCTCGCACTCCTCCGAAGTCGCACCCCACGCGGTGATGCCGTGCCCGCCGAGGATGCACCCGATCGCCTGCGGGTTCGCCGCCTTGATCGCCGCGATGTCCAGACCCAGCTGGAAGCCCGGGCGACGCCAGTCGATCCACACCACACGGTCGCCGAAGCACTCCTTCGTGAGCGCAGGACCGTCGACGGCCGTCGCGAACGCGATCCCCGAATCAGGATGCAGATGATCGACATGCGCCGCATCCACCAGGCCGTGCATCGCCGTGTCGATGCTCGGCGCGGCCCCGCCGCGCCCGTGCAGACAGAAGTCGAACCGCTCGACCATCACGTCCTCGGCGTCCACACCCGGATACGTGTCCACCATCGCCCGCATCCGGTCCAGCCGCAGCACCGCCAGACCCGACTCGGTCAACGTCCCCAGGTCACCGCCGGAGCCCTTGACCCACAACAGCTCCACCGGCGCACCCGTCACCGGGTCGGTCTCCACGCCCTTCGCCGACGTGTTGCCGCCCGCGAAGTTCGTGTTCCGCTTGTCCGCGCCCAACCGGTTCGACCGGCCGATGAGATCCTGCTTCGCACCCATCGGCTACGCCCCCCAACCGGCGGCCTGGCCGCCCTGACGCTCAGCCCGGATCTTCTCCGCGTAACCCGAAGCCGCATACGCCGCCATCGGGTCGACGTCCAGACCCTGCTCAGCGCGCAGCTCCTCCAGGAGCGGACGCACGTCGGTGTTGTACGCGTCCATCAAGACCGCGTTCGCACCCAGCACATCCCCCGCACGCTGCGCGGCGGCCAGCGCCTCCGTGTCCACCAGCAACGCCTTCGCCGTCGCCTCCTGCACGTTCATCACGCTGCGGATCTGCCCGGGGATCTTCGGTTCGATGTTGTGGCACTGGTCGAGCATGTACGCGATCCCCGACTCCGGGCCCACCACGCCGCGCAACGCCAGCTCGTGCATGATCCGGAACAGCTGGAACGGGTCCGCCGAACCCACCATCAAATCGTCGTCCGCGTAGAACCGCGAGTTGAAGTCGAACCCGCCGAGCTTCCCCTCCCGCAGCAGCATCGCGACGATGAACTCGATGTTCGTACCCGGCGCGTGGTGACCGGTGTCGATCACGACCTGCGCCTTCGGCCCCAGCTTGAGGCAGTGCGCGTACGCCGTGCCCCAGTCCGGCACGTCCATCGTGTAGAACGACGGCTCGAACAGCTTGTACTCCAACAGGAGGCGCTGGTTGTCGCCGAGGCGGGCGTAGACCTCGGCGAGGACGTCGGCGAGGCGGGCCTGGCGGTCGGCGATGGAGTCCTGGCCGGGGTAGTTGGTGCCGTCGGCGAACCAGAGCTTGAGGTCGCGGGAGCCGGTGGCGTCCATGATGTCGACGCAGTCGAGGAGGTGGTCGGTGGCCTTGCGGCGCACGGCGGGGTCGGGGTGGCAGACCGAGCCGAGCATGTAGTCGTCGTCTTGGAAGGTGTTGGAGTTGATGGTGCCGATCTGGACGCCGTGCGCTTCGGCGTGGGCGGCGAGCGCTTCGTAGTCGTCGACCTTGTCCCAGGGGATGTGGAGGGCGACGGATCGGGCGGCGCCGGTGTACTGGTTGACCTGGGCGGCGTCGGCGAGCTTCTCGAAGGGGTCGCGGGGGACGCCGTGCTGGGCGAAGACTTTGAAGCGGGTGCCGGAGTTGCCGAAGGCCCAGGAGGGCAGTTCGATGTTCTGGGCCGCGAGGACCTGCTTGGCGTGCTGCTTGCGGTCGCTCATTGGCCGGCTCCTTCGGTCTGCGCCAGTTGGGTTTCGAGGTTGAACACTTCGGGGAGGACGGTGAAGGCGTCGTCGGCGTTGGCGCCGCCGGTGCCTTCGAAGAAGGGGGCCATCTCGGCCTGCCAGCGGGCGTTGACCTCGGTCTCGGCCATTCGCGAGCGGGCGGCGTCGAAGTCGTCGGTCTCGAGGTAGCCGACGAGGAGGCCGTCGTCGCCGAGGAAGAGGGAGTAGTTGGTCCAGCCGGTGGCGGCGAGGGCGGCGAGCATGTCGGGCCAGACGGCGGCGTGGCGTTCGCGGTACTCGTCCAGGCGGTCGGGCCGGACGCGGAGCGTGAAGCACACGCGCGCCTTGGAAGGCGCTTGCAAGCCGTTGGTCGGGGCTGCCAAGGGGTTCCTCCTCGGAAGTGGGGCGGGAATCGGCCGCAGGGGTATTGAATCGATTCATGAAGGGATTTCGATAAGTTAAAACCCTGGGGCCTCAGGTTGTCAAGGCACGACCGGCAAGAAATTCGAACACGGTTCGGTATATGCTCCTCAAGCTCCGGGTTCGCCGTTGAACCGTTTCAAATACGTGGCCCGGGATCCGCCCGCAGCGACGAGTGTCGATCCATCGACGCGCACCCCCGCATTACCCTGGGCTCCGGATAGCATTCGTGAGGTGACGATGACCACTACCAGCATGAAGGACGTCGCGCGCGCCGCGGGCGTGTCGGTCGGAACGGTCTCCAATGTGCTCAACCGGCCCGAGGCCGTCGCCGAGGAGACCCGCTCCAGGGTGCAGGCCGCCATCGCCGAACTCGGCTACGTCCGCAACGACTCCGCCCGGCAGCTGCGCGCCGGGCGCTCGCGCACCGTCGCCGTCGTCGTGCTGGACGTCGCCAACCCGTTCTTCACCGACGTCGTGCGCGGCGCCGAGCCCCTCATCGAGTCCGCCGGCGGCGTCGTCACCGTCTGCGACTCCGGCGAGGACGTCCGCCGCGAGCGCCGCCACCTCGAGATCCTCGAGGAGCAGCGGGTCCTCGGCCTGCTCATCACCCCCGTCGACGACACCTCGGCGTCGTGGATCGAGCGGCTCTCGGGCCACGACATCCCGCTCGTCCTCGTCGACCGCGGCGCCGGGCGGCACCCGCACTGCTCGGTCGCCGTCGACGACGTCCACGGCGGACGCCTGGCCGCCCGCCACCTCGCCGACCGCGGCCACGCCCGCATCGCGTTCGTCGGCGGGCCCGCCTCGATCCCCCAGGTCGCCGACCGCCTCGCCGGATGCCGCGAGGTCTGCGAGGAGCGCGGCGTCGCCCTCGAGGTGTTCACCACCGCCGGTCTCAACTTCGCCGCGGGCCGCGAGGCCGTCGAGCAGATGCTCGGCCTCGCCGAGCGCCCCACGGCCATGTTCTGCGCCAACGACCTCGTCGCCCTCGGCGCGCTCCAGGCGCTGACCATGCACGGCGTCAAGGTGCCCCAGGAGTGCGCGATCATCGGCTACGACGACATCGACTTCGCCGCCGCGGCCGCGGTGCCGCTCTCCTCGATCCGCCAGCCCCGTTCGCAGCTGGGCCGCACGGCCGCGCAGCTCCTGTTCGACGAGATCGGCGAAGGCGAGGGGCACACCCACCGCAACGTGGTGTTCCAGCCCGAGCTGGTCGCGCGGGCCTCGACCGCGCAGGAGCTGTGACCGGCCCCCACCCGCGACTGTAACGGTAAAGCTCGGGTCTGGTAGCGTCTGCGCCACCGGCCCGGCGGCGTGTCGCGACGCCTCTGGGCTGCCGGTGCACACCGACAACCGACCCCCCGCCTGGAGGCGATCATGGCCGAGTCCCAACGCGCGCGCATCGAGTTCGACCCGCGCTTCACCGTCGCCGACGTGCCCGAGCGGCTGTTCGGGTCCTTCGTAGAGCACCTCGGCAGGTGCGTCTACACCGGCATCTACGAGCCCGGGCACGCGAGCGCCAACGCCGACGGCCTGCGCCAGGACGTCCTCGACCTCATCAGCGAGCTGGGCCCGACGATGGTCCGATACCCCGGCGGGAACTTCGTCTCCGGCTACCGGTGGGAGGACGGCACCGGCCCCAAGGAGGACCGGCCGCGCCGCCTCGACCTCGCCTGGGGCACCACCGAGACCAACCAGTTCGGGCTCGGCGAGTTCATGAAGTTCTGCCGCACCGTCGGCGTCGAGCCGAACATGGCCGTCAACCTCGGCACCCGCGGCCTCCAGGAGGCCCTCGACCTGCTCGAGTACGCCAACCACCCCGGCGGGACCTACTGGTCGGACCTGCGCCGCTCGCACGGCGACGAGGAGCCCTACGGCATCAAGCTGTGGTGCCTGGGCAACGAGATGGACGGCCCCTGGCAGATCGGCCAGAAGACCGCCCACGAGTACGGCCGCACCGCCGACCAGGTCGCCCGTTCGATGCGGTACATCGACCCCGAGCTCGACCTCGTCGCGTGCGGCTCGTCCTCGCGCGGCATGCCCGAGTTCGGCGCGTGGGAGGCCGAGGTGCTCGCCCAGTCGTACGAGTCGGTCGACTACATCTCCGCGCACGCCTACTACCAGCCGCGCGACGGCGACTTCAAGTCGTTCATGGCCTCGGCGCAGGACATGGAGCTGTTCATCGACGGCGTCACCGCCACCGCCGACGCGGTCGGCGCGAAGCTGAAGACCGACAAGAAGATCAACATCTCCTTCGACGAGTGGAACGTCTGGTACCAGGACGCGCCCACCGGTGAGCGGGACGAGCCGTGGGCGGTCGCGCCCCGCCAGCTCGAGGACGTGTACTCGGCGATGGACGCGGTCGTGTTCGGGTCGCTCATGATCACGCTGCTGCGCCGCTGCGACCGGGTCACCGCCGCGTGCCTCGCGCAGCTGGTCAACGTGATCGCGCCGATCATGACCGAGCCGGACGGTCCCGCGTGGCGCCAGACCACGTTCTTCCCGTTCGCCGAGGCCTCGAAGTTCGGGCGCGGGAAGGTCCTGCGCGTCAACGCCGCCTCCCCGTCGTTCGCGACCGAGAAGTACGGCGACGTGACCGCACTCCACTCGGTGGCCGTGGCCAACGAGGACGGCACGTACACGGTGTTCGCCGTCAACCGCGACCTCGAGTCGCCGCTGACCCTGGAGATCGACCTCGGCTCGCTCGGGGGCCTCGCCGATGTCACGTGCTCGACGCTGACGGACGAGGACCCGAACGCGAAGAACACCCTGGCCGACCAGACCCGTGTCGCGCCGGTCGCCAACG
Organism: Glycomyces sp. NPDC048151; assembly: GCF_043202775.1. NCBI lineage: Bacteria > Bacillati > Actinomycetota > Actinomycetes > Glycomycetales > Glycomycetaceae > Glycomyces > Glycomyces sp. NPDC048151. The sequence goes on along the minus strand of NZ_JBIDBB010000008.1, from coordinate 62,748 downwards.
GCGACATCACCGTCAAGGACGGCGTCGCCTATGTGGAGCTGCCCGCGATGAGCTGGAACACCATCCGTATCGCCTAGGGACACCACGCGAACGGGCCCGCAGCAGGAGGCTGCGGGCCCGTTCCGTCGTTGTCAGGCGCGGGAGGCGCGGACGGCCGTCGCGAGTTCGTTCAGGAGCGCTTCGGTCTCGTCCCAGCCGACGCACGCGTCGGTCACGGACTTGCCGTATTCGAGGGTCTCCAGGGGCGCGGGCTCCTGGCGGCCGGGTTCGATGAAGCTCTCGATCATGAGTCCGGCGATGCCCTGCTCCCCCGCGGCGATGCGCGCCGCGAGCTCGCGGACGACCTCGGCCTGGCGGACGTGGTCCTTCCCGGAGTTGGCGTGGCTCGCGTCCACGACCAGGCGCTGCGGCATGCCGTGCTTGGCCAGCAGCGCGAGGCCGTCGCGGACGTCCTCGGGGCTGTAGTTGGGGCCGCCGCGCCCGCCCCGCAGGATGATGTGGCAGTCGGGGTTGCCGCTGGTGGAGACGATCGAGGCGCGCCCGTCCTCGTCGACGCCGAAGAACACGTGGTCCCCGGCGGCGGCCCGGCAGCCGTCGATCGCCGACGTCAGGTCGCCGTCGGTGGTGTTCTTGAACCCGATGGGCATCGACAGGCCCGACGCGAGCTGCCGGTGGACCTGCGACTCGGTGGTGCGGGCGCCGATCGCGCCCCACGAGACGGCGTCGGCGATGTGCTGCGGACTCGTCGGCTCCAGGAACTCGCAGCCGACCGGCAGGCCGGTGTCGAGCACGTCGAGCAGGACCCGGCGGGCCAGGCGCAGCCCGAGTTCGACGTCATGGGTGCCGTCCAGGTGCGGGTCGTTGATGAGGCCCTTCCAGCCGACGGTGGTGCGGGGCTTCTCGAAGTAGACGCGCATGACGACCATCAGGGCGTCGCCCAGGCCGGCGGTGGCGGCAGCGAGGCGCTGCGCGTAGTCCTTGGCCGCGGCCGGGTCGTGCACCGAGCAGGGGCCGACGACGACCAGGAGGCGGTCGTCGGTGCCGGCCAGGACGTGCTCGACCTCGCGGCGGGTGCGCTCGACCAGGGCGGCGCGCTCGTCGCCGAGCGGGAGTTCGGCGCGCAGCGCGGCCGGGGCGACGAGGGGCTGGAAGGCGGTGACGCGCAGGTCGTTGGTCTGCGGCGGCAGATCAGTGGGCGTGCTCATCGGGTGCGGTTCCCATCTCTGGTTGCGAGGCGGGTCCTGTCCACTCAAGGTCTTCCCCGGTGCCGGCCCGCCTGACGACGAAAGGCAGCGACTGGTGTCGCTGCCTTGTTGGCTCCGGGTGTCTGTGCGGTCAGCGCGTGCGCCGCCGGGCTCCACCCGGAGCCGGCGTAAAGCGCCAATAAGCACGAACCGTAGACATGCGCCGAACCGTAGCACACCCGCGCGGCGGGCGGCCACGGCCCGGGGCCCGTGTCACAGGCCGCTGATCGACTCGGGGGCGCGCTCGCTGCGGGCGAGCGCCCGCACGAGCGCGGTCTGGCCGTGGCGTTTGGCGGCGAGGCGGGCGAGCATCCACGCGGCGGTGTCGAACGCGTCCTGCGCGAACACGGGCGTGTCGATCCCGGCGGAGTAGGCCAGGTCGTCGCCGTGGACGACCAGTTCCATGAGGCGGGTGCGCAGGAAGTCGTCGAGGGTCATCGCGTAGGGCCAGCGCGTGTTGCCGGTGGTCTCGGTGCCGTCCATGGCGGCGAGCGCGGTCTCCAGGGCGGTGAGGGCGCTCGATGCTTCGGCGATGACGGCGTCGGGGCCTGCTGCGGCGCCCTTCTCGCCGCCGTCGCGGATGCCGGTGTTGTAGTCGTTGTCGAGGTCGGCGGCGAGCCAGGCGGCGCGGTCGTAGTGGCCGAACAGGGTCACGGTCTCCTTGCCGACGTGGTCGGCGGCGAGGGCGGCGGTGACCGAGGTGATCTGCTGCAGCAGGTGGGTGGCGAGGCCGCCGACGGTGAAGCCGGCGAGCGCGGACGGTCCTGTCCAGGCGCCGGTGACGGCGTCGTCCTCGGCGAGGTCGAGCGCGGTGCGGGCGGCGGCGAGGTACTGGTCGCGGATGCTGCTCATTCGGTTCGCTTCCTTAGCGCATGGAGACGTGGACGTGGTTGGTGTGGTCGGAGGCGGGGTCGCCGCCGGCGCCGGAATAGGAGCGCCAGCCCGAGGACGGCGACCAGAACTCGCGGTACCAGATCACGTACTCGACGCCGAGCGAGTCGGCGTTGTTGACGTACCAGGAGGCGAGCTGGTCGCCGTAGGTCTTGTCGTCGCCGGAGGCGTCCTCGTTCTGGAAGCCCGACTCGTCGGCGGCCCAGTCGCAGGCGCGTCCCAGCGGGTGCTCGCCGGAGCCGCCGGAGCGGTAGCAGGACACGTAGTGGTCGAACCCGGCCTCTTTGGTCTCGTTGTACATGTGGAGGGTGCGCGGGGTGAGGCAGCCGTCGGTGGTGGGGTCGTCCTCGGTGCAGCCGCCGCCGTCGCCGCCGTAGCCTTCGGCGGCGGGCGCGCCGCCGTCGGAGCCGGGCCCGGAGGCCTCTTCGGCGCGGAGCTCCTCGAGCTGCTCTTCGAGTTCGGCGGCGGCGGTCTCGGCGTCCTTGAGGGCGTCTTCGGCGGCTTTGATCTCGTCGGCGTGCGCGGCCTGCTCGGCTTCGAGCTCGTCGAGGAGGGCCCCGGCCTCGTTCATGAGCGCGGCCCGCTCGCCGCCGAGGAACCCGGTGTAGGTCATGGCGTCGACGAGGTCGCGGGAGCCCTCGGAGGACAGGACCGCGTTCGTGGTCTGGAGCTCGCCCTCGGTGTGGAGGTAGACCGCGTACTCGTTGAGGTCGGCGGTGAGCTCGTCGAACAGCGCCTGCGTCTCGGCGATCTCGGTCTCCAGCTCGGCCGCGCGCGCGTTGGCGGCGTCGACCGCCTCCTCGGCGTCGGCGACCTTGTCGATGGCCTCGGCGAGGTCGGCTTCGAGGGTCTTCTCGTCCGGTTCTGCCGAGGCCGGGACGGGGAAGAACGCCACGAGGGCGGCGAGGAGCACTACGGGGAGGATCTGCTTGCTGCGCACGGGTGGTGGTCTGCTTCCGGAGGGTCGGGTCGCCGCCCCGGCTCGGGCGGCGGCCGGTTTACAAATCGAGGTCGACCACGAGGGGGGCGTGGTCGGAGGCGCCTTTGCCTTTGCGTTCGTTGCGGTCGACGTAGGCGTCGGTGACGGCCGCCTTGAAGGCGGGGTTGGCCAGGACGAGGTCGATGCGCAGGCCGCGGTTCTTGGGGAAGTCCAGGTTGCGGTAGTCCCAGAACGTGAACGGCACGTCGTACTTGAGGGGGCGGGGGTAGACCTCGGCGAGCCCGGCGGCCAACACGGCGGCGAGGGCGTCGCGTTCGTCCTGCGTGACGTGGGTCGTGCCCGGCCATTCGTCGACGTCCCAGACGTCGTCGTCGGTGGGGCAGATGTTGTAGTCGCCGAGGGCGGCGAACGGGACGTCGCCGGCGGCGTCCGCGGCCGCGTCGGCGGCGAGGGCCTTGAGGAACGCGAGCTTGTACGGGAAGTGCGGGTCGGCGACGTCGCGGCCGTTGGGGATGTAAAGGGACTGGACACGCACAGGACCGCACGTGGCGGTGATCGCCCGCGGCTCGGCGGCGTCGCCGAACTCGGGCTGCCCGGCGATGCCGCGGCGCACGTCCGCGATGCCGACCCGGGAGAGGATCGCGACGCCGTTCCAGCGGCCCATGCCCCACGACGCGACCTCGTACCCGGCCGCGTTGATCGCCTCGACGGGCACGTCCGCGTCAGCGCATTTGAGCTCTTGGAGGCAGACCACGTCCGGCTCGGCGGTCTCGAGCCAGCCGGTGAGCCGGTCGAGGCGGGCTTTGAGCGAGTTGATGTTCCACGTGGCCACGCGCATGGGCCTCACCCTACCCGCAGCCGTCCCCGGGTTGGCCGGACCCGGGGTGCGAGGGTCAGTTTCCGCTGGTCGGGGCCGCCTCGACAGGGTCCGGTGTGGCCGGTTCGGCACGTTCGGTGCGGGGTCCGACGGCGACGGCGAGGAGCCCGAACCCGATCGCCGTCGTGAACCCGGTGACGGCGATCCCCGAGTCGTTGACGACCGCGCCGAGGACCGCGATCGTCGCCAGGCCGATCGCGGCGGCCGCGACCTCGTCTCTGCGGATCGGCGCCCGCTTGCGCCAGATGACGATCGCGCCGACCAGCGCGGCGACCGAGATCCACGTCAACGGGCGACCGATCGTGCCGATCGCGGCGTCGGCCTTGCGGATGAGGATGTTCATGGCCGTGCCGTCGAGCACGGATCCGACGAACCGGCCCAGGTGCGTCTGGTCCTCCTGCGGGCGCAGGTAGTCCAGGAACCCGCCGATCGCGAACACCGCGAACGCGATCCCCCCGGCGAGCGCGAGCGCACCGAACGAGAGCCTGCGGCCCCACAGTTTCAGGCAGCACAGGATCCCGGCGGCCACGAGCGTGAGCGTCCCGCCCATGTCGCGCCCGAGGTTCGGGGCGCCGACGATGACGACCGCGCACACCCCGATGAGGATCGGCCCCCACACGCGGGCGCGGCCCTTCCATGGCAGGAACGCGACCAGGAGGATCACGGCGGCCGCGAACACGCTGAACGCGTAGTTCCCCAGCCCCGTGAACCGGGCGCCCGCCTGCGCGGTGTACCCCATGGGCGTGTGCAGGGGCCAGGTCGCGCCCGACACCTGGTCGACCGCGATGAGCAGCGCCGCGGTCCCGGCGATCACCCACACCGGGCGCGCGCCGTGCCGCGTCCACGGCAACGACGCGGCCACCGTGAGCACGGCCATGCCGGCGGCGATGATCAGCCAGAACGCCAACTGCGGGTTCTCGGCCCGCCACCAGTGCGGGATGCCCGCCGCGACACCGGCCACCGGCATCGCCGCCACCGCCAGGCACACCGTCCGCGCCAGGCCCCGGAACCGGTCCGAGCCGCACAGCAGCCACACCGCCGCCGCGACACCGATCACGCCCACACCCGACAGCACCGAATAGAACACGAAACTCACCGAGATCACCGACTGCGACGCCGCCGTCTCGTCGATGCCTTGCGCGACCGCCTCACCGCTCGTGCGGTCCGCATCGGGCAGGACCTGGATCGGCGCGCCCGCCACCGTCGCCGGGACCTCCGCGCCCACGACTGCCAGCGCCGTCGCCGTCAGGTCCACCAGCTGCACGTACCCGTCGCGGCCCGTCGTCGCCGACGTCAGATCGCCCGCCTCGACACCCGCACCGGAATACAGCACCGGGTGCAGCGCCGACGGCGCCGACGCATCGGCCACACCCGCGACCAGCAGCCGCCAGTCCTCCGGCAGCGCCGCCTCGACCGCGCCCACCGCCGCGTCGGCCTCAGCCGCCGCCCGCGCACGCACCGAATCCGGCTCCGGCTCGATCTCCCCCGCGTCCGCCGCACCCGTCGGCTCATCCGAGCCCACCCCGATGTCGTCCTCACCGAGCTGGTCGTAGTCGGTGCTCGTGTCCGGCGCATTGTCGGCCGTGTCCCCCACGACCACACCCGGGTCCACGATCACCACGTCGCACGCGGCCATCGCCTCCGGCAGCGAAGCGATATCCGGCGCCCAGAACGCGATCCGCCCCTCCGTGTCGGCAGCCGACAAGGCGGCCCCGTCGCCGATCGCCGCCACGCAAGCACCCGGGTCCGGCTCCACCACCGGCTCACCGGCCGCCTCAGCCTCAGCCGCGGCGGCCTTCTGCTCAACGGCCATCTCCGCGACCGCGTCGGCGAGCGAACCCAGCCGCGCACCGTAATTGAACGACTCGTTCGCCTCGACGAGGGCGTCCCAGCCGTCCACCGTCCAGCCGTCGCCGCCCTCCACAGGCGCCTGCAGCTGCGACTGCGCCGCGCACTGCGCGTCCCGCGGCGCCGCACCGCCAGCGCGCTCACCCGCGCCCAGGCTCAACCAGCCCGCCTCCGGGCACGTCCACGACCCGATCGTGCGCACGCTCATCGACGCCGACGCGCCCGAACCGGCCATCGCCCACAGGTTCGGCGTCACCGACTCGTCGATATCCGTCCACGCCAGACCCGGCACACCGAACACGATCACACCGGCGGCCTCGTCCTCCTCAGCCGCCGCAGCCGCCGGAGGCAGCGCCAACGCCCCGCAGACCACCGCCAGCACGGCAGCGAAACCCCGCACCAACGCACCGCGCACCCGCACGCCCGCCACCCAACTCATGCCAGCAGTCTATGGGGTCCCCGCGCCCTCCCCGGCCTCCTGGCTCCCCGACCTTCACCACACCACTCCGCGCCGCACCGGCCCGATGTCACCCACCCGCGTTAGGCTGGGCCGATGCGCACCATCGCCACCGCCAACGTCAACGGAATCCGGGCCGCCGCCAAGAAAGGCATCGTCCCCTGGCTCGAACAGACCCAGGCCGACGTGGTGCTCCTCCAAGAAGTCCGCGCCGCCCACGACCAGATCCCCGCCGAAGCCCTCGAAGCCGGCGGCTGGCACTGGAACGTCGCCCCCTCCATCGTCGCCAAAGGACGCGCCGGCGTCGCCGTCCTCACCAAGGGCGAACCCGAAGCCGTCCGCACCGGCTTCGGCGACGAATTCGCCGAACACGGCCGCTACCTCGAAGTCGACCTCCCCGGCCTCACCGTCGCCAGCCTCTACCTCCCCTCCGGCGAGACCGACACCCCCCGCCAGGTCGAGAAGGAACGCTTCATGACCGTCTTCGCCGAATACCTCGCCGAAGCCGCCGAGAAAGCCCGAGCCGGCGGCCGCGAACTCCTCGTCTGCGGCGACTGGAACATCGCCCACGCCGAAGCCGACCTCAAGAACTGGAAGTCCAACAAGAAGACCGCCGGATTCCTGCCCGGCGAACGCGCCTGGCTCACCGACCTCTACGCCACCGGCACCTTCGTCGACGTCGTCCGCGCCCTCCACCCCGACGTCGAAGGCCCCTACTCCTGGTGGTCCTACCGCGGCCGCGCCTTCGACAACGACGCCGGATGGCGCATCGACCTCCACGTCGCCACCACCGGCCTCGCCGCCAAAGCCGCCAAAGCCTGGGTCGACCGCGCCCCCGCCCACGACCAGCGCTGGTCCGACCACGCCCCGGTCCTGGTGACGTACGACCACTAGGGGGTGTGCGGGAACCCCCTGGACCCGGCTCGCCGACCGGCAAGGCAAGCGGGCACCATTGAACCCCGTGAGCCTCATCGACTACCTGCCGTCCTCGAACGCACCCGAACCCGACGACGTCTACACGGCCTTCGCGCAATGGGCCGAAGACTCCGGGATCGTCCTGTACGAGCACCAGGAAGAGGCCCTCCTGGCCATCTGCACCGGCCAGAACACCATCATCGCCACCCCCACCGGGTCCGGCAAGTCCCTCATCGCCGCCGCCGCGCACTTCAACGCGCTCGCGAACCAGCGCACCTCGTTCTACACCGCGCCGATCAAGGCGCTCGTGTCCGAGAAGTTCTTCGAGCTGTGCGAGCAGTTCGGGCACGACAACGTCGGCATGCTCACCGGCGACGCCGCCGTCAACCCCGACGCGCCGCTGATCTGCTGCACCGCCGAGATCCTCGCCAACCTCGCACTGCGCGAAGGCGCCGACCTCGACTGCGACTCCGTCGTCGCCGACGAGTTCCACTTCTACGCCGAACCCGACCGCGGCTGGGCCTGGCAGGTCCCGCTCCTGGAGCTCCACCGCGCCCAGTTCACGCTCATGTCCGCGACCCTGGGCGACACCGAGTTCTTCCAGAAGGACCTCACCCGCCGCACCGGCCGCGAGACCGCGCTCATCGCCTCCGCCACCAGGCCCGTGCCGCTGCACTACGAGTACCGCAAGACCCCGCTGCACGAGACCGTCGAGAACCTCGTCGACAACAACCGCGCGCCCGCGTACATCGTGCACTTCACTCAGGCCGCCGCTCTTGACACGGCGCAGTCGCTGTCGAGCCTCAACCTCGTCGGCAAGGACGCCAAGGCCGCCATCAGCGCCGCGCTCGGCGGGTTCCGGTTCACCACCAAGTTCGGCCAGACCCTCGCCCGGCTCGTGCGCTCGGGCATCGGCGTCCACCATGCCGGGATGCTCCCCAAGTACCGGCGCCTGGTCGAACGCCTCGCCCAGCAGGGCCTGCTCAAGATCATCTGCGGCACCGACACCCTCGGCGTCGGCATCAACGTGCCCATCCGCACCGTCGTCTTCACCGGCCTCACGAAGTACGACGGCCGCCGCACCCGCCGCCTGCGCGCCCGCGAGTTCCACCAGATCGCCGGCCGCGCCGGACGCGCCGGGTTCGACACCGAGGGCTTCGTCGTGTGCGAAGCGCCCGAGCACGTCATCGAGAACGAGAAGGCCATGCAGAAGTTCGGCCTCGACCCCAAGAAGCGCAAGAAGATGGCGAAGAAGAAGCCCCCCGAGGGCTTCGTCGGCTGGTCCGACGAGACCTTCGCCGCGCTCTCGGAGGCCCCGCCCGAACCGCTCCAGTCGCGCATGCGCATGACCCACGCGATGCTCATCAACCTGCTCGCCAGGCCCGGCAACACGTTCGGGCACGTCCGGACCCTCATCGAGGACTCCCACGCCGACCGCGCCACCCAGCTGAAGATGGCCCGCACCGCGCTCACCATCGCCCGCACCCTCCGCGACGCCGGGATCATCGTCATCGAGGACGGCAAGGTCCGCCTCACCGTGGACATGCCCGACCACTTCGCGCTCAACCAGCCGCTCGCGCCGTTCGCACTGGCGGCCTTGGAACTGCTCGACACCGAGTCCGACACGTACGCGATGGACGTCGTCTCCATCGTCGAGGCGACTCTGGAAGGGCCCGGCCAGATCCTCGCCGCCCAGCGCAACAAGGCCAAGGGCGCCGCGATCGAGGCGATGAAGGCCGACGGCCTCGACTACTACGACCGCATGAACCAGCTCGAAGACACCGAAGTGGACTACCCGAAGCCGCTCGCCGACCTGCTCGACGAGGCGTTCAGTGCCTACCGCACCAGCCACCCGTGGGCCGCGGACTACCAGCTCGAACCCAAGTCGATCCTCCGCGAGATCTGGGAGGGCCGCATGAGCTTCGGCGAGTACATCGGCCTCTACGGCCTGCCGCGCGCCGAAGGGCTGCTCCTGCGCTACCTCTCCAGCGCGTACAAGGCCCTCGTCCAGACCCTCCCCGAGGACACCGGCGGCCCCGAACTCGACGACCTCACCGCCTGGCTCGGCGAGACCATCCGCCAGACCGACTCGTCCCTCATCAACGAGTGGGAGCAGCTCACCAACCCCGGTGAAGAAGAGGACATCGACACCGGCCGCCCCGCCCGGGCGTTCACCGACAACGAGCGGGCCTTCACCATCGCCGTGCGCAACGCCGCGTTCCGCCACGTCGAACTCGCCGCGGCCGACCGCCTCGACGCCCTGGCGGCGTTGGAGACCGGCTGGCCCGTCTCGAAATGGGACGCGGCCCTGGAGCGGTACTTCCAGGCCCACGACGACATCGGCACCGCCGGTGCCGCGCGCGGGAACGAGTACCTGGACATCGCCAAGGACGGCCGCACCTGGACCGTCCGCCAGACCATCGACGACCCTGCGGGCGACAAGGACTGGGCGATGCACTTCAAGGTCGACCTCGACGCCTCCGACGAGACCGGCACCGTCGTCATGACCGTCGAGGACTTCACCGACTTACGGTGGACCGCAAGGCGTCCGAGGGGTCGGTAGCATCGCTTGATGCCCCGACTCCTCCCGCCCGACGCCCTCGACGGCCCGCCGGTGCGCGCCCGCTGGGCCGCGATCCTCGCCGGGGCCCTTGCCGTCACGGCATGCGGCACCGACTGGGCCGCCCTCTGGGACACCGCCCGCGGTCTCGTCCCGGACCGGACCGAACGCGTCGAGTGGACCGCCGCCGACTTCGACACGGCTTTCGAAGCCGAGCCGTTCCCCGGCGACTACGAGGGCATCGCCGACCCGGCCGGGGCACTGAACGCGCAACTGCGCGCCGAGGGCGTCCTCCTCGACCTCGTCTGGGACGCGACGCTCACGATCGCGGCCGTCCGCGTCGAAACCTACGAGGACGCCTACGGCACCGGACACCGCCTCGCCATCGCCGTGGACTCCACCACCGGCGACGGCATCGGGTGCCTCAACGCCTCGCTGCAGACCGCCTCGACCGTCGCCGAAGACGGCACCCTGCTGCAGTTCTGCAACCGCGCGGACCTCCACGAGCCGCCCGGCGAACCCGCCGGCCGCTGGCGCCCGCTCGACCTCTTCATCACCCAGACCGCCAACCTCGACCCCGCCGCGCACACCGACCCCGGCGTCGACGACACGCACACCTCGACCCTCGTCGACTACTTCGGGCTCGGCTCGGAGACGGGCGACCCCTACGACAGCGGACTCTGGCCGGGCTGGCAGTCCCCCCAGTCCTACCTCGCTCCCGAATGCGCCACCGAGCCAGGCATCTACCTCGGCCTCGACGACCTGCACCTGACCGACCGCTACGGTGACCCCGCCTCCCGCGGAACCGAACTCGCCCACTTCGGCGCGCCCGCCTACCCGGTCGAGAACCGGCTGGTTCTACCCGCCTGCACACTCGTCGACAGCAGCTTCGACGGCAAGACGGTCCTCGAGCCCTACCTCGACCCCGCGCTCACGCCGCTGTCGTCCTGGACCGAGTTCAACGCCTCCACCGCCGAACCGCAACCGCTGCGCACCGCCGTCGCCGTCGACGTCCGCACCTGCGACACCGAACCGCGCACCTGCAGCAGTGACCCCACCGACCCCGACGATTCGGGCTACTCGGCCAACCACGGCACCGCCGACGCGTGGCTCACCGAACTGCTCCGCACCGGCAGCTAAAGCCCTCGCGCCCCACTTGCGCGAGTGGCAGAATCGGCCGGTGCTCACCGACCCGCTCCACTCCCCCGTCGGCACGCCCGTCCGCACGGCCGCCACGCTCCAGCACAACACCGGCAACCAGGCCACCGGCGGCATCTGGCGCGTCACCGGGCCCGGCGGGGACGCGATCCTCAAGCACCTCACGCCCGGCGGCAGCGGCCACGACCACTGGAAGGCCTCCGACGACCCCCGGCACTGGAACTACTGGCGGCGCGAATACCTCGCCTACACCGGCGGTTTCGCCGCCGCGTACGGAACGGCGGCCGGGATCGGCGCGCCCCGCCTGCTCGCCTCCGGTGAACGGCCCGACGGGAGCCTGGAACTGTGGCTCGAACCCGTCGACGGCGTCCACGGCCGCGACTGGACCGCGCCGATGCTCGCCGACTTCGCCCACAGGCTCGGCGTCGTCCAAGCGGCGCAACGGGACAGCACCGAGCAGGCCTGGCATTCGCGGCGCTTCCTGCGCCAGTACGCGGGCCGCCTCGACTACCCCGACATTCCGTGGGACCACCCGGCCGCGGCCGCGCACTGGCCCGCCGAGACCCGCGAAGGCCTGCGCCGCATCTGGGAACGCCGCACCGACCTCTTCCGCATCGCCGAGCGGTCCCCGCAGACCCTCTGCCACCTCGACGTCTGGCCGATGAACCTCGTCGAACGCGACGGCGAACCGGTCCTCCTCGACTGGTCCTTCACCGGGCGCGGCGCCATCGGCGAAGACGTCGCCAACCTCATCGCCGACACCTTCTTCGACGGCCTCCAACCCGTCGACCGCCTCGACGAGACCGAAACCCTCGTCACCGACGCCTACCTCGCCGGACTCGCCGCAACCGGGCACACCCGGCCGGACGCGACCCGAAAAGCCATCGCCGCCACCGGAGCCGCCAAGTACTGTTGGCTGGCCCCCGCGATGCTCACCCGCCTCGCCGCGGGCAAACCGATCGCCAGCGCCGACTACGACACCGCCGAGGACGCGGCCGTCCTCGAACGGCGCCGCCCGATCTTCGACATGCTCGTCCGCTGGGCCCGCACCGCCCTCGACACCTGAGAGACCGCCATGCCCGTCCACGTCACCGAGACCATCGCCATCCCCGACAGCGAACTGCGGTGGCGTTTCTCGCGGTCCTCCGGTCCCGGCGGGCAGGGCGTCAACACCACCGACTCCCGCGTCGAACTCGTCTTCGACCTGGCCGGGACGAAGGCGCTACCGCCGCTGCTCCTGGAGCGGGCGCTCGCGCGCCTGGGCGACCGGCTCGTGGACGGGACCGTCGTCATCGCCGCGTCCGAGTTCCGCTCGCAGTTGCGCAACCGCGAGGCGGCGCAGGAGCGGCTCGCCGAGCTCATGCGCCGCGCGATCGCGGCACCGCCGCCGCCGCGCGTCGCCAGGAAGCCCTCCAAGGGCGCGAAACGGCGGCGCCTGGAGGACAAGCGCCGCCGTTCGGACGTCAAGAAGCTGCGGCGCAGCACCGACGACTAGTCCTCGGGCAGGGGTTCCCCGAAGTCGGGGGTGCCGTCCTCGTTCCAGCCGAAGGGCTGGACGCGGCAGTGCCGGTCGGGGTTGTCGAGCGGGTCGCCCACGATCTCCTCGTAGGCGCGGGCGTGGAAGACCAGGAGGTCGTTCCCGTCCTCGTCGACGGTGAACGCGTTGTGCCCGGTGCCGTAGATGCCGTTGGCCGCGTTGGTGGTGAAGACCGGCTCGGGGTGCTTGGTCCATGAGGCGGGGTCGAGGAGGTCGGCGTCGGCGTCGGCGGTGAGCAGGCCCATGCAGTACTCGGCGCCGGTGCCGGACGCGGAGTAGGTGATGAAGACCTTGCCGTTGCGCACGATCGCGTAAGGGCCCTCGTTGACGGCGAAGCGGATGGTCTCCCAGGGCAGTTCGGGGCGGGAGAGCTCCACGGGCGCGCTCTTGAGGGTCCAGGGGTTCGCGAGTTCGGCGAGGTACAGGCTCGTGTTGGAGCCTTCCAGGCCGGGGTCGTGCTGGGCCCAGCACAGGTAGCGGGTCCCGTTGTGGGCGAAGGTGGTCGCGTCGAGGGAGAACGAGTCGACCGGGGTCTCGATCTGGCCCTTCTCGGTCCATTCGCCGGTGAGGGGGTCGGGGTTGCGGTTCTCCAGGACGTACATGCGGATGCGCCAGACGTCGGCGGTGGCCGATTCGGCCTCGCCCGCGGCGAAGTACACGTACCAGGCGCCGTCGATCCAGTGCAGTTCCGGCGCCCAGATGTGGGAGCCCATGGGCCCCTCGGGGTGCTGGACCCAGATGGTGGTTTCTTCTGCGTCGCGCAGGCCCAGGAGGGTGTCGGCGCCGCGGATCACGATCCGGTCGTAGGCGGGCACCGTGGCGGTGAAGTAGTACCGGCCGTCGGTGTGCCGGGTGATCTGCGGGTCGGCGCGTTCGAGGATGAAGGGGTTCGGGAGCACACTGTTATCGGTCACAACGGTGATGCTACAACTCCACCCGGAGCGTCCCCGAAGGCTCCACCTCCGCCGCGCCCGCAGACTGGGACGCGAGCCAGTCCACCAGCAGTTCCACGTCGGAGCAGGCCAGGTCGAAGGCCACTTCGGCACCGAAGTCGACGCCGACGAGCCGCACGTCCTCGCGCAGCCGCAGCAGCCCCTCGAGACTCCCGGCCAGGCCGTAGTCGACGCGCACCGTGAGCCGCTGCCAGCGCGCCAGCTCCACGGTCCCCGCCTCGTCGAGCGCGGACGAGACGGCCGCGCCGTAAGCCCGCACGAGGCCGCCCGCGCCGAGCTTCACGCCGCCGAAGTGGCGCGTGACGACGGCGAGCACGTCGGTCAGGTCGCGGCCCCGCAGGACCTCGAGCATCGGGACCCCCGCGGTCCCCGCCGGCTCGCCGTCGTCGTTCGAGCGCGCCGACTGGCCGTCGTCGACGACGTAGGCGGTGCAGTTGTGCGTGGCGTCCCAGTTCGCCTTCCGGTGCGCGCTGATGTGCTGGCGCGCTTCGGCATCGGAGGCGACACGGTAGAGCGTGCAGACGAACCGGGACCGGTTCACGACAGTCTCGGTCGTCGATTCGGGGACGCGGAGGGTGCGCATCAGCCGACGACGCCGTGCTCCCAGGCCCACGCCGCGATGCCCACGCGGTTGCGGACCCCGAGCTTGGCGCGCACGGCCTCCAGGTGGGTCTTCACCGTGGAGACGGAGACGAACAGGGTCTCGGCGATCTCGGCGTTGGTCTTGCCGCGCGCGACCAGCTCGACGACGTCGAGTTCGCGTTCGGTCAGGACGTTGGAGGGCTTCGGGCCTTCGGGGACGGGCTCGGTGAGCCGTTCCAGGAGCCGCACGGTGACCGACGGGGAGATGAGCGACTCCCCGCTCGCGGCGGCGCGGACCGCCTCGACCAGGAGCGTAGGCCCGGAGTCCTTGAGCAGGAACCCGGTCGCGCCCGAGCGGAGCGCGCCGTACACGTACTCGTCGGTGTCGAACGTCGTGACGACGACGATGCGCGGGCCGGTGCCGTTCGCTCCGGCCAGGAGCGTGCGGGTGGCCTCGAGGCCGTCCAGGCGCGGCATGCGGATGTCGAACAGGCACACGTCCGGCTTGTGCCGCCGCGCCTCGGCGACCGCGACGACGCCGTCGGGGGCGTCGGCCACCACTTCCATGTCGGGCTGGGCGTCGATGATGGCCCGGAACCCTGCCCGGACCATCTCCTGGTCATCTGCGATCAGCACTCGGATTGCCACGCCCCGAGCCTAACCGGCCGCGAGCGCTAGGCAGCGGCGCCCGCCAGTTCCCGCTCGCGCGCCACAGGCGCCAGCACCGGCTCGGCGACCGGGGCGGTGCGGATCGGCGCCACGGCCGACTCCGCGGCCTCGCGCTCCAGGACGGCCTGGCGACGCGCCGACCGCTGCCGGATGGCGAAGGTCGTCGTCACCAGGAACAGCCAGGTGCCCTCGAGGAGGATGAGGCCCCAGTCGTGGCCGATGATCGCGGCGGTGAGCAGGATCGAGCAGGCCGAGATGACCAGCAGCAGCGACGCGGGCTTGGTCGCGTGGATGCGGTGGGTCTGCAGGAGCAGGAAGTTGGTGATGTACAGGAGCGCGCCGATGATCTGGAACGCGATGCGGATGTCGAACTCGTGCATGGGAAGACCTCGTAAGAACGTGAAGCAGGCAGGAAGGCGCCCCGCGCCGGCGATGGCGCGGTGCTGAGGAAGAGGAAGAGGAGAGGGAGACCGAGGGGTTACAGGGTCGCGGCCGGATGGCCGCCCGGTCTGCTCCGCGCGCAGACCTCCATGACGGCCCCGCGCAGGACCCGCGTCTGCAGCGAACCGCAGATGCACCGGGTCCACACCGTCACGCCGGAGGCGTTCCGGTGCTCGGACACGGTCGTCACCGGATCATCGTCGGGCCAACCGCAAAACGGGCAGCACTGCAACACCGCGTCCTCCTTACAAGGCTTCGGGTTTCACATCTGGGACGAGCGGAGGCCGGATACCGCCCGCAGCGGTGTCCGCGCACTGTTCTCACGCTCAATACGAGGTTAAGGTCCCAATCGTCCGGGCTACAACACCTTGGTGACGCTAGTTTGCGAAACTCATCGTGAAGCCACTACTTAAGCGATTGGGGCCACAACCGTGATCGACCTGAGGAGACTGCACGTGCTGCGGGCGATCGCCCACCACGGCACCGTCTCCGGCGCCGCGAAGGCCCTGCACATGTCCACCTCCGCGGCGTCGCAGCAGATCCGGCTGCTCGCCAAGGACCTCGGCGTGCCGCTCCTCGAACCGGTCGGGCGCGGCGTCAGGCTCTCCTCGGCGGCGCAGGTCCTCATCGCGCACATCGACGCGATCGAGGCGATGTGGCGCCTCGCCGAGGCCGAACTGCAGGCCACCGAGGGCGAACCGTCAGGGATGCTGCGCCTGTGCGGGTTCCCCACGGCGATCGCGACGCTGCTCGCGCCCTTGGTCGACACCGCCCGCACCCGCTACCCGGCGCTGGAGGTGCGGCTGCGCGAGGCCGAGGCCTCCGAGAGCTTCGACCTCTTGTTCGCCGGGGAGGCCGACCTCGCGCTCGTCGAGGCGACGCCGGACAACCCGCCGCCCGAGGACATCCGTTTCGACGCGCAGACGGTGTTCAACGACCCGTTCGACCTGGTCGTACCCGGCGGGCACTGGTGCGCGAAGCAGGACGCGGTCGACCTGCGCGAGCTCGAGCGCGAGCCGTGGATCATCGGCGTGCCCGGGTCGATGCACCGCCGCCACGTCCTCACCGCCTGCTCCAACGCAGGGTTCCGGCCCACGGTCACCGGCGAGGCCCGCGAATGGAACGTCATCGCCGTCATGACCGCCCACAAGATGGGCGTCGCGCTCATCCCCCGCCTGGTGGACCTCCCCCACCACCTCGACCTGGTGCGCGTACCGGTCTCGGGGCCGTTCACGCCGTTCCGGCACTTCCAGGCCGTGACGCTGCGCGGCGGCGCCCGGCGGCCCTCCGTCGCGGCCGTCATGGAACTGCTGAACGAGCAGGTGCGCGCCGCAGAAGGCATCGGGCCGCTCCCCGAATCGCAGTCCTGACCCGCCGCGAAACCCTATACACCAGTGCTGAGCTGGGCGAACCAGTGAACGTGATTGACCCTACTGGACACTGGATTCCGTTACGCTGACCGCATGTTCGACTACGGCGGCGAGCCCGCGCCCACCGGCCCCCGGCACCTGCGCGTGCGCGGCGGCACCGCCCTGACCGGGTCGATCGACGTCAAGACCTCCAAGAACGCCGGGGTGGCGCTGCTGTGCGCGAGCCTGCTCAACCGCGGCCCCACCGTCCTGCGCCGGGTCGCCCGCATCGAGGAGGTCAACCGCATCCTGCGGGTCCTGGACTCGATGGGTGTCGAGCACGAATGGCTCAGCCCCGAAGGCGACCTGCGCCTCCAGCCGCCCGAACGCCTCGACCTGACCCGCATCGACGCCGACGCCGCCCGCCGCACCCGCTCGATCATCATGTTTCTGGGGCCGCTCCTGCACGACTACCCCGAGTTCGAGCTGCCGTTCGCGGGCGGCTGCGAGCTCGGCGACCGCACCGTCGAACCGCACCTGACCGCCCTGCGCCGCTTCGGCCTCGCCGTCGAACGCTCGCACGGCTGCTACCGCGCCACGGTCAAGGAGCACGTCGAGCCGCCGCGCTCGATCGTCCTGACCGAACGCGGCGACACCGTGACCGCCAACGCGATCATGGCCGCCGCCCGCTTCCCGGACGTCACCGTCATCCGCAACGCCTCCTGCAACTACCAGGTGCAGGACCTGTGCTGGTACCTCGAGAAGCTCGGCGTGCGCATCGACGGCGTCGGCACCACCACGCTCACCGTGTACGGCCGCGAGCACATCGACGAGGCCGTCGACTACGCGCCCGCCGAGGACCCCATCGAGGCCTGGAGCCTCGTCGCCGCCGCCATCGTCACCGAATCCGAGATCACCGTGCGCCGCACCCCGATCGAGTTCGTCGAGATCGAACTGGCCCTCGCCGAGGAGATGGGCCTGGCCTATTCGAGGAGCCCGGAGTACCTGGCCGCCAACGGCCGCACGCGCCTGGCCGACCTCACCGTCCACCCCTCGCCGCTGCGCGCCGCGCCCGACAAGATCCACCCGATGCCCTTCCCCGGGCTCAACATCGACAACCTGCCGTTCTTCGCGCTCCTCGCCTCCTGCGCCGAGGGCGGGACGATGATCCACGACTGGGTCTACGAGAACCGCGCGATCTACCTGACCGAGCTCAACCGGCTCGGCGCCCGCGTCAAGCTGCTCGACCCGCACCGGCTCCAGGTCGAGGGCCCGGTGCAGTGGAGCGGCGCCGAAGTGGTGTGCCCGCCCGCGCTGCGCCCGGCCGTCGTCCTGCTGCTCGCGATGCTCCGCGCGCAGGGCACCTCCGAGCTGCGGCACGTCGACGTCATCCACCGCGGCTACGAGCAGCTCGCCGAACGGCTCCAACTGCTCGGGGCCGAGATCGAGGCGTTCTGAGCCACGGCCGCGAGCGGTCCGCGACCGTATGTGAGACTTCAGACCATGAACATGCCGCCCGACGTGCCGCCCCAGACCTTCGCGCTCCTGAGCCTCGTCCAGGCCCACCTCAAGCACCTCGACAAGGTCGAAGGCCAGGTCATCGGCAGCCCGCAGTGGGAGGCCACCGTCGAGTCGACGAAGGCCGTGGTCGCCGCCAAGTCCCCCGGGCTCGCGATCACCGCCGAGGACGTCCCGATGATCGTCGGCACCGGCTCCCCCGACCGCAAGCGGCGCCTGTACGCGACGATGCCCGTCAGCCCCGAGATCGCCGCCCTCGCCGACGAGTCCGAAGTGGCCCTGTTCGCCTACAACCGGCGCGGCCGCCTCCAGCCCGCCAACCGCACGGCCCTGAAGTCGCAGTCCCGCGCCTGGTACCCGCCCGCGAAATCCCTGGCTCCCATGCGGATCATCGACGACGCCGTCTGGGAGCCCGTCGCCGCAGCGACCGGCGACGACGGCCGGCCCGGCATCATGGAGGCCGCCGCCGGATGGCTCGTCCTCCTCGCGGTCATCGCCTTCATCGCCGCCGCAGGCTATCTCCTCGTCTGGTTCTTCGACCTCCTCTGACGCCCCTCGACTGGCACCGCCACGAGCCTCCCGATCCGCTTGCTGAACAGCGGAAACGGGAGGCTCTGTCTTTTTTGGCGAGTGCGCGGGCGAAGCCCGTGCGCGTGCTTCAGACGGCCGATTCCGTTGACTGACAACGAGGTTTTCTACCTCGGAGTCGATATATCTTGTGAGAACTGCCATAATGGACGCATGCTGAAGATGGCCATTCTCGGATTCCTGCGGGACTTCCCGCTCCACGGCTACGACCTCAAGAACCGCGTCGCGAGCCTCGCCGGGCACGTCCGGCCCGTCGCGGACGGGACGCTCTACCCGACGATCAAGAAGCTGGAGGACGCGCAGTGCCTGACGCGGCGCACCGCGCCGGGCTCGGTCGCGGCGCCCCGCCACATGCTGGAGATCACCCAGACCGGCACCGACCAGCTGCGGCGGTGGCTGCGCGACCCCGAGCCGGGGTTCATCACCGACGACAACAAGTGGTACGTGCTGCTCGCGTTCCTCCACCACCTGGAGAACCCGCGAGAGCAGGCGCTCGTGCTCGCGCGGCGGCGCGAGTTCCTCGACCAGCCCGCGCAGCTGTTCTTCGACGAGCAGGGCGCGCCGATCCCGCCCGAGCGGCTCGAGTCGCCGTTCCGCAAGGGCCTCATGCAGATCCACCGGTCGACGAACCTCACCGAGATCGACTGGCTCGACCGCCAGATCACCGACCTCAACCGCCGCGCCGGGTTCGCCGTCCAGCAGCGCGGCGGCGCCTGATCAGCCGCTGAGGATCGTCGAGAGCAGCACGAAGAAGACGACGATCAGGATGATCACGGCCGCGCCGGTCACCAAGACCGCGGGCTCCTGCGTCAGCGGGCGCTTCGCGGGGTGCTGCTGCGGCTGCTGGTACGCCTGCTGCGGGGCCGGGACCGGCTGGGGGTAGCTCGTCTGGGGCGGCAGCATCTGCGGGGCCTGGGCGGGCGCCTGGACCGGCGGGCGCGGCGCGGACATGTGCCCGGGCGAGACCGGGCCGCCCGAGGTGGGGCGCGTCATCGGCTGCTCGGACGGGGCCGGGCCGGACGCGGCGCGCACCGCGCCCTCGACCACGACCGTCTCGGGCTGCTCGAACGTCTGCGGCGGCACGCCCAGCTTGGAGTGGATGAGCTGCGAGATCGCCGGGATGCGCGAGGAGCCGCCGACGAGGAAGATCCCCACCAGGTCGGCCGGGTTCATCCGCGCGGACTGGATGGCCCGCTGCAGGCAGTCGACGGTGCGCTCCAGCGGCGGGCGGGCGATCTCCTCGAACTCGGCGCGCGTCAGGTGCGCGTCGACTTCGAGGGCGGGCAGGTGGATGTCGGCGCTCGCGGTGCGCGAGAGCGTCTCCTTCGCGCCGCGCACGTCCTCGTAGAGCATGCGGCGGTAGCGGCGGTCCCGGTCGTCGGAGGGGGTCAGCAGCCGCTGCCACTCGGCGGGGTGGGACTTGCCGTAGGTCTTGCCCAGGTGCTCGACGATCCCGTGGTCGAAGTCGAGGCCGCCGATGTCGCCGACGCCCTCCTCGGCGAGGACCTCGAACCCGGTCTGGGTGCGGCGCACCACGGTGGCGTCGAACGTGCCGCCGCCGAGGTCGTAGATCGCGAGCGAGCGCCCGGGCGGGACGGCCGTGCCGAGCACGGACGTGAAGTAGGAGGCCGCGGCCACCGGCTCGGGGATGAGCTGCGGGGTCGGGAGCCCGGCGAGGCGGGCGGCGTCGACGAGGATCGCGCGGCGGCGCTCGCCCCAGCGCGCGGGGTGGGTCAGGCGCACCTGGCCGGGCATCTGTCCGGCCTGGCGCTGGGCCTCCAGGGCCACCTGCTGCAGCACGTACGCGAAGACCTGCGGCACCGGGATCTCGGAGGTGCCCAGGAACAGCGAGCCGTCGTCGATGCGGCGCTTGGGGTTCGGCTCGAAGCGCGCGGGGTCCATGCGGGCGTTGCGCTCGGCGTCGCGGCCGACGAGCATGCGGCCGTCGGAGTTGTAGTACACCGCCGAAGGCAGGATCGGGGCGCCGTCGAACAGCAGCGGGCGTACGCGTCCGTCGGCAGAACGCAGCACCGCGACGGTGTTCGAGGTTCCGAAGTCGATGCCTAGCACGTGCATGTGAATACTCCCTCTCGGCGCGCCAAGTCTGCTTGCGAGCCGTAGACGCGTCTTGCCTGAACGACACCTTACTGGGCGCGTCCACACCTGATGCGACCCGATCGGCGTTCACCGGCCGCCCGCGCCCGGTTCGCCCCGGGCTGGCCGGAAGGTGCTGGACGGCGTTTGCCTCCGGTGATGTCCGGCGCCGAACGGGACGAGCGGCATCTCACGTGCTCGGCCGCGCGGATACCGGCCGGTGTTGTGTCACACTTCAAGGGGACGTCCGTGGGCGGCCGCAGGAGCGCCGGGCCACACTTGGGGGTCCGCATCGCGAACGCGGCGCCTGGGAACGGCGGTGCCGGGAAGGATCCGGCCGCGTCCCGGCGTTGTACGAAGCGAAAACCCCAGGAATCGGCGTGATCGGCTGGGGATTGAGTGCGCCGGCCCAGGGCTGACCGGGTCGGCTGCGTGTGGCAAAGCGAATGCTCCAGAGGAAGTGCAGGGGAACATGGGCGACAGAATGCTGAGGGGCTCCCGTCTCGGCGCCGTCAGCTACGAATCGGACCGCAACACGGAGCTGGCCCCGCGCCAGACCCGCGACTACGTCTGCCCGCAGGGGCACCGCTTCGAGGTGCCGTTCGCGGTGGAGGCGGAGATCCCGCTGACGTGGGAGTGCCGTCTCGACGGTTCGACGGCCAAGCTGGTCGACGGCGAGGAGCCGGAGACCAAGAAGGTCAAGCCGCCGCGCACCCACTGGGACATGCTGCTGGAGCGCCGCTCGATGGAGGAGCTCGAGGAGATCCTCGACGAGCGCCTGCAGGAGATGCGCGCCCGCCGCGGCGAGCGCTAGGGACTAAGCGAGCCTCACGGGCCCGGGTCGATCGACCTGGGCCCGTTCTTCGTGTCCCCGTACTTGACCGGCTCGTCCGCGTCCCGCTCGTCGATCACTTCGCCGTCGATGACGTCGGCGCCGCCGAAGTTCATGACGGGGGCGCTCCTGGCGAGCCAGCGGCCCACGCCGCGGAAGAGCAGCCGGGTGGGCGGGAAGAGCAGCAGCAGGCCGACGAGGTCGGTGACGAACCCGGGGATGATCAGGCACACGGCCCCGGCCAGCGCGTAGCCGTTGGGGAGTTCCCTGGTGGGGTCGCCGCCGGAGTTGAGGTAGTCGCGGGCGGACGCGAAGGACTTCTTGCCCGCGTTGGTCACCAGGGCCACGCCGAGGACGGTGGTGCCGACGGCGATCAGGATCGTGAAGAACAGGCCGATCAGGTACACCAGGCCGATGAACGCGGCGGCCTCGGCGATGACCCATAGGGCCAGCGCGAGCCGGAAGGCGAACGGTGCGCGTTTGGGCGCCGCGGGCGGCTGCTGGTACGTCACCCTTCGATTCTGCCACGCCGGAGGGCGTCTTTGAGCTGGCGTGTGCGGTGGGCCAGGCCCCAGCGGCTCACGTTCCAAAGGGCCTCAACGGTGATGGCGCCGCTCATCTTGGAGGCTCCGGCGCGGCGCTCGGTGAAGACGATGGGGACTTCGCGGATGTCGAACCCGGCTTTGACGGCGCGCCAGGTGAGGTCGATCTGGAAGCAGTAGCCGACGGAGTTGACGGTGTCGAGCTGGAGCTTGTGGAGGCCGTCGAGGCGGTAGGCGCGGTATCCGGCGGTGACGTCCTTGACCTTGAGGCCGAGCATGGCGCGGGTGAAGACGCCGGCGCCGCGCGAGAGGGCGAGGCGGTGGAGTGCCCAGTTGCGGACGGCGCCGCCGGGGATGTAGCGGGAGCCGATGGCGACGTCGGCGCCGTCGTCGAGGGCTTCGAGGAGGCGGGGCAGGTCGGCGGGGTCGTGGGAGCCGTCGGCGTCCATCTCGACGACGGTGCGGTAGCCGTGCTGGGTGGCCCAGTCGAAGGCGGCGAGGTAGGCGGCGCCGAGGCCTTGCTTCTCGGCGCGGTGGAGGACGTGGACGCGGGTCTCCGCGGCGGCGAGGGCGTCGGCGATGTCGCCGGTGCCGTCGGGCGAGGAGTCGTCGACGATGAGGACGTCGATGCGGTCGCACCCGGTGAGTGCGGCGGCGACGGTGGTCTCGATGTTGTCGCGCTCGTTGTAGGTCGGAATGGCCACAATGGCCGGACTGGTGTCGTTGCCGGTGGGGCGCCGGTCCGGTGTCTGGCTCATGCGATCGGCTTTCTAGGTCTGGCTGCGGCGGTGCTTGAGGTTGATCAAGATGGCGCAGGCCAGGGCCACCAGTGCCGCTCCGGTGAGGACCGCTTCAGGAAGGATACCCACTGTGGAGGCCGGAGTCGAGCGGTCGGACAGGGTGAGGTCCGATTGGATGACGGCGGCGGTGTTGAACTCGGTGGCCTGGGAGACCTCGCCGGTGTGGTCGGTGAAGCCGGAGACGCCGACGGTGGAGGCCATGAGGCCGTCGCGGCCGTGCTCGATGGAGCGGAGCTGGACCATGGCGAGCTGCTGCTGGGCCTCGTTGGTGTCGAAGGTGGCGTTGTTGGTGCCGACGGCCATGAGCTGGGCGCCGTCGAGGACGGACGCGCGGGTCTCGGCGTCGAAGGCGATCTCGAAGCAGATGAGGCCGGTGAGGGTGTAGTCGCCTACTTCGACGATGCCGGGGTTCTGGCCGTGCTCGAATCCGGCGACGTTGTCGAGGCCCTCGGACATGCGCGGGTCGATCCAGCCGGCGACGGTGCTGAAGAAGGCCTTGTAGGGCACGTATTCGGCGAAGGGCACCGGGTGGCGCTTTGAGTACATGTAGACCGGGCCCGCTTCGGGGTCCCAGACGATGGTCATGTTGGAGCGTGTGCCGTCGTCGTTGTGGACGATGCCGCCGAGGACGATGGGCGCGCCGATCGCGGCGGCGGCCTGGCTGATGAGGTCGTACGCGTCCTGGTTCTGCAGGGGGTCGATGTCGGAGGCGTTCTCGGGCCACATGACCAGGTCGGGGCGCTCTGCGGTGCCTTCGTTGACGGCGTCGGCGAGGTCGAGGGTGGCCTGGACGTGGTTGTCGAGGACGGCGCGGCGCTGCTCGTTGAAGCTCAGGCCCAGGCGGGGGACGTTGCCTTGGACGACGGCGACGTTGATCGTGTCGCCGTCGGGCGCGGTGGCGTTGATCGGCAGGGCGAGGGGGGCCAGCGCGGTGAACGCGGCCGCGGCGGTGAACGCGACGGCTTTCTTGATCCCAGCCGTGCGGCGCGTGATGAGAGCGAACCCGGCGGCGAGGAGGAACCCGCCGGAGAGGGCGACGAGGAAGCTGAGGAACGGCGCGCCGCCGAGCCAGATGGCGGCGGCCGTGGGCGAGTCGGCCTGGCTGAAGGCGAGGTTGCCCCAGGGGAAGCCGCCGAAGGGCTGGCGCGAGCGCAGGGCCTCTTCGGCGACCCACGCGACGCCGGTGAGCGGGGCCCAGGTCCAGCGATGGGTGTCGATGAGGCGCGAGCAGGCGGCCAGGCCCATGCCGAGCAGGCCCATGCCGAGGGCTTCGAGCGCGCACAGGAACAGCCACGGCCACTGGCCGACCTGCGTGGAGGACCAGGCGAGGAGGGGCAGGAAGAACGCCATGCCGTACACGAAGCCGACGCCGAGGCCGCCGCGGAGGCGGCGGCGGTGGACCGCCGCGCCGAGCCCGGCGACGGAGACGGCCGCGAGGGGCCAGGCGCCGTAGGGCGGGAACGCGAGGACGGCGAGGAGGCCGGAGGCGACGGCGGCCAGGAGCGCGGCGGGGAGCGTGAGGCGGCGTCCGAGCGGCGAGTCGGTCAGCACGAGCGGTCGCCGGCGCTTCGGCGCCGGGGGCGCCTGCCCGGGCGTGGGGGCGGCGTCGCGGTCGTCGTCGATCACGGTGCTCAAGTAGGGCGCTCCTCGCTGTGCGCGGTAGGCGAGGAGTCCTCGCCCGCGGGGCTCTAGCGTACTTCGGGCATGGCAAAGGGGCGTAGCTGTGTCCGGCTACGCCCCTCGCACGGGTTTCTCCCAGTCCCTGTACGGCCGGTGTCCCCTGCCGCGTCCGCTGGTGATCTTCGGACCAACTCGCACCCGTCTGGCTGAGCGTCTACGAGCTGTTGTCTAGGGATCTCCTGCGTCTGCTGCGGGTCCACCACCGGCGACCGGCCCGCCTTCCTCCGCCGACCCCCGCGATCTGGACCTGGCCGCCGGTAGCAGTGCGGCCGCGCTGCCACCTTGTCCAGTCTGCGTGGGAGCAAAGCAAGTCGAGTCGCCCCCGACGTTCGGCGGGCTTCCGTTTCCGGTCGTCCGCCGAGGACCAGACCACCGTAAGCCAAACTGCGCCGATGGCGTCAACCGGGTCGGAATTTTGGTCCCACAAATTTTCTCGCGTCAGGCCTCGCGCGGAGTCGGCGCTGGCCAGGCGGCCGACCAGATGAGCTGGCCGTCGGCGACCGTGAGCGAGCACTTCGGATCGGGGACGCCGGGGTCACCGAAG
Organism: Glycomyces sp. NPDC048151; assembly: GCF_043202775.1. Classification (NCBI taxonomy): domain Bacteria; kingdom Bacillati; phylum Actinomycetota; class Actinomycetes; order Glycomycetales; family Glycomycetaceae; genus Glycomyces; species Glycomyces sp. NPDC048151. Next base: position 37,729 of record NZ_JBIDBB010000008.1, on the reverse strand, counting down.
TCCGGGAGTCCCCCGTCCGTGAGGTCCCACACTGTGAAATTCGCGCGCGTGTGCGGGACGAGCGACCCGGCGTCGTCGACGCCCAGGGCCCTCCAGCCGCCTCTGGTGGCCGCGGTGAAGGCCGCGGCCATCGGGAGTCGGGAGACGGGGTTGCGGTGGCGCACGGCGGCTCTCACGCCGCCCCAGGGGTCGAGTGCGGTCACCGGGGAGTCCGATCCGAAGGCGAGGGGGACGCCGACGCCGGCGAGCTTCGAGAAGGGGTTGGCGGCGAGCGCGCGTTCGCGGCCGAGCCGGGTGGCGTACATGCCGTCGGGGCCGCCCCAGGCGGCGTCGAACGCGGGCTGCACGGAGGCGTGGACGCCGTGGTGGACCATGCGGGCGATGAGGGCGGCGTCGAGGAGCTCGGCGTGCTCGATGCGGTGGCGGGCGTGGCGGATCGCGTCGAGGCCGAGGACGGGTTCGACCGCGTCGAGGCCGTCGAGGACGTTCGCGATCGCGGCGTCGCCGATGGCGTGGAACGCGGCGGGCAGGCCGGCTTCACGGCAGTCGAGGAGGTGCGCGGCGACGTCGGCGGCGGTCAGGTACTCGGCGCCGCAGGTGTCGGCGTCGCGGTAGGGCTCGCGCAGGAACGCGGTGCGGGCCCCGAGGGAGCCGTCGGCGGAGAGGTCGCCGCCGCAGCCGTGCGCGCCGAGGTCGCGGGCCTTCGCGGCGGCGCGGAGCTCGCCCCACCAGCCGTGGACCGACGGGTTCCCGGGCCGCTGCCCGAGCTCGACCAGGCCCTGGAACTCCTTCTCCCCCAGCGGGTCGGCGGCGACGGGGATGAAGTGCTCGACGACGGCGGCGATGCCGCGCTCGGCGGCCGTGGCCAGCGCGTGCTCGGCGAGGGCGAGGCGCTGGGCGACCGGGACGCGGGCGCCGAGGGTGGCGCGGGCGGCCTTGTGCGCGGCGCGGGTGAGCACGCCGGAGGGGTGGTACCCGTCGTGCTCGGCGAGCTCGGGGTGCTCGGCGAGGAGGCGGGGCGTGGCGATGCCGGTGTGCCCGCAGGCGCGCGAGAGGTAGGCGATGCGGCCTCCGGCGGCGCGTTCGACCTCTTCGCCGGTGGGCAGGGCCGGGTCGTCCCAGGCGGTCTCGTCCCAGCCTCCGGCGAGGACGAGCGCGTCGGCGGGGGTGGTGCGCGCGAACGCGTCGAGGTGGTCGAGGACGGCCGCGGCGGAGCGGTGGGCGGCGAAGTGCAGGCCCCCGAGGGCGTTCCCGGTGGCGGTCAGGTGCACGTGGGAGTCGACGAACGCGGGCGTCACGAGCCCGCCGCCGAGGTCCTCGGTGCGGTCGGCGGCGGGCGCGTCGGCTTCGGGGCCGACCCACTCGATGCGGTCGCCGACGGTGAGCAGCGCGGTCGCGTCGGGGCTGGTCGGGCTCAGGACGCGCCCGCCGCGCCACAGGACGCGCTCGGCGGCGTTGTTCTGGAGGAGGCTCATGCCCCCAATGATGTCAGCCTGCGGGGTGCAGGACGCGGTGGAGGAAGGTCCGGGCCCGCTCGGTCTTCGGGTTGGACAGGACGTCGGCCGGGGGCCCGGACTCGACGATGACGCCGCCGTCGAGGAACAGGACCCGGTCGGCGACCTCGCGCGCGAACCCCATCTCGTGCGTGACCACGAGCATCGTCATGCCTTCGGCCGCAAGGCCCTTCATGACCGACAGGACCTCGCCGACGATCTCGGGGTCGAGGGCGCTGGTCGGCTCGTCGAAGAGCATGAGCCGGGGCTTGACGGCCAGCGCGCGGGCGATGGCGACGCGCTGCTGCTGCCCGCCGGAGAGCTGCGAGGGCTTGGCCTGCTCCTTGCCTTCGATGCCGACGTCGGCGAGGAGGCGGCGGGCGGTGGCGACCGCCTCGTCCTTGGGGGTCTTGCACACGCGCCGCTGCGGGATGACGAGGTTGTCGAGGATCGTCATGTGGCTGAACAGGTTGAAGTGCTGGAAGACCATGCCGATGTCGCGGCGGGCGAGGTCGAGGTCGGCGTCGGGGCCGGTGAGGTCGTGCCCGGCCGCGGTGATGGTGCCCTCGGTGGGGGTCTCCAGGAGGTTGACGCAGCGCAGGAGCGTGGACTTGCCGGACCCTGAGGGGCCGATGAGGCACACGACCTCGCCTTCGGCGATCTCGAGGTCGATGCCTTTGAGGACCTCGTTGTCGCCGAAGCGCTTGTGGAGGCCTTCGATCCGGACGATCGGTTCGGGTTCGTCGGTCATCGGGTTTCTCCTCGCTTCTCCAGGCGGCGGGCCAGCAGGCCGAGGGGGATGGTGAGCAGCAGGTAGAGCAGGCCGCCGACGAGCAGCGGCGTGGCGTTGGCCTCGGAGGTCAGCTCGTTGCGGGCGAACTTGGACAGCTCCATGGTGGAGGTGGTGACGCCGAGGACGAACACGAGGCTGGAGTCCTTGGTGAGCATCACGAGCTCGTTCGTCAGGGGCGGGATGACGATCCGCAGGGCCTGCGGCAGGACCACGGTGACCATGGTGCGGGTGTGGCTCATGCCGAGGGAGCGGGCCGCCTCGACCTGTCCTTTCGGGACGGCCTGGATGCCTGCGCGGACGCTCTCGGCGATGTAGGCCGAGGAGGTCAGGCCGAGGCCGATGGCGACTTGGCCGTAGACGCCGCCGGGGTACTGGATGCCCGGGAACGCCTGCGGGACGCCGAAGCCGACGAGGAACAGCACGAGCAGCGCGGGCAGGCCCCGGAAGACCTCGACGTACGCGGTGGCGAACCACCTGTAGGGGCCGAAGTCGGAGACGCGCATGAGCGCGATGGGCACGCCGACGACCATGCCGAACACGAACGCGAGCAGGGTGTAGACGATGGTGTTCCAGAACGGCGTCCACACCGCCGGGAACATGTCGGCGGCGATGTCGAGCTGGAAGAAGGAGTCGGCGATGCGGCCCCAGTCCGCGACCGCCGCCAGCGCGATCACGACGGCGATGATCACGGCGTACTGGATCGTGCGCGAGAGTCGCTGCCGCTGCTTCGGCGTCATGCGCCGTTCAGTGGTCTCGGTTGCGGCGTCCACTACTGACCGGCGTCCCCGGTGTAGGGCTCGCCGATCCACTTCTCGTAGAGCTCGGCGTAGGTGCCGTCCGCGAAGGCCTCGTCGAGCATGGCGTTGACCTCGTCGAGCAGCTCGGTGTCGTCCTTCTGGACGGCGAAGCCGTAGTGCTCCTCGGTCTCGATGGGCTGCACGAGGACGAGGTCGGTGGAGTCGCCGATCATGGCGCTCCAGGTGGCGAGGTCGGCGATGGAGGCGTCGACGCTGCCGGAGGTGAGGGCGGAGTTGATGTCGCCCATGGTCTCGAAGGCGACGACCTCGTAGCCGTACTGGCCGGCGTTGTCGTTGGCGTAGGTCTCGCCGGTGGTGCCGGACTGGACGGCGACCTTGAGGCCGGAGAGGGCGTCGAGGCCGGTCACCGCGGATCCGGCGGGGACGACGAGGGCCTGGTCGGCGCGGTAGTAGGCCTGGGACATGCCCATGGCCTCCTGGCGCTCCTCGGTGATGGTGAGCCCGGCGGCGGCGATGTCGCAGGTGCCGGCGTTCAGGGCCGAGCCGGAGCCGATGGAGTCGAAGTCGATCTCGACGACCTCGACGGTCTGGTCGAGGCGCTCGGCGAGGAGGTTCATGAGGTCCATGTCGAAGCCGACGTACTCGCTGCCGTCGAGGTACTCGAAGGGCTCGAACGGGACGTTCGTGCAGACGGTGAGCGTGGAGTCGTCGCCGGAGTCCGACGTACATGCGGCGGCGGCCAGCCCGGTCCCGATCAGGGCCAGTGCGGCGGCGGCGCGGCGGGCATAGGTGTTCACCTGAGGGCTCCTCATAGTTGACGGATCCGCCGATCATTCCGGTCGGACACTCCCATAGTTGTTCCAGCTGGTGGAGAATGTGGCAGGTTTCGCACTAAAGGGCCCGGTCGAATCGGCGTTCGCACGCTCTGTCACAGCCGCGTGAGAAAGTGGTGGGCATGCTGATGCTCATCGACGCCGCCTCGCTGTGGTACCGCGCCTACTACGGGCTGCCCTCCTCGATCAAGGCCCCGGACGGGCGGCGCTCGGGGGCGGTGCGGGGGTTCTTCGACGGCCTGGCCGTGCTCGCGCGCAAGTACTCCCCCACCGGGATGGTGTGCTGCCTGGAGGGGAACTGGCGGCCGCAGTGGCGGATCGACCTCATGCCCGGGTACAAGGCCGCGCGGGCGCTCCCGGACGGCTCCGAGGACGCCCCGGAGGGGCTCGAGGAGCAGGTCGCGGCGATCGAGGCGCTGCTCCCGGCGCTCGGGGTCGCGACGGCGTCGCACCCGGGCTACGAGGCGGACGACGTGATCGCCACTTTGGCCGCGCGCACCGCCGAGCCGGTGGTCGTGGTGACCGGCGACCGGGACCTGTTCCAGCTCGTCGACGACGACCGCGACCGCAAAGTCGTATACCTCGCGCGCGGGATATCTAAGGCGGAATTGTTCGACGGGGAGGCGGTCGCGACGAAGTTCGGCGTCGCCCCCGAGCACTACGTGGACTTCGCGGTCCTGCGCGGCGACCCCTCGGACGGCCTGCCCGGCGTCAAGGGCATCGGCGCGAAGACGGCGGTGACCCTGGTGAACACCTTCGGCGGCATCGCGGGCCTGAAGGCGGCGGCGGCCGAGGACGGCTCGGACCTGCCCGACCGCCAGCGCAAGGCGATCACCGAGGCGGGCGAGTACCTCGACAAGGCCGTCAGGACCTCCACCGTCGTCGCCGACGTGGACGTGCCCGTGGTCGACGCGACCCTGCCGACCGCCCCGAAGGACCCCGAGGCGGTCGTGGCCCTCGCCGCCGAATGGGGCGTGTCCTCGGCGCTCAAGCGCTTCGAGGAGGCCATCGCCCGCTAGGTCACTCCCACACGGTCGCGGCCGCCTCGAACTCGGCGCGGTCGGAGTGCACCGGGATCACGCAGACGATGTGGCCGCCGGGCGCGCGCAGCGTCCGGCACTCCAGCCAGCGCGAGATTTCGGTGGCGCCCAGCGCGATGAGCCGCGCGGTCTCGGCGTCGAGATCGTCGGTCTCCATGTCCACATGGAGGCGCGGCTCGCCCTCGTCGATGCGCTGTACCACCGTGACGAGGCCGGGCAGCGCGCCTTCGAGGACGGTGAAGTGCTCCTCCCCCGCCGCGGGACGCGTCGGGACGCCGAGGGCACCCGACCAGAACGCGGTCGCCGCGTCGGCGTCGGGCGTGTCGATGAGGACCGTCGAGATGCGGCTGCGGTGCACGGGGTTTCCTTCCGGTTCAGCACGATCGGCACGACAGTCGCCTGCCGTGCCGATCAGCGGCGGTCTAGACGTCGGCGACGACGCCGCGGCGGATCGCGTCGACCGCCTCGTAGGCGGCGTCCGCCAACTTATTGGATGACTCGGTGCCGATATATCTAGCGGCAGTACCCATTTGGTGCAGCAGGTCGGCGGTGCGCCGCGCCCACCGGACGAAGTCGCCGCCGGGCATCGGCCACGGGCCGTCCGCGGCCGCGAGGGCCTTCGACAGCTCCTCGCCGCGCGTCCACCGGTAGATCGGCCAGGCCAGGCCCATCTGCGGGCGCGAGATCAGCGACAGTCCACGCGTGTTCTCCGCGCGGCGGATCGCCTCCCAGCGGCGCATGGTCTTGGCGACCGGGTCGACGATCGGGCCGGGCACGGCCACGAAGAACTCGTCCTCCTCAAACCGGGACTCGTAGATCACCGTCGAGGCGATCGCGGCCAGCGAAGCCGGGTCCAGGCCCTCCCAGATCCCGTCGCGCAGGCACTGCGCCACGAGCAGGTCGGTCTCCACGAACAGGTTGCGCAGCAGCCGACCGTCGGTCGTGACGGTCTCGCCGTCGAGGTACCCGAACTCGCTGAGGACCTCCCGCACGGCCGTGAACTGCCGCGCCAGGGAGTGCTCGCGGCGCTCGGAGCGGCGCCGCAGCAGCTCGCCCTCGCGCTTGAGCCGCGACCAGCGGGACGCGTGCACGGTGTGCTGCCCGGCGTCGGGGCACATCCGGCACGGGTGGGCCTTGACCTCCTCGCGCAGCCGCGCGATCTCGGGGGTCTCGGCCGCCCCGCCGCGCCGCGTCGGACGCGAGCGGTCCCTGGTGGCCTCCCGCAGGCTCGAGGCGAGGTCGGTGCGGGACTTGGCGTCGCGCCGGTCGAACCGCTTGTCGATACGGATGCGGGTGACGACCTGCACGCCCCCGTCGAACGCGGAGGTCTCCAGCGTCCCGGCCCAGCCGTCGGCGGTGAGCACCGACCAGCGCGGGTCGTGGTGGCGCGAACCGCCGGTGGGGCGCAGGAACACGGCCCAGCCGGTGCGCTTGCCGCGGGAGATCCAGATGACGTCGCCGCCGCGCAGCTTCTCCAGGTTCGTGCGGGCCTCGTCGCGCAGGGCGCCCTTGCGGCGCTTCTGCGCGCCGCGCTCGGCCTGCGAGAGCTGCTGCGTCAGGTCGTAGTAGGCGAGGAAGTCGCCCAGGTGGCACTCGGCGCCTTCGGCGGCCTCGGCCGCGCGGCGGTTCAGCGTGCGGGCCTGCTCGGCGATGTGCACGGCCTCGGCGTCGGACTGGAACTGCGCGAACGAGGACGCCAGGACCTCCTGCGCCCGTTCGACGCCGGCCGCGCCGATGAGGTTCACGGCCATGTTGTACGACGGCGCGAAGCTCGAGTTGAGCGGGTAGGTGCGCTTGGAGGCGAGCCCGGCGAGCTCCTTGGGGCGCACGTCCTCGGCCCACACCGTCACCGCGTGGCCCTCGACGTCGATGCCGCGCCGCCCTGCACGCCCCGTGAGCTGCGTGTACTGGCCGGGGGTGAGCATGACGTGGTCGGAGCCGTCGTACTTGATGAGCCGCTCCAGGACCACCGACCGCGCGGGCATGTTGATGCCCAGCGCGAGCGTCTCGGTCGCGAACACGGCCTTGAGCAGGCCGCGCTCGAACAGCTTCTCCACGACCTCCTTGAACACCGGCAGCAGCCCGGCGTGGTGGGCCGCGATCCCGGCCCCCAGTCCGGCGAGCCACCGGTCGAAGCCGACGGCGTCGAGGTCGGCGGGGTCGATGTGGGCGACCGCGGCGGTCGCGTAGTCGACGATCTCGTCCCGCTCGCGCCCGTCGGTGAGCCGCAGCCCGGCCCGCACGCACTCGTCGACGGCCGCGTCGCACCCGGCGCGGGAGAAGATGAAGTAGATGGCAGGCAGCAGCGCGGCCTGGTCGAGGCGGGAGACCACCCGGCCCCGGTCCACATAGGGCCGTCCGCCGCGGCGGCGGCCGCCCTGGCGGCCCTCGTTGCGCTCGCGCGCCCGGGCGTCCTTCTTGAGCAGTTCCTTGGAGACGTAGTCGCCGTCGGGCTCGAACAGGTCGAGCAGCGCCCCGCCGATCATCATGTGCTGCCACAGCGGCACCGGCCGCGTCTCGGAGACGACGACCTCAGTGGACCCGCGCACGCTCTTGAGCCAGTCCCCGAACTCCTCGGCGTTCGAGACCGTCGCCGAGAGGGAGACGACGCGGACCTCCTGCGGGAGTTCGATGATGATCTCCTCCCACACGGCCCCGCGGAAGCGGTCGGCGAGGTAGTGGACCTCGTCCATGACCACATAGCGCAGTCCCTGCAGTGTGGAGGATCCCGCGTAGATCATGTTGCGCAGCACCTCGGTCGTCATCACGACGATGGGCGCCTCGCCGTTGACGACCGTGTCGCCGGTCAGCAGCCCGACGTTCTCGGCGCCGTGCGCGGCGACGAGGTCGTTGAACTTCTGGTTCGACAGCGCCTTGATCGGGGTGGTGTAGAAGCACTTCCGGCCTTCGGCCAGCGCCAGGTGCACGGCGAACTCGCCGACGACGGTCTTGCCCGCGCCTGTGGGCGCGCACACGAGCACGCCGTGGCCGCTTTCGAGGATCCGGCAGGCCTCGACCTGGAAGTCGTCGAGTTCGAACGGGTAGTCCCCCGCGAAGGCCGCCAGCTGGGGCCATTGCCGGCGCGCCTGCGCGGCGGCGTGGCGTTGGGCCGGGGAGCGGTCGTCGGCGTAAGGCACGTCGGCGTTAACCATGGCCTCAACACTAGTCTGCCGCACCGACAAGAGCATCCCGGTAACGCGCCTTCCGCACCCGGCTGTGACGACGCCTACACGGCCGGGTATCGTCCGTTTGTGCACCGGGATTCCTCACCAGGAGACGACGATGCGGGACGCGGAGGGGTCGACGCGGTCCTGTTCGATTTCCAAGGCACCTTGGCGCAGGTGGAACCGCTCACGCGCTCGGTGATGCTCGCGGCCGAAGCGTGCGGGCGCAAACTCGACCCGATGGCCGTCACCGCCCTCGCCGACGCGATCGGCGCCCAGGGCTGGGTCGGCGCGGGCATGGAGGCGCGGGTGCGGCCGCATTTCGCCGACGCCTGGGCCGACCGCGACCTCGACGACGAGGCGCACCGCGAGGCGTACACGGCCCTGGCCGAGCAGGCCCACGGCGTGTTCGACGGTTTGAGCGAGGCCCTGTACGACCGGCTCGCCTCCCCTGAAGGCTGGGTCGCGTACGCCGACACGATCGGCACGCTCGTCTCGCTGAAGGCCCAGGGGTACCCGATCGCGCTGGTGTCGAACATCGGGTTCGACCCCCGTCCGATCCTGCGGCGCTTGGGCATCGACCGGTTCATCGACGAGTGGGTGCTGTCCTGCGAGGTCGGTTTCTGCAAGCCGGACGAGAAGATCTTCTACGCGGCGTGCCACGCGCTCGACGTGGAGCCGAGCCGGGTGCTCATGGTCGGCGACAGCATGGCCGACGCCGGCGCGGCGCGCATCGGCGCCCGCTGCTACCTGGTGCCGCACGCCGAGGCGGGCCGGATCGTCGGCCTCGAAGCGGTGCTGCGGCTCGTGCGCGCCGGCTGCTAGCGCGCGGCAGCCCGAGAACGCCGGAAGGCCCCCGCCGCGACAGCGGTGGGGGCCTTCCTTCATGCTCGACCTTCGTCCTCAGCGGACTCAGGTGATGTCGTCGTAGCCGTCGACGCGGCGTCCGAAGCGGCCGCGCCGCTCGGGTTCGCCCGGGTAGTCCTCGTCGTCGAGACTGCTCGCGCCGATGTCGGCGGTCGCGGTCAGGTCGTCGGCGGAACCGATGTCACCGGCTTCGTCGTCGTCCCACTGGTCCTCGTACACGATGCCCTTGCGCTTGTCGTTCAGGTAGGCGACACCGCAGGCGGCGAGGTAGAGGATGAGCATGCAGATGGCCAGCGCCGTCATGCCGAACGGGTCGGGCGTCGGCGTGAACACCGCGGTGAAGATGAAGCTCACCACGACCACGATCCGCCACCAGCCCAGCATCTGCTTCGCGTTGACCAGCCCGATCACGTTGAGCATCAACATGATGAGCGGGAATTCGAAGCCGATGCCGAAGACCATCATCACCGAGAGGAAGAAGTTGAGGTAGTCCTCCAGGTTCAGCAGGATGACGAAGTCCTGGCTCGCCAGCAGCATGATGAACTCCATGCCGTGGGAGACCACGAAGTACGCCAGGATCGCGCCGGCCAGGAACAGCGGCGCGGCGATCCCGATGAACAGGTACGCGTACTTGCGCTCGTTGCGGTGCAGGCCCGGGGCGATGAACGCCCACAGCTGGTACAGCCAGATGGGGGCGGTACCGACCAGTGCCGTGTACAGCGCGATCTTCAGCATCAGGGCGATGTGCGAGATCGGCGAGTTGAGCACCGCCTCGCACTGCGCGCCGTCGCCGGACTCCGTCACACCGCTGCCGAGAGCGGAGCAGTACGGATTGGCCAGGAACGTGATGATCTCGTCGGCGAAGTAGAACGCGGCGCCGGTGCCCACCAGGATCACGAGGACCGAGACGAGCAGTCGGTTGCGCAGGTCCGCGAAGTGCTCCATGAGCGTCATGGAGCCGTCGGAGGCGCGCTGGAACTTGGACTTGCGTTTGCTCTGGCGCCGCGGCGGTTCGTCAGCCATGTGCGTAACGACCGGTTCCGGGCTAGCGGGTCTTCTTGTGGTCGACCGATTCGCCGTCGATCACGGACTCGTTGACCGGCTGCGGCGGCTCGAGCGGCTCGCGCGTGTGCTTGGGCTCGGCGCGGGTGTCGCCGTCCTCGTCGGGCGAGCTCCCGTCCTTCTTCATGGCCTCGGTCTCCGACTTGAGGATCCGCATGGAGCGACCCAGACCACGCGCCATGTCGGGAAGCTTCCTGGAGCCGAACACCAGCAAGATGACAACGACGAGAATGATGATGTGCCAGGGCTTCAATGCACCCATTGTTCGGTCCCTCCGGATATATGTCGGTGACGTTAACCATCGTATGCCGCTTGGAAGGCGGCTGCCACGGAGCCTGAGTCTCGGCTTGGTACCGGGTTCACCTGCGGTGGCGTGGCTACGACACTGTCGAGCCGGACAAGCATGACCGACGTTTGACACTTCCGTCAACACTGGAGCCTTCGGGAACCCTGATCTTTATCAGAATGTGGCGGCGGCGACGGTGGTGCGTCACTTCTTGGGCAGTGCGGCGGCGGTGCGTTCGGCTTCGGCGAGCGTCGCGTTCAGGCGTTCTTGCAGGTCCTGCAGTTCTCCTGCGCGTTCTTGGACGCGTTCGAGGCCGAATCGGAGTTCTTTGAGGGGGCCGAGGAGGCGCGCGGCCGCGACGGCCAGGAGCACGAGTCCGGCGAGTGCCAGCACGACCGATATCGCCCAGATCATCGGGTCAGTGTAGCGCCGGGCCCGCCCGGGTTCAAGCGGGCCCGGCGGCGGGTCGCGGCGCGGGGTCAGGCGGTCTGGTAGCGGGCCAGCGCGGTGCGGGCGGTGTGGCGGACGGCGTCGCGCAGCTCGTCGGGGGCGACGACTTCGGCTTCGCCGCCGAGGCCGAGGACGAAGCGGCGGGCCCAGTCGAGGTCGCGCACGCGCATGGTGACGCGGCGGCGCCCGTCCGGTTCGCCGGTGATCTCGTCGCACGGGTAGGCGTCGGTGACGCTCTTCGCACCGGGTCCGAGCAGCAGCTGGATGCGGGGCAGCTCGGAGGCGAGGAACGCGGTGGGCGCGGGCTGGTTGGTCAGGCGCAGCGGCTCTGAGGGCTCGTCGAGTTCGGAGCAGGCGTCGATGCGGTCGATGCGGAACTGCCGGATCTCCCCCGCGGCGCGGCACCAGGCGCGCAGGTAGGCGTGCCCGTCGGCGGCGACGACCTCGATGGGGTCGACGACGCGTTCGGAGGTGGTGTCGCGGCTGGCCGAGTAGTAGGTGATGCGGGCGGCGTGGCCGGAGGCGACGAGCGCCGCGTACCGCTCGGCCTGCGGGTCGGTAACGGTGTCGCGGACGGCGACGTCGGCGGGGGCCTCCCCTGCGGCGGCGGCGAGCTTGTCGAGCGCGGAGGCGATGGCGGCGCGGTCGCCGACGCCGGGCGTGTCGGCGAGGACCCGCAGGGCGACCGAAAGTGCGAGCGCCTCGTGGGCGGCGAGGCGGACCGGGCGGTCCATGCCGGCGGCGAAGAGGACGCGGACCTCGTCGGCGTCGAAGGCCAGGTCGATCAGGTCGCCGGGGCCGTAACCGGGCAGGCCGCACATCCACAGCATGGTGAGGTCGGACTGGATCTGGTCGGCGTCGACGCCGAAGTCCGCCGCGAGCTCGGCCATCGGGACGCCCTCGGGGCGGGCGACGAGGTACGGGACGAGGTTGAGGAGGCGGGCGAGCCGGTTCTGCTGTGTCACGTCGTCTCCGCTTCGTCGGCGAGGGCCTGCAGGCACGCGATGGTCTCCTTGACCAGTTCGGGCGGTTCGGTCACGAGCACGTCGGCGCCGAACGAGGCCAGCCAGGCGGCGGTCGCGGCGGTGTCGGTGTACGAGAAGCACGCCTGGTCGCCCTCGGGGGTGCGCGGGCCGATCTGGTCGGCGCGGCGGCGCACGCCCCAGGCGCGCTTGGGCCGGACGAGGACGGTGGCGCGGCTGGGGAGCTGGCGGTCCTCGGACGCGGAGGCGAACGCGAGGACGTCGACGCCGTCGGGGATCGTGAACGCCCCTTCGGGCCCGGTGAGGCGGACTTTGCCGCTGATGCGGGAGAGCCGGAAGCAGCGCTGGGCGCCGCGGTCGAGGTCGTACCCGGCGACGTACCAGCGGCCGCGCCAGGCCGCGCAGCCCCAAGGCTGGATCCGGCGCTGCTGGGCGGTCTCGTCGCGCGGGCCGAAGTAGTCGAAGACGACGGTGCGCCGCGAGGCGACCGCTTCCAGGAGCGGCGCGAGGGCGGCCTCGGCGCCGGGCAGGGACTTGACCGGGGACGCGGCGGCGTGCGACTCGACGTCGATGCCGGCGGCCCGGAGCTTGCGGAGCGCGTCGGAGGACCCGGACTGGAGCTCGGGCTGCTGCCACAGGCGCGCGGCGGCGGCCACGGCGGCGGCCTCGGCGTCGGTGAACTCGATCTGCGGCAGCTCGAAGTCGGATCGGGCGATCCGGTAGCCGGGCTCGCCGTCGCCGAGGTAGTCGATGCCGGACTGCAGCGGGATGCCGATGCGGCGCAGCTCGGCCTTGTCGCGTTCGAACTTGCGCTGGAACGCGTCGTGGGCCTTCTTGTCGTCGTGGTTGTGCTCGTAGCCGGGCACGGTCCGGGCGATCTTGGTGGAGGTCTGGAAGCGCCGCGAGGACAGCAGGCAGAGCACCAGGTTCACCAGTCGTTCAGTGCGATCGTTGGACACCCGCCCAGCCTATGCCAGGCGGTGGAGGCGCTGCCAGCACGCCCGCCCGCGCGCGTCGCACGTCCCGCGGGCGCCGGTGCGGGCTCGGTGCGCCGCACCGGTTCCGGGCGCGCTTGGTAGGGTCCGGGCGTGATCAGATGGCGATACGGGACCGTCACCGGCGTGCGCGGCGGCTGGCGCGGCTGCACCGAGCTCGAGGTCGACGTCGAGGCCCGCGAGGGCGAGGACGCGTTCTCCTGCCGCGGCCTGGCGTACGACGGGCTGGTGGGCGTGCCCGAGGTCGGCGACCGGGTGCTGCTCAACTGCAACGCCATCGCGAAGGGCCTGGGCACGGGCGGGTACGCGCTGGTCGTGGCCGTCCCCGACCGGCTCCCGGCCGACGTCGACGCGCCCGGCCACATCGTCAAGGCCCGGTACACGCCGCTGCAGGCGATGCGCCTGGCCGTCGACGAGGACGACTCGCCGCACCGCGCGGCCGTCGAGGCCTGCGAGGACCTCGGCGGGATGCCGGTGGTCGTCGCCGACCTGCACTCGGCGCTCGCGCCGGTCCTCGCCGGGATCGAAGCGACCGCGCCCGGCGCGCGCGTCGCGTACGTCATGACCGACGGCGGTTCGCTCCCGGCGTGGTTCTCCCGCCAGCTCGACCAGCTCTCCGAGAGGCTGTGCACCACGGTGACGGCCGGGCAGTGCTTCGGCGGCGACCTCGAGGCGACGAACGTGCACAACGCGCTCATCGCCGCCCGCGTGGTCGGCGGCGCCGACATCGCGATCGTCGCCCAGGGCCCGGGGAACCTCGGGACCGGCACCGTGTGGGGCTTCTCGGGGACGGCGGCGGGCGAGGCGGTCAACGCGGCCGCGGTGCTCGGCGGCAGGCCGGTGGCGTCGCTGCGGATCTCCGAGGGCGACGCCCGGGAGCGGCACCGCGGGATCTCGCACCACTCGATGACGGCGTACGCGAAGGTCGCGCTGGCCGGTGCGGACGTCCCGGTGCCGGACGAGCTCCCGGCGGACCTCGACGCCAAGATCAGGGAGCAGCTCGCCGAGCTGCCCGACCGCCACCGCCAGATCGAGGTCGACTGCTCCGGCCTCGTCGAGGCCATGGAGGCGCTCCCGGTCAAACTGTCCACCATGGGCAGAGGCCTCGACCGCGACCGCGTCTACTTCGTCGCGGCCGCCGCGGCGGGCCGCCACGCGGCCCAGATCGCCACCCACCGCCCCTGACGAACCATCCGGCACGCCGCTTCAGCGCCCCTTCAGGTTCGCCCCGCTACGGTTGCGACCGGGGGCCCTTTCCCAGCGCCGGAACGACACTCGGCGTGCCCGGTGACCGGACGGCACTGTGGACCAAGCGGCACGCCGCTTCAGCTCTCCTTCAGGTTCACCGCGCTAGCGTCGAAACCGGGGGCCCTTTCCCAGCGCCGAGCGGACGCTCGGCGTGCCCCGGAACGCGAACCGCCCCGCCGCGCTTTCGCGCCGACGGGGCGTCGTTCGTTCGCGTTTTCGCTAGAGCACGAACAGGACCAGGATCCACACGGCGATCACCGCTGCCAGCGCGAGCGCCAGGACCCAGGTCGGGACCGTGTACTCGCCGCGGCGGTTGCGGGCGATCTCCTCGCGGATGCGCGAGGTGCGCCGCTCATAGGCGGCCACCGGGTCGAGCGAGCTGAGCGGGTCGGAGCGGCGCCCGCCGGGGCGCTCGCGTTCCGGCCTCGGCTCGTCGGCGTGCTCCGGCTCGGCGGAGTCGTTCCGATCGGTCATCGCCCGCCTCACATGCTGGCGATGAGCTTGTCGACCCGCTCGTCCCGCGACCGGAACGGGTCCTTGCACAGGACCGTGCGCTGCGCCTGGTCGTTGAGCTTCAGGTGCACCCAGTCGACGGTGAAGTCGCGGCGCTTCTCCTGCGCCTTGCGGATGAACTCGCCGCGCAGCCGCGCGCGCGTGGTCTGCGGCGGCACTTCCTTGGCCTCGAAGACCTCGACGTCGTGGGTGAGCCGCTCGGCCTCGCCGCGCTTCTCCATGAGGTGGTGCAGGCCCCGGCCGCGCCGGATGTCGTGGTAGGCCAGGTCGAGCTGAGCGACGCGCGGGCTCGACAGCGCCAGGCCGCGCTTCTCGCGGTAGCGCTCGATGAGCTTGTACTTGGCGACCCAGTCGATCTCGCGCGAGACCGAGTCGAGGTCCTCGGACTCGACGGCCTGGAGGACGCGGCCCCACAGGTCGATGACGCGCTTGGTGCCGGCGTCGGCGCCGCGCTGGTCGACGAAGTCGATGGCCTTCTCGAGGTACTCGCGCTGGATGTCCAGTGCGGACGCTTCGCGGCCGCTCGCCAGGCGCACCAGGCGCTTGCCGGTGGTGTCGTGGCTGATCTCGCGGATGGCCCTGATCGGGTTCTCCAGGGTGAGGTCGCGCATCGTCACGCCGGTCTCGATCATCCGCAGCACCAGGTCGGCCGAGCCGACCTTGAGCATCGTGGTGACCTCGTTGATGTTGGAGTCGCCGACGATGACGTGGAGGCGGCGGTACCGCTCGGCATCGGCGTGCGGCTCGTCGCGGGTGTTGATGATCGGCCGCGAGCGGGTCGTGGCCGAGGAGACGCCCTCCCAGATGTGCTCGGCGCGCTGCGACAGGCAGAAGCGCGCGCCGCGCGGGGTCTGGAGGACCTTCCCGGCACCGCAGATGAGCTGGCGGGTGACGAGGAACGGGATGAGGACCTCGGCGAGGCGCCCGAACTCGCCGTGGCGGCTGACCAGGTAGTTCTCGTGGCAGCCGTAGGAGTTCCCGGCGGAGTCGGTGTTGTTCTTGAACAGGTAGATGTCCCCGGCGATGCCTTCGTCGTGGAGGCGCTTCTCCGCGTCGATCATGAGGCCTTCGAGGATGCGTTCACCGGCCCGGTCGTGCTTGACCAGGTCCTCGATCGAGTCGCACTCGGGGGTGGCGTACTCGGGGTGGGAGCCCACGTCGAGGTAGAGGCGGGCGCCGTTGCGGAGGAACACGTTGGAGGAGCGGCCCCAGGAGACCACACGCCTGAAGAGGTAGCGGGCCACTTCGTCCGGAGACAGGCGGCGCTGTCCCCTGAAGGTGCAAGTGACCCCGTATTCGGTCTCCAGTCCGAAAATGCGCCTGTCCATGTCGAAACCCTACCCCGATTCGGTTGAGGAGAACACCCCTCGCGGTCGAACGGTTCCGTACCGCGACGGGCACTATGGATATTGTTCGATTTACGGCGGTATGCACCTGGCTTGGTGCGGTCCCGCCGGGACTGTCCGTCCTTTGGAGAGGGACGGTGGTTACTTGTTGGAGTGTCGGGCTCGGTTGCGGGTCCGGGCCGGTCGAGTATGCGGGTACCCGCCCGGCCCGGCCTCACGCCGGTGCGTCGTCAGGACTCGCCGGACTCGGGCGCCTCGTCCTCGGCCGTCTCGGCCTCGGGTGCGGACGCCGGGGTCGCCAGCAGCGCGTCGAGGGCCAGGCCCTGGATGCGCCGGAAGGCCCGCCCCGGGCGCGCCCGCTCCAGGACCGCGACCTCCAGGACCTCCTTGGTCAGCTCGCGGGGCGTTCCGTTGCCGCCGGAGCTGGAGAGCGCCCGCAGCGCCAGCGCGAACGCGTCGGCGAGCGGGGCCTCGAAGTCGTGGCCTTCGGCCAGGATCTCCTTGAGCTGGTCGGCGTCGCCGCCCATGGCGAGGTAGCCGGGCTCGTCGTTGATGGAGCCGTCGAAGGTGAGCCGGTACAGCTCGTCCTCCTGCGGTCCGGAGCCGACCCCGGCGACGCAGATCTCGACCTCGAAGGGCTTGGTCTGCTCCGAGAAGATCGCGCCGAGGGTCTGGGCGTAGGCCTTGGCGAGGCTGGCGGCGTTGACGTCGCGGCGGTCGTAGGAGTAGCCGCGCAGGTCGGCCATCCGGACGCCGGCGGTGCGGAGGTTCTCGAACTCGTTGTACTTGCCGACGGCGGCGAAGCCGATGCGGTCGTAGAGCTCGTAGACCTTGTGCAGGGCCGAGGAGACGTTCTCGGCGACGAGGAGGACGCCGTCGGCGCAGGAGAGCACGACGACGTTGCGGCCCCGGGAGATGTTCTTGCGGGCGAACTCGGCCCGGTCCCGCATGATCTGCTCGGGACTGGTGTAGAACTGCATGGCCATGTCCGGCTCCTCTCCTTATCCGTAGGGGTTCTCGGTGCGGGCCGCGATGACCGCGCGGGCGACGTCGGCCACGACGGCCTCGTCGATCCGCTTGGAGCCTTCGGCGGTGGCCGTCATGACCACGGGGTAGAGGTCGCGGGTCGGGTCGGGTCCGCCGGTGGCGGAGTCGTCGTCGGCGGCGTCGTAGAGCGATTCGACGGCGATCTTGACGGCTTCCTCGGTGCCGATGTCGCGCCGGTACCGCTTCTTGAGGGAGCTCTTGGCGAACATGGAGCCCGAGCCGATGGAGTCGAAGTCGCGTTCGGCGTAGATGCCGCCGACGACGTCGAAGCTGTAGATGCGGCCCGCTTCCTCGACGGAGGCGGCGTCGACGTCGAACCCGGCGAAGAGGGGGACGACGGCGAGGCCCTGGAGTGCGATGCCGAGGTTGCCGCGCAGCATGGTGGCGAGGCGGTTGGCCTTGCCGTTCAAGGTGAGCGGGGCGCCCTCGATCTTCTCGTAGTGCTCGAGTTCGAGCTGGTAGAGCTTGACCAGCTCGATGCCGAGGCCGGCCGTGCCCGCGATGCCGACGAGCGAGTAGCCGTCCGCGGGGAAGACCTTCTCGATGTCGCGGCTGGAGATGTAGTTGCCCATCGTCGCGCGGCGGTCGCCTGCCATGACGACGCCCTCGGCGGTGCGGAGGGCGACGATGGTGGTGGCGTGGGCGCTGACAGCGGCGAAGTCGCCCGGCGGCAGGGGTCTGCGCCCCGGCAGCAGTTCGGGTGCCACCTGCATGAGGAACTCCGAGAAGGAGGAGGTTCCAGCCGTCATAAACGCGTTGGGCAGTTTGCCTGGGAATCCTTGACCTGTCACGACATGACCTCCCTAATCCTCTATTCAAAAAACGCGCCGGTAGAACGCGGCTCGCCGCTTCGACCCGGGGGGCCGGAGGGCCGCCGGTGGGGCAAGGCCCCCGATGCGCCGTCCTTGGCGAAGCTTGCGAGCCGTAAATCGGCATGGACGTCGCACCAGGTGGCCCTGTCACCGGCAGGGGGGCGCTATTGGCCGCCCTTTTGCACGAACGAGCGGACGAATTCCTCGGAGTTGGTCTCCAGGACTTCGTCGATCTCGTCGAGCAGGTCGTCGACGTCTTCGGTGATTGCTTCGTGCCGTTCGGCGATCTCGGGGTCTACAGCGGCCTCAGTGGTTTCGGCGTCTGCGTCCTGCCGAGACCGCTGTGACTGCGACTGCCCGCCGGAGTCCTTCGCTGCCATAGCTGTTCCCTTCTACCTCGTCGGTGCCTAAACCGTACCGCGAAGGTACGACAGCACGCCAGATACGACGCTGCACTGCCGTCACTTATTCCCGCGGACGAAACAGGGGCCTAGTCGGCGGTGATGACGTCGAGGAGGTCCTTGGCCGCTTCGCAGCGTTCGAACAACTCCCCCACATGGGCCTTGGTGCCCTTCTCGGGCTCCATCATGGGCACTCGCACGAGCGAGTCCGCGCCGACGTCGAAGATGACGGAGTCCCAAGAGGCGGCGACGACCTCGGAGGGGTACCGGGCGAGGCAGCGGCCGCGGAAGAACGCGCGGGTGTCGTGCGGGGGCTCGGTCATCGCGTTGATGATCTCGGTGTCGGTGAGGAGCCGCTTCATCTTGCCGCGGGCGACGAGGCGGTGGTAGAGGCCCTTTTCGGGCCGGACGTCGTGGTACTGCAGGTCGATGGCCTGCAGCTTCGCCGCACCCCAGCCGAGGTTCTCGCGTTCGCGGTAGCGGTCGAGCAGCGAGAGCTTGGCGGGCCAGTCGAGCATGTCGGCCAGCTCCATGGGGTCGCGGGCGAGCGCGTCGAGGACGTACGCCCACTGGTCGAGGACCTCGCGGGTGTCGGGGTCGGCGTCGGCGCCGCAGTAGGCCTCGGCCTGCTCCAGGATGGACTGCTGGAGCTCGATCGCGGTGACGCGCTTGCCGTTGCGCAGCTCGATCTTGTGCTTGAGGGTCGGGTCGTGGCTGACGGCGCGGAGTTCGGCGACGGGCTCGCTGATGCCGAGGGTGCCGTCGAACGCACCGGACTCGATCATGGACAGCACGATCGAGGCGGTGCCGACCTTGAGGAACGTGGCGTACTCGGCGAGGTTGGCGTCGCCGATGATGACGTGGAGGCGCCGGTAGCGCTCGGCGTCGGCGTGGGGCTCGTCGCGGGTGTTGATGATGGGCCGCTTCAGCGTGGTCTCGAGGCCCACTTCGACTTCGAAGAAGTCGGCGCGCTGGGAGATCTGGAAGCGGTGCTCGGAGGCGTCCTGGCCGATGCCGATGCGCCCTGCGCCGCAGTAGATCTGGCGGGTGACCAGGAACGGCGTGAAGTGGGCGACGATGTCGGCGAACGGCGTCTGGCGCGACATGAGGTAGTTCTCGTGCGCGCCGTAGGAGGCGCCCTTGTTGTCGGTGTTGTTCTTGTACAGGTTGATCGGACCGATGCCGGGGGTGTGGGCCGCGCGGAGGGCGGCCTCGGCCATGGTCATCTCGCCGGCCTTGTCGAACAGGACGATCTCGCGCGGATTGGTGACCTCGGGGGTCGAGTACTCGGGGTGCGCGTGGTCGACGTAGAGGCGGGCGCCGTTGGTGAGGATGACGTTGGCGAGCCCGGAGTCCTCGTCGGCGAGGTTCTCCGCCGGGTCGTAGAGGGCGCCGGTGTACGTGAAGCCGCGCGCGTCGCGGAGCGGGGTCTCCTCCTCGTAGTCCCACCTGGCGCGGCCGCCCTTGGAGAGCTCGGGGCGCGCGGCGTAGGCGTTGACGATCTGGGAGGAGGTCACCATCGGGTTGGCGCCCGGCTGGCCCGGCACGGAGATCCCGTATTCGATCTCGGTGCCCATAATGCGGCGTACGGTCATGGTATCGAGCCTAGTCCCTTCGGGCGCGGCGTCGCTCCCTCCGAGGGGAGACGTCTGGATTTCAGGGCCGCCGAGTTTCGCGCCGTTGAGGTTCTGGGTCTTCATGGCGATCGGTTACCCGGCGGCGGGTGGTCTGACACGTTCGAGGGGACGCCGATCGGCCGACGGGGGTCCGCCGGCCGATCGAAGCGCTGGTTGCTACAGGTACTGACCGGTGTTCGACACGGTGTCGATGCTGCGGCCGGAGTCGGGGCCCTTCCCGGAGACGAGCGTCCGGATGTAGACGATCCGCTCGCCCTTCTTGCCGGAGATGCGCGCCCAGTCGTCGGGGTTGGTGGTGTTCGGGAGGTCCTCGTTCTCGCGGAACTCGTCGACAGTGGAGTCGATGAGGTGGCTCAGCCGGATGCCCTTCGACTGGTGCGTCAGGAAGTCCTTGATGGCCATCTTCTTCGCCCGCGCCACGATGTTCTCGATCATCGCGCCGGAGTTGAAGTCCTTGAAGTAGAGCACTTCCTTGTCGCCGTCGGCGTAGGTGACCTCGAGGAAGCGGTTCTCGTCCACTTCGGAGTACATCCGCTCGACGACCGCCTGGATCATCGACTGCACCGTGGCGTCCCGGTCCTTGTCGTGCTCGGCGAGGTCGTCGTCGTGCAGCGGCAGGGTCGGGGTGATGTACTTCGAGAAGATGTCCTTCGCCGACTCGGCGTCGGGCCGCTCGATCTTGATCTTGACGTCCAGGCGGCCGGGCCGCAGGATCGCCGGGTCGATCATGTCCTCGCGGTTCGAGGCGCCGATGACGATGACGTTCTCCAGGCCCTCCACGCCGTCGATCTCCGACAGGAGCTGGGGGACGATGGTGTTCTCGACGTCGGAGGACACGCCCGAGCCGCGGGTGCGGAAGATCGAGTCCATCTCGTCGAAGAACACGATCACGGGCATGCCTTCGCTGGCCTTCTCGCGGGCCCGCTGGAAGACCAGGCGGATGTGCCGCTCGGTCTCGCCGACGTACTTGTTCAGCAGCTCGGGGCCTTTGATGTTGAGGAAGTAGCTCCGGCCGGAGGCCTCCTCGCCGCGCATCTCGGCGACTTTCTTGGCCAGCGAGTTGGCGACGGCCTTGGCGATGAGCGTCTTGCCGCAGCCCGGCGGGCCGTACAGCAGGATGCCCTTCGGGGCGCGCAGCTCGTGCTCGCGGAAGAGGTCGGCGTGGAGGAACGGCAGCTCGACCGCGTCGCGGATCATCTCGATCTGGCCGTCGAGGCCGCCGATGTCGTAGTAGTCGACGTCGGGGACCTCTTCGAGGACGAGCTCCTCGACCTCGCTCTTCTGGATGCGCTCGTAGGCGTACCCGGCGCGCGGCTCGATCATGACCGAGTCGCCCGCCCGCAGCGGGCCGTTGATGAGCGCGTCGGAGAGCAGCACGACCCGCTCCTCGTCGGCGTGGCTGGTCACCAGCGCGCGGTCCGGAGGGCCGCCCGCGGTGTTCTCGATGAGCTCCTTGAGCGTCACCACCTCGCCGATGCGCTCGTAGTCGAGCACCTCGACCACGTTCATGGCGTCGTTGAGCAGGACCTCCTGGCCCCGTTCGAGCTCGTCGGGATCGATCGACGGCGCGAGCGAGACGCGGAACTTCCTCCCGGAGGTGAAGACGTCGACGGTGCCGTCCTCACGGGCTCCCAGGAACACGCCGTAGCCAGACGGCGGTTGGGCGAGCCGGTCGATCTCCTCTTTCAGTGAGACGATCTGCTCGCGGGCCTCCTTCAAGGTGGCCACGAGCCGCTCGTTCTGCTCCGACAGGCGGTCGATCTGGGATTGGGCGGCGGCGAGCCGCTCCTCCAGAATGTGCATGTGTCGGGGCGTTTCGGTGAGACGGCGTCGGGCAGCGGCCAGTTCTTCCTGGAGCTCTTCGACCTGTCCTGACAGTTCGTCGTGCTCTGAGCCCTGGCTCAGGTTCTGTCGACGGTCATCGTTGCTACGTGCCACGGGTCACACCTCCCGAGTGAGGGTTTTCCTACACCAACCGTATCTGGTTGTGGACGCCAATAGTAAGGCTCGACACCGACATTCGCTAGAGCGATTGGGCCGATCTAGGCTAGGAAACATGTCAGCTGAACGTGAACTCGAAGTCTCGATCGACCAGGACGCCTGCACCGGCGACGGGCTCTGCGTGCAGTACGCGCCTACCGTTTTCGAGTTCGACATCGACGGTCTTGCATACGTGAAGGACACCGCGGGCGAGCTGTTGACTACGCCCGGTTCGCAAGTCGACGTGCCCGAACACCTGCGCCTGGACATCGTGAACGCGGCCAAGGACTGCCCGGGCGAGTGCATCTACGTCCGCGACCGGGCCACGAAGAGCGCCGTCGCCGGGCCCGGAGCCGACGAGTAGGACGGACGGATCCGGGCGGGTGACGTGAACACGTCACCCGCCCGGATCTCGTTTCAGCCCTTGCAGAGTCGTGAATCCGACTCAGAACGTAACCAGATCGTTACGAAACGGGAGTGTCGTCCTCAGTGGCCCGCAGCGCCTCGGCCGCGCGGGCCTCGGCCTCGGCGGCGATCCGCTCCTTGCGTTCGCGCAGCGCCTGCTGTCCCTTGGAGGGCTTGAGCTTCCGCGCCGGAGCGACCGTGCCGGGGGCGAGTTTGCGGGCGGTGATGAGGAACGCGGTGTGCGCGATCATGCGGTGGTCCGGGCGCACCGCCAGGCCCTCCAGGTGCCAGCCGCGGATGAGCGACTCCCACGCGGCGGGCTCGGTGAAGGTCTTGCGCTCGCGCAGCGCCTCGACGAGCTCCGACATCTGCGTGGTGGTGGCGACGTACCCGATGAAGACGCCGCCGGGCCGCAGGATGCGCTCCACAGTGTCCAGTACCTCCCACGGGGAGAGCATGTCGAGCACGACACGGTCGACCTGCTCCTCGAACTCGGCCTCGGCCACGTCCCCCACCGTCAGGGTCCAGTGCTCGGGGACCTCGCCGTAGTAGCCGCGGACGTTCTCCTCGGCGATCTTCGCGAAGTCCTCGCGCAGCTCCCAGGAGTAGACGCGCCCGGTCGGGCCGGTGGCCCGCAGCAGCCAGTTCGTCAGCGCGCCCGACCCGGCCCCGGCCTCCACGACCCTTGCGCCCGGGTAGATGTCGCCGAACGTGAGGATCTGGGCGATGTCCTTGGGGTAGATGACCTGCGCGCCGCGCTTCATCGACAGGCCGTAGTCCGGCAGGAGCGGGCGCAGCGCCAGGTAGGCGGTGCCGCCCTCGGTGGTGACGGTGACGCCGTCGGGCTTGCCGATGAGGTCGTCGTGGAAGAGCCTGCCCCGGTGGGTGTGGAACGCGCCGCCCTCGGCGAGGGTGATCGTGGCCATGCGGCCCTTCGCGTCGGTCAACTGGACGCGGTCGCCCGGCTCCAGCAGGTCAGATGCCACTTCTTTGCGCTCCTTGCACATGTACGGCTCGCAAGCTTCGCCGAGGCCCGGTAGGTCCGAAGCATCCTAACGGAGGGCTTTGACCACGTCGGCGGTGTAGAGCAGCCCTGTCAGGCGGCCCTCATCGACCACGAAGAACCGCTCCGCGCCGCTCTTGCCGATCACGTCCACCAGCGCCTGGCCCTTGAGTTCGGCCCCGATGCCCGGGACCTGCCCGGCCGAGCGCAGCAGCCCGGCCAGGGGCATCGCGGCCACCTGGTCGGCCGGGACCGCCTCGGCGGCGGCGCGGTCGAGGACGCCCACGGGCTTGCCGTCGACGGCGACGACCTCGCGCCCGTTCGCGGCGTTCAGGGCCTCCCCCAGGGTCGCGGAGGCGGGCACGAGGACGACCGGGCGGGCCAGCGCGGCGGCGTCGAGGGCTTTGACGCGCGGGCCCATGCGGGCGGCGCGGATAGCGCTGGTCGCGCCGCGCCAGAGCTCGAAGGCGACGAAGAGGAGGAGGATGAGGCCGAAGGGGGAGAACCAGTCGGAGGCGTAGAGCCAGAGGCCCCCGGCGACGGTGGCGACGGCGACGACGCGTCCGGCCCAGCCCGCGACGCGGAAACCGGTCCAGCGGTCGCCGGTGGCGGCCCAGATGCCGGCCTGGAGGGCTTTGCCGCCGTCGAGGGGCAGGCCCGGGAGGAGGTTGTAGACGGCGACGAGGAGGTTGGCGACGCAGATCTGGAAGGCGAACTGCCAGGGCAGTGAGCCGGGGGTGGTGAGGAAGAGGCCGGCGAGGCCGATGCCGCCGAGGACGGCGGAGACGGCGGGTCCGGCGAGGGCGATCGCGGCGGCCGTCCCGGGTCCGGGGGCTTCGCGGTCCATCTCGGTGAAGCCGCCGAGGGCGTCGAGGTTGATCTGGCGGACGCCGATGCCGGCGCGGAGGCTGACGAGGGCGTGGCCGAGTTCGTGGAGGAAGACCGAGACGAGGAGGGTGACGGCGAAGAGGGCCGCGACGACGAGCGCGGCGCCGGTGCTCAGGTCGGGGACCGAGCGCTGCACGATCGGGGCGTAGACGATCACGACGACGGCGGCCAGGAGCAGCCAGGTGTAGCCGAGCGTGACGGGGATGCCCTTGAAGCGGACGAGGGTGAATCCGGATTTGCGGAAGGCCAGCGCGTTTGCAGTCGACATCGGCGGCAATGCTACGCGCCCGGGAAGGCCGGTTCCGGGGGCGCGGCATGTTGAAGTTCTAACATAACGTGCGTACTGTGATGGCATGGGTTTCGACAAGAGCATGGCGCAGTCCTTCGGCCCCGCGGCCGACCTCTACGACTCCATCCGCCCGACCTACCCGGCCGAGGCCGTCGCGTGGATGACCGACGGGAAGGCCGTCGACGCCGTCGACCTCGGGGCGGGCACGGGCCTGCTCACCCGGGCGCTCGTCGCGCAGGGGCACCGCGTCACCGCGGTCGAGCCCGACGACCTCATGCGGACCAAGCTCGTGAGCGCCACTGAGGGAATCGCGGCCGCGCTGAGCGGGAGCGCGGAGGCGATCCCGGTGCCGGACGCCAGCGCCGACCTCGTCACCGGCGGGCAGTCGTTCCACTGGTTCGACCGTGACAAGGCGATGCCGGAGATCCGGCGGGTGCTGCGCCCCGGCGGCGTGCTCGCCCCGGTGTGGAACGTCCGGGACGAGTCGACCGGCTGGGTCGGGGCGCTGACCGAGGCGATCGGGAACTCGCAGGGCGAGAAGGACGCGCTGGCGGCGACCGCGCCGGGCTACTTCGGGGACCTGTTCGGGGAGGTCGAGTACCGGGTGTTCCGCCATGAGTGGCCGATCGACCGGGCCGGGGTGCTGCGGCTGGTCCAGTCGCGCTCCTACTACCTGACGGCGGACGCGGCCGGGAAGGCGCGGATCGAGGCGGTCGTCGGCGACGTGCTCGGGTCGCACCCGGACCTGGAGGGCCGGGAGTCGTTCGCGATGCCGTACGACACGTACGTGTTCCGGGTGCGGCCGGTCTGAGCGAGGGGTCGGGAGGCGTGTCGGTGGGCGGCTTTATGCTCGAGTGATGCCGCACGCCACCCGCCCGACCCAGCTCTCCCCTTCGCGCGCCGGGGACTTCAAGCAGTGCCCGCTGCTGTACCGGTTCCGGGCGGTCGACCGCCTGCCCGAGCCGCCGTCGAAGGCGCAGGTGCAGGGCACGCTCGTGCACGCGGTGCTGGAGCGGCTGTACGAGCTGGAGGCGGGCCTGCGCACGCCGCGGCAGGCCCTGGCCATGATCGAGCCGGAGTGGGCGAAGCTGCAGGCGTCGGGCGAATACGCGGCGCTGTTCGACGGGCTCGACGACGAGTCGGACTGGCTGCGGAACGTGCGCCGCCTGGTCGAGACGTACTTCGCGATGGAGGACCCGCAGCGGCTCCAGCCGCACCGCACCGAGTGCCTGGTGACGACCACGCTCGACGACGGCACCTCGCTGAAGGGGTTCATCGACAGGGCCGACGTCAACCCTGCGGGGCTCGTGCGCCTGGTGGACTACAAGACCGGGAAGCGCCCGCCGGAGCGGTTCGCAGACAAGGCGCTGTTCCAGATGAAGTTCTACGCGCTCGTGTGGTGGCGCACGCGGGGGACGGTGCCGACCCTGCTGCGGCTCATGTACCTCGGGGACGGGCAGATGCTCGACTACTCCCCCAACGAGCGTGAGCTCGAGGGGTTCGAGAAGACGCTCAAGGCGCTGTGGTCGGTGATGCGCGAGGCGATCGCCACCGGCGACTTCCGGCCGCAGAAGTCGAAGCTGTGCGGCTGGTGCGCGCACCAGGCGCTGTGCCCGGAGTTCGGCGGCGAGCCGCCCGCGTACCCGCTGCCGACGGTCCTGCCGGGCCTGGCGATGCCGGTCGAGGTCCCGTCCGCGGACACTCCTCCTACCTGAGGCGTACTCGCGGATCATTCTCGCGTTCGATGAAACGGGCGGGAACGGCGGATACGGTGTAGAGCGTGCACGCCGCCTCCACTTTCACACGCCTGATGCGGGCCCGGCCGTTCCTGGCCGACACGCTCCTGGCGGCCGTCTCCGCCGTCGCGTACCTCGGCTTCTTCGCGGTCTCGGCGGCGATCAGCCCGGAGGTCGAGCTCACCTGGGGCCAAGCCGGGCTGATGGCGGTGCCGTTCGCCGCGATCTGCCTGCGCCGCAAGTGGCTGTGGGGCGGCATCATCCTGTCGCTGCTGGTCATGGGCGTCGCGTTCTTCGTCGAACCGCTCGTGGGCCTGGCGATGGACAGCGGCATCGGCATGTTCGTGCTCACCTACACCGCCGCCTCCCGCCTGCCGCTGGCCAGGGCGCTCGTCGCCAGCGCCGCGATCTGGGTGCCCGTCGTCGTGTTCGTCCAGTCGGCCGCGTTCAGAGGCGGCGACCATGTGACGAGCACGCTGGTCACGATCCTCAACCTCGCGCTGGCGGCCACGGTGTTCTGGATCGGCTGGGTCATCCGCAACCGGCGCGAGAAGGTCGTGGAGCTGTCCGAGCGGGCCCGGTTCGCCGAGGAACGCCAGGAGGCGCTGGCGGCCCAGGCCGTCGCCGACGAGCAGCGGCGCATCGCACGGGAGCTGCACGACGTGGTGGCCCACCACATCTCGGTCATCGGGGTCATGTCCGAAGGGGCCAAGCGGGTGCTGCGCACCGACCCGGACGCGGCCGAGGACGCGCTGACGACGGTGAACCAGACCGCGCGGACCGCGCTGCGGGAGATGCGCGACATCCTGACCGTGCTGCGGCAGGGACGCGACGAAGGCGGCGCCGCCGACCTCGAGCCGCAGCCTACAGTGGACTCGCTGCGGTCGCTGGTCGCGCAGACGAAGGACGCCGGGGTGCCCGTGCAGTACACCGTCCGCGGCGAGGAGTACCCGCTGCCGACGGGCGTGAGCCTGGCGGTCTACCGCATCGCGCAGGAGGCCCTGACGAACACCATCAAGCATGCCGGGCCGCAGGCCCGGGCCGGGGTCGTCGTCGACTACGGCGAGGCCGAGTTCCGCATCGCCGTGGGCGACTCGGGGCACGGCGCTCCCGTCGTCTCCGGGTTCTCCGGCGGCCACGGCCTCATCGGCATGCGGGAGCGCGCCACGCTGTACGGCGGCACCCTCGAAGCCGGGCCCCGGCCCGGCGGCGGCTACCTCGTCGAGGCCCGCTTCCCCAAGAACGCCCACCTCCAGGGAGTCACACGTTGAACGACCGGCCGATCCGCCTCCTGCTCGCCGACGACCAGCAGCTGCTGCGCGCGGGCTTCAAGATGGTCCTCGGCGCCGAGACCGACATCGACATCGTCGGCGAGGCGGGCGACGGCGTCGAGGCCTTCGACCTCGCCAGGCGGCTCGTCCCCGACGTCGTGCTCATGGACATCCGCATGCCGCGGCGCGACGGCGTCGCCGCCACGGCCGACATCGTGCAGGCGAACCTGCCCACCCGCGTCCTCGTGCTCACCACCTTCGACCTCGACGAATACGTGGTCGGCGCGCTGCGGGCCGGGGCCGCCGGGTTCCTCACCAAGGACGCGCCCGCCGCCGACCTGGTCGAGGCGATCCGCACGGTCCACCGCGGCGGCGCGGTCGTCGCGCCGCACATCCTCTCGACCCTGCTGGGGCGCTTCGCCCAGAACCCCGGCGGCGACGGCGAGGCCAACCCGGCCATCGTCGACTGCCTCACCGCCCGCGAACGGGAGGTCCTGCTGCTGCTGGCGAAGGGCCTCACGAACGCCGAGATCGCCGGGGCGCTCCATGTCGGTGAGACCACCGTCAAGACCCACGTCGGCCACCTGCTCACCAAGCTCGGCGTCCGCGACCGCGTCCAGGCCGTCGTCCTCGCCTATGAAAGCGGCCTGGTCAAGCCCGGCAGCACCGACTGAGACCCCCGCAGAACGTCGTACCGGGGTACCGCCGCCTCCGCCTCTCGACGTAGACGAAGACCGTTCTCGAAGCTGATGCGCGCCCGGCCGGAGTCCAATATCGTCAGAACATGACCCGGAGCAGCACGACGCCGAATGACATCATGTATGATGTCACAATCAGGCGAGCCGACGTCATCCGTTCATCTCGTAACTGACGCAACGACTTCGCGAGCGGCGTCTCGCGGACAAGGAAACCGAGCACACCGAATCCCTCGGCACATCGACACCTTCACCGAAAGCGAGAGCGTCGTGTCCACCGCATCCCCCGTCAAGACCACCGCCGTATCGGCCGAAGGCCTCTGGAAGGCCTACGGCACCGGCGAAGCCCAAGTCATCGCCCTGCGCGACGTCTCCGTCCAGTTCGCGTCCGGCGCGTTCACCGCCATCATGGGCCCCTCGGGCTCGGGCAAGTCCACCCTCATGCACTGCCTCGCCGGGCTCGACACCACCGACCGCGGCACCGTCCGCATCGGCGACACCGCCGTCACCGGCCTGAACGACAAGGCGCTCACCAAGCTCCGCCGCGACAAGATCGGCTTCATCTTCCAGCAGTTCAACCTGCTCCCCACCCTGACCGCGGAAGAGAACATCACCCTGCCCGCGGCCATCGCCGGCGCCAAGGCCGACCCGGCCTGGCTCAACCAGATCATCAAGACCCTCGACCTCTCCGACCGCCTGTCGCACAAGCCGACCGAGCTGTCCGGCGGCCAGCAGCAGCGCGTCGCCTGCGCCCGCGCCCTCGCCACCCGCCCCGAGGTCGTCTTCGCCGACGAACCGACCGGCAACCTCGATACCCGCTCCGGCGCCGAAGTGCTGCGCTTCCTGCGCACCAGCGTCGACGACTTCGGGCAGACCATCGTCATGGTCACCCACGACCCGTCCGCCGCCGCCTACGCCGACCGCGTCGTGTTCCTCGCCGACGGCCAGATCGTCGAGGACATGGCAGAACCGACCGCCGACAAGGTCATCGACAAGATGAAGCACTTCGAAGAGCTCGTCGCCGCCGCCCAAGGAGAGCACGCCTAACCATGCTGCGCGCCACCCTCAAGGGCATGGCGAGCCGAAAAGCCCGCCTCGTCCTCACCAGCCTCGCCGTCGTCCTCGGCACGATGTTCGTCGCCGCCGCGATGATCCTCACCGCGACCATGGAGAAGTCCGTCACCGGCGTCATCGCCGACGCCTTCACCGACATCGACGCCGTCGTCACCTCCGCCGAAGACCCCGCCGCCGCGCAGGGCAACACGCCCGGCGCGACACTCATCCCCGGCGACGTCCTCGCCACCGTCGAAGGACTCGACGGCGTCGACACCGCCTCCGGCGACGTCTCCGGCCAGGTCAACGCCATCGGCGACGACGGCAAACTCGTCGGCGCCTTCGCCCCCACCATCGGCTTCAACTGGAACGACGCCGATCCCGGACTCAACGAGATCCGCGACGGCCGCTCCCCCGAAGCCGACGACGAGGTCATCGTCTCCGCCCAGTTCGTCACCGACTCCGGGCTCGGTCTCGGCGACACCGTCACCGCCTACTCCTACACCGCCGACCGCGCCGACTACGAGATCGTCGGCGTCTTCGGCCTCAGCGGCGACCGCGACTCCCTCGCGGGCGAGACCCAGATGGGCTTCACCACCGCTGCCGCCCAGCGCCTGCTCACCCAGGGCGAGGACGCCTACATGGCGATCTACGTCAAGGGCGACGCCTCCACCGACGCGATCGCCGACGCGGTCGGCGCCGACTACCGGGTCCAGACCGGCCAAGAGGCCAGCGACGAAGCGGCCCAAGGGTTCGCCGTGGTCGCCGACATCATGGGCTACATCTTCCTCGGCTTCGGCCTGGTGGCCGTGTTCGTCTCGGTGTTCCTCATCATCAACACGTTCACGATCATCGTCGCCCAGCGCCAGCGCGAACTCGCGCTCCTGCGCGCCATCGGCGCCGCCCGCGGCCAGGTCGTCAACTCCGTCCTCGCCGAGGCAGCAGTCATCGGCGTCATCGCCTCTATCCTCGGGCTCGGGCTCGGCGTCCTCCTCGGCTGGGGCCTGGCCTCCCTGGTCAGCTCCACCGCGATGGGCGGCCTCCCCGTCACCCTGCAGGTCCCGGCCACCGCCCTGTGGGCGCTGGCGGTCGGCATCGGCGTCACCGTCCTGTCCGCGCTCATCCCCGCGGTCAAGGCCTCCGGCGTCCCGCCGGTCGCCGCCATGCGCGAGGCGGTCAACCCGCCGAAGCCCCTGCGCGGCATCACCATCGCTGGCCTCGCGGTCACCGCCGCGGGCGGCGTCCTGGTGGCGCTCGGCCTCACCGACAACCTCGGCGACCTCGGCCTCGGCGGGTTCCTCACCGGCGTCGGCATCGCGTTCGTCGGCATCACCCTGCTCACGCCGATCCTGTCGCGCCCGCTCGTGGCGCTCCTCGGCTCGGTCATGTCCTGGTCGTTCTCCGGGCGCCTGGGCAAGCTCAACGCCGGACGCAACCCGCGGCGCACCGCGATCACCGCCTCCGCGCTCATGATCGCCGTCGCCCTCGTCACCGGCATCGCCACGCTCGTGTCCAGCTTCAAGGCCACCACCGAGGAGCTCACGGACTCCAACCTCAACTCCGACCTGATCGTCATGGGCCAGCAGGGGGCCAACATCCCCACGTTCGCGCCCGAGACGCTCGCCGAGATCAAGGCCCTGCCCGACGTCGCTGCCGTCGGCGACCTGTACGCCGACTTCATGGGCCCCGAGGTCGACGGCGAGGCGACGCCGCTGTTCGCCAGTGAAGACCTCGCCACGAGCCTGGAGATCTTCAGCGGCACCGTCGCCGAAGGCTCCGTCGCGGACCTCCCGGAGAACGGCCTGGCCGTCAACGAGTCCGCGGCCGAGGACCGGGGCGTCGCGCTCGGCGACAGCGTCGAGGTCGCGTTCACCGACGGCACCACCGTCCAGCTCCAGGTCACCGCGATCCTCGACGACTCGCAGCTCACCGACGGCTGGTGGGTCTCGCCCGCGCAGATCCAGCACTTCACCGTGCCGAAGCCGATGCAGGCCTACATCCAGGTCACCGACGGCGCCGACGTCGACGCCGTCGAAGCCGAGGTCGACACGATCCTCGCCGACGAGCCCGAAGTGAGCGTCACCGACAACAACGAGTTCGTCGAGCAGCAGACCAGCCAGCTCGACGTCCTCCTCGCGTCGGTGCAGATCCTGCTCGCGCTGGCGATCATCATCGCGATCATCGGCGTGGTCAACACGCTGGTCCTGTCGGTCCTCGAACGCACCAGGGAACTGGGGCTCCTGCGCGCGATCGGCATGACCCGCGGCCAGGCCCGGCGCATGATCACCGTCGAGAGCGTCATCATCTGCCTCTTCGGCGCGGTCCTGGGCATCACGGTCGGCATCGGCCTGGGCTGGACCGTGCAGCAGGCGCTCGAAGAGGAGGGCCTGACGAGCTTCGCGCTCCCGTGGGCCCTCATCGTCGGGTACCTCGTCGCGGCCGTGGCCGTCGGCCTGCTCGCGGCGATCGCCCCGGCGGCGCGCGCCGCGAAGCTGAACGTGCTGGGCGCCATCGCCTACGAATAGCTCTCTACCGGAAACCAGGTGAGGGGCGGCGTTGTCAGGCGCCGCCCCTCCCGTCTGTCCGGGGGCCGCCGGACGGCCGAGGGAGGGGCACTCGGGGACTCCGTCTTTCGGCCGATCCGGCGTCCGGCGCTCCGCCTCGGGGAGGACGGAACTCCGTCCCGCGGGCCGAAGCGCCCGGGTGCGCTGCTCAATAGCCTTGTGGCAAAAGGAAAGACACCCGATCAGAAAGGCGCTTCCGTGCCACTCAGCACTCCCCACGCCCCCCAGAGCCTACAGCCGACCAGCACCCGATCCGCCGTCACGGCCACCGGCCTGTGGCGCGCGTACGGCACCGGCGAGGCCCAGGTCGTGGCCCTGCGCGATGTGTCCGTGTCGTTCGCCTCCGGCCGCTTCACCGCCATCATGGGCCCCTCGGGCTCGGGCAAGTCCACCCTCATGCACTGCCTCGCGGGCCTCGACACCACCGACCGCGGCACCGTCGACATCGGCGGCACCGTCATCACGGGCCTGGGCGACAAGGCGCTCACGAAACTGCGGCGCGACAAGATCGGCTTCATCTTCCAGCAGTTCAACCTGCTCTCGACCCTGACGGCCGAGGAGAACATCCTGCTCCCGGCGTCCATCGCGGGCGCGAAGGCCGACCCGGCCTGGGTCGACCAGATCATCCGCACCCTCGACCTCCAGGAACGCCTGTCGCACAAGCCGACCGAGCTGTCCGGCGGCCAGCAGCAACGCGTCGCCTGCGCCCGCGCCCTCGCGACGCGCCCTGAAGTGGTCTTCGCGGACGAGCCCACGGGCAACCTCGACACCCGCTCCAGCGGCGAGGTCCTGCGGTTCCTGCGCAAGTCCGTCGACGACTTCGGGCAGACCATCGTCATGGTCACCCACGACCCTTCAGCGGCCGCCTACGCCGACCGCGTCGTGTTCCTCGCCGACGGCCAGATCGTCCGCGACCTCGACCGGCCCACCGCCGACGCCGTCATCGACACCATGCGCGGCTTCGAGAACCGCGTCCCCCTCGCCGGAGAGCCCGTCTAACCCATGATCCGCGCCGCATTGAAGGGCATGGCGGCCCGCAAGGCCCGCCTGGCCCTCACCAGCCTCGCCGTCGTCCTCGGCTCAGCGTTCATCGCCGCCGCCCTGGTCCTGACCGCCTCCATCCAATCCACTGTCGACGACCTGAACGCCGAGTCGTACGCCGGCAGCGACGTCCTCGTCCAGCCCGCCGCCGCCGAAGACGGCCGCGACCCGCTCGTGGAGCAGGGCCTGCCCGCCGAGACCCTCGCCGCCGTCGAAGCCGTCCCCGGCGTCGACCGCGTCAGCACCACCGTCACCGCCAGCGTCAACGCCATCGGCGACAACGGCAAGATCGTCGGCGGCCTCGCCCCCACCACCGGCGTCAACTGGGACGACGAGTCCCAGGAGCGCGAACTGCGCGAAGGCCGCGCCCCCGAGGCCGACGGCGAAGTCGCCGTCTCCGCCAAGTTCGCCGCCGACGCCGGACTCGGCCTCGGCGAGAACGTCACCGCGTACACCATGACCACCGAGCAGACCGAGTACGCGATCGTCGGCGTCTACGGCTACAGCGGCGGACGCGACTCCATGGGCGGCGGCACCGAGATCGCCTTCACCACCACCGAAGCCCAGCGGCTCTTCTTCGAAGGCCGGGACGCCTACTCCGCGTTCGCGGTCCACGCCTCCGACGGCGAATCCGCGACCGGCCTCGTCGCCGCCCTCGAACCCGTCGTCGGCGCCGAAGCCCAGGTCGTGACCTGGGAGGAGTTCAACACCGAAGCGAACGCGCAGACCGCCGAGATGACGAAGCTCGTCGGCAACTTCCTCCTCGGATTCGGGCTCGTGGCCGTGTTCGTCTCGGTGTTCCTCATCGCCAACACCTTCTCGATCGTCATCGCCGGGCGCCTCAAGGAACTCGCGATGATGCGGGCCGTCGGCGCCGGCCGCGGCCAGGTCGTCAGGTCGATCCTCGTCGAGGCGATCGTCCTCGGCACCGTCGCGGCCGCCGTCGGCACCGCGGTCGGCGTCGCCGGCGGCGCGGTCCTGACCTCCGTCATCGCGAACTCGTTCTTCGACGCCGGCAACGTCAGCCTGTCCGTGCCGCCGACCTCGATCCTCGCGGCGCTGGCGGTCGGCATCGGCGTCACCGTCCTGGCCGCCCTCGTCCCCGCCGTCCGGGCCTCCAAGGTCCCGCCGGTCGAGGCGATGCGCGCCGCCGCCAAGACCGACAAGCCGATCACGGCCCTCACCGTCACCGGGCTGATCGTCACACTCGCGGGCGGCACGGCCATGACCCTCGGCCTGACCGACACGTTCAGCAGCGACAACGCCAACCTGACGAGCACCGCGATCGGCGCCGGCCTGGTCTTCATCGGCGTCACCGTCCTCACCGCATGGCTGTCCAAACCGCTCGTCGGCGCGCTCGGCCTCCTGTGGTCCTGGAACTTCGCCGGACGCCTCGGCCGCCGCAACGCCGGACGCAACCCGCGCCGCACCGCCGTCACCGCCGCCGCGCTCATGATCGGCGTGACCCTCGTGACCGCCACCGCGACCCTGCTCACCAGCGTCAAAGCGAGCATCGAGGACTACTTCGGCGAAGCGGTCAAGGCCGAACTGTTCGTCACCGGACCCGCCGTCAGCGAGCTCCCCGCGTCCTTCGACCCCGCCGTCATGGACGGCATCCGCGCCGTCGACGGCGTCGAATCAGCGGTCGAGCTGTACTACGACAATCCGAAGGTCAACGGCGAAGAGCAGTTCGTCAACACCAGCACCGACCTCGAAGGCGCGGTCGAGCTCTTCGGCGGTCGAATGGCCGAAGGCAGCATGGCCGACATCGGCGACGGCGAGATCGCCGTGAACCAGTGGGCCGCCGACAACCTCGGCGTCGGCATGGGCGACACCGTGACCGTCGAGTTCAGCCGCGGCGAGGAGCCGCACGAGTTCACGATCGCCGCGATCCTCGTCGACAACGAGAACACCGACGGCTGGTACGTCGCCCCGACCTACGCCCCGGAGTTCTACACGATCAAACCCATGATGGCTCTGGTCGACGTGGACGACGACGCCGACATCGACGCCGTCACCGCGGCAGTCGACGACGTCCTCGCCGACGAACCGGAGGTGAGCGCCCAGAACCACGAGGAGTTCGTCTCCCAGATCACCGTGTTCTTCGACTTCGCGATCATCGCGATCCAGCTGCTCCTCGGCCTGGCCATGATCGTCGCCGTCATCGGCGTCGTCAACACCCTGGTCCTGTCGGTCCTCGAACGCACCCGCGAACTCGGGATGCTCCGGGCCATCGGCATGACCCGCGGCCAGATCGTCCGCATGGTCACCGTCGAGAGCGTCACCATCGCCCTCTTCGGCGCGGTCCTCGGCATCGCGACCGGCCTCGGCATCGGCTGGGCGCTGCAGCACGCGCTGGCCGACAGCGGCGTCAACGTGTTCGCCGTCCCGACCGCCCTCATCGCCGGGTACTTCGCCGCAGCCGTCCTCGTCGGACTCCTCGCCGCGATCGCCCCGGCCGTACGGGCCTCCAAGGTGAACATCCTCGGCGCCATCGCCTACGAATAACTCTCCACCGCAAGGAAACCGGCGAGGGCCGCCCCATCAGGGGCGGCCCTCGCCGTCGGTTCAGCGTCAGTCGGCGGCCTTGATGCCGCCCGCCTCGAGCGCCTCCATGTCCTCCAGCTCGACGCCCTTCGTCTCCTTGATCATCTTGGCCACGAAGAAGAACGAGATCAGCGCGAACGCCGCGTACAGGCCGTAGGCCAGGAACAGGCCGGTCTGCGCGAGCTCGGGGAACGTGACCGTGATGAGCCAGTTGCTGATCCACTGCGCGGCCGCTGCCACGCCGAGCGCCGAGGCGCGGATCCGGTTGGAGAACATCTCCCCCAGCAGCACCCACACGACCGGGCCCCAGGTGAACGCGAATCCGAAGACGAACACGTTCGCCGCGATCAGCGCGACGACGCCCTGCGCGTCGCCGAGGATCGGGTTGTTGTTCGCGTCGACGTCGGCGGTCGCGAAGATGACCGCCATCGTGCCGAGCGCGAAGAACATGATCAGCGAGCCCCACATGAGCAGCTTCTTGCGGCCCACCCGGTCGACCAGGTAGATCGCGAGGATCGTACCGGCGATGTTCACGACCGAGTTGATGACGCTCGTCAGGAACGCGTCGTTCTCGCTGAACCCGACCGACTGCCACAGGGACGTCGAGTAGTAGAAGATGACGTTGATGCCCACGAACTGCTGGAACATCGACAGGAAGATGCCCACCCACACGATCGGCAGCAGCCCGAAGCGCGGGCCGCGCACATCCGAGATCCGCGGCGGCTTGTCGCTG
This sequence comes from Glycomyces sp. NPDC048151, assembly GCF_043202775.1. Lineage (NCBI taxonomy): Bacteria > Bacillati > Actinomycetota > Actinomycetes > Glycomycetales > Glycomycetaceae > Glycomyces > Glycomyces sp. NPDC048151. Next base: position 1,796 of record NZ_JBIDBB010000008.1, on the reverse strand, counting down.
TGCAGCGACGCCTGGATCTCCGTGATCTTGGTGTCGACGTCCCCGCCGACGTACTTACGCAGGATGGCCTTCGCCTTCTCCAGCTGCTGCTTCGCCACGAGGTACCGCGGCGATTCGGGGATCTGCAGCGAGCACATGAAGTAGATGAACGCCGGGATCGAGGCCGCCGCGAACATCCACCGCCACGCCGTGCCGCCCCACGGGACCTCGCCGCTCGCGCCGCCCGCGGCGTTCTGGATCGCGTAGTTCACCAGCAGCGCACCGAAGATGCCGAGCACGATCGCGAACTGCTGCAGCGAACCCAGCCGCCCCCGCAGATGCGCCGGCGCGATCTCCGCGATGTACGCCGGGGCGATGACGCTCGCCGCACCGATCGCCAGGCCACCGCACACGCGCCAGATCGTCAGGTCCACCGGGCCCGTCGCCAAGGCGCTGCCCAGCGAGGTGATGAAGAAGACGACCGCGGCGATCATCATGACCCGGGGACGCCCGAGCTTGTTCGCCAACGACCCCGCGAACCAGGCGCCGACCGCACAGCCAAGCAGCGCCGAGGAAACGACGACACCGGTCTCGACCGAGTTGATCCCCCACTGCACCTCGAGCGCGCCGGTGGTCCCGTTGATCACGGCCGTGTCGTACCCGAACAGGAACCCGCCGAGAGCCGCCGCGATAGAAACGAACACCACCGAAGCGGTGCCCGCCTGCGGTCCGCTCCGCATCAGATCTTCATTGTCCTGGGCCATCACTCACTCCCGCTGCCGACTCGATCCCGTACCACACGTGCCGAAATCCTAAGCCGCATTCGCCCTGTAGATCACGAATTGCCGCAATCAGTCGACCTACCCAGCGAGAGGAACGATCAATCGGAAAGCCCCTCGTCGATCCGCACCTCGAGCGCGCGCAGCATCCGCGCCAAAGCGATGTACGTCGCCCCGGTGACCGTCAACTCGGTCTGCTCGACCGGGCTGAAGCACGCGTCGAGCGCCGCATCGTCCCGCGGCGCCCCGGCCCCCAAGTGGTCCGCGTACCCCAGCACCGCCCGCTGCGGCGTGCTGAAGCAGTCAGCCTCCCGCCACCGGCCGAGGGCCGCCAGCTGCTCCGAGTCCAGCCCCGACTCCGCGGCCATCGGCAGGTGATGTGCCAGTTCATAGGCGGAATCCTCGATCTGCGCAATCCGGCAGATCATCAGTTCCCGCAGGGCACGCGACACCTCCGCGTCGAACCGCAGCGCATGGATGAGATCGAGCACCGGCGCGAGCAACGCCGGCGCGTGCCCAAGTGCACGATGCAGATTGATCGGGTCCCTTCCGACTGCGGCCAGCCGCCGCGAAGCCGACGGCGGAAGCCCTGTGCCGGGAAGACGTGAAACCGAATCTCTGCTCACTACTGTGACCTATCTAACTTGTGACGCCCGCTACGTGCTATCCAGCGATGTGGGACAATACAGGAAGGGCGCATACCCCGCCCAGCCGACGAGCCTGCAACGGAGGAGGCCACGTGAGCACATTTTTCAGCGTCGTAGGAGCGATCGGGATCGCGATCGCCCTGGTGACCGTCTCGCTACTGACATTCCTGGTGACAGGGGCGATCTTCGGGATCGGGGTCGGTGTGGCGAAAGTGAGAGACGCGCTCTCGACTTCTTCCTGAATCAGGGCATGCGGAAAGGCCCCCACCGTGAGGTGGGGGCCTTTCCTTTACGTTAATGTTTGGCGGTGTCCTGCTCTCCCACACCCTCTCGAGTGCAGTACCATCGGCGCTGGAAGCCGTAACGACCGGGTTCGGAATGGGACCGGGTG
>NZ_JBIDBB010000007.1:242733-450054 GCF_043202775.1 Glycomyces sp. NPDC048151 | reverse complement strand
CGCACGCTGACCATCCAAACACCCTGTTGAGTTCTCAAACAACACGCCAACTCAAGTCGATCCACAATTGGGATTCGGCCTCAGCCGGAGCAACCTCTCGACTCTAACAGTCTCAGATCCAGGTGCCAAATCCAGGTCGATTAACCTGTGTCACACTCGATCGAGCCTCTATTGAGTCTCAAAGATTCCCGAGATTCAGCTTCCGGACCGCGCCTAAACTCTGTGAGTTTGTCGCTGGTCTCCGGCGGCTTCCGGACCAGGCCGTTTCGGCTCTGTTCCGTTCCCCCTCGGGCTAGGACAACATTACACGCCTTTCTGAGGGCATGAAACGGGGGGTCCCCTTTTTGGCTGCGACTGCGCTGAGCTGCGGCGATACCGCTGCGGCGCATCTGGATCGGTGAAGAGCCGATCCGGACGGGCCGCCGGCGGGGCCGGTACTGCTCGCTTCGTCGCGGGGTCCTTGGTTCGAACCTAGGGGAAGGGTCCGACATTCCGGGGTCGTCGCGGTGAACAACCTGTTGCGATCGGTGCTCATGTCCTGACGTTCCGGATGCGGTGCGGTGGAAGGGGACGGGGAGGGGAGGGAAGGCGGGTACGCGAAAGGGCCGGGTCCGTCTTTCGACGGGCCCGGCCCTTGTTTCGTGCTTTCGAGCGTTGCCGCTCCGGTCTTACGCCGCGACCTCGGTGGAGGTGGGGACGATGTTGACCAGCTTGCGACCGCGCTTGGAGGAGAAGAGGACTTCACCCTCGGCCAGAGCGAACAGCGTGTCGTCGCCGCCGCGGCCGACCAGCTCGCCCGGGTGGTACTTGGTGCCGCGCTGACGGATGAGGATCTCGCCCGCGCTCACGTGCTGACCGCCGAAGCGCTTGACGCCAAGTCGCTTGGAGTTGGAGTCGCGCCCGTTGCGGGAGCTGGATGCGCCCTTTTTGTGTGCCATCTGTCCAACCCCTTACTTGGTGATGCCAGTGACCTTGACGCGGGTCAGCGGCTGACGGTGACCCTGGCGCTTGTGGTAGCCGGTCTTGTTCTTGTACTTGTGGATCTTGATCTTCGGGCCCTTGGTGTGCTCGAGAAGTTCACCGCTCACCGTGACGCCGGAGGCGTCGGTGACCACAGTGCCTTCGTCGACGAGCAACACCGCAGGCAGCGTAAGCGTGTCGCCGGGCGCGCCCTGAAGCTTCTCGACTTCGAGGACGTCACCTTCGGCGACCTTGTACTGCTTTCCGCCAGTCTTGACGATTGCGTACATGTCGACGCGGTCTCCTTGGGTCCTCCCCGGTGCGGGGAAATGAGTTCCCCGCAGGGGAACGGTGTTCTGTCAATTTCGCGGTGCCAGGCACCTGCCGGTCTTCGGTTCCGTGAACGTCACCTGGGCCGGCCCGCCGATCGAGCTCCGCGTTCATCCCCGTCGTTCCGGGGAGGAAAAGCTGAGGGCTCTATAGGCCGCTCACTAGGGTACGTCATGTACCCGCTGGTTCCGGCATCGGGATGAGCCCAGCGCCGCGAACGTCACAGTCCGCGGCGCCGGGGCCTCCTAGTGCTCGGACGCCGCCGATCCGGCGTCGCCGCCGGGTTCGGTGTCGGCTTCCGCTGCCTCGGTAGGCGAGTCAGCGGTGGTCTGCTCTTCCGCCAGGACCGCGTCGGCGTCCGCGGGGACGGCCTCCTCGGTCGCGGCGGCGAGGTCCACGGGCTCGGTCTCGACGACGGTGTCGGCCTCGGCCGGTTCGCTCGGGGCGATCGGCTCGGCGGTCGTCTCGTCGACGATGGCGACGTCCTCGTGGTCGTCGTGGCCGTGCTCGGTGGGCGCGGCGGCGATCTTCGCGGTCTCGACGGCAGCGGACTTGACGTGCGGCTCGGCCGACTGGTCCTGCTGGTCCTGCTGCTTCTGGCCGGACTTGTTGCGGTCGCGCTTGCGTTTGCCGCCGCCCTGGCCCTGCTGCTGCCCCTGGGACTGGTTCTGGTTGGCGTTGCCGCCACCGCCGCCGTTGCCCTTCTTGCGGGTGTTCCCCAGGATCTCGTCCGTGTGGACCATGACCCCGCGGCCCTTGCAGTGCTCGCAGGGCTCGGAGAAGGCCTCGATGAGGCCCTGGCCGACGCGCTTGCGGGTCATCTGGACCAGGCCGAGCGAGGTGACCTCGGTGACCTGGTGCTTGGTCCGGTCGCGGCCCAGGCACTCGGTCAGGCGGCGCAGCACCAGGTCGCGGTTCGACTCGAGCACCATGTCGATGAAGTCGATCACGATGATGCCGCCGATGTCGCGCAGGCGCAGCTGGCGCACGATCTCCTCGGCCGCCTCCAGGTTGTTCCTGGTGACGGTCTCCTCGAGGTTGCCGCCCTCGCCGGTGAAACGACCAGTGTTGACGTCGATCACGGTCATCGCCTCGGTGCGGTCGATGACGAGCGAGCCGCCGGAAGGCAGGTAGACCTTGCGGTCCAGGGCCTTGAGGAGCTGCTCGTCGACGCGCATCTCGGCGAAGACGTCCTTCGTGCCGGTGTGGCGCTTGAGCCGCGGGAGCAGCTCGGGCGAGACCGACTCGAGGTACTTGTGGATCTCGTCGTAGGCCTCTTCGCCCTCGACCACGATCTCCTTGAAGTCCTCGTTGAAGACGTCGCGGACGACCCGGATGAGGACGTCGGGCTCGGAGTGCAGCACGCTGGGCGCGTTGCCCTTCTTCGACTTGGCCTGGATCTCCTCCCACTCGATCTGGAGGCGGGAGATGTCGCGGGCCAGCTCCTCGGGGCCGGCGCCCTCGGCAGCGGTGCGGACGATCACGCCCGCGCCCTCGGGGACGAGCTTCTTGAGCGCCGCGCGCAGGCGGGTGCGCTCGCGGTCGGGGAGCTTGCGGGAGATCCCGGAGGCGTTGCCGCCTGGGACGTAGACCAGGTGGCGGCCCGACAGCGCGATGTGGCTGGTCAGGCGGGCGCCCTTGTGGCCGACCGGGTCCTTGGTGACCTGGACGAGCACGGCGTCGCCGGGGCGCAGGGCCTGCTCGATGGAGCGGGCCTTCCCGGCGAGGCCGGTGGCGTCCCAGTTCACTTCACCGGCGTAGAGCACGGCGTTGCGGCCGCGGCCGATGTCGACGAAAGCGGCCTCCATGCTCGGGAGCACGTTCTGGACCTTGCCGAGGTAGACGTTGCCGACCAGGCCCTGGGTGCCGGACTTCGACACGTAGTGCTCGGCGAGGATGCCGTCCTCGAGGACGGCGGCCTGCGAGCGGCCGTTGCGGACGCGCACGATCATCTGGCGCTCGACGGCCTCGCGGCGGGCGAGGAACTCGGCCTCGCTGACGACCTGGACGCGGCCGCGACCGGACTTGCGGCCGTCGCGGCGGCGCTGGCGCTTCGCCTCGAGGCGCGTGGAGCCGGAGACGCCGCGCACTTCCTCGTTGGAGGAGGTGCGGCGCTGCGGGGTGCGGACCTTGACGACCACTTCGGCGTCGTCGTCGGAGTCGTCCGGACGCGAGCGGTCGGAGTCCTCGGAGCCGGCGCGGCGGCGGCGACGACGGCGGCGACGGGTCACTTCGGGGCCGTCGGCCTCGGCGTCCTCGTCGTCTTCGTCGGCGTCCGACTCGCGGTCGTCGTCCTCGTTCTCGTCATCGTCGTCGGCGGCGCCGTCGACGCCCTTGCCGCGACCGCGGCCGCGGCGGCCCCGGCGACCGCGGCGGCGGCGCCCGGCCTCGGAGTCGTCATCGTCGTCATCGAAGTCGTCGTCGAAGTCCTCGGCGGGCGCCTCGGCCTTCGGCTCGGGCTTGTCGGAAGCACGGTCGGACCGCTCGGGGCCCTTGTCGCCAGCCTTGTCGGCGGCGGCGCGCTCGGCCCGGTCGGGGCGGTTGCGCGTGCGCTTGCGCGCCGACTGCTGCTCCTGGGGCTGGGCCTTCTTGGCCTGCGTCTTCTTCGCCTGGCCGCGGCGCGGCTCGGGCTCTTCCTCGCGCTGGTCGCGCTTGGGCTCGGCGGCCTTCGGCGCGACCTTCGGCGGGGGGGCGAACATCGCGGCGGTGGACGCGGCGGCGCGGGGGCGCTCGGTCCGCGGCGTGTCCGCCGGGGGCTCGTCGTTCTTGGGTTTCTGAGGAGCCATGAAGGTCACCGCGATGGGCGGGGCCTGTTCGCGCGGCTCATTCTCGCGCATATGAATAAATCTCCATTCCAGCCGCCGCCCGGGCGCGTGATGCGGTGTGCATCCGCTGCCGCACGGGCGCGGCATCAGCAGTGCGGTCCTCCCGACGTGGCGATGCCGTCATCCGGCTCGCTTCGCCCAAGAGGCTGGCGAGCCTTGCTCCGGCGCTCAAATCATGCCGTTCGGGCCGCACTGAAAGCCTCAACTCGCGCTGGGGATTCAACCTCTTCCCCGGCCGAGTGGTCAAGTCCGTCGCCGTCGTGAGGGACGCGGACAGGACATCTCCAGGTCGCACCGTCCGTAGCTGTGTGCGGTACGACAAGGTCGAGTATCGCACACTCTGCGTCATTCGCCGAGCCGGTCAGCTGACCGGTGCCGCTGCTCTCAGTCAGAACCCGCCCGAAAGGGTGAGAAAACGCGACTCCTCGTTGTTGGCACGGCGCGAGCGTGGCCCGTGTCCCATGTACTCGATAAGCTGTGTGCTGGCGCGTCAGCAGCGAGCCTCCGAGATAAGGACACGACCATCGCACTCCAGGTGATCGACTCGGACAAGTCCGAGGAGCCCCGGGCGGACGGAAAACCCTCCACCTACCAGGGGCGGCATCGCGGTGCCGACCTGTTCCGCCAGCTCACGAGCGTGGGCTGGGTGCTCGCCGTGGTCGCGCTCCTGCTCGCGGGCGGCGCGACCGTCCTCTACTGGACCTCCGGTTCCGGCGAGGAGGCCCCTGCCGTCGAGGCCGGTGAGATCAGCGACCTGTGCGAGCTCGCGGTGAACCCCGAGCTGCTCGCGCCGTGGGTCGACACCGAGCAGGCCCGCAACCCCGAGGAGTCCTCGGAGGAGTCGGTGCGGACGTTCAACTGCACCTATGACGCCGAATACGCCGGGGACGACGCGTACCGGCTGGTGACGCTCTTCGCAACGGTGCAGGTCTACGAGGACGCGCCGAAGGCGCGGGCCGCGTACGCCGGGGTGCTCGACTTTGAGGCGTCGAAGGATTTCACGACCGAGGACGTGGGCGGCATCGGCGAGAAGGCGGCGGTCGTCACCGTCGCCGAAGGAGAGGAGACGCAGGTCCGCCTCCACATCCAGATCGCGAACGCGACACTGAGCATCAACGTGTTCTTCACCGGCGTGCCGCCCGAGGGCGGCGACGTGCGGCAGCTGGCGGAGGATCTCGGCGCGGGCCTCGTCGACGCGCTCCCCCGAGCGGCGAATTAGGCGGCTCCCTTTAAGCTGGCGGGGACTACCGCGGCGTCAAGTCGACACGCCGGGAATCTTCGCGGAGGATCATCGTGAGCGCCACACCACCCTTTGGCCCGGCATATGACGAGCAGCCTGAGGACGGGCAGCGGCCGGGCTCGGGCCAGTGGCAGCCCCGGGCGGGCAGACCGCGCGGCGCGCAGGGCGACACCGGGCAGTACCCGAGCGGGCAGATGCCCCAGGCCGGGCGTCCGCAGGCGGGCGGGCCGCAGGGCCCCCAGGGCCCCCAGGGCGGCCAGCGCCCGCTCCCGCAGGCCGGGCGGCCTTCGCAGGACCCGCGCGGCGGCGTGCCGCGCGCGGGTGGGCCTTCGGCGGGCCGCGGGCCGCAGCAGCCCGGTCCGGGCGGTCCGGGTTACGGGCAGTCGCCGCAGCAGCAGTTCTCCCCGCAGACCGGCGGGTACGAGGCGCAGCCGGGCGGGTACGAGTCGCGTCGTCCGCAGGGGCCGACGACGGGGTCGCTGCCGGGTTCGGGTCCGCGTACGGAGCAGTGGGGCGCGGGTTCGCCGCCGAGGCGGGACGCGGGGTCGCCGCCGCGCCGGGAGGCGGGTGCGCCGCAGCGGGGTGCGGGTGAGCCGCAGTTCCAGCAGCAGGGGGGCGAGCCGCTCTCGCGTCGGGACCAGCCGTTCGAGGAGACCGCGTTCGCTGACGAGACGCGGAGCGAGTGGGGCGGCGGGAACGAGACGACGACGATCGGGCGCCTGGGGTACATGCCGAAGGAGCCGCGTCGGCGTTCGGACTTCCAGAAGGTGCGGAGCCGGGCGCGCAAGTCGAGCCCGGTCCCGAAGATCATCGTGGGCGTGGTCGCGCTGGCGTTGGTCGGCGGTGGCGTGTGGTGGTTCATGAGCCGCGACGAGGGTGCGGAGAGCACGGGCGGTTCGGATCCGAGCCTGACGTACGAGGGCAGTTCGGAGCCGTGCTCGCTGGTCGACACCGCGCCGCTCGATTCCATCGTGGACGGTGCGGAGCCGACGGCCGTCGGCGACGCGGAGGACAAGAGCCGCGGGTGGGTGCAGACGTGCTCGCTGACGTACGGCGACGCGGCACGGGCGACGGCGCTGGTCGAGGTCGAGAGCACAGTGTTCGACACCGACGCGAAGGCGAGTGTGAACTTCGAGCTGGGCACGGGCGACATCGGCGAGCTGGGCGAGGCCTGGACGCTCGTGGAGCCCGCGCCGGAGATCGGCGACCAGGCGGCCGCGGTGGCGCGCGTCCCCTCGGGCGAGACCTCGAACTTCCACCTCCATGTGCAGGACGACAACTCGTACACGGTGGTGCGGATCTCGGTGTCGCCCGACGCGGCGATGGACCAGCAGGGGTTGAACGACCTGGCGCTGGAGATCGCGAACGGATACCTGGCCAACTGGCGGGGTTAGCAGAGCATGAGGAAGGGGCGGGGCCGTGCGGCCCCGCCCCTTCTTCTATGCCTCGGCTAGTACGTGCGCATGGGCGCGCCGAACATCTGCGCCTCGATCGAGGTCGGGGAGCACCACAGGTAGCGCTCCTTCTGGCCCTTGCGCAGCATGGCGATCATGTCGTCGTGCAGCATCTGGAGCCATTGCAGCACTTCCTGGTTGACGCGGATCGCCGAGCGGGCGATCTGGGCCTCTTCGGCGGTGAGCCGCTGCAGGACGGTCATGTGGGCCTCGCCGGTGAGCTCGTCGGCGTAGTTGGTGAGGCGCGGCAGGACGGTGAGCTGGGTGCGCCAGGGGCCGAGGACCGGCTTGGTCTGGGAGCCGCGCTCGCCGACGTCGTAGACGTACAGCGCCGGGGAGTGCTGGCTGGCCTCGACGGTGACGGGCTGGTCGCCGTGCAGGACCGCGAGGCGGTCGTTGCGGCCGGTCGCGGTCTCGCCGAGGCCGTTCCACTCCTGGGGGCGGGTCGTGCAGACCGCGACGCGGGTGCCGATCGCCAGGGCGCGGAAGACGAGCAGGCGGGCGAGGTACACGCCGCCGATGAGGTTGATGCGCGTCTCCTCCGGGCGGAAGAACGGGGCGACGACGGGCACCTGCTCGGCGTCGCGGCCGATCACGAGGCCCGACGGCGGGCTGGCGGAGGTCATGAGCTCCAGGGCCCGGGCGGTCGGGATCACCGGTGACGGCTTGATCGCCTCGATGGGGCGGCCCGCGTCGCTGGCGGTCTCGACGGCGCGGTCGGTGACCGGGAGGCCGTAGACGGTGCCTTCGGTGGGTCCGGCCGAGACCGAGCCGATGCCGAACAGGCCGGCCGAGGTCGGCAGGGAGCTGACCGGGCCGCCGGTGATCGGGGCCGCGCCGGAGTAGGGCATGCCCGAGTACGGCTGGGCGGACGCGGGCTGCGCGGAGAACGGCTGGCCCGAGATGGGCTGGCCGGACACGGGCTGCGCCGAGACCGGGGACACCGAGGGGGCGCTGACGGGCGCGGCGGAGACCGGCGCGACCGAAGGCTGCGACTGCTGCGGCGGCGGCGTGGGCAGCTGGTACTGCGGCTGCGCGGGCCGGGGCGGTTGCGCCGCAGGGGGTTGCGGGGCCTGCGGCTGCGGGGCCGGAGGCGGGGTCGCCCGGGCCTGCGTCGGCGGCTGGGCCGGGGGACGCTGCGGCTGCTGGTACTGCGGCGGCGAAGACGGTTGCGGCGCTTGGCCTTGCGGCGGCGACGGCGGACGCATCTCCGGCGGGCGCGGCGTCTGCTGCTGCGGGGGCACCGGCGGCTGGGCCGCGCGGGGCGGCTGCGCGCCGCCGCGGGCGCTGGGCACCTGCTGCGGCGGGGACGCCGGGCGGACCTGCGGCGCGGGCGGCTGCTGGCCGGTGCGCGGGGCGCCGTAGACGGCGGGCTGCCCGGGCTGGCTGCCGGTCGGTCCGCCGCCGGGCTGGCCGCCGTAGACGGCGCCTTGCGGAGGCTGCGCGCCGCCGCGGGCGCCCGGCGGGGTCGCGGTTCCGGCGCGGCCGATCTTGGCGGTGCCCGACGACTCGTCGTCGACGGCGCGGCGCTGGCCGCCCTGCTGCTCTTCGTCGTCGTCGGAGTGGCGGCCGGCGCCGCTGCGGTACGTGCCGCCCTGGTAGGTGCCGCCGCCGTACACGTTGCCGTTGCCGTTGTTGCGGTCGCTCATCGGGGGCCTCCTCCGGTCGGGGCGGATGCGTAGGCGGCGGGGCCGTGCTCGCCGTCGAGTCGCTGCAGGCGGACGCCGAGCTGGTCGGCGACGTTCAGCAGCTGGTTCTGGGCCGACTCCCAGGAGGACTGGTCGAGGGCGAGGCGCACGATCCCGTCGACGGCGAGCTGGCGTCCGGTGACGCGGCCGTCGGGGTTGACCTTGCCGTTCGTGCCCGCGGTGACCACGGTCGAGACGGTCACGAACGCGGCGGGCACGCCCGAGAGCGCGTCGCCGGTGCGGTGCAGGGACGCGGCGTCGGTGGGCCACTTGGTGATCCGGTACGACACGTGGCGCAGGCCGTCCGCGTACCAGTGGTTCCAGTCCTCGGCGGTGCGCTCGCCCGGGACCGGCGCGAACGCGACGCCGAGCGACTGCGAGACCGCTTCGCGCACGCCTTCGGCGTCGAGGATGCGGTTGGGGACGCCGACGTTGCCGAGCAGCTTGCTCACGCGCTGCGAGGTCGAGGCCAGCGCCTTGTACACGCCGTCGACCTCGCCGCCGCGCTCGGCGGTGGCGTCGCGGGCGTCGCGCGCGCCGAGGCGCACGGCGAGCCAGGCCTTGTGGTGGACCACGGCGGGGTAGTCGCCGAGGAGCTCGCGGTAGGAGCGTGAGGCGGGGCTGTTGTCGTAGGCGCTCAAGCCGACCGGGGTCGTGTGGCCGATGAGCTGGACGGCGGTGACGGGCACGGAGGTCTCGTCGAAGAGCCGTTCGAGGCGCTCGAGCGGGATGGCCTTGGTGCCCTCGTCGGTGCTGCCGATCTCGATGACGGAGAACCAGCCGCCGTTGTCGTGGCCGATGCCGACGTTCTCGTCGCGGTCCTCGATGCCGGTGATGCCCAGGTCGGGGGCGATGCGGTGGAGGACCTCGGTGAGCTGCTCGGGGTCGAGGGCGCGGATGCGCCGCTTCATGCGGGACTTGAGCGGCCAGGTCTGGTACCACCAGTAGTCGCCCTTGCGCCAGAACACGATGACGAGCACGATGAGCGCGGCGCCGCCGCCGGCGGCGCCGGGGATCATGCCGAACGCGAGGCACGCCAGCGCGAGCACGAGCGCCAGCTCGATCGTGATGAGCTGCGCGACCGTGAGCGGGCCGAGCCTGCCGGTCGAACGGGTCGTGAACACGACCGACTCGCCGGGGGCCGGGCCGTTGCCCTGCTGGGCTTGCACGGACGCGGTGCCGCGAGCTTGCTGTTGGGCCTGCAGCATCGTCATGGGCGACGTCTCCAAGATGAAGGTGAGTGGTCGTATCCATCGTATGCGGACGAGTCCACTGCTTGGTCCCCCGCCCTTGCGGTGTTTCGCGCCGATACGGGTGGACCTGCCCGCTGGTATCGCGGCGTTAGACTGACCGGGTGCGATTCCTCCCGCGTATACCTCTCTATTCCGCTGCGGTCGCGATGGCGACTGCCGGAACAGTCCTGCTGGCCACCACTCCTGTTCAGGCGCAGCAGGAGGGGTGGAGTCTCGAGATGGCGCCCGAAGACGAGCGGGGCGCGTGCATGCCCGTCTCCGAGGACGGCGAGTCGCTGAACCAGTGGCCCTGGGCGCGTACGTTCATCGGCCTCGACCAGGCCCAGCAGTACAACCGGGGCACGTTCGAGACGGGCAGCAAGGAAGGGGACCCGGTGACGATCGCCGTCATCGACTCCGGCGTCGACGCCCGACGCGAGGACGTGTTCGGTTCGCGGCTCCTGCCGGGCTACGACTGGTGGGACGCGAACTCCAAGGGGCAGTGCGATTCGGCCACCGACGGCCACGGCACCGCGGTCGCGGCGATCGCGGCGGGGAACCGCCTGGGCAGCAACGACGACTTCGTCGGCGTCGCTCCCGAGGCGAACATCCTGCCGATCAGGCTGTTCGCCGGCGGCGACGGCGGGGACGACCAGAAGAGCAGGGTGGTCGCCAAGGGGATCAGGGACGCGGTGGACCACGGGGCCGACGTCATCAACGTCTCGTCTGTCATGGTGGAGACCACCGAACTCGCCGACGCTGTCGCTTACGCCACCAGCAAGAACGTGGTCATCGTGGCCGCGAGCGGGAACGACACCAAGCACATGGACGACGACAAGATCGAGCCGGACAAGCGGACGTTCTATCCCGCCAACTACCCGGAGGTCATCGCCGTCGGGGCGCACAACCCTGCCGGGAACTGGTACGAGGAGAGCAATTTCGGGGCCAATCTCGACCTGCTCGCTCCCGGCCAGGACCTGCCCTATCCGTTCGCGGCGGGCGAGTGGAGGGAAGGCAACGGCACCAGCTTCGCAGCGCCGTTCGTCGCCGGGGCGGCCGCGCTCCTCAAGGGCCAGTACGGCGCCGAGGCGACCCCGGCCTGGATCCAGCAGCGTCTGCAGCAGACCGCGATCCACCCGCCGAACGAGTTCAACATGTACCAGGGCCACGGCATCCTGAACGTGGCGTCGGCACTGACCGCACCGGTCGACGAGGCGGCTGTCGAGTCAGACACGGTGAGCGAGAGCCCGACGGACGAGTCGAGTCCGATCCCGATCGCCGAGGACGACCGCCAGCATGTCGCGTGGCTCGACCCGGACTACGACCCGCTCGCGACGGAGAAGGCCATCGCCTGGGCGAGCGTGGGCGCTTCAATCGTGCTGGTCACGCTGGTGCTTGTGCTGAAGAAGATCGTTCCGAAGGGCCGCAGGCGCAGTTGGCGGCCTGGAGTCAGGAAACCGGACGTGGTGCCGGTGAAGGTCTCGTCGGACTGACGCACGGATATTTCGACGCGAGGGCGGGACCGGTCGGTCCCGCCCTTTCGCTGCTCGTCATGGTTCCCCTCTGGCGGGACGCTGTCGCTGACGGGGATGGCTCGGTTGGCGTGGTCGCGGCCGCAGAGGCTTCCCTTGGGCAATAAGAAACCCGGGTCGTCCTCGCGGATTACCCGGGTTTCCTGTCGTCTTCGAGCTTGGGGAAGCTACTACCCGCCGAAACGGGCCGCGTTCGCGGCCTCGGTCTCCGCGTAGCGGTTCTTCGCGTTGTCGACCGCGCGGCCGACGGCTTCGAGGATGTCGTTGATCTTCTCGAAGGACGCGTCCCACTGGGCCTTGGCCTCTTCGTAGGCCGCCTTGTCGGCACCTTCCCAGTCGAGGGCGTCGAGCTGGGAGCGGAGGTCGGCGAGCGTGCTGGTCATTTCACCAGACTGCGACGCGATCTCTGCGGTTGCAGCTTCGAGCTCCTCGTAGCTCATAGCAATACGAGAACCCATGGTTCACCTCTTTCCTTAGTTGCGGGGGGGGTTGGTTAGAGTTCGCCTTCGAAGGTGCTGAAGTCCGACTGCGACTCCGCGTCCTGCTCAGCCTGCTGGGCGGCCGAGGAGTCGAGGCTGTCAGCGATGTCCTGGAGCGCGTCCAGGAGCTTCGCGGCCTCGGTGTCCCACGCCTGCATGACGTTGGCGAACGCCGCGGCGCCCTGACCGGTCCAGGAAGCGGCGAGCTCGTCGCACAGGGCCTTCAGGCGGTCGAGGTTGCCGTCGACCGAGAGCTTGGCGTTGACCGTGTCAGTCGCTGCTTGGGCGACTGTTTCTGTGTCCATTGCGACACCGGCCATATTTCACCTCCAAGTGATTAACCGGGGGCTGAGGCGCTAGGGACCTAGGCCTGCAGGGGTATCCCAGTGAGTTTTTGATCGATTCCGCAGTCACCATAACCCGTCCGTGCAAACTCACCGGGTTGGCGGTGCGTCTCTGAGTTTACAAGCATCTGGGACGGGCGTGTATCCCCACTTTGTGCCAGCTCCGCTGGCCGTCTTCCCCCGATCGGGTGAGTAGGTGAGACTGGTTGTTCGGTTGCGGCGCAAGGGGTGCGCAAACCGTGTCAACCAGGGCGAACGGCCTGTTCCCGGGCTGCGGCCGGTCCGTCGGCGGGGTGTCGACGAAGGCAGGGAACGTCCCGTGGGCGGCGTGTGTCCCGAACTCCCGCTTTCGTGCCATGCGGGACGACCTGTTCGGTCCCAGTTGCCGCAGCTCGGTATGCTGGTCTCAGCACAATCGAGCGACCGTGCCCGCCGCGCCACGCCGAGCGGCTCGGGTCGATATCCCCCTTGAAAGCCCGATCTCTGCACCGAGGTGATGACGTTGTTGGAAGCCGGCTACTCCGCTAGTTACGACGCGAGTGAGGGCCTCTACGCGGTCACGAACACCGCGACCGGCCAGACCACTCAGATGACCGAGGAGTCCTTCGACGAGTTCATCACCAAGATGGGCACGACGATCGACGACCTCGGCTCCTTCCGCACACAGCTCCTCAGCGGCAGCACTGTGGTGACGCGTCCGTACGCCGAGGCGTACCCCCAGGCGGGCTACTACCAGGCGGAGATCGACACGCAGAACCCCAAGTTCGGCGGTTTCGACGACGCGCTCGAACTGCAGGCCGCATACCGGACGGTCTTCTACCCCACCCGCGCAGAGCAGCTCGACCGAGTCTTCCACGGCCTCGACACGGGCCGCGTGGTCAGCGAGGACATCAAGAACAGCTACATCGAGAACGACGGCAACGTCTCGGCCGATGTGGTGAACATCCAGGGCGAGTTCGACACCAAGGGCGGCAGCATCACGGCTGGCGATGTCGACGAGGCCCGTGCGGACAACGAACGCGACAACGACATGCCCGCCACCGGCGACGAGACCGGTTCCGAAGAACCGCCTCCGATGCTCTAGTCCTCGAACGTTGCTGAAGACCTGACCCCCTAGGAAGGAGTCGAAGATGGCCGCCAAAGGCAAAGGTGTCGACTACTACAAGAGCACCTATACCCACCAGCAGCTCTGGGACATGCTCCACGAAGGCGACGACTACGCCGTCGAGCGCGCAGGCTCAGTCTGGGTCACGGCCGCTAGCGGCATGAAGGCCGCCCGCGAGGAGCTGACCACGCACGTCGAATCCTTGCGCTTGCAGTGGACCGGACCCGCCTCCGACGAGTTCGACGGACGAATGAACCTCGTCAAGCAGTACAGCGTGCAGGCCGAAAACGGCATGCAGACCGCCGGCGAGCAGAAAATCCCAGCCCTTGCCGAAGCGCTGAAGAGCGCTCAGGATGCATCAACATCTCTCAACCCCGCGTTCATCGAGGAGTACGAAGACTGGGTCGAGAGCACCAAGCACGTCGACCCTGCAAGCGCTGAGGCACAGTCCAAGAAGACTCAGTGGGAGCAGGAATACCAGACGGACCTCAACAAGAACCACGAGGAAATGGCCCAGATCGTAGCCAACCTCGGGGATATTTACGCCGCACAGAAGGACGAGTTCGAAACCGAGCTCCCGCCGCCTCCTCCCAGTGACATGCCCGGCAACAACACCTACACGAAGCCGACCGGCGGAGTGTTCTCCGAAACCGCATTGAGCGGATCGGACTCACTTGGCAGTATGCCCGCGGACCAGGCTGCCGACCTCGACGGCGACGGCTTCGCAGACTCACCCGATGACTTCGACCCTGTCGAGAACGACTGGAACTACGGCTCGTATGACGACGTTGACTCGAACGTCACCGGCGGTCTCGCCAGCGGCGGCGTGATTCCCGGCGGCGGTAGCGGGTTCTCGACCGTCGGCGGCACCGGCGGCGTCGGCGGCTCCACCATCCCTGGTGGCGCTGGTCTTTTCGGCCCGTCTCAAGGCGGCTCCGGTTCGACCGGCAGCCGTGGCGGTGCCGGTTCCAGCCCCGCGCGTGCGGGTGCGAACGGCGGCAAGACCGGTTCAAGTCCTGCCCGTTCCGGTGCCAACGGTCCTCGCGGGGGCAACTCCGGAAGCCGGCTCTCTTCTGCCAGCCGCAACGCGATCGGCCGTGGCGGCAGCGGTAGCAACCTTCGTGGCGGTACCCGCTCCGGGTACAACGACGATGATGACGAAGAGACCTACACCCGCGAGACCTGGCTGCGGGAGGACGATGTCGACTGGAGCCAGAACAACGTTCGTCGCGAGGAACTCGACGACGACGATGACGAGTAGGAACCCGTAACCGGGTAAGTGAGGGGCGGATGGCTCAGACCATCCGCCCCTCACTACGTCAGTATGGAAACGAGAAGTGCCCCAAGTGCATCGCGCTTGGGGCACTTTCTAACGAGTCACTGCCGATTCGGATCACTCGGCCGCCAAGTCGCGCCCTGGTCAGGACCAGTTGGCGGAGGATTGTATCCCTGTTGCCCGCGCGGAGGGCTGCTGTAGCCCTGGGGTCCGGGAGTCTGGCCGCCGTAATTCTGACCGCCGCCCATCGGGGCACCCCCATACTGCTGCTGCATCCCAGGCGGCTGGTGATACCCACTTTGAACGGGCCCGTTGGTCGGATTGAAAGGTCCGGGTTCCTCGGCAGCTGCAGCCTTTCGTCCGCGACCGCGAAGCACGAGCCAGACCGCGATAGCCGCGCCGATCAAGACGACCGCAGCTGCAATCACGATGATGGTCGAAAGGTTCGATTCCTTGTTTCCTTCGGTCCCACCGATCGCTGGACCTGCAGACTCAGCATCTGCTCCGGATTCGGCAGGCTCCTCAGGGTCTTCTCCATCTGGAGAGGCGCCGCTTGCGCCAGCCTCTCCCATCGGATACCCGAGAGGGTTCTCCGATACTTCCTCGATGCCATCCGCGTTGACTGCCTGGTCGGCATTCACCAGACCGTAGCCTGCATCATCGCCTTTAGTTCCGCTGCCGTCTCCGGCGGTCTGGATGAGGCGCTGGATGACGTTGTTCGCATCGAGGTCGGGGTGCGCAGCCCAGGTCAGTGCAGCCACGCCGCCAACGACACCTGAGCCCATCGACGTACCGCCGCCGATTTCTCGATACAGCTCGGTGTTTCCCAAGCTCGCATCCTGCGGGACGGGTGCCGTCATCGCGTCGGCCGGAGCCGATACTGCGACTTCCGGGCCGGTGGTGGTGTAGTCGTAGAAGATATTCCCGTTGCGATCAGTTCCGGTAACTGCAACGACCCCTGGAATCCTTGCGGGATAGCTCACTTCTTCTGCTGGATCGTTGCCAGCACCGGCGACAATCACCGCGCCCTTATCAATAATGTACTGAAGAGTCTCAAGGTATTCACCGGTGAACACCGAATCGGCGCCGGTGATACCCCACGGAGCAACCAAGACATCTGCTCCATTGTCAACGGCCCACCGGAGGGCCTCGAATTCGCTACTGCCCAGCGCTCCGCCGAAATCCGTAGCACCGGTGTCGATCCGCACAGGCAGGATGGTCGCCTCGGGGGCCGCGAGCAGGACGCCTGCCGTTACCGCGGTGCCGTGGCCGTCCGTGTCGTTCCAGCCGTTTTCTTCAGAATCAATCACTGAGTACCCGTCGAGGATGTCTTTGTCATCGAAGAACGGATGCTCGCTGATGCCGGTGTCAACAACCGCAACCGTGATGCCCTTGCCCTTGGTGGTGTCCCAAGCAGCGGGGGCCTGAACGAGTTCGGGAACCCAGCCATTATCGGCCACATAAGTGGCGTCTTGAGCTACAGCAAGCCCCGGGGTGGCCGCGATGACGGCTGCGGTGGCAACGGCGGCGAATCCGGCGCCGATGGCAACGCGGGAAGCGGATCTGCGTGGCGCTGGTGAAATTTGCGGAGGGATTGGCGTGAGAGGTGTGGCCATAGGGTGAGACCCCTTCCGTGTGCCGGTCGTTACAGCGCGGTCCGCACTGTCCCACAAGATACCGGACCAACCACAGCTCCGCGAGACCGGTTGATTTGGGCTTAGCCGGTGAACCTCGTGGACAGGAGTGCCGTGGTGGCCTCCTCGAACATGCCTTCTCCAACCTCTGGAATGCTGGCGATGGCGATGAATGCGGTGGTGCCGTCGATGTCGATGACGAGGACCGCGATGTCCTCGAAGGTCTCGACTCCTCCGGCGGCGGGGGTCCAGGTGACGCGGACTTCGCTCCAGCCTGCGATGTGGCCGTCGAACTCGAGCTCGCCGGTGTCCGGGGCGCCGACCGTCTTCTCCTGGGCGTCGGTGCCGCCGACGTGTTCGCTTTCGCCCCAAGCGTTCGCGACGAATGCGGCGGATTCGCCGAGGCGTGCCGGGTCGTAGAAGCTGGCTTCGGGCCAGGTTCCGACTTCGATGTACGACATGTGGTCGTCGTTGTGCATGGCCAGGCATCCGACCGATGCCTCCGAGACGTAGCCGACACCGGACTCGAAATTGACCGGGCTCCAGGTCTGGCCGGGGGGCGGGATATCGAGGCCGAGCTCGTCGTAGCCAAGGTCGCACGGGGTGATCTCGGCAGCGGATTCGCTGGCGTCGGGTTCCGCACTGGAGATGGTCTGCTGGTCTTCGGCGACATTGTTGCCGCCGGGTTCGTTGTCTACGCCGAGGAAGTAGTAGGTGGCTCCCCCGCCTGCAATAAGGGCAAGCGCGCCGACGACGAGGAACGCGACCAGTCCTGTCCGCCGTTTGGGCGGCTCTGGCTGCATCGGCGGCGGGAACTGGCCAGGACCAGGGGCGTACCCGTAGCCGCCGCCCGGGGGCGAGTACTGCGGCGGCTGGGTTGGGTACTGGGGTTGTCCAGGGTTGAAGAGTGGTCCTTGGGGTGGCGTGTAGCTCATGCGCAGAGCGTAACCCCTCAAACCACCCCAACCCATCACGCCCGAGCCATGGCGATCTTGCAATCGTCTTCTCGCGCAACGGTCTTGCCTAGCGAAGCCGCTCAGCATCACTCACAGCCAGCCAGAACCTCATCACGAGATGCGGGACTCGATCGAGTCATGAAGCATAGGCATGTACTCATCGGTGAGCAAATTTGCCAGTTCCTCCATGGATGGAGTGCAGTTCTTCCCCTCGGCCTCAATGCCTATTTCAACCACATAGAAGTCTGAAATCGCAACGGCTGCAGCATTGCGAATATCAATATCCGAAAGTCTCTGTGACACGAATACCTCACCTTCGCCCCAGGGCACAGAAAGCGAATCAAAGTGAGTGTCGTATCTATCGCCCGAGTCCCCATAACCGCCGAGAACGGCTTCATACTGGCCTAGAGCTAGATCTCCTGTGCGCCAAGGGGTAACAACCACCTCGATCCATGAGGTGCCATTTATCTCCGGCTCACTTGTCTCACAATCAATTGCATCGTATTCGATAATGCACTTCATTGTCGGACCAAAGTCTGTGTAGGATGTTGGCGATGACTCAACGACAGTCTCAGGTTCTCCGGGTAGACCAGCGAGCTCCCCGAACTCAGCGACTCGCAAGGCGTTGCACGCATCGGTCCAGCTAAGTACTTCCTCAGCCTGCTCCAAGTATTCGTCGTCCCCGGATGCACCCAATCCGAACAAAGATCCCGGAAAGACGCCAGATAGGAGGGCAACCACTGTTCCGAGAACGACCAAGATTGCAGGAGCCAAAACCAGTCGGACAACTTTTTTGCGAGGCCGCGCGAGATCATTCATCTTGATAGCCTTCACCTGGGATGTAGTCAACGTTGAGAACATCGATGTTACCCAAGTACCGGGTTAGTCCATCACTCAGCTCCGTGCGAACCTCCTCAAGCCCAGACTCTGCTGTATCCACGCCTTCGACCAAATCAGCCGTCCAGGCAGCAATGTCATTCGTGCTCGCAATGTTCTCACGACTAATAGTGATCTTGAAATCGCCAGCCTTCGTAATCATTCCCGATGCCCAGGAGGTCGCGTTGGCCACTCCAGGAAGCTTAAAAACCAAGCCAATTGTGCCCACCGCATCGGCGATCGTTTGCAGCACCCCATATTCAATCGAATTGAGGTGCGTCTTCTTTGCCATCGCCTCATAGGTGTCATACACCGCCATTCCTAGCGTGGCATGAACTGTGACCTGGGCCCGCACCTCGTCGGCTGCATGACTCCTCAGAACCTCGGCAATTTCCCATTGCCTCCCAGCTGCCCCCTTGAGAACATCTGCACCGAAGAATCGCTGCCCCTTGTCACTGGCAAGGTCTCCGGTCCAATGCGACTCAAAAAGCTCACTTATGGTTCCAAAAAGTCCCAATTCGTCATCGCTGAATCCTTCAAGCGAGGCGTGAGCCTTGGAGATTCTCTGAGCAGTCTGCAACGAATTCTCGTAGTTTGTGTCATCAAGTATTGCCTCATAGCGCTGGACAATACTGTCGACTGCCGCGTTCGCATCATTGATCGATTGATCCTTGATCGAACTTTCTTGGTCTGAGGTCGCCTGAACATGCACGGGGCAGCCCGCCACATCAGACCACTTGACGCCATTGATCAACTCTCCTGTGCTGGGGTCAATGTCGTCGGTGCTCGGAGCTTCCCAGGCACCGGTCCAAATTTCGTTCTCGTACTCAGGCCAGAGCGCCGCCGCAATCTCCCGCCTTCTGGTCTGTGCGAACGGTTCACGGAATTCCTCAAGCCCAGCCAGGATGTCTTCTCGCGGCGGTACGTTTTCCAGCCCAGCAAGTAGCTCCTCGTCGCTGTACTGCTCGCCTACAATCTCACCGTCGACCGGTCCGGGATCGTAAGGCGGGTCAGCACTTTCACCGTTGGGAACCCATCCGGCGTCAACGTCACCCATGAATACTTACACCGCCCTGTTCCCATGGAAGCCATCTGGATCGAGTGCCGCGTCGTAGGTTCCGCCCATGTCAAGCAATTCGGTATCCGGAGCAGCTTCCAGGTCCTCCACCGCCGTGCCGTCTGCTTGCTGAGTGCTACTCCGCTCGTAGTGGTCGCCGAGCAACTCATCCTGCACGTCGCCGAAGCTTGATTCGATGGCCGATTCGGTGAGCGTGTTGGCTTCGACGATCCCCTCAAGCGCCCGGTAGTAGGCGCGTAGATTGGCAGCGGTCTCGTAACCGCAGTTCCGAAGCAGGGTGTAGTAGTTGTCCCAGGTGCCACGGAATGCGCCACCGAAGGAATCATCGCGAAGATTGCCAGCGTCGTTGATCTGGTCGGCAATGTTCTCGTATGCAGAAGACAGCGCCCGGTATGCATCGGCCGCTTCGAGGATTTTTTCGTTGTCGATGACAATCTGGTCACCTGCCATGGAGGCCTCCGGTAGGGGTCGGTTCGGCCAAGAGGATGGGGATCATGTGGTGCCTCGGAGGGATGTGTCGATGTTGAATGGGTTCGCCCGAAAAGCGAACCCGAGTCAGGTTATCAAGAGGCTGCAATCCGTGGGGTACACGAAGGCCAGGGAACCCTAGGGACTTCGGGACACGCCGGGGGCTGGGGTTGACATTTGCCGGGTAAGGGCCTCAACATGAACTTCGCGGGCCCACCCATGAGGTGGACCCGCGAAGTCAGAAGTTCATCCACACCGCCCGGCGGCCCACAGTTTGGTCGCTAGAAGCCGCCGGGCGGTCCTTACACCAAGGGAGTTGCCTCCTATGGCGTCTACGACCATACCTTCTTCCGGGCTGTCTGGGAACAGGCATTCCGGGGCTATTTCCGGGCGCTGGCCTGGGGATTCGTCGTGCCCTGCGGACCTTGACCGGCCGCATGATCCGCTCGATCCGGGGCCTTTCGGCTCGCCCTGGTGGTACCCGGATGAGCGGACCGGGCGGCATCGGCGCGGGGAACTGCCCGATGAAGCGGAGCCGGTTGCGGTGGAGTTGATTCGGCCGGTGTTCCGGCCGGCGCCCGAGCGGAAGTCCGTGCCGCCGGGGTTCTCGGCCGACCCCTCCCCCGAAGAGGTCGAGCCGGAGTCCTCCAGCCCTCCAAGGCGATACCGGTGGGAGGGTGCCGCCGAGGACCGGTACGACTTCGGGAAGCTGCGGGAGGAGGCGTGGGTCGGCTTCCTTGAAGGATCGCAGGAGCTGCATGACGCTCATTTCAAGCGCCCGGAGTTCCTTCGAGAGCAGTTCGCGCTGGCGTTTCGGAGGGTCGTGGGGTTCTTCCTGCGAGTCTTCTCGGTCGTCGGGCGGTCTGCGGATTGGGGTGAGGCCAGTGCGGATGCCGGACCGGTTTCGCGCCGGATCAGCGGGAGGCCGACGCCTTCGCCCAGGCCCAGGATGATGTCGGGGAACCCCGGGCAGGGTTCGCGGCGGACGGTGCCGGTGAGTTCGTTCGTGCTGGACTGGGAGCGGCATTTCGATGCGGCCCAGGGGTTCCGTGAGGCGGTGACGCCGTGAGTTTCGCCGCGTACACCGCGACGGTGCAGGTGGCCGGGCGTCGGCTGCACTACGAGGTGATGGTGCCGCAGGCGCGGCTGCGGGTGACGGTCGCCGATCCGTGGGAGGAGTCCGAGGTGATCGGGTCGGTGATCTACCTCGACACGGATGAACCGGGGTTGCGGATCGCGACTCCGCTGCAGATCGAGTGGGCGACTGCGCATTCCGAGACGATCGTTGCTGAGGCGGTCCGGGTTTGGGAGGCCGTCACTCGGGCTTGCAACGGGTAGCGGTCTGGTCTGGGCGGCAGCGCCGCCCGGATCAGACCGTCTCGCACCAGGAGTCGTAGCCGTCGCGCCAGAGCGTGTCGTCCGGGCTGGGGGCGTTCGGGTCCTGGTTGGGGCCGATCAGGTAGTCGCCCGCCGCATCGGGAGCCAGGTAGAGGCCGCTGGCGGTGAGCGGGCATTCGAGGACCGCCTCAGCTCCGGAGGACGCGTCGACGGCCGTCACTCGGGCGAGGCCTTCGTGCCGGGTCAGCAGGATGACGTCGAACGGGGAGTAGATGCCGTACCCGTAGGAGCCGACGGCGGCCTGCGGGTATTCGACGATCTCCCAGCGGACGTCGCCCAGATTGAAGCCCTCGACGTCGATGTCGTACTGGCGCAGGCCGAACGGGCAGCCGAAGCCCTCGGGGCCGTCCGGGTTCGCCATGCACTCGTCGAGGTAGGCGGCGAGGCGTTCGTTGAGTTCCGTCTCGCTGTCCTCGGCGGCGGTGAAGCCTTCGAAGGCGGCGGGGAGGTGCGGGTAGTCGGTGCCGTCCTCGCTGACGAGGCGTTCGCCGAGTGCGAGCAGCGGTTCGGCGTCGTAGGCGAAGGGCGCGGGAGGATCGGGGTAGAGCTGGTAGACGCCGGGGAGCAGTGCGAAGTCCCGGCCTTCGTACGGGTCCAGTTCGAGGGGGACCGTGACGCCGTTGACGTCGAGGTACGGGACGGGCAGCGTGTCGATGGAGAGGGTGGCGAAGGGGTCGGCGAGTCGCCAACCGCCCGGGTGCTCTTCGAGGTCGAACCAGGCCGTGAGCTGCGTGCCGTTGGGTCCTTCGACGGCGGCCCAGACGGTTGCGGTCGCGGCGAAGGGCGACCAGGAGTGCAGGCCGAGGTCCTGGATCTCCCAGTCCGAGCTGATCGCCTCGGGGACGAGGAAGTCCGTTGCGCCTTCGGGTTCGGCGGTCGTCCAGTCGAGTGCAGCTTCGATGTCGCCGGTCCGGGAGGCTTCGAGGAAGGCGCGGACGGCTTCGACCGGTTCGGCCGCCTGGCGGTCGGTGTAGATCCATCGCACCGCGTAGATGCCCGCTGCAAGGACGAGGATCAGGGAGACGGCGATCGCGATCCGGCGGCGGGTGCGGGCCTGCATCGGCACGTCGGGGTAGCGCCGGGGGCGGGGCTCGGGCGGGTCTGGGCGGACGGCCATCGGGGTTCCTTGGGCGGGTGGGGGTTCCGGGGACTGCGACTCACCGTACTGCGGGGAATCCACCCGGTTGCGGCCGGTTTTTACGATGGGGCGGTGAACCCCTCGCCCGAAACCGCCGAACCTGCGCCTCGCCGCATCCCCGACTGGGCGTTCGCCGTCGGGCTCGTCCTCGCTTCGCTGCTCCTGCTCATCGCGCCGCTGTGGACCCCGGAATCGTCGTGGTTCCTGGATCCGCGGGAGGTGTCGACCGCCGGGCCGGAGCAGCAGGACATGAGCGACTACCTGCCGTTGGCGGAGGTGCGGCCCGAGGAGGAGCCGCCGGACGCGTCAGTGGTCGCCGTCGAGGAGTTCGGCTTCAGCGCGTCGTTCGACGACTCGAAGCTGGTCTGGGGTGCGGTGCTTCGGAACACGCACGTCGAGTACGCGGTCAGGTTCGATCTCCAGGTGTCGGTCACTGGAGCGGACTCCACCGATTACGACCCGATGTACACGCGGACGGTGCCGCCGGGCGGCGCGGTGACGGCGGGCGACGCGGTCTACCTGGACGGCGGGGTGCCCGCGGGTGCGGCGGCGGAGGTCGCGGTCGTGCGGCTGGAGTGGTTCGCGCTCGACGGGACCGGTCCCGTCGACGCCGAGGAGCAGCCGCTGAGTTTCAGCGTCGACGGGGTGGAACCGCCGGACGAGCCGCGCGGGAAGGTGCGGATCGCTGCGACCGTGGAGAACAGCGCCGTCTACGCGGTCGACCCCCACGTGACGGTGGTCTTCCGCCGTGCGGACGGCACGCTGGCCGGGTGCGGGTCGGTGTTCGGGGTGCCGGCGGTGCCGCCCGGGGAGTCGACCCGGGAGCTGTGGCTGTGGGGCGAGGCCGTTCCGGCGGACGCCGACCTGTCGCTGACCGAGATCGTTCCGGCCTGGTAGCTAGTCGCGGCAGGTGATGCCGTCGATGGTGTCCCTGATCAGTTCGCCTCGGGGCACGATGCACTCGGTCGGTTCGGCGGCGCGCTCGACGCAGGGGCTCTCGAGGTGGAGGAGCGGGGTCGCGGTCTCGGTGTAGGACAAGGTGATCGCGCGGGGGCCGGTCGCCGTGGGGTAGGTGTCGTCGGCGGCGGGGAAGGCGCGTTCGGCGGTGATGGTGCGGGTGCCGTCGAGGGTGGCGCCGTCGTAGGTGAGGGTGAACTCGGGTTCGGCCCAGCGGGCGGCGATCGCCGTGTCGGCGGGTTCGCGAAGTTCGTAGGTGAGCAGGTAGCGGTAGGTGGGCAGGCCTGCGGGCGTGAGGTAGTCGCAGGGCCGGACCTCGAGGTGGCGGGTGGTGAACCCGGTGAAGCCGGGGATGGCGTCGGTGGTCTCGGTGACGGCCTGTTCGAGCCCGGCCCAGGTGCCCGGTTCGCGGTACTCGCCGGCGGGGGCGAGGGGTTCGGCGGCCGCGTTGGTCCATTGGCGCACTTCGGTTCCCATGGCGAGGGCGCTGGCGAGGGCGAGGCACCAGACGGCCGTCTCGAGGCCGAGGACGCGGCGGGGCCGGGGCGGTGCGCCAAGCCATGCGCGGGCGCGGTCGGTGGCGGCGAGGAGCGTGCCGACGAAGAGGAGCGGGCCGATGGTGACGAGGTGGCGCATGCCGACGAGGTTGGAGCCGTCGCTCATGGCCTCCGCCATGGGCATCGCGTCGGGGGTGAGCAGGAGCACGGTCTGGACGACGGCGAGGGTCGCGGCGGCGGCGAGGTAGCGGCCCGCTCGGCGGCCGCCCCGGGCGAGGCGGATCGCGGCGACGAGGTTGACCGGGACGGCCGGGGCGAGGATGAGGAGGTAGGCGAGGCCGCGTTCGGTGAGGCCGTTGTCGATGCCGGGCCACGCGTAGGCCTGCACGCCCTGCCAGGCGAAGAGCCAGGTGGCGATGACGGAGGCGGTGGCGGCGAGGAGGAGGACGCGGACCGCCTGGATCGCGATCGGGGCCTGGGTGCGACCGGGCGCGGTCTCGGCCGTTCCGTGCGGGACGGGCGCGAGGCCGGGCGGGGTGAGCAGCGGTTTCATGCGAGGCCTTGGGTCCAGAGGCGCGAGCGGAGTTCGCGTCCGTTCTGCAACATATACGCCGCAGGGCCGCCGACCGGTTGCGGTCGGCGGCCCTGCGATCTGCGTCTTACGCAGTGACCTAGGCGGTGCCGTTCGGGGGCAGCAGCGTCGTCTGGATGAGCTGCTCGCCGTCCTTGCGGCGCACCAGGGTGCCGCGGCCCGGAGGCTGCGGGCTCGGGCGGAGCTTGCCGAAGATCGCGCCTTCCTCCTTGCGGCCGCTCATGAGCAGACCCGGCGATTCGAGCTGCTTGATCTGGCCGACGATCGGGTCCATCATCGCGCGGGACGCACCGGAGGCGCGGCGGGCGATGATGACGTGGAAGCCGATGTCGCGGCCCTGCGGGATGAGCTCGGCGATGGCGGCCAGCGGGTTCACGCGCTGGGCCACCATCTCGTAGTCGTCCACGATCAGGTACAGGTCGGGGCCGGTCCACCAGGAGCGGTCGCGCAGCTGCGCCGGGGAGACGTCGTCTCCGGGGAGCCGCTTCTCGATCGGGCCCTTGAGGTTCTTGACCGAGTTCTCGAACTGCTTGCCCGACATGGCGTAGTCCAGCAGGGTCGGCTTCGAGATCTCCTCGAGCATGCCGCGCCGGTAGTCCGCCATGATGACCTTGGCTTCCTTGGGCGTGTACGTCGCCTGGATCTGCCGGGCGATGTGGCGCAGGAGGTTGGTCTTGCCGGACTCGGAGTCGCCGAACACGAGCAGGTGCGGCTCGGTCTGGAAGTCGAGGTACACCGGCTTGAGCCCGGCCTCGTTGAGGCCGATCGGGATGCCCGGCTTCGAGCGGTCGACCGCCTGGAGGAAGTCGGCCACGTGGAGCTGGCGCGGCAGCAGCCGGACCTTCGGGCACGGCGCGAAGCGCCAGGCCTGCTTGACCTTCTTGACGAAGTCCTCGACGCCGGGCTGCAGGTCGTCGCCGTCGCGGATCCCGTCGATGCGGGGCACGCCGGAGAGGAAGTGCAGCTTCTGGAGCGAGAGGCCGCGGCCGGGGCGGTTCTTCGGCACGTTCGCCGCCGCCTTGCGGTCGATCTCGGACTCCATGTTGTCCGAGAGCTTCAGCTCGAGCTTCAGGCCGAACATGTCGCGCATGTTCATGCGGATGTCGCCCCAGCGGGTGCAGGTGACCATGACGTGCACGCCGTAGGCCAGACCGCGGTTGCCGATGGCGCGGACCTGGTCGACGAACGGCTCGAAGTCCTCGCGCAGCGTCATCCAGTTGTCGATGACCAGGAAGATGTCCCCGTACGGGTCCTCCTGGAACCGGCCCTCTGCCTTCATGCGGCGGTAGGAGTTCATGCCGTCGATCTTGTTGGCCGTGAAGAACGCCTCACGGTCGTCGAGGATCGAGGTGACCTCCTGGATCGTGCGGCGCACGCCCTCTTCCTCCTGGCGGCCGAAGACGCCCGCGACGTGCGGGAGGTCCTCGATGCCGCGCAGGGTGCCGCCACCGAAGTCGAGGCAGTAGAACTGCACTTCGCGCGGCGTGTGGAGCAGGGCGAGCGAGCCGATGAGGCCGCGGAGCATCGTCGACTTGCCCGACTGGGCGCCGCCGGCGATGGCGACGGTGCCCTGGGCGCCGGAGAGGTCGACGACGAACGGGCTGCGGCGCTGCTCGAACGGCCGGTCCTCCTCGCCGAGCACGGCGTGGAGCTTCCCGTTGAGCGAGAAGCCCTTCGGGGACAGGCCGCGCTGCGGGTCGGCTTCGAGCGGGGGCAGCAGCTGGTCGAGCGTCGGCGGTTCGAGGAGCGGCGGGAGCCACACCTCGTGGGCCGGGCGGCCCATGCCGAGGCAGTTGTTGACCATGACCTCGAGTTCGGAGAGCTTCTCGTTCTCGTCCTCGGCCTCGGGCGCCGCCACTTCCTCTTCGGGCTCTTCCTCGACCTCGGGCTCCGGCGGGAGCTCGACGAAACCGGGGAGGAACCGCTGCACCTTGTGCTGCACGGCCGCGATGCGCTCGGCGCGGGACGCGACGCGTTTCGGCGGCTTGTAGGGACCACCGACGTAGGCGGCGCGGAAGCGCACGAGGTCCTGCGTACCGACCTGGAGGTAGCCGTGGCCGGGGGCCTGGGGCAGCTCGTAGGCCGCGCCCGAGCCGATCACCGTGCGCGACTCCTGCGCCGAGAAGGTGCGGAGCGCGACGCGGTACGACAGGAACGTGTCGAGGCCCTTGAGCTTGCCCTCCTCGAGCCGCTGCGAGGCGAGCAGCATGTGCACGCCGATCGAGCGGCCGATGCGGCCGATCTGGAGGAACAGGTTGATGAACTCCGGCTTCGCGACCAGCATCTCGGAGAACTCGTCCGCGATGATGAGCAGCGTCGGCATGGGGTCCATGGCCTGCCCGGCCTTGCGGGCCTTCTCGTACTCCCACCGGTTCGTGAAGTTGCCGGCGGCGCGCAGGACCTCCTGGCGGCGCACGAGCTCGCCTTCGAGCGCGTCGGCCATGCGGTCGACCAGCTCGATCTCGTCGGCGAGGTTCGTGATGACCGCGGAGACGTGCGGCAGGTCGTCCAGGGCGGCGAAGGTCGCGCCGCCCTTGAAGTCGACGAGGATGAAGTTGAGCTCTTCGGACGAGTGCGTGGCGATCAGGGAGCCGATGATGGTGCGGAGCACCTCGGACTTACCCGAACCGGTCGCGCCGATGAGCAGGCCGTGCGGGCCCATGCCGCCGACCGCGGACTCCTTGAAGTCGATGTCGACGATGCCGCCGTCCGGGCCGGGCCCGATCGGGACCTTCAGGTAGTCCTTGACCGGCTTCTCGCGCCAGTGCACGGCCGGGTCGAGCGCGGCGGCGTCGTTGAAGCCGAGCATCTCGGGCAGCGACGACGGGTTCGCCAGCGGCGACTGGTCCTCGTCGCCCGACTCCGCTTTGCCGGTGGCGCCCTTGAGGGTCAGCCGCCAGGGCGCGAGCGAGCGGGCCACGCCCTCGGCCTGGTTGTAGGACATGCGGTCGGGCTTGCCGAGCACGCGGCGGCGTCCGGCCTGGTCGGTGTAGATCTCCTCGACCGTGACGTCGTACAGCTTGATCTGCGGTCCGGGCTTGCGCGGCAGGTAGCCGGAGAAGTCGAACACGGTGACCCCGGCCATGCCGTCGGCGGCGATGATGCCGGTGGGGTCGACCTCGCCGCCGTCGAGGATGACGACCAGGTGCGCCTGGCCCTCCCCGGCGGTCGCGCCCGGCGACCACGCGCCGCGGCTCGAGAGCTGGTCGCGCAGCGAGTTCTCCAGCTGCGAGGACTTGTTGTAGAACATGCGGACCGGTCCGGCGCCGTCCTCGGCGGACGGGTGCTGGAGGTGCGGCAGCCACTTCATCCAGTGCCACTCGGCCATCCGCTGGTCGTCCGCCACGACCGCGACGATGAGGTCGTCGGGCGAGTGCAGGACCGCGGCCTGGACGAGCTGAGCGCGGATGTTGTCGACGACGAGCGCCCGGTCGCCGCGCAGGACCACGCGGGCGGCCTCGGTGTACTTCATCGAACGCGGGATGTCGATGACGTTCGAGTGCGCGGCCACGAAGCGGCGCAGCGCCATCGAGGTCATCGGTTCCAGGTCCTCGACCGGCTTGGTCTCCGGCGGGACCAGCTTCATCGTCATGCGCTGCTTGCCGACGCCCACGCGGATGTCCAGCGCGTCGTCGTCCTTCGCGCGCCGCTCCCACATGCGGCGGGAGCCCACCAGCGACCACAGGGCCTTCGGGTCGGGGTGGCGCCACCGGGCCGCGCGCCACTGCCGCTCGGCGCCCTTGCGGGCACGGCGGCGCACCTGGTTGAGGTAGCGCATGTAGTCGCGCCGGTCGGCGTTGAACTCGGCCTTCTTCTGGGCGCGGTTGCCGCCCATGCTGGTGGCCATCATGCCGACCATGGAGATGCCCATCATGGCGCCCATGGCGATGCGCAGCGTGTTGTTGCCGCCGCTGCCCGTGCCGCCGGTCGTGCGGCTCATCATCATCATGGCCATGGCGGCGGCGCCCGCGAGCATCGGCAGGATCATCAGGTACTGCGTGATGTTCTTGGGCTGCGGGTCGGGCATGTCCGGCGGGGACTCCAGGAGGATGTCACCGCGGGGGGCCTGTGGTCCGCGCTTGCGCGGAGGCCTGCGGAAGAGTTTGGTCGTCACAGAGGGTCCTTGTGCTCACCGGGGGATGCGCCTACCACGGGGACGCTTGCTGGCCGTAACTTAGCGCTGTCGTATAAAAGTTGTTAGTGCGCTCTGTCGAGTATCGCACTTATCAGGGTAAGACCGTATCGCCACTCGGCCGGTACACCCGCCGTTGCATGAGGCATTTATCCTTGAACGGTCCCCCCGATCACCGACCCGACCCGGAGGTTCGCACGGTGAGCACCAAGTCGGCCACTCTCTCAAGGGTGACGATCGTCAGTCCTCGCACCAGGATCGACCTCGCGCTGCCCTCAGACGTCCCCCTCTCCGACCTGCTGCCGACGATCCTGCACCAGGCCGGGGAGTACTACATCGACGAGGCAGGCGACAACGGCGGCTGGATCCTCGCCCGCCTGGGCGAGGAGGCGATCGACACCGGTCACTCCTGCTCCCAGCTGGGGATCAACGACGGCGAGATGCTGTACCTCAACCCCGCCGACGCCGCCAAGCCCGAGGTGGTCTTCGACGACATCATCGACGCGATCGCCACTGCCACGGACCAGCGCGGCAACCGCTGGGACTACCTGGCGACCAAGCGCTTCAGCGTGGGCGTCGGCACCGCGGCCCTGGCCGTGGGCGCCATCGCGCTCCTGTTGACCCTGCACTTGGCTTCGGCGATCGTCGCGCTCTCCGTGGCGCTGGTCCTGGTAGGTGCCTCGGCGCTGCTCTCGCGCGCCGTCGGCGACTCGCGGGCCGCCACGTACTTCGGCGTCACCGCCGTGCTCTACGGCGGCGTCGGGGGTCTGCTCATCGCCGACCAGGACCACACCGGGCTGTTCGACCTGGGCGGCCAGCACGTCATCATCGCGGCCGCCGCGATCCTGCTGTTCAGCGTCCTGTCGATGGTCGCGGTGGGCGACATGGCCTCAGCGCCGGTGTTCATCGTGACGATCCTCGGCGCCGTGGTGCTGGGCGTCTCGACAGGGCTGATGATCCTGCTCGACGGCACCGCCGCGACTGCCGCAAGCATCGCGGCGCCTTTGGCGCTGGTGATCCTGCCGTTCGCGCCGGGCCTGTCGCTGACGATGGCGATGGTGCCCACGCCGCAGCTGCCGACGACCACGGAGGAGCTGAAGGAGGGCGACGCCGAGGCCATCGACGGCAAGCGGATCCTCAAGCTCTCCGAGCACGCCGGGAACTACCTGGAGGCCCTGTATTCCTTCGCGGCGGTGGTCGGCCTGCTCTCCTCGATCGCGCTCGCGTTCTCGGGGCAGATCCCCGGGCTCATCCTCGCCACGATCATCTCCCTGGTGCTGCTCAGCCGGTCCCGCTCGGTCGAGGACCGCGCGGCCCGCATCATGATGCTCACCGGCGGCATGGGCGGTCTGGCCGCTACCCTCGCGGCGGTCTTCGTCGCGAGCGGCGACTCGATCGTCGTGCGCCTCACCGTGATCCTCGGCGCGCTCACCCTGCTCACGCTGATCGCGATGGTCTACGGCCTCGCCGTGGCCGGCAAGAAGATCGCCCCGACCTGGGGCCGCGCCCTCGACATCATCGAGGCGCTGCTCATCGTGTCGATCCTGCCGCTGGTCGGCTGGGTCTGCGACCTGTACGTGATCGCCCTGTCGCTGCGCGGCTAGCGCCCACCCCCTGACCTCGACTCCCGAGAGAGGCGAAACCGAATGGCCCAGATGCGCTCCCGCCGCGAACAGGTGGAGGCCCACAAGTTCATCACCTCGCGCATGAACCAGGCGCTGGTGCTGGCCAACCCCGACTCGATCGAGCGTCCGCTGCGGCGTATCGGCGTCTCGATCTTCGCTTCGGTGATGGTGCTGGCGCTGGTGTTCGGCGGGTTCGCGATCGCGACCCTGTTCGGCAAGGGCAACGCGGAGCCGGTCGTCGGCAACATCATCACGATCAAGGGCTCCAATGCCGTGTACGTGTACATCACGCAGGACGGCAAGGACGCCACTAAGGAGAACCCGGCCCGGTTGTGGCAGGTCACCAACTACACGTCGGCGCTGCTGCTGGCGAAGCCCGGTTCCAGCGGGGCGCCCGAGGTCCAGGACCTCAAGCCCGACTCGCTCAAGGGCAAGCCGCGCGGGTCCTTCACGATCGGCATCCAGGGCATTCCGTCGCAGCCGCCGGACAAAGAGGAGCTGCTCGGCAACGACGTCAACTGGAACACCTGCTCGATGTCGCGAGTCGAAGGCGGCACGGCCGAGTTCCAGCTGACGCAGCTCGTGGTCGAGGACATGAAGGAGCCGGACCAGTGGCTCAGCGACGACAAGTGGATCCTGGCGCGGACCGCTCCTAAGCCGAACGTCGAAGAAGCCCCCAAGTACTACCTGCTGTGGAACGGCGGCAAGTACCAGATCGGCGACGAGAACACGGCGGAGACCATCATCAGCGGTCTCGGCCTGCAGGTCGCGGACGCGGTGATGCTCAATGAGAGCATGCTCCGCACGATTCCCGACGTCGCGCCGATCTCGCCCGACCCGAGGCCGGAGTTCGGGGATACCTCGCCCGTGCCGACCGTGGACGGCGGGTTCGTCACCTACGGGGCGCCGGTCAGGGCCGCGGGCGAGCAGTACGTGCTCTTGCAGGACAACGGGGCCGACAGCTTTGCGCCGATCTCGGACACGATGTTCAAACTGCTGGAGTCGCAGGTCGCCTCCGCGCAGGAGGTCGAGCCGACCACGGTGACGAACACCGGCAACCAGGCGTCCTTCGAGCCCAAGGTCTACCCCAAGGAAGACCTGAGCGAGAGCCTGTGGACGACCGACGGGCGCCGCCCGGCGGTGTGCGCGGTGTACGACCCCGAAGCGCAGGACGAGGAATCCACCAAGATCCAGGTCGCCATGTACGACGCGGCGCCGGCGACCCTGACCGAGAACGCGAAGTCGGTCGAGGTCGACGATGACGGGAACATCTTCTCCTCGATCGACAACCTCGAAGCCCAGACGGTGCTCCCGCAGGGCACGGCGGCGCTGATCGACAAGCGCACCGACCAGGGCGCGACGGTCTCCGGGTTCACGTTCATGGTGAGCGACCAGGGCATCGCCCACGGCATCGTCGACCAGGGGCCGACCGATACGACCCAGAACGCGCTCGGGTACGGCGGCGAGAAGCCGGTCTCGGTCCCGGACAGCATGGCCATCTTGATCCCGCAGGGCGCGGAGCTGGACCCGTTCGAGGCCCGGAAGCAGATGGAGCCCAACATCGAAGACGTGCCGGTCTATGAGACCGAGCCGGAAGGCGAGGGCGGCTGAGCGCCGCACAGCGTGAAGGGCGACGCCGGGACCTGGACGGTTCCGGCGTCGTTCGTTCTGCGGCCAGATCGGAGGAACGCAAGTGTGGCGCTTGCGTGTTAACCTGGCGCGACCCACTCCCGACAATCCGAGGACTCGTCATGGCCTACCCGCCCCAGCAGCCGGGGTTCGACCCGAACCAGCAACCGTCCCAGCCCGGCTACGGGCAGCAGCCCGGGTACGGCCAGCAGCCCCCGCAGCAGCCGGGATACGGTGTGCCGCAGCAGCCCGGATACGGGCAGTCCCAGCCGCAGACCCCGGGTTACGGCGCGCCGCAGCAGCCGGGTTACGGGCAGCAGCCCGGGTACGGCCAGCAGCCTCCGCAGCAGCCCGGCTACGGCGCCCAGCCCGGTTTCGGCGCCCCCGGCGGCCTGCCCCCTGCCCCGAAGAAGTCGAAGACCGGCCTGATCGTCGGTGTCGGCGCGGGCGCGCTCGTCCTCATCGTCGCGATCGTCTTCCTGGTGGCCAACCCCTTCGGCGGCGGCCCCGGTGCGGGCGACTCCCCGACCGAAGTCGTTGAGGCCTACATGGAGGCGTCAACCTCCGCCTTCGAGAGCAACGGCATGTCCGACCTCGAAGCACTTGTCGAAGACGTGCGGCCGTTCATGTGCTCCGAGTCCCAGGACGAGATCGACGCCGCGATCGAAGGCGCCACCGGCGAGGACATGGCCGGTATGGAGGAGATGTTCGAGGGCATGGAGATCACCATGGACTACGAGGTCTCCAACGAGTCGATCGACGGGGAGAACGCCACCGTCGACGTGGCCATGACCGGCGAGGTCTCGATCCCCGACTTCGGTTCCGAGCCGATCGACGAGAGCATGACGATCGACCTCGTGCAGGAAGACGGCAAGTGGCTCATCTGCGACAGCGACGCCGCCGGCGTCATCCCCGCCTAGCCTACGAGTAAAGGCAAGGGCCCCACCGGATTCCGATGGGGCCCTTTCTTGTTGCGGGTCAGACGAGGTCGTTGAGGAGTTCGTAGTAGCCGTCGCGCTGGCCGGACTTGTTGGGGTGGTAGGACTCGGCGATCGGGTAGGAGATGCCGTTGAGCCATTCGGCGTCGTCGCAGACGGCGTGGTCGTCGAAGGCGCCCCGGACGTCGGCGTACTGGAAGCCGTGGTCGGCGGCGGCCATGCCGATGACGTCGCCCAGGAGGTCGGCGGCGTCGTTGAGGGCGGCCTGCTCGCCGGGGCTGATGCGGGTGATGGCGTTGCACTCCTCGCCGTTGAACAGGAGCGGGTAGCCGAGCACGATGACCTCGGCGTTCGGAGCGGCGTCCTCGATCGCGTTGTACACGGCGTGGAGCTTGGCGGGCAGCTGGTCGCGGACGAAGGCCTCGGCCGCGTCGATCTCCTTCCAGCAGGTCCACGGGTAGGGGTAGGCGCACTTCTGGACGACGCCCGTCCAGCCGGTGTCGTTGCCGCCGATGGTGATCGTGACGAGGTCGGTGGTGGAGGAGAGGCCGCCGAGCTGGTTGTTCAGGACGTCGCCGGTCTTCGCGCCCGAGCAGGCGGCGAAGGTGAGGTCGGCGCCGAGGTCGGCGGCGATGAGCGAGGGGTAGGCGGCGTCGGAGCGCTTGCAGCTGGAGTCGTCGATGTAGTCGCGGGTGCCCACGCCGGAGGCGTAGGAGTCGCCGAGGGCGACGTACTCGATGGTCTGGGCTTGGGCGGCGCCGCTGGTGAGGGCCGTGACGGACACGAAGGCGGCGAGGAGCGCCGCCGCCATTGTGGAGATTCGTCGGGGGTGGGACATTTTGGGCTCCGTCTCGAATTTTGTCCGGGGTCGGGGCCCTAGTTATATAGGTTTCGTAACGGTCGGTCCACCAACGGACCGTGAATTGTCAGAATATTGACAAACGTCGTTCCCTCTTGCGCGGCAAGGGGTCGCGTCGGCGGTTCAGGTGAAGGTCAGATGCCCTCGGGGAGGTCGAGGCGGTCGAGCGGCTGCGGCTCGTCCGGGGTCTCGGCCAGGAGCCGGTCGGCGTCGTCCTCTTTGGCGGCCTCGGGCTCGGCGAGCAGGCGGCGGACCTCGGCGTCGAGGTGGGCGCACATGAGCGACTCGAACCGGTCGGCGTCCTCGGCGGCCAGCGCGTCGACGAAGGCGGCGTGCTCGGGGACGAGGTCGACGGCGACTTCGAAGTGCTCGTACATGGAGAAGGTGCAGAGGCGGGTCTCGATGAGGAGCGTGCTCATCATGCGCGCCAGGCGGATCGAGCCGCCCCAGGCGGCGAGGCCGCGGTGGAAGTCGAGGTAGGCGTCGCCGAGGGCGCGGGCGTCGTCCTTCTTGAGGGCGCGCTGCATGCGCTTGACCTCGGTGCCGAGTTCGGCGAGCACGGTGCGGCGCTCGGCGAGGGGGCGGGCGAGGATGCGGCGGCCGAGTTCGGGTTCGATGCGGGCGCGGAGCCAGTGGATGTCGCGGACGTCCTCGGGGGTCATGGTGCGGACGGCGAGGCCGCGGCGCCTGGGGATGACAAGGAGGCCTTCGGCGGTGAGGCGCTGCATGGCCTCGCGGAGGGGGCCGCGGCTGACGCCGAGCTGGAAGGCGAGTTCGGCTTCGCCGAGCGAGGCGCCGGGCGGGAGGGACCCGTCCACGACCGCTTCGCGGATCCGGTCGGCGATGAGGTCCACCGTCGAGGTGCGTCGCACCGGGGCCAGGCGCCCCACCTGGCGGGCGCTCGTGAGCCCGCTCGTTCCGCTGCTGCGCGTCGACACGTTAGCCTGCTCCCCCTCTGTCTCTTCTGGGCAGCATCTTAGCGCTGCCGGTACATCACGTTCAGGTGCAAGCTCCGGTTGCGTCCCCCGCCGACATGCTTGCTTTTTTGTTATCGAACGTCGATCATCGTATTGTCGACAAACTTACAATAGAACGTTAGGGTCGGCAACGTACCTGACCCCCGAACCAGGAGGCGACCACCGTGTCGAACCGAATGCACCTCAATCGCCGCCATGTCCTCGGCGGGGCCGCCGCCGGAGCGGCGGCCCTCGCATTGGCGGCCTGTTCCCGCACTGACCAGGGCGGAGACGGCGACGGCAACGGGCTGCTCCAGAAGGCCCAGGACGGCGGCACGCTCCGCGTCGCCTACGCCGACGAGGCCCCGTACGCCTACACCGCCGACGACGGCTCCGTGACCGGCCAGTCCGTGGCCGTCCAGCTGTACCTGCTGGACAAGCTGGGCATCAAGGCCGACCAGATCGAATGGAAGCTCACCGCGTGGGAGTCCCTCATCTCGGGCCTGGGCACCAACCACGACATGGTCATCGCCGGCATGTACGTCACCCCCGAGCGCTGCGAGGCCGTCGCGTTCGCCAACCCCGACTACGTCATGCCCGACGCCCTCATGGTCCAAGCCGGGAACCCCGGCGGGTGGACCACGCTGAACGACATGGCCGGGACCGACGGCGTCATCGGCGTCATGAACGGCACCAGCGAGCAGGAGGTCGCCGACGCGATCTTCGACGAGGAGCGCATCAACGTGCAGGCGGACCTGCCCGCGCTCATCCTCGAGCTCAAGGCCGGGCGCGTCGACGCGATCGGCCTCACCCGCGCGAACCTGGTCCTCGCGGCCGAGGCCGACGCGGACCTCGAGGTCACCGAAGGGTTCTGGCTGGTCGACCCCGAGACGAACCAGGACATCATCGGCGCCGGGGCGGCCGTGTTCCAGCCCGGCGACACCGGCTTCCGGGACGCGCTGAACGGCGAGCTCGAGACGCTGCTCGCCGACACCGCGACCTGGGAAGGCCTGGTCGCCGAGTACGGGTTCACCGTCGAGGAGAACCACCCGGAGGGCCTGACCGCGCAAGACCTCTGCCCGGACACCTACCAGTAGGGAGCGGTCATGGACTTCCGTGAAGTCGTCGACTCGCTGCCCCGGTACGCGGAGCCGCTGCTGGTCACCGTCCAGGTCACCCTCGCCTCGGCGGCGCTGGCGCTGGTCGTCGCGTTCGCCCTGGGGCTCATGACGAGCTCGAAGCACCTGGCGGTGCGCACCCCGGCGCGGGTGTTCGTGGAGTTCTTCCGCGGCTCCTCGGTGGTGGTGCAGCTGTTCTGGTTCGCGTTCGCGATGCCGGTGGTGCTGGGCATCCAGTTCGACTACGCGATCGTCGCCGGGATCATCGCGCTCGGCCTCAACTACGGCGCCTACTGCTCCGAAGTGGTGCGCGGCGCGATAGCCGCCGTCCCGAAGGGGCAGCTCGAAGCGAGCCTCGCCGTGAACTTCACCCCGTTCCAGCGGCTGAGGCTCGTGGTCCTCCCCCAGGCCTGGCCCGAGATGATCCCGTCGCTGTGCGCGTTCGCGATCATGCTGCTCAAGGCCAGCGCGCTCGTGTCGCTCATCAGCGTCACCGACCTCACCGCGATGGCGGGCCTGATCGGCGGGCAGGGCGGCGGCGTCAACCAGCTGCCGCACTACGCGCTCATCCTCGTCGTCTACTTCATCCTCGCCTGGGGCATCTGGACGGGCATGCGGGCGCTCGAACGCAAGGCCAAGCGCGGCCTCGGCGTCGACGCGAAGCCCGTGAAGGGCCGCCTGACCCCGGCCGTCGCCGAGAGGGGGCTCCTCTGATGAACGAGTGGAACAACGAGACCGTCGTCGAGGTCTTCCCGGCCATGTGGCAGGGGTTCATCGTCGTCCTCCAGGTGACGCTCGCGGCCGGGATCATCGCCGTGCTGCTGGGCCTGCTGGTGGCGATCGGGGAGCGCGTCGGCCCGCCGTGGGTCAAGCGCACGCTGTCCCTGGTCTTCCAGTTCATCCGCAACACGCCGCTGCTGGTGCAGGTGCTGTTCGTGTGGACGGCCACGAGCCTGTACATCAACCCCGAGTGGAGCGCGTTCGCGGTCGGCTCGGCGGTGCTGGGCGTGCACTACGCCTCGTACACCTCCGAGTCCTACCGGGCCGGCATCGAGGCGATCCCGGTGGGGCAGTGGGAGGCCGCGACCGCGCTGAGCCTGCCGACGCACCGGGTGTGGGGCGCGATCGTGCTCCCGCAGATGCTGCGGCGCTCGACCGCGGCGGTCGCCAACTGGATCATCGCCATGTTCAAGGAAGTGCCGACGCTGTTCGTGATCGGCGTGCTCGAGATGATCGCCCAGGCGCAGAAGTACCAGGGGCAGCACTACGACGGCGCCGTCGAGGGCTACACCATCGCAGGAATCCTGTTCCTGGCCGCCTCCTACCCGGTGGCGGTCGCGGCGCGGAGATTGGAGAACCGCCTTGCAAAGTCCCACTACTGAACCGCTCATCAGGTTCGACCGCGTCAACAAGTCCTTCGGGGACTTGAAGGTCCTCGACCGGTTGAGCTTCAAGGTCGACCCGGGCGAGCGCGTGACGCTCATCGGGCCCTCGGGCTCGGGCAAGACCACGATCCTGCGGCTGCTCATGACGCTGGAGCACGTGACCCCGGTGAAGGACCCGGCCGCCGACGGCGGCGTCATCTGGGTCGACGGGAAGCCCTTGTCCCACATGGAGAAGGGGAACCGCCTGGTGGTCGCGAACGAGCGCCACCTGCGGCAGGCCCGCAAGCGGATCGGCATGGTCTTCCAGTCGTTCAACCTGTTCCCGAACATGCGGGTGCTGCGCAACGTCACCGAGGCGCAGGTCCACACCCTGGGCCGCTCGAAGGAGGAGGCCGAGGCGAAGGCGGTCAGCCTGCTCGACCTGGTGGGCCTGTCGAACAAGGTCGACAGCTACCCGTCGCAGCTGTCCGGCGGCCAGCAGCAGCGGGTGGCGATCGCCCGGGCGCTGGCGATGGACCCGGACATCCTGCTGCTCGACGAGGTGACCAGCGCGCTCGACCCGGAGCTGGTGGCCGACGTGCTCGGCGTGCTGCGCGACGTCGCGGACACGACCAGCATCACGATGCTCATCGTGACGCACGAGATGGGGTTCGCCAGGGACGTCTCGAACCGCGTGATGATGTTCGACAGGGGCGTCATCGTCGAGGAGGGCGCCCCCGATGAAATCTTCTCCGATCCCAGAGAAGCGCGCACGCAGGACTTCCTCCGGGCCGTGCTCGCGGAGTAGACTTGGGGTCTCCTCCATCCTTGGAGAGTGTTAGGGGTGTTCGAGGGGGGCGGCCATGAGGGGTTATCGGCCGCCCCCCTCTTCTCGT
Organism: Glycomyces sp. NPDC048151; assembly: GCF_043202775.1. Classification (NCBI taxonomy): domain Bacteria; kingdom Bacillati; phylum Actinomycetota; class Actinomycetes; order Glycomycetales; family Glycomycetaceae; genus Glycomyces; species Glycomyces sp. NPDC048151. The sequence continues at coordinate 412,478 of NZ_JBIDBB010000007.1, read as the reverse complement.
TCTCTTCTGAGCACAGCGCCCTCCGAAGTAGACAGGCGTTCGGCCCGCCGAACGCTCCCGCGCGGGTACGGGCCGCCGCGGCGGCCGGCAGGTGGCAGAATCATGCTTCGTGTCGGCACCTACTGAGGAAGCGATCGATGAACCTGTTCGGTAAAGGCGAAAGCGCCGTCGAGGAGACCGTCGCGGTGATCGGCCTGGGCCGCTTCGGGTCCGCGGTCGCCGAATCGCTCACCCGCCTCGGCCACGAAGTCCTCGCGATCGACGAGCGCCCCGAGATCGTCCAGCGCGCCTCCGAGACGCTCACGCACGTCGTGCAGGCCGACTCGACCGAGTCGACGGTGCTCAACCAGCTCGGCATCGGCGAGTTCGACCACGTCGTCGTCGCGATCGGCACCGACATCGAGGCGAGCGTCCTCACCGTCCTGGCCTGCGAGGAGGTCGGGGTCCGCGAGATCTGGGCGAAGGCCATCAACGCCAAGCACGGCCAGATCCTCCACCGCACCGGCGCCCACCACGTGGTCTACCCCGAGGCCGCGATGGGCGAGCGGGTCGCGCACCTGGTGAGCGGCAAGATGCTCGACTTCATCGAGTTCGACGACGGCTTCGCGATCGTCAAGACCAAGGCCCCCGCCGAAGCGGTCGGCAAGACCCTCGGCGAGTCCCGGCTGCGCAGCAAGTACGGGGTCACGGTGGTCGGCGTCAAGCAGTCCGGAGAGGACTTCACGTACGCCACGCCCGACACGGTGATCGCCGAAGCGGACACCCTCATCGTCTCCGGAGCCACCACCAAGGTCGAGCACTTCGCGTCCACGACCTGACATGAACGCCCGACTCCACGCCTTCTTCCGGCACCCCGCGCGGCTCATCCCGCTGATCTTCCTGGCCGCGATCATGGCCGGGACGCTGCTGCTGATGCTGCCGATCGCCCACCTGGACGGGTACGTCACGCACTTCACCGACGCGTTCTTCACCGCGACGTCGGCGGTGTCGGTGACCGGGCTGGCCGTGGTCGACACGCCGTTCCACTGGAGCTGGTTCGGGCAGTTCGTGATCCTGCTGCTGTTCCAGGTCGGCGGCCTGGGCATCATGACCAGCGCCGTGCTCATCGGCCTGCTCGTCTCCAACAAGCTCGGCCTGCGCACCAAGCTCATGACCCGCACCGAGATCAGCCAGGCGCTGAGCCTCGGGGACGTCAAGGCGGTGCTGCTGCGCACCGTCGCGCTCTCGCTGATCGTGGAGGCCGCGACCGCGCTGGTGCTCGCGATCCGCTTCTCCACGTACGGGTTCGGGCTGGGCGACGCGATCTGGTACGGGATCTTCCACGCCGTCAGCGCGTTCAACTCCGCCGGGTTCGCGCTGTTCTCCGACTCCCTCATGAGCTACGCGACAGACTGGTGGATCTGCCTGCCGCTGTGCCTGAGCACCATCATCGGCGGGCTCGGCATGCCCGTCATCTTCGAGGTGACGCGCCGCCGCTGGGGCCGCAGGCAGTGGTCGGTGCACACCAAGCTCACCCTCGTCGGCTCGGCCGTGCTCCTCGTCGGCGGCTGGGTCGCGTTCCTGGCGTTCGAGTGGTCGAACCCGGCGACGTTCGGGCAGTGGCCCTGGTACGACCGGATCCTGCCCGCGTTCTTCCAGACCTCGATGGTGCGCGCGGCGGGCCTGAACTCGATCGACATCGGCGCGATGAACCAGGACTCGCAGCTCGCGTCGATCATCCTCATGTTCATCGGCGGCGGCTCGGCCTCGACCGCGGGCGGCATCAAGGTCGGCACGTTCTTCGTGCTGCTCCTGGTCATCTGGGCCGAGGTGCGCGGCGAGCCGGACGTGACGGTCTTCCGCCACCGCATCAACCCGTCGGTGATCCGCGAGGCGCTCACCGTCGCGCTGGTGTACGTGGCGTGCAACGCCTTCGGCGTGTTCCTCATGCAGCGGTTCGAACCGAACCTCGACCTGATGTCGATCATGTTCGAGGTGACGAGCGCGCTCGCGACCCTCGGCCAGTCCACGGGGGTCACGTACGACCTGTCCGAGCCCTCCAAGTGGCTCTTGGCGGTCGCGATGTTCACCGGCCGCGTCGGCCCGGTACTGTTCGCCGCATCCCTCGCGCTGCGCTCGCGGCACCGCCTGTACCGCTACCCGGAAGGACGGCCGCTCGTGGGCTGAACGGCAGCCGCGCGGACAGCCCGGCCATGGGGTGAGCCCCGCCTCATGCAGCGCTGAAAGCACAAGCGAAGATGGTCACCAGCAACGTCGCAGCGCTTTCGCCCCCTCAGAAAGGACGCCCCCCGATGGCTCGTAAAAGCCGGCGCACCAGCCGCCTCCCGATTCGGATGCAGTTGATGCTGCCGATCGCGGCGGCGCTCATGGGGATGCTGGTGCTCGGGCTGTTCCAGACGGTCACGGTGTGGGACGAATACCAGAACGCCACCGACGCCGAGGTCCTCGCCGAGCTCTCCGAGAAGCTCAAGTCCGGCCTCGACCAGCACCAGCTGGAGGCCGAGCCGGTCATGATGTCGGTGATCAACAACGGCGGCGGCCAGTTCGACGCCGCGGTGACCCGCCGCAACACCGACGCCGCCTTCGAAGCGCTGCAAGGGACCTCGGACGCCGCGGCCGCCCGGTTCCCCGAGATCGCCGACGACATGGACGCCCTGTTCGAGAAGGTCGGCAAGCTCGCGGAGGCCCGCGCCACCTTCGACGAGGTCGCCCGGGGCGACGCCGAGTACACCGACGACGACGTCGAGGACGCGCTCGTCGTCTACGGCGACGTCGCCGACCAGATCGTGGCCATCGCCGCGATCCTCCCCCGCCTCGTCAACCACTCCGAGGTCTCCGCGCACCTCGACTCCCTCGCCGCGGTCATGCAGGCCGGGCAGATCGCCGCCGAGATCCAGTTCGCCGTCACCGCCGACCTGGCGCGGCTCAAGGAGGTCGGGACCGACCTGGTCGACCGCGACACCCTCGGGGACGTCGCGGTCATGTCGGGCAAGTTCGACCAGCAGATCACCGAGTTCCGGGCGAACGCGTCGAACGAGACCGCCTCGGTCTACCTGGAGGCCATGGAGTCCCAGGACGCCAAGGACGCCCGCACCGCGATCGGCGTGTACCTCAACGGGAACGTCCCGACGCTCACCGCCGCCGAGTTCGCCGTCGCGCAGCGCGCCGTCATCGCCTCCCTCGGCCACACGCAGGTCGCGGTCCTCGGCTCCATGGGCGAGGACGTGAACCTCATGCGCGAGGCCGCCTCCCGCACCCTGCTGACGACGTTCGCGCTCGTCCTCGTGCTGGCGCTGACCTCCATCATCTCCGCGGCGATGCTCGCGCGCCGCATCAGCCTCCGCGTCGACGGCGTCCGCGAGGCGACCCTGACCGCCGCGTACGACACGCTGCCGAAGACCGTCGCGGCGGTCTCCCAGGCCGCCAACGCGAACGAGGTCGACCGGCTCCTGCAGGCCGCGAAGCAGCAGACGGTGCTGCAGACCGACTCGCGGTACGCCGACGAGCTCGACAGCCTCGCCGAGGCGTTCAGCGCCGCGCACCACCAGGCGCTGCGCCAGACCGCGAACCAGGCCCTGCTGCGCATCGACGTCGAGGCGATGATGAAGACCCTCGCCCGCCGCGGCCAGTCCCTCATCCGCCGCCAGCAGCAGACCATGGAGGCCCTCGTCGAGGGCACCCCGGCCGCCGCGATCCCCGACGAGTGGCGCAGCGTCTACCACCTCCTGGCCCGCATGCGCCGCAACGAGGAGAACCTGCTCCTGCTCGCGGGCGGCGACCCGCAGCGCCGGTACAACCACCCGGCCGGGCTCGAGGCGATCATCCGCGACGCCGTGGCCGAGATCGAGGACGCCGGGCGCGTCGTCGTCGAGAACCAGGTCGGGGCGCGGCTCGAGACCAAGCCCGCCGGGGACCTCGTGCGCATCCTCGCCGAACTGCTCGACAACGCCGCGTCCTACTCGCCGCCGACGCAGTCGGTGCGGGTCACCTCGCGCCGTTCGGGTTCGGAGATCGTCATCTCCATCGCCGACGACGGCATCGGCCTCGCCCCCGAGCCGATGGCCGCGATCAACCGCCGCCTCGCCGAGCCGACCCAGCTGAACTCCGAGCTGACCGCGACGATGGGCCTCCTCGTCGTCGGGCGGCTCGCCGCCGAGCACTCCATCAGCGTCCAGCTGCACTCCACGATGGGCAAGGGCACGCTCGCGCTCGTGCGCATCCCCGCGAGCGCGCACGCCGAGGACCCCGTCGGACTCGCGCCCGCCGACCGCTCCGGGACGGCCGCGCAGCTCGCGCTCTCGGCCCGCGCCGCGAACCTGCCGGTGACCGGGACGGGCGCCGAGTCGGGCGCGCCGAGCGCCGTCGAGCCGATCGTGCCGCGTCCGCGCCGTGCCGGCTCCACCCCCGAACCACTGCCTGTAGCAGGCCCGACACTCAACGGCGGGAACGGATCCCACGCCCCCGCCGGGCCCGCGCCCGAGACGCTGGATGTTACCTTCAGGAAGGTGAACCGAGCACTCGAAACCTCCGGCAGGGTCAACGGCGCGGAACTGCCCCGCCGCGCACCCGGTTCCCGGCTGCTCCCCGGCTCCGTTCCCAGCTCGCGTTCGGGCGGCGGCGGAACCGACCTCGACCCTGCCGAGATCAGGGACCGGCTCGCCGGTTTCGCGTCCGGCATCGCGGCGGCCGCCGCGCACGAACAACGCCAATAGAAAGCAGCGAGATGGACAACAAGGACAAGAACGTCGGTGAACTCGACTGGCTCCTGACCTCCTTCGTGGAGAAGGTCCCGGACGTCTCCGAGGCGCTCACGGTCTCCGTCGACGGCCTCGCCATCGCCGCCTCGCGCGGCCTGTCGACCGACCGGGCCGACCAGCTCGCCGCGATCACCTCGGGCCTCGCGAGCCTGACGACGGGGGCCGCGAAGGTCCTCGACGCCGGACGCATCCGCCAGTCCGTCATCGACATGGACGAGGGCGTGCTCCTGCTCATGGCCGTCGGCGACCGCGCCCAGCTCGCCGTCCTCGCCAACGCCGGCTGCGACCTCGGCCAGGTCGGCTACGAGACCGCCCTCCTGGTCAAGCGCGTCTACGCCGCGCTCGAACCCGACGCCCGCGGCAGCCTGTAGAGCGCTGTAGGAGATTGCTCACCCGCGGGCGCCGGCCTGGTCCGGCGGCCCGCGGGCGCCACTCCCCTTCCGTAGCCGGTCGTACACGCGACCTGCGAGAACCACGATGAGCGCAGTACCCGAACACGCTCCGCCACGCCGCTAGTGCGTTCCCCCTCCGCATCGGCGGCCCTTCCCGGGGCTATGCTGCGTTCGCTACCTGGAAATGAATCATGGAGGCCCACAGGTGACCACGGTTGAGCCGAAGCTTGAGCCAACGCCTATCGTCGCGCGCCCCTGGCCGGTACGCCGGGAGCCCAACGGTTCCTGGCTCGCCCGCACGCTCCGCACGACGGACGCGAAGCAGATCGGTCTGCTCTACTTCGTGACGTCCTTCGCGTTCTTCGCGATCGGCGGCATCCTCGCGCTCCTCATCCGGGCGGAGCTGTTCCAGCCGGGCCTCCAGATCGTGTCCTCGGAGCAGTTCAACCAGCTGTTCACGATGCACGGCACGATCATGCTGCTGATGTTCGCGACCCCGATCGTGTTCGCGTTCGGCAACTACCTGGTGCCCCTGCAGATCGGCGCGCCCGACGTGGCGTTCCCCCGCCTGAACGCCTTCGCGTACTGGCTGTACCTGCTCGGATCGATCCTCGCGGTCTCCGGCTTCATTACGCCGGGCGGCGCGGCCTCCTTCGGCTGGTTCGCCTACCAGCCGCTGTCGAACGCGGTCAACTCGCCGGGCATCGGCGCGGACATGTGGTTCGTGGGCCTGTCGATCTCCGGTATCGGCACCATCCTCGGCGCGGTCAACATGATCACCACGATCATCACGATGCGCGCCCCGGGCATGCTCATGTTCCGCATGCCGATCTTCACCTGGAACATCCTCATCACGAGCCTCCTGGTGATCCTGGTCTTCCCGATCCTGTTCGCCGCGCTCCTCGCCGTCATGGCCGACCGCCAGCTCGGCGCGCACGTCTTCGACACCGAGACCGGCGGCGCGATCCTGTGGCAGCACCTGTTCTGGTTCTTCGGCCACCCCGAGGTGTACATCGTGGCGCTGCCGTTCTTCGGCATCGTCTCCGAGATCTTCCCGGTGTTCAGCCGCAAGCCGATCTTCGGCTACAAGACCCTGGTCGCCGCGACCCTCGCGATCGCGGGCCTGTCGATGGCCGTGTGGGCCCACCACATGTACGCCACCGGCGCGGTCATGCTGCCGTTCTTCTCGCTCATGACCTTCCTCATCGCGGTCCCGACCGGTGTGAAGTTCTTCAACTGGATCGGCACCATGTGGAAGGGCCAGCTGACCTTCGAGACCCCGATGCTGTTCAGCATCGGCTTCCTGGTGACGTTCCTCCTCGGCGGTCTCTCGGGCGTCCTGCTCGCCAGCCCGCCGGTCGACTTCCACGTCTCGGACTCGTACTTCGTGGTGGCGCACTTCCACTACGTGCTGTTCGGCACCATCGTGTTCGCCGTCTACGCCGGCGTCTACTTCTGGTTCCCGAAGGTCTCGGGCCGCATGTACGACGAGCGGCTCGGCAAGGTCCACTTCTGGCTGACCTTCATCGGCTTCCACACCACGTTCCTGGTGCAGCACTGGCTCGGCGCCGAGGGCATGCCCCGCCGGTACGCCGACTACCTGGAGACCGACGGGTTCACGACCCTGAACATGATCTCGACGATCGGCGCGTTCATCCTGGGCCTGTCGACCCTGCCGTTCATCTGGAACCTGTTCAAGTCCTGGAAGGCCGGGCGCGTGGTCGAGACCAACGACCCGTGGGGCTACGGCGGCTCGCTCGAGTGGGCGACCAGCTGCCCGCCGCCGCTGCGCAACTTCGACCGCCTCCCGCGCATCCGCTCCGAGCGCCCCGTCTTCGACGAGAAGTGGGGCCACCTGGTGAAGGAAGTCAAGGGGCACTAAAGCACGCATGAGGAAACCCGGAGCCGCGCGGCTCCGGGTTTTTTCGTGCACCGGCCCTTTCCATGCTCGGGCCGCCTCACTAGGATCAGGGGTATGAGCCGGGCATTGATCGTGGTGGACGTCCAGAACGACTTCTGTGAGGGCGGGTCCCTCGCCGTCGCGGGCGGCGCCGCCGTCGCGTCGGCGGTCACCGGCCTCATCGGCTCCGCGCCGGGCCGGTGGGAGCACGTCGTCGCGACCCGCGACTGGCACATCGACCCCGGCCTGCACTTCTCGGCCGAACCCGACTTCCGCGACTCGTGGCCCCCGCACTGCGTGGTCGGCACCGCGGGCGCGGGCTTCCACCCCGACTTCGACCACACGCTCGCCGAGGCCGTGTTCGACAAGGGCGCGTACGAGGCCGCGTACTCGGGCTTCGAGGGCTCCGCCGGGGAGACCGGACTCGCCGAGTGGCTGCGCGAACGCGGCGTCGACGCGGTCGACGTCGTCGGCATCGCCACCGACCACTGCGTGCGAGCCACGGCACTGGACGCGGCCGCCGAGGGCTTCGAGACCACCGTGCTCCTGGAGTACACGGCCGCCGTCGCCGAGGAGACGAAGGCCAAGGCCCTCAAAGAACTCGAATCGGCGGGCGTGACCCTCGCCTAGGACGTGACGAGGCCCCCGCGAGCGATGCTCGCGGGGGCCTCGTCGTGTGCGGCCTACTCGGGGAACGCGACGTTGCCGCCGCCGTTCCACCAGACGAGTTCGTCCATCACCGGCGGCAGCTCCTCGATCGGCGTGTCCGACTCGAAGTTGACGATGAACTGCGGCAGGAATTCGATGTTGGCGTCCGCGTCCTCCTCGTACGGTCCCATTTCCAAGGCCCACGCGCGCTGGGCCGCACGGTCGACGGCCACCGTCCACTCCAGCGTGTAGGAGTCCCCGACTCCGAGCCCGTCGATCACGCCGACCTCGGACCAGAGCGGGTCCTCCGTCTCGCTCTCGGCCGGGCCGTCGAGCACTTCGACGAACTCCTCGTGATGCGCCGTCAACGTGTACCCGGACGCGACCCTGGGGCCGTGGTTGTACACGGTGGCCGTGATGGTCCAGACGTCCTCGGTCGCCGTCTCGGTCGCCTCCACGTCGATCGTCAAGGGCGCGAAGCCCTCCGCCGTCACATCGCCGATCGGCTCGCGCACCAGCTCGCCCTCGGCGTCCAGGCCGACGCGCTCGGCCCAGTACCGGAGGTCGTCCGCCTCCGGGTCGTACCGCTCGGAGAAGCCGACCAGCAGCCCTTCGTCGTCGAGGCCTTCCTCGATGAGGCCGAAGCTCTCCCCGATGTACTGCGGGGACTCGCCGCCGGGCTCGGAGTGGACGAGCTGCTCGGCAGCGACCCAGGTCTCGTCACCCGCTTCTTCGATGATCACGACCTGGTACAGCGCCTCCTCGCCGAACCGGCACCCGAGGATCGCGACATCGCTCCCGTCCGCATCGGCCTTCACGTGCGAGTAGGTGACTTGTTTCACGAACACCGCGCCGCTCTCGGTCGGCTCCACGTGTTCGCCGTTGGTGAGCAGGACGTCCTCGACCTGGCAGACCTCGTCTACGTCGGCGTTGCCGGGTACGAATGCGGGGAGGTCCATCGGCGTCTCCGTCAGGTCCTCGGCCTCGAAGAACAGCTCATCGTGCCGCTTCGCCTCCTCGGACTGCGTGGGCGTCTCGTCCGCGGCGGTCTGCTGCTGCCGGTCCTGCTCGTCGGCACCCGCGGCGTACTGGAACGCCCAGGTCGCCGAGCCGGTCAGCGCCACAGCGGTGAGTCCGGCGACGGCCGCGACACGGCCCGTGCGGCGGCGCTTCGCTTTGCGCCACAGCCGGTCGGCGCCGCCGGTGTCGGTGGCGGCCGTGATATCGCCGGTGTACTCGGCGAAGATGTCCTTCATCGGGTCGGGGGTGTTCATCGTTGCTCCTTGCCGTCGTCGGTGCGCAGTCGTTCGGCGAGGGCCGCGCGCCCTCGGGCCAGCCAGGTGCGGACGGTGGATTCGGCGACCCGCTCCTGGTCGGCGATCTCGGCGCCAGACAGCCCGGCGATGTAGTGGAGGATGATCGCTTTGCGGTGGCGCTCGTTGAGCCCGGCGAGGGCCCGTTCGAGGTCGACGCGTTCGGGGCCGGGCCCTTCGACGTCCGCGATGCGCTGGCGGCGCATGAATGTGCGGATGAAGGCGCCGCGACGCAGCCGGGACGTGGCGAGGTTCCACGCGACGCGACGCACCCAGATCGCCGGGTTCTCATAGGTGCCGACGGTCTTCCAGCGGGTCAGCGCCCGGATGAAGGCCTCGGCCACGATGTCTTCAGCCTCTGCGGGGTCGCCTGTGTAGGCGCGGATCTGCGCGGTGATAGGGCCGATGTTGCTGGCGTAGAAGGCGTTGAACTCGGCGCGGTGATCGGTCGGGCTCGCTCGGTCCAACGCGGCGGTGTTCGCGGCGACGCTGGCGGCCATGGGGCTCCTCTGCGGGTCGGCTGAGCGATCGGTCGATCGCCTCCTCCACACGAACGAGCGCCCGGCAAAGTCCCACCCCGGAACCGGGTTTTTCAGGTCGTCCGTTGATGGCGGGCTGGACCAGGTCTTCCGCTTCGGCATTGCACGAAGGAGCAGTCCCCTCACGATAAGACGGCGGCCGCGGACGCGGCGAGGCCCCCGCGGGCATCGCTCGCGGGGGCCTCGTCGTGTGCGGCTAGTCCATCTCGTCGTAGGCGAACGTGTGGGCCTGCGAGTTGTTGCCGGTGGCGGTCTCGAAGACGAGTGCTTCCGTGCCGTAGCGGGGCATCTTCACTTCGACCTGGAAGGACTGCCCGTACTGGACCTCTTCGTCGCTCCACTCCGCCTTCGGGTCCGTCGTCACGGTCCAGACCGTTTCATAGACGTCGCCGGCGGCGAGCCCTTCGGCGCTCTCGACGGCGATGCCGTCAGGGCAGGCTCCGGTCGTGCCGTCCTCGAGCCTCATGGCTTCGTTCGAGCAGAACCACAGCTCGAACGGGGCGGACTCGCCGTTGCCGGCGTTCTCGACAGTCACCCTGACCTCCCAGGTGCCCGTCCCGGTGTCGGTGACCTCGATCGAAGGCCGCAGGTCCGTCACATACGTGCCCGGCACCGCGCCGCTCAGCTTCTCGAACCCGCCGTCGCGGTACCGCTCGATCCACTGGTCGAAGTGCTCGGGGAGGTTCGAGCAGCAGGGTTCCTGCTCGATGACGCCGAGGAAAAGCCCGTAGTCGGCGGCGGGCGCGATGTCGTACACCGAGCCGTTGACGCCGTAGTCGTAGCGGTAGAGCTGCTCGGCGACCTTGTAGCCGTCGCCGTCCGCCTCGATGACGAGGACCTGGCGGATCATGGCCTCGCCGGGGCTGCAGCCGACGAGGGCGACCGCCTGCTCCGGTCCGTCGGCGGTGAGGCTGGCGTGGACGACCTTGAGCAGGTAGACCGGGCCGTCTCCTCCTGCCGCAGTGAGCGTCGCGGGCGCGGCCGGGCAGATCTCCTCCGTGCTGTCGCCGAACGAGGGCAGTTCGAGCGTGGTGCCGACCAGGTCGTCGAACGTCGGCAGGACCGGGGGCGCGGCCGACTCGGTGTCGGTCTCGGTCGTCGCCGCTTCCGCGGGCGTCGTCGGGGCCTCGGTGGGCGTGGCCTCGACGACGGTCTCGGTGGTCCGGTCGTCGGCGGGCGGCGCTTCCTGCTCTTCGGCGGTCGCGACCTGCTGCAGCATCCAGGAGGTCGGGGCGGCCAGCGCGATCGCGGCGAAGCCCGCGACGGCGACGCGGGTGACGCGGCGGCGGCGGACCCGCTGCCGGATCACGCCGGTGGAGGGGGGTTCGACCATGAGCTCGGCGGCCTCGCCGAACTCGTCGAAGGCCTGCGCGAAACGGGTCTCTTCTTCGGGGGTGTTCATCGCTGCTCCTTCTCGTCCTGCACGCTGAGTCGTTGTGCCAGTGCGGCCTTGCCTCGGAAGAGCCAGGACCTGACGGTGGCTTCGGGGACGCCTTCCTGTTCGGCGATCTCGGTGACGCTGAGGCCGGCCATGTACCGGAGGATGACGGCCTTGCGGTGGTTGGGGGTGATCCCGGCGAGCGCCCGCATGAGGTCGACGCGGTCGCCGTCGGGCGCGGTCTCGTGGGTCTCCCGCTGACGGTTGAGGAAGCGCTGGACGACGGTGCGGCGGCGCAGCTGGCTCGTGGCGAGGTTCCAGGCGACGCGGCGGACCCAGGCGGTGGGGTTCTGGTACTCGCGCACCTTCTTCCAGCGGTCGAGCGCGCGGCAGAAGGCTTCGGCGACGAGGTCCTCGGCTTCGGCCTTGTTGCCGGTGTAGGCGAGCAGCTGGCTGGTGAGGGCGCGGACGTTGGCGGCGTAGAAGTCGTCGAACTCCTGGTTCGCGCGCAGGGCGGGGCTCTGGTCCGCCGGTCCTCCGTCCAATGTGGGTGAAGGGCGGTCTCGGGTGGGCATCATCGGGGCTCCTCAACTCGGGTGTGCGGGGGTCCGCATTAGATACACGAGCGGTGGGCGCGAAGTTATGCAGACGATTTCACGCAGAGCCCGAGTGGTCTCGCTCACGGTAGTCGCTGGGGGCGCGACGAGGCCCCCGCGAGCGGTGCTCGCGGGGGCCTCGGTGCGGCTGCGATCAGGGAGTGGACTCCTCGGAGGGGTCGTCCTCGGTGGGCTCTTCGCCTGCGTCCGTGGGCTCTTCGCTCTGGTCGGTCGGTTCCTCGCCCGCGTCCGTGGGCTCCTCGCTCTGGTCGGTCGGTTCCTCCCCCGCGTCCGTGGGCTCCTCGCCGGGCTCGGACGCCTCGCTGTCGGTGGGCTCCTCTTCGATTTCGGACTCGTGGACGTCGGTGGGCTCCTCGGAGGGGTCCTCCGCGCAGTCGCCGGTGCCGTCGGTCGGGTCCTCGGGCTTGACGGTCTCGTCGCCGGTGGGCTCGAAGTCGTCTTCGTGGACGTCTTGGACCTCCCCGCTGACGCCTTCGGTGGGCCAGCCCCCGGGGGGCTCCTCCTCGACGGACCAGCTTTCGGACTGCTCCTCGGCGGGGCTGTCGGTAGGCTCCCCGGTGGGCTCCTCGACGGCACAGCTGACCTCGGTGTCGGGGCCGCCGTCGGCCGGACCGGGGCCCTGGTCGGTCGCTCCGGCCTGCTGAAGGGCCCAGCCGCCGGGGACGACGAGGACGGCGGCGGCGACTCCGGCGGCGGCGACGCGGACCGTGCGGTGGCGGCGCATGCGGCTGCGCAGCTGCCCGGTGGTGGGCGGGGTGGTCTCGGCGGCGGTCGCGGCGGCGTACTGGTCGAACATTGCGCTCAATGGGTCTCGTTGAGGGGTGTTCATCGGGGCTCCTCGAAGGTGTCGATGCGCAGGCGCTCGGCGAGCGCCGCTTTTCCACGGGTCAGCCAGGACCGGACGGTCGTCTCGGCGACGCCCTCCTGCTCGGCGATCTCGGCGGTGGTCATGCCCGCCATGTAGCGGAGGATGACCGCCTTGCGGTGGCGCTCGTTCAGTTGCGACAGCGCCCGCTCCAGGTCGAGCCGCTCGGGCCCGGGGCCCTCGAACGCGGCGGGGCGCTGGCGGCGCAGGAACCGGCGCAGGACGGCGGCGCGGCGCAGCCGCGAGGTCGCCAGGTTCCACGCGACCCGGCGCACCCACGTGGCGGGGTTGTCGTACGCGCTGATCGAGCCCCAGCGGGCGAGCGCCCGGCAGAACGCCTCCGCGACCAGGTCCTCGGCCTCGCTGAGGTCGCCGACGTAGGCGCGGATCTGCGCGGTGATCTGGGCGACGTTGGCGGCGTAGAAGCCGTTGAAGTCCGCGTGCGCCGCGGTGGTTACATGGGACACAGTGGACTGTTGCGCCATGGGGCTCGCAGTCATCCGGTTCCTCGATTCCAGGGATTGGCGTGCAGTCGGTTTGATCGCACTCTCCACACGAAGGTCCCGGCCGGAATGACGCAGCGGACTGTGAACTTTTTTGGGCTACTTGCCGTAGCGGCGGTCGCGGATGGCGAAGGACCGCACCGCGCGCAGGAAGTCGACCCGGCGGAAGTCGGGCCAGTTCGAGTCGCAGAAGTAGAACTCGGAGTAGGCCGACTGCCACAAGAGGAACCCTGAGATCCGCTGCTCGCCGCTCGTGCGGATGACCAGGTCCGGGTCGGGCTGGCCGGTCATGTACAGGTGGCGGGCGATCGAGTCGGCGTCGATGGACTCGGCGACCTGCTCCAGGCTCGCGCCGTGGGCGGCCTGCTCGAGGATGAAGGAGCGCACGGCGTCGGCGATCTCGCGCTGGCCGCCGTAGCAGACGGCGAGATTGACCTGCATGCCGCGCTTCTCGGCGGTGCGCTGCTGGGCGTCCTTCAGGGCGGCCTGGTGCTCCTCGGGGAGGAGGTCGAGGGCGCCGACCATGCGCAGCTGCCAGGGCTGGTCGTCTTCGGCGAGCTCCCCGGCGAGCTCGTCGATGATGTCCAGGAGCGGGTCGAGCTGCTCCTTGGGGCGCGAGAGGTTCTCGGTGGAGAGGAGCCAGATCGTCACGTGCTCGACGCCGAGCTCGTCGCACCAGCCGAGGAACCGCTCGATGTGCTTGGCGCCGGCGCGGTGGCCGTCGTTTGGGTCGGTCAGGCCCATGTCGCGGGCCCAGCGACGGTTGCCGTCGACCATGACGCCGATGTGCCGGGGCAGCGGCTGGCCGGTCAGCTCGCGCGAGAGCCGACGCTCGTAGATCCGGTAGAGCAGGTTCGAGATCGCCACAACCGGCAATTGTAGGCTCCTCGAAATTACGGCTCGCACGCTTCGCCGCCGTCACGTCACGGCATGCACGGCGAAGCCCGCGCACCGGTGCCGGGTGCGCGGGCGGTCCGTAGCGGCTACTGCAGGTCGAGGCGGCTCTTCAGGGCGTCGAGCTCGCTCCACAGCACGGTGGGGAGCCGGTCGCCGAAGCGCGCGAACCAGCTTTCGACCAGCGGGATCTCGGCGGTCCACTCGTCGCGGTCGACCTCGAGGGCGGCCCTGAGGTCGGCCTCGGAGAGGTCGAGCCCGTCGATGTCGATCGCCTCCGGGGTCGGGCAGTACCCGATCGGGGTCTCGACGGCCTCGCCGCGGCCTTCGAGGCGTTCGACGACCCACTTGAGGACGCGGGCGTTCTCCCCGAACCCGGGCCACAGGAAACGGCCGTCCTCGGAGCGGCGGAACCAGTTCACGTAGAACACGGCGGGCATGAGGTCCTCGCTGGCGGCGGACTTGCCCATCTCGATCCAGTGCCCGAAGTAGTCGGCGGCGTTGTAGCCGATGAACGGCAGCATCGCCATCGGGTCGCGCCGCACGACCCCGACCTGGCCGACGGCCGCGGCCGTGGTCTCCGAGGAGAGGGTCGCGCCCATGTACACGCCGTGGACCCAGTCGCGGGCCTGCGTGACGAGCGGGATCGTGGTGGCGCGGCGGCCGCCGAAGAGGATCGCGTCGATCGGGACGCCGCGCGGGTCGTCGTACTGCTCGGCGAGGACGGGGCACTGCTTGATCGGCGTGCAGAAGCGGCTGTTGGGGTGGCTGGACGGCTCCTCGGAGTTCGGGGTCCAGTCGCGGCCCTTCCAGTCGATCGCGTGCTCGGGCGCCTCGCCCATGCCCTCCCACCACACGTCGCCGTCGTCGGTGAGCGCGACGTTCGTGAAGAGCGTGTGGCCCTTCTCGATGGTGCGCATGGCGTTCGGGTTGGTCTTGTAGTCGGTGCCGGGCGCGACGCCGAAGAAGCCGTATTCGGGGTTGGAGGCCCACAGGCGGCCGTCCTCGCCGAAGCGGAGCCAGGCGATGTCGTCGCCGAGGGTCTCGACCTTCCAGCCCGGGATGGTCGGCTCGAGCATCGCGAGGTTGGTCTTGCCGCACGCGGAGGGGAACGCGCCGGTCACGTGGTAGACCTTCCCTTCCGGGGAGGTCAGGCGCAGGATGAGCATGTGCTCGGCGAGCCAGCCGTCGTCGCGGCCCATCGCGGAGCCGATGCGCAGGGCGTAGCACTTCTTGCCGAGCAGGGAGTTGCCGCCGTAGCCCGAGCCGTACGACCAGATCTCGCGGTCCTCGGGGAAGTGCGAGATGTACTTGGTCTGGTTGCAGGGCCACGGCACGTCGGCCTGGCCCGGCGCGAGCGGCGCGCCGACGGAGTGGAGGCACTTGACGAAGTCGCCGTCGCGGCCCATCGCCTCGAGCACCTGGGTGCCCATGCGCGTCATGATGTGCATCGAGACGGCGACGTAGGCGGAGTCGGTGATCTCGACGCCGAACATCGGCTTCTCGGCGTCCAGCGAGCCCATGCAGAACGGGACGACGTACATGGTGCGCCCGCGCATGGAGCCGCGGTAGAGGCCGGTCATGGTCTCGCGCATGTAGTCGGGCGCGGTCCAGTTGTTGGTGGGCCCGGCGTCCTCGGGGTCCTGGGAGCAGATGAAGGTGCGCTCCTCGACGCGCGCGACGTCGCTCGGGTCGGTGCGGGCGAGGAACGAGTCGGGCTTGGCGGGGACCGGCTCGAGGGTCCCGAACGCGACGAGCTCGGCGGTCAGGCGCTCCCATTCGGCGGGGCTGCCGTCGCACCACACGATCTGGTCGGGGTCGGTCAGCTCGGCCACTTCGCCGACCCAGGCGAGCAGCCGGTGGTGGCGGGTGGGCGGATCGGTGAGGCCGATCGAGGCGGTGCCCGTCTCGACGAGACTGGCGGTGGAGGCTTCGGTGCTCACGGTGGCTCCTTCGGTGCTGTTCTCATGCGCGGCGCGCGCGGCCTGCTTGTGGCGGCCTGCGACAGGCCGTGCCGCTGGGCCGGAGCTCGGCGCTCCGGCCGGGACCGGTCATTCGGACGCTACGGGAATACCGGTGCACGCGCAGGCACTCGTGCGCGTTCGGTCGGAGCCTGAACAGGGGCTCCATTCATGAAACTTGATCTTGTGCGCGTTCGAGCTCGGAACGAGCACAACTACCCGCACTTTCTGCTCGGCCGCGCAGTATCGATCATCCGGGACTGAATTTGACCGATGCTCGCAACTAATGCGATCGATTTCGATCATGGAACGAGCGCGTTAGATCGCCGTCGCGATCGCGTTTCGCGCATGAGTCCGCGCGTTTTGGCCCGAATCGCCGCATGCTGCGCCGTCCTGGGCGAAGATGCAGGTCTGCACGCCCGCATCCGAGTGTCGAAGCGTTGGAGAGGTCCATGGCGCACCGGGAACCGGAACCGCAGTCGAGCCGCGCCAGGGGCGCGACGATCGGCTTCGTGATCGCGATCGTCCTCGTCCTGGCGGTCGTCCTCGCCTTCTTCCTCCTATGAGCACGGCCGCTGCGCGCACCGCGCACGGCGAAAGGGCGGGGACGCGTGCGCGTCCCCGCCCTTGAACAACCCTGCGGCCGCTAGGGGGTGTTGACGAATCCGTGGCGAGTCGGTATCCGAGTCCGTTCGTTCGCTCGCAAGGCGGAGGGGCCTTTGCATACCGGTGTTGTATGCGAAGGCCCCGACAACGCAGCGAGCGGGCGAACGGGCCGGATAGCGGCCGCCAGGGGTTCGTCAACACCCCCTAGACCGACGGCCCCCGGCGGCGCAGCTCGTCGACGCTCACCATCGCCTCGCGCAGCTCCTTGAGCCAGTCCTCGGCGTGCTGCTCGACCAGGCGCACGCACCACGCGAGCGCGTCCGAGCGCGAAGCGGCCACGCCCGAGCCCACGAGGGTGTCGAGCACCAGCCGCTCGGGCTGGCGCAGACGCGTCGTCACCGGCAGCGACTGGTGCGTGAACACCATCGTCGTCGAACCGCAGCGCGCGCCCCACGACGCCTGCCGGTGGTACCGGTACTGCAGCTGCTGCGCGATCTGCACGCGCATGTCCCGCGTCGCCTCCCGGAAGCGCGAGATCCGGCCCTCCTCGGTCGCGGCCCGGTCGGACTCGGTCGCGTCGGCCGGGTGGTCCGGGGTCGGCAGCGGGCAGATGATGATCATCTCGTCGCGGTCCACGGTCACGTCGGGCATGCCGGCGATCCAGCCGTCCGGGACGATCCCGTAGATCCAGGCGGGGGCGTCGTCAGTGGACGGCAAGGGGCCGTAATGCCACGAGCCGGTGTCGTCGATGGCGGCCATTGACGGGACTCCTCACGTTTCTGTTGACGCATCAGGTGTACCCCATGGCGTCAACCACCCCGCTAAAGCCCCCGCATGAACAGCCCGGCCAGCGCGCACACCGCCACGATCGCGGCCCCCACGCACACGAGCGTCTGGCCCGGGCGCGGGCGCACCCGGTACTGCCAGGACAGCCACGCGCCCAACACGATCGGGCCTGTCCCTATCCCCGCGAACAGGGTCAGCGCGGCCAGGGCCTCGGCGAACTGGAGGCCCTCGGACTTGAGCATCCCCAGGGCCGCCCAGACCGCGAGCGCGCCGAGCGCGAGGCCGATCGCGGCCGCCGTGACCTCGGTGTGCCGGGGCGCCTCGATCGGGAGTTCACCCTGCCGGGCGAGCGAGAGCAGCCGCTCGGAGCGCTCCAGGCGCTCCCGGACGCGCTCGGGGCCGGGGTCCGGGTCGGGGTCGCCCGCCGACGGCGTGGGGCCGGTGCGGCGGTGGCCCACGAAGTCGCCGAGGGACCGCCACAGGACCGCGACGGTCTTGTCGGTCTCAGCCACGAGCGTCGCGGCGTTCACCGAGTCGCTGTTGGCCTGCTCGCGCGCGGCCCGCGCGGCCTCGACGGCGGCGGCGAGCCGGTCGGCCTCGGCGCGGTAGGCGGCGACGGCGGCGCCGATCTCGGCGTCGGCGTCGGCGCGTTCCTTCAGGTAGGCGGCGACGGCGCTGGTGTAGTCGGTGTCGACGGTCGGCATGGCGCTCCTTACGGCAGGTCGAGGACGGCCTCGGGCCGCGGGAGCCGGGCGGTCGTCATATAGGGGATGACGACCTGCGGGGCCCGGTGCCTCGCGCGGTCGAAGTAGAGGCCGCGCCGCTCGCGCGGGTACCAGGCCGGGCCGCCGCTGGCGGGCGAGAGCGGGGCGAGCTCGGGGCCCTGCACGTCGAGGGCGAGCCAGGCGTCGACGGCGTCGAAGCGGGCCGAGAAGCCGCCGAGGTCCTCGCGCAGGCGCGGCACGGACCGCCACCAGCCGAGGGTGTGGAGGTGGCGTTCGGGGCCGTCGATGAGCATGGCGCGCAGGGCGGCCGTCCCGGCGGCGTCGAGGCGCGCGGACCCGGCGTCGACGGCGTAGACCAGGTTGAGGCGCAGGGTGCCGTCGCAGCGGCGGTCCCAGTCCTTGCAGACTTCGTCGAGGCCGTCGTGCCAGTCGACTTCGGCGCCTTCGGTCTCGAGCGCGGAGGCGAGGGCCAGCGCGGAGGAGGCGGCGTCGGGTTCGAGGCAGCAGATGTCGACGCCGATGCGCTGGCCGCGGGCGGCGGTGAGGGCGGCGGCGGCGAGGATGTCGGCGGCTTCGGTCCCTCTGGTGCCGAGGACGGCGAGGTTGCGGCCGGGCGCGCGGTGGAGGGCGAGTTCGGCGCCGCGGGAGGCGACGTCGATGGTCTGGCCGAGGAGCGCGGTCTCGGGTGGCGGTGCGGCGGCGGTGAGTTCGGGGACGTGGTCGCCGTCGAAGAGCGCCGGCGGCTCGTTGCCTGTGGGGCGGGCTTCCCAGAGGCGTTTCTGGAGCGGTTCCCAGGCGTCGGCGTGCCCGGCGTTGGGGACGGCGACGATCTTGTTGGCGTTGGAGTGGCCGGACTCGTCGTTGACGACGGCGTGGAAGCGGGCGACGGTGTCGGCGGCGTGGTTGTTCTCGGCGAGGACCCTGCGGGCCTTGGGGAGCGCGACGCGCAGCGTGAACTGGGCGACGAGGCTGGGGCGGCCCCAGAGGGCCTCGATCCCGGCGATGTCCTGGGAGGCGAGCACGAGGTGGATGCCTTGGCTGCGGCCGCGGCGGGCGAGGTCTTCGAGGAGCTGGACGGCTTCGTCGGTGACGGCGTCGCGGGCTTCGAGGAGGACCTGGAACTCGTCCACGACGGCGACGATGCGGGGCCAGTGGCCTTCGGGGTCGGCGGCGCGGAGCTCTTCGAGTTTGGTGGCCTCGTGGGCTTTGGCGGCTTCGGCGCGGCGGCGGAGCTCCTCTTTGAGGTGGCGCAGGAGGGCGAGGCCGAATTCGCGGTCGTCGTTGATGTTGACGCCGACGAGGCGGACGTGCGGGAGCCAGGTGGGGTCGCGGCGGCCGGAGGCGAAGCGCGCGAAGGAGACGCCTTCTTTGAAGTCGAGGAGGTACAGCTCGAGTTCGCCGGGGCTGTAGTTGGAGGCGAGCCCGGCGATCCAGGCGTAGAGCAGGTTGGTCTTGCCGGAGCCGGAGGGGCCGCCGACGAGGGCGTGGGGCGGGTTGTCGCCGAGGGCGAGCCGGGCGACGTCGCCTGCGGCGGTCTCGCCGATGGCGGCGTAGAGGCCGGTGGCGGAGGAGGCGGCCCAGAGGCGCTGCGGGAGGAGGTCGACGAGGCGGGCGGGTTCCCTTCCGGCGCTGTGCTTCTCGGCGATGGCTTTGGCGGCGGCGGTGATGGTGCTCAGGGGCGGGGGGCCGTCGAGTCGGAGGCGGGCGCCGGGCAGTCCGG
The DNA here is from genome assembly GCF_043202775.1 of Glycomyces sp. NPDC048151. Lineage (NCBI taxonomy): Bacteria > Bacillati > Actinomycetota > Actinomycetes > Glycomycetales > Glycomycetaceae > Glycomyces > Glycomyces sp. NPDC048151. The sequence continues at coordinate 392,874 of NZ_JBIDBB010000007.1, read as the reverse complement.
TGTAGCTGGTCGCGGTGAGGCGGGGCAGGTCGGCGGGGCCTGCGGTGTCGTCGCCGACGACGACGAGGTGGACCCCGGCGGCGACGCCGGTGCGGCGCAGCCGCGCGAGCTGGGCCTGGTCGTGGGCGGGCCAGGCGGCGAGGTCGGCGTTGAGCAGGACGAGGACCCGCCAGGGCTCGGGGCGGCGGCCGGTGGCGGCGGCGAGTTCGGCGAGCGAGGCGTGTTCGCCCGCAAGCACTTCGGCGTTGACGCGGCGGACGGTCTCGACGAGCGAGTCGAGGGTTTCGCGCAGGCCGGAGGGCCCGACGAACGAGAGCAGCCCGGCCTTGCCGAGGGCCGCGAACGCCGAGAGCGACCCGCCGAGGTGCTCGGGGTCGTACACGTGGAGGCGGACGAGTCCGGCGGGCACGGCCCCGACGGACCGCAGCAGGAGTCCTGGAAGTGCTTGGGCCGCATCGGAGTCGATGCGCAGATGCGACCGGTCGAGCAGCGGCACGAGCGCAGGGAGTGAGATTGTCGTCACTGAGGGTGCTGAATTGTCGTACCCCCCTGCCACACTGGACACGTCGGCGGATGCAACCGCTGCACCGGAACGAATCCGGAATTTTCCGGAGGCACCGGGGTCATCACCACTCTCGACCGGAGCGCGCCCGGTCGAGGCGGCAGCCGACATCACGGCGGTGGCGGTGGTGGGTGGGTGGGGAGGGAGGGAGGGCCCCAGAGGAAGCGACATCGACTCGCTCCCGACGAGGTCGCCGACACGAAGCATCGGGGCAGCGCCCCGGTCGAGGCCCGATTCGACCTGCCATTCGCTCCACTTCGCCCCGGCGGCCGCCGGGGCTGCCCGGCGGGCCGCCGCCATCGCGGCTTCGTGGCCGTCTTGCACCGCGGCGGCTTTGCGGGCCTCCAAGGTCGCGAGCATCTTCTCGTGGATGCCCTTGAGCTGGGCCTGCTTGCGGCTCGCGTCGGTGATCGCCCGCTCGGACCGATCGCGTTCGGCCTCGGCCTCGGTCGCGGTGCGCTCGGCGAGGAACCGGGCCTCGCCGCGGGCGCGTCCGAGTTCGTCGCCCATGGCCGTCACCAGTCGTCGCCGCCAGCTGCTCATGGTCAGGCCTTCCGCTCGCTTTTGCTCAACCGGTGCAGGGCCGCGACCAGCGCCGGACCCATCGCCGCGGTCCGCGCCGCGTCGCCGTCTTCGTCGGCGCCCTTGCGCCCCAGGGTGCAGGCGGAGGCGAGCGCCGCTCCGATGTGGTCGGGCTCGGCGTTGGGGACGAGCGACCGGATCTTGTCGGCGCACTTGTCGCGCAGCCCCGCGACGTCGCGCGCGGTCGGCGTGCGCCCCAGGTGCTCGGCGGCGAGGGTGCGCACGAGCGGCCAGGCGAGGCCGGGGAGTTTCACGCCGGTCTGGGGTCCGGCGTCGCGCAGGCGCTTGCAGTAGGCCTCGGCGTTGCCGTCCCCGGCGGCTTTGAGCAGGTCGTTGAACAGGCGCGTGGGCGGGACCTGCTGCGGGTCGGCGGCGCCGGTGCGGCCGCACAGCTCGTTGACGCGGTCGGTCCACCACCGGCGCGGGTCGACGGGCGGCGGCGCGGCGGCTTTGCCCTTGGGGGCCAAGGCGGCCGGGGTGGCGGCGCCGGCTCCGGCGCCGATACATGCGAGGTAGTCGTCGATCGCGGTGGCGGCCTCAGTGATGCGCAGGCGCGCCGCGTCGAGGCGTTCGCGGGCGGCGCCGAGCTTGTGGAGCCCGATCTCGCCGGTCGACTCGCGCGAGGCCTCCTTGAGTTCCGCCTGGGCGGCTTCGAGGCACTGGTCGGCGGTGTCGAGGGCGGGCAGCGGGAGGTCGGCGGCCAGGGCCTTGAGGCGCCCGGCGAGGGCGGCGACGTCCACAGGGGCTCCGTTCTACAAGGGCTAGAGGGTCGCGGCGTACGCCTCCGCCTGCTCGGCGGCGGCGAACGTGGCGGCGAGGGACTGTTCGAGTTCGGCGGCCGCCTGGGCGAGCGCGGCCTGGGCGGTGGCGACCGAGTCGTGGCCCGACCCGGCGGTGACGGCGGTGAGGCTGCCTTGGGCGGCCTCGATGTTCTGGCTGGCGGAGGCGATGGCGGCCTGGCCGTCGCGCACCTGCTGGAGCGCGGCGGCGATGGCGGACTTGAGTTCGGCGACGCTCACGGTGGACACAGGCTCATTCTCACCGAGAAAACGTCCACATTCAGTGATCGGCGGATAACGCGGCGTGTCTGCTTTGTCGGATTTCCGACGCTCCGGTGACTACGAGTGTTGCTTTCGATGCATTTAACGGTGGCGGAGTGACGTACCTCCCAACTACAGTGTGAGTACCAACGGGGCCCGCCCCTACACATCGACACCCGGGAGGCGACCGTGCCAGTGCAACGCACTTACGTCCTCGACACCTCGGTTCTGCTATCAGACCCAGGTGCGTTCTCACGGTTCGACGAACACCACGTGGTCATTCCGCTCGTCGTAGTAAGCGAACTGGAGGCCAAACGCCACCACCCCGAACTGGGCTGGTTCGCCCGGGAGTGCCTCAGGCGCCTCGACGAACTCCGCATCAGGCACGGGCGCCTCGACCAGCCGATCCCCGTCGGGGACCACGGCGGTTCCATCCGGGTCGAGCTCAACCACGTCGACACCTCCGGCCTGCCGGCCGGGTTCGCCGTGGACACCAACGACTCGCGCATCATCGCCGTCACCCGGGCACTGGGGCTCGAAGGCGCCGACGCCGTGCTGGTCACCAAGGACATGCCGCTGCGGGTCAAGGCCTCCGCGGTCGGCATCCCCACCGAGGAGTACCGCCACGGCCAGGCCGTGGACCCCACGTGGTCGGGCATGGCCGAGCTGGCCGTCCCCGACGACGTGATCGACCGGCTCTTCGACGGCGGCGACGTGGACCTGCCGCACGACGTGGAGCTGCCGTGCCACACGGGCCTCGTCCTCAACGGCAACAGCTCGAAGGCGCTGGGCCGGGTCACTGTGGACAAGAAGATCCGCCTCGTCAGGGGCCGCGACGCCTTCGGCGTCCACGGCCGCTCCGCTGAGCAGCGGGTCGCGCTCGACCTGCTGCTGGACCCGGACATCGGGATCGTCTCGCTCGGCGGCAAGGCCGGCACCGGCAAATCCGCGATGGCGCTGTGCGCCGGGCTGGAGCAGGTGCTCGAACGCGAGCTGTTCAAGAAGGTCATCGTGTTCCGGCCGCTCTACGCGGTCGGCGGCCAGCAGCTCGGCTACCTGCCGGGCTCCGAGGGCGAGAAGATGAGCCCGTGGGGCCAGGCCGTGTTCGACACGCTCGGGGCCGTCACCAACGACGTGGTGATCTCGGAGGTGCTCGAGCGCGGCATGCTCGAGGTCCTGCCGCTCACGCACATCCGCGGCCGGTCCCTGCACGACGCGTTCGTCATCGTCGACGAGGCGCAGTCGCTTGAACGCGGCGTGCTCCTGACGGTGCTCTCGCGCATCGGCCAGGGCTCCAAAGTGGTGCTCACCCACGACGTCGCGCAGCGCGACAACCTGCGGGTGGGCCGCCACGACGGGGTCGCCTCGGTGATCGACGTGCTCAAGGGCCACCCACTCTTCGCTCACGTCACGCTTACGCGCAGTGAGCGTTCGGAGATCGCGGAGATGGTCACCAACCTGCTCGAAGGCTAGGAATACAGCTCTGGCATGCTGTGTCCCGGGCGTCTGTGGACAGTCGCCCGGGACACAGGAGTAGAGCGAATGATCCCACTGCTGACCCGCTACGGCGCGAAACTCGCCGCCGTGCTCGTCCTCGCACTCGGGGCAGTCATTGGCGTGAACGCCTTGACCGACGATCCGGCCGAGACCGACGCGAACCATCCCAGCCAGGCCGCCGCCGAGCAGCAGGCCGAGGCTGAGGACGCGTACGAAGAGGTCCGCTACCAGCACGTCAACTACATCGCCGAGACCGCCGGGGCCGACGTCAACGTCAAGGCCGAGGCGGTCTTCCAGTACGCCGCGGACAAGGCCAACGGCCTCAACGAGGCCCAGAAGGACGCCGACGAGGCCGAGCAGGCGGCCGAAGAGGCCGCCGAGGAGGCCGCGAACGCGGGCCGCACGAATGTGGACATCCCCGGCAGCTGCAGCGACTACTCGGGAAACAAGGCCACCGGCTGCGCGCTCGCGCAGGAGCACGGCTTCGGGCTCGACGAGATCGGCTGCCTCGTGGCCCTGTGGGACCGCGAGTCGGGCTGGAACGAACTGGCCGCCAACGGCATCGGCGCCTACGGCATCCCGCAGGCCCTGCCCGGCGACAAGATGGCCAGCGAGGGCTCCGACTGGGAGACCAACCCCGTCACCCAGATCGAGTGGGGCCTGGGCTACATCGAGGGCCGCTACGGCACGCCCTGCGAGGCCTGGAACCACTCCGAAGAAGTCGGCTGGTACTAGCAACCACGGCCGCCGCCCGGTCCCCGGGCGGCGGTCTTTTTCTCTCTGGAGCCACCCCATGATCCCGAAGCTGACCCGCTACGGGGCCCGCATCGCCGCCCTCGTGGTGCTCGCGATCGGCGCCGTCGTCGCCGTCTCCGCCATCACCGACGACCCCGCCCGGATCGACGCCGAGCACCCCGGCCAGGCGGCCGCCGAGCAGCAGGCCGACGCCGAGGCGGCGTACGAGGAGGCGCGCGGGCACCACCGCGACTACATCGCCGCGACCGCCGGGGCCGACGTCACCGTCAAGGCCGCCGCGGTCTACGAGTACGCCGAGGACAAGGCGAACGGCCTCAACGACGCCCAGGAGGACGCCGACGAGGCCGCCGCGATGAACACGAACCCGACGTCAGTCGACATTCCCGCCGACTGCGGCGAGTTCACCGGGAACAAGGCCACGGGCTGCGCGCTCACCCTCGAAGCCGGGTTCGACCTGGAGCAGTTCGCGTGCCTGGAGCTCCTGTGGGACAAGGAGTCCGGCTGGAACGAACTGGCCGCGAACTCGATCGGCGCCTACGGCATCCCGCAGTCCTACCCCGGGAGCAAGATGGCGTCGGTCGGCGACGACTGGCGCACCAACCCCGTCACGCAGATCCTCTGGGGCCTGGGCTACATCGAGAGCCTCTACGGGGACCCCTGCGGCGCCTGGGCCAAATCCGAGGCCGAGGGCTACTACTGAGCCCTTGAGCCAGGCGCCCACGAACGCCAGCGCCACCAGCTCCATGCCGACGGTGGTGCGCTGGAGCAGGCCCGCGCCGAACGCGCCGGGCTCGCGCGGGACGCCGAACCACTCGGCGACGTACGGGGCGGAGCAGGCGACGAGGGCGACCACGGCGATCCAGCTGGCCGCGAGGACGGACTTGCGGGTCTTCGCGGAGCATTCGGGGTGCTGCTTGGCCCAGCGGGCGAAGGCGAGGCCCATGACGGCCATGGTGCTGAACGCGCAGAACGCGGCGTAGCGGTGGATCGCGGAGACCAGTGAGACCTCGGGGAGGCCGGGCGGGTCGGTCGGGAAGATCGCGACGAGCGCGAGGAAACCGGCCCAGACGAGGAGCATCGGGCTGAGCCAGCGGGGGGCCTCGACGCGGCGGGCGACGGCGGCGAACGCGGCCGCGCCGAGCCCGAAGAGCACGAGCGCGACGGGCAGGAGCCAGCCGAGCGGGGTGTAGAGGTGGAGGCTGATGACGACCTCGACGGGGTTGAGGCCGGAGGTCGCGTGGAGGACGACCATCGCGGCGAACCCGGCGCCGAGCGCGGTGAACCCGGCCGTCGTCAGTCCCTTGAGGGTGGTCGCAGTGTTGGCACTGTCGCCAAGGGGCGCATGAATGATCATGTCATCAAGGCTCGTGGAATCGGGCTTCGAAATCAGTGACGAAGGCACCCGAATCCCCACCCCCGCCAGCACCCGGCCGGTGGTACCGCAGGCCCTACCAAGCCCGGTGCGGCGTGCGGGTCGGCGGCCGGCTCGGTCGCTCCCGCTCGCCGCACCGCCGGGTGTGCGAGGCTTGAGGGGTGAACGAGTTGGCGGGAGCCCTGTCCCCGTATCTGCGTCAGCACGCCGCGAACCCGGTGGCGTGGCGCCAGTGGAGCGCGGAGGCGCTCGCGGAGGCCGCCGAGCGCGACGTCCCGGTCCTGATCTCGATCGGGTACTCGACGTGCCACTGGTGCCATGTGATGGCGCACGAGTCGTTCGAGGACAAGACGGTGGCCGACTCGGTCAACTCGCGGTTCGTGGCCGTGAAGGTCGACCGGGAGGAGCGCCCGGACCTCGACGCGGTGTACATGCAGGCCACGATGGCGATCACGGGCCAGGGCGGGTGGCCGATGACGGTGTTCGCGTTCCCGGACGGGACGCCGTTCTTCGCAGGCACGTACTTCCCGAAGTCGCACTTCCTGCGGCTGCTCGACGCGGTGCACACGGCGTGGACGACGCAGCGGGAGGAGCTGACGCACCAGGGCGCGGCGATCGTCGAGGCGAGCGCGCAGAGCGGCCCAGCATTCGCGGACGTGACGGTCGCGTGCCCGCTGGACGGGCCGTGCCCGCCCGCGCCGCCGATCCGCACTGACCTGCTGGACCGTGCGGCGGCGACGACGCTGGCGTCGGCCGACACCGTGAACGGCGGGTTCGGGGCCGCGCCGAAGTTCCCGAGCGTCCCGGCGCTGCGGTTCCTGTGCGACGCTTATGTTCGCACCGGGGACGAAAGCCTGCTGGACCACGTGAAGCGCACTGCCGAGCGGATGGCGCGCGGCGGGATCTACGACCAGCTCGAGGGCGGGTTCGCGCGCTACAGCGTCGACGCGGCGTGGACGGTGCCGCACTTCGAGAAGATGCTGTACGACAACGCCGAGCTCCTGTGGCTGTACGCGCGGCTCTCCGGCGAGGGCGAGCTGTTCGCGCGGGTCGCGGACGAGACGGCGGCGTTCCTGCTGGAGCGGTTCTCGACTGCCGAGGGCGCCTTCGCGGCGGCGTTCGACGCGGACACCGACGGCGTCGAGGGCCTGACGTACGTGTGGACCATGGCGGAGCTGGAGTCGGTGCTCGGCGGGGATGCGGCGTGGGCCGCTGAGGTGTTCGGGATCGATCCGGCGAACCCGAACTTCGAGCACGGTGCGAACGTCCTGGAACTTCCTCACGATCCGCGCGACAGCGCCCGTTTCGAGGCGGTGCGGCACCGGCTGCTCGCGGCCCGGCGGCTGCGTCCGCAGCCGGGCCGGGACGACAAGGTCGTGGCGGCCTGGAACGGCCTGGCGATCGCGGCGCTCGCCGAGTACGCCTCGCGCACCGGGCACCGCGACTCACTCCTGGCGGCCGAGCGCGCCGCCGAGCTGCTGCTGCGCGTGCACATCGGCGACGACGGCCGCCTGGCGCGGGTCTCCCTCGACGGGACGGCGTCGGAGGCGCCGGGGATCCTGGAGGACTACGCGGCGGTCGCGCTCGGGTTCCTGCGGCTCGGCGGGGCGTGGACGGCCCGCGCGCAGGGGCTCATCGAGCAGGTCCGCGAGCACTTCACCGATTTCGAGGGCGGGTTCTACGACACGGCCGCCGACGCTGAGGCCCTGGTGACGCGCCCGGCCGACGTGCACGACGGCCCGACGGCGTCGGGCTGGGCGCTGGCGGCGGCCGCGATGCTGGAGGCGTACCAGGCCACCGGCGACGAGACGTACAAGGACGACGCGTGGCGGGCGGTGGCCCGCGCCGAGCCGGTGATGGCCGCGAACCCGCGGTTCACGGCGGGCCTGCACGCGGCGGCGGAGGCGCTGGTCCGGGCGCAGCGCTGAACGGCTGGGCCGGGTGCAAGAAATTGCAGGCCAAGCGGGTTGTGAATCACACCGCGCTTCGTCGTATATCTGCTTGCCGCCCGGCAAGGGCCGTGCCTACGTTTGTGAGTTGTGAAGCCCAACCCGCTGCGCCCCCCTGCCCTGTCCCCCGGTGACATCCCAGCCGACCCGTGGAAGTACCTCTGGTACGTCGCCCGCGCGCAGACCGGCCTGGTCGCGCTCGGGTTCGTGCTCCTCAGCGTCTCCGGCGCGGCCTGGATCCTGCTGCCGTGGACGATCTCGCGGATCATCGACGAAGTGCTGCTCGCGGGCTCGGCCGAGCCGCTCGCGAAGTGGTCGGCCGTGCTCGTGGTCGTCGCGATCGCGTCGTCGTGGGTGTTCGTGGCCGGGTACCGGTCGCTGTTCATGGCCGAGTCGCACGCGCGCGTGCGCACCGTCCGCAACCTCACCGACCACCTGAACCGGGCCGGGACGGGCGTGCGCGGCGCGATCTCCCCCGGCGAGATGGTGAACCTCTCCACTGAGGACGCCCACAAGACCGGTTCGTTCATCTTCCAGCTCGGCTTCGGCTGGATGGGCCTGGTCATGACCGCGGTGGGCGCGGTCCTGCTGTGGCGGGCCAGCCCGCTGTTGGGGCTGACGACGCTCGTCGGCGTGCTGCTCATCGGGTTCGTCGTCGGGCCGGTCCTCGGCCGCCTCCAGCACCACCAGATCGCGTACCGGTCCTCGGTCGCCACCTTGACGGGCCAGGCCAGCGACGTCGTCGGCGGCCTGCGCGTGCTGCGCGGCGTCGGCGGCGAGGCCCAGTTCTCGCAGCGGTACCGGGCGGCCTCGGCCGAGCTGCGCGAGGCCGGGTACGGCGTAGCGACCGCCGACTCGTGGGTGCAGGGCCTCAAGGCGAGCCTGCCGCTGGCGCTCATCGCGGCCGTCACGTGGGTGGGCGCGCGCCTGGCGCTGAACGGGACGATCAGCATCGGCGAGCTCTCCGCCGCGTTCGGCATGACCGCGCTCGTCGCCCAGCACTCGGGCGCGATGATCGGCATGGCGCAGGCCGTGATCGCCGCGCAGGTCGCCTCCCGCAGGCTCACCGCGTTCTTCAACACGCGGAGCGACATCGCCGACGACGGCACCGCCGCCGGTGCCGCGGGCCCGCTGCGCGACCCCGAATCGGGCCTCGCGATCGAGCCGGGCCGCCTCACCGTCGTCGTCAGCGCCGAGGCGAAGCCCGCCGAGGCCGCGATGGAGCGCCTGGCCCGCTACCGCGAGTCCGGCGCCGAATGGGGCGCGGCGCGTCTGGCCGACCTCGCGCTGGACGAAGTCCGCGAGCGCGTGCTGCTCCTGCGCGACGACTACCTGTTCGCCCAGACCCTCGGCGAGACCCTCCGGGTCCCCGAGGAACGCGCGCTGGCCGCGATCGGCGCGGCGGGCGCGGGCGACGTGTTCTCCAGCCTCGGATCCACCATGGACGGCGAGGTCACGAACGGCGGCCGGAACCTCTCGGGCGGCCAGCGCCAGCGGCTGCGCCTCGCGCGGGCCCTCGCGGCCGACGCGGAGGTCCTGCTCGCGGTCGAGCCGACCTCGGCGGTGGACGCGCACACCGAGTCGCTCATCGCCGAGCGCGTCGCCGCGGCCCGCGCGGGGCGGACGACGGCGGTCGTGACGGCGTCGCCGCTGTGGCTCGCCCGCGCCGACCAGGTCGCGTGGCTCGTGGACGGCAAGGTCCGCGCCACCGGCAGCCACGCCGAGCTGTCGCTGCAAGACGAGTACCGGTCCCTCACCTCTAGGCAGGAGTCTTGATGAGCGCCAAGGAAACCAGCGGCCGCCTGCCGATCGCGGGCCGGGCCGAGATGATCGAGGCGATCAAGCGGCTGATCCTCGAGGACAAGCGCGCGTTCGCGGGTGTCGTCGCGCTGTACGTGCTCGCCGCGGGTGCGAGCGCGGCCCTGCCGGTGATGCTCGGCGCGGTCATCGACGGGATCGGGACGGGCTGGACCGCGTCCCGGGTGGACTTGGTGTGCGGCGTGATCGTCGCGTGCGTGCTCCTGCAGCTGGTGCTCATGCGCACCGGCCGCCGCCTCGGCTACCGGCTCGGCGAGCGCGCGGCCGCGCGCCTGCGCGAGTCGTTCATCGACCGGGTGCTGCGGCTGCCGCTGGGGACGGTGGAGCGCGCCGGGACGGGCGACCTCGCGACCCGCACTTCGGGCGACGTGGGCGCGGTGGCGGAGCTGCTGCGCAAGACCGCGCCGGAGGTGGCGGTCGCGATGATCGAGGGCACGGTGATCATCGTGGCGGCGTTCGTCGTGAACCCGCTGCTGGGCCTCTTGTTCGTGGTGGGCATGCCGATGCTGTTCTTCGCCGGGCGGCGGTACCTGCGCAAGGCGAGCCCGGTGTTCCTCTCCGAGCGCGCGGCGATGAGCGAGATCGCCGAGACCGCGACGGCCTCCGCCGCGGGGTCGCAGACCGTTGCGGCGTACCGGATGCAGGAGGAGCGCGGCGCGGCCGGGTACGCGCGGGCAGGCACGCACATGGAGCGGCTCAAGGGGATCGTGCGGCTGCAGACCTGGTTCTTCCCGGCGACGGACCTGACGTTCCTGACCCCGGCGATCGTGGTGACGATCGTGGGCGCGTTCTGGTACCTCAACGACTGGGTGACGGTGGGCGAGGTGGTGGCGGTGGCGATGCTGACGCTGCGCCTCGACGGGCCGGTGTTCCGGTCGATGATGTCGCTCAGCGAGTTCCAGATGGGCGGGGCCGCGATGGCCCGCGTCGAGGGCGTGCACCTCATGCCCGACGAGGTCCGCGAGGCCGAGCCCGACGGCGCGGAGGTGCGCCTGGACGACGTGACGTTCGGGTACGGCGACGGCCCCGACGTGCTGCACGGGTTGAGCCTGCACCCCAAGCGGGGCGAGCGCCTCGTCGTGGTCGGGCCTTCCGGCGCCGGGAAGTCGACGATCGCGCGGCTCGTGGCCGGGATCGACCGGCCGCGTTCGGGTGCGGTGACGCTCGGCGGCGCGCGCGTGGCCGACGTCCCGCTGGAAGTGCTGCGCCGCAAGGTGATCCTGGTGACCCAGGAGCACTACATCTTCACGGCGACCTTGCGTGAGAACCTGAACCTGGCCGCGCCCGAAGCCGACGACGAGGCGCTGCTGTCCTCGCTGGCCACGGTCGACGCCCGCTGGGTCGCGGACCTCCCGGAGGGCCTGGACACGATGCTCGGGGACGAGCACCACCAGCTGAACCTCGCCGAGGCGCAGCAGCTCGCGCTCGCGCGCGTGATCCTGGCCGACCCCGACGTGGTGATCCTCGACGAGGCGACCGCCGGGATCGACCCGGGCAGCGCCGGGAACGTGGAGGCGTCGCTCGCGGCGGCCCTGGACGGCCGCACGGTGATCGCGATCGCGCACCAGCTGCAGGCGGCCGAATCTGCGGACCGGATCGCCGTGGTGCAGGAGGGCCGCATCGCCGAGGAGGGCAGCCACGCCGAGCTGCTCGAGGCGGGCGGCGCGTACGCGAGCCTGTGGTGGGCGTGGAAGGGCGTGGCGGTCTGAGACCGCGCTGACCGGGTCGCTTCCACGTATGGCGGACATGCGTGGAAGCGACACGCAAAATACCAGAAATTCGCATTTCGGATACTAGGGTGATCTCCCGTACCTGCGGCGGCCTCCGAGCCGCCGCGCATCTCGGACGGGAGCCTCCATGCCGCGCAACGCCGCCACCCCCCAGGAATACAAGCACCGCCTCGCGGGCTACACGTACTGGTCGCGGCGCACGTACTCGGACTCGCCGCGGATGGCGCCGGTCGTGCTCGTCGGCGGTGCGCTGCACCGGAAAGAGGACTGGGGCCGCGTCGAGCAGGGCCTGCTCGACCACGCCGACGTCATCTGCCCGGACCTGCCCGGCTGGGGCCGCGCCGACCTGCTCCCGCCTTACCTCGGGCCGGACATCCCCGCCGAGGCGCTGGTGCGGCTTCTCGACGATCTGCGCATCGAACGGGTGAACCTGTTCGCGGGCTCGTACGGCTCCTCGGTGGGCTACCGGCTCGCGCAGACCCACCCCGAGCGGATCGGCCGCATGGTCCTGGCCGGGACGATGGGCGGCATCCCGTTCGCGTCGCGGCCGATGATGCGCGCCGCCGTGGCCCTCGCGGAACGGGGCCCGCGCGAGCGGTTCGGCCCGGCCGCGGTGGACGCGCTCATGAGCCCGCACCCGGACATCGCGTCGAAAGCGGTGGTGCGCCGCATCCTCGCGATGCGTTTCGGCGCGGCCGACGACGCCGACCTGGCGAAGTTCATCGCCAACACGAACCGGCTGCTCTCGCGCGACCTGATGGACACGTCGGTCCCGCCCGCCGTGCCGACCCTGTTCACGACCGGCGAGCACGACACGCTCACGCCGCCGGAGCTGTGCCGCGAGCTCGCGTTCACGTGCCCGGAGAGCTGGTACGTCGAGCTCGCCCGCGCCGACCACCTCATCCACCTCGAGCGCCCGGCGCAGCTGGTGGACCTGATGACGCGCTTCTTCGCCTGCGAGCCTTTGGAAGACCTGGCTTACGCGACCTGCGTGGAGGACCTGCGCCGGGTGCCCGCCGCCGTCTGATCGGCCGCGGCTCGGGCTCTCGCCTGGCCACGCCGCGCGCTGCCGGGTGTCGGACCCCGGCGCTACCGTGGAACGGTGGCAGCGCAGTACGAGGAGCGCGCAGCGCAGGGGCCGCTGGGGCCGTGGTCGCCTTGCGTGTGGGTGCGCCGCGTATCCGGCGCGGGCGTCGCGCGGATCGTCCCGGACGCATGCACCGATCTCCTCTGGAGGCGCGGCGCGCTCGAAGTCGCCGGGCCGGACACCGCGCACCGCGACGTGCCGGTCGCACCCGGCGAAGTGATCGTCGGCGTCCGTCTGCGGCCCGGCGCGGCCCGCCCGCTGCTCGGCGAGACCCCGGCGACCGATGTGGCCGACGCGCAGCCGGACCTGCGCGAACTGTGGGGCGAAGCGGCCCTTCGTCTCTCGGACTCCCTCCTTGGACGTGAGCCGTGGCAGGTCGCCGGGACGCTCGCCGACGCGCTCGGCAAGCGGTTGGGCGCCTTCGGACCCGACCGGGTCGCGATCAGGGTCGCGGACGCGCTGGACCGTCCAAGGCCTCCGGCGATCAGCAGGCTCGCTTGGGAACTCGGCTACTCCGAACGGCACCTGCGCCGCCGCGTCCAGGCCGCGACCGGGTACGGCCCGAAGACCCTGGAGCAGATCCTGCGCTTCCGCAGGACGCTCGAAGCCGCTGCACCCGTCGCGAACCCGCCTGGATTCCGGCCGCTGCCGGACTGGAGCCGGATCGCGGCCGAGCAGGGCTACGCCGACCAGGCGCACCTGAGCCGCCAGGTGCGGCGCTGGTCGGGCAGGGCCCCGAGCACGCTCGTTCAGGCGGCCTGAGCCCAGGGCACCGGCACGGAAGCCAGCCCAGGCGTGCGACGCCGACCGGGCACGCTCGCTCAGGCGGCCTGGTCCCAGGCCCGGAGGGTCCGCAGCGCCGAGAGCGTGAATCCGGGCCGGGCCTGCTGCTCGATCGCCGGGTTCCAGCGACGGTAGTAGATCGGCCAGCCGCCGTCCTCGCGCTGCTCGCCCGCGAGGCGATCGAGGGAGACGGCCAGCTCCTCCTCCGAGAACCACTGGGCCGCAAGGCTCTCGGGCGAGGACGCGAACTCGCACGGGTGCGTGTACTCCTCCTCGGCGTAGCCGGGCGGCGTCGGGATGCCCTCGGGGTTGGCCGGGTCGAGCAGGACGAGGCCGCCGTCGCGCACGAGCGCGCCGATCCGCTTCGCCTCGGCCTCGGCCCAGGCCCGGTCGGGCGCGTGGTTGAGGAAGCGGACGACGCTGAAGACCTCGTACGGGTGCGTGGCCTCCAGTTCGCCGATCCGGTCGCGGCAGAACGCGGTCGCGCCGGTCACCCACGGATGCTCGATGCCGTGCTTGAGCAGCAGACCGGCACTGCGCGCGGTCGTGAGCAGCCCGCCCCGGTCCTGCGGAGGCGCTTCGACCCACGGCGGGCGCGGGTAGTCGCTGATGCTCGGCAGCAGGTCGGGCACGCCGCCGTCGGGCGCGGTGTGCCGGAGCAGCCAGTCGCAGACCGGCCCGGCGGTGTCCTGGGCGAGCGTGTCGGTCTCGTCGAGCACTTCGAGGGCCGCCATCGCGGCGAGCGGCTGCGGCATCGGTCCCTTCACGTCGGGTTCGAGCGCGTACCCGTACCCGCCGTCGGCCGTGCGGTGCGCGGCGAGCGCGGTGAGGATCGCGACGCGGTCGCCGGCGCCGAGGAGGTGCTCCATTCGGCGCTGGTCGAGTGCGGTCCCGGTCAGCCAGATGAACTCGGCCGCCCGGTCGGTCATGGTCTCGGTGATGCGTCTCATGCCTCCACGCTAGGCCCGGCGGGGCCTCGGGGTCTTGAACAGAACGGACGCGCGCCGCGCCCAAATACTTGACACATCATTTATCTAGCGCTAGTGTAGATGATGCGTCATGAATCTCCGCGTCGAGATAGATGACGGATCAACTAGTCGCTCTCGAAAGTGAAAGACCATGAACCTCGTCCTCTGGGTCCTGGCAGGCCTGCTCGCCGCGTTCTTCCTGTTCGCAGGCTTCACGAAGCTCGCCCAGTCCAAGGAGAAGCTCCTCGGATCGCCGAACATGGCCTGGGCCGCCGACTTCCCGCCCGGCCTCATCAAGCTCATCGGCGCCCTCGAAGTGCTCGCCGCGGTCGGCCTCGTCCTGCCCGCGGTCCTCGGCACGGCAGTGGTCCTCGTGCCGCTCGCCGCGACCGGGCTCGCCCTGCTCATGATCGGCGCCGCCGTCGTGCACGGCCGCCGCAAGGAGGGCCAGGCGGTCCTCACCAACATCGTGCTGCTCGCGTTCGCCGCCGTCGTCGCCTGGGGCCGCTTCGGCCCGCACGCCTTCTAGCCGCGACCGAGGACGAGACCAGCCCAAGACCCGCCGGGCGAGAGCCCGCGGCATCGCAGAAAGGCACCATCATGACCGAGCAGCAGACCATCGCAGTCGTCGGCGCGACCGGGCAGCAGGGCGGCGGGCTCGCCCGCGCGATCCTCGCCGAGCCGGAGTCCGGGTTCACCGTGCGCGCCGTCACCCGCAACGCCGACTCCGAGAAGGCCCGCGAACTCGCGGCCCTCGGCGCCGAAGTCGTGGAGGCCGACCTCGACGACGAAGCGAGCCTCGCCAAGGCCTTCGAGGGCGCGTACGGCGCGTTCCTCGTCACCAACTTCTGGGAGCACCTCTCCCCCGACCGCGAGTACGCCCAGGCGGGCAACCTCGCCCGGGCCGCCGCCTCGGCGGGCGTCGAGCACGCCATCTGGTCCACGCTGGAGGACACGCGCGACGCCGTCCCGCTCGAGGACGACCGCATGCCGACCCTCATGGGCCGCTTCAAGGTCCCGCACTTCGACGTCAAGGCCGAGGCGAACGCGCTGTTCACCGAGGCCGGGGTGCCGACCACGTTCCTGCAGACGACGTTCTACTGGGACGGCCTCGCCCAGGGCTTCGGCCCCAAGCGGCAGGAGGACGGCAGCGTCGTCCTCGCCCTCGCCATGGCCGACGCGAAGCTCGCCGGGATCGCCGCCGAGGACATCGGCCGCACCGCCTTCGGGATCTTCAAGCGCGGCAAGGAACTCGCAGGGCAGACCGTGAGCATCGCGGGCGAACACCTCACCGGGGCCGAGTACGCCGCCGCGTTCACCGAGGTCCTCGGCGAGACCGTGCACTACTACCCGGTCCCGTTCGACGGCCTCCGCGCGGCGGGCTTCCCTGCCGCCGAGGAGGTCGGCAACATGTTCCAGTACTACGCCGAGTTCGACGACGAGTTCACCGGCCGCCGCGACCTCGCCGCCGTCCGCGAGCTCAACCCGGACCTGAAGACCTTCAAGGCCTGGCTGGCCGAGCACAAGGACGCCTTCGCCGGGATCTGACCCGAGCGCGAGAGGGACCGCCCCGCGGGGACGGTCCCTCTGCTCGTTCAGCGCTCGACCGCTGTGGCGACGGCCCTGGTCGCGAACGCCTCGACCGCGTTCACGACGGCTTCGAAGCGGGGCGAGTGGAACAGGTCGAAGCCGTGGTTGCCGCCCGGCAGCTCCGCGTAGACCACGGGCTGGTCCGAGACCGCCCGCAGCCCTGCGGCGAAGCGGCGCGCGCCCTCGGGACGGACGACGGTGTCGTTGCCGCCGTGGACGATCAGGAACGGCGGGGCTCCGGGGTGGGCCTTGGCGAGCGGGTCGCTGTCGGGATCGCCGTCGAAGTAGGGGCCCCAGTAGCCGCCCAGGCCGACCACGCCCGACACCGACGTGTCGACGTCCTCGAACCCCTGCTGGAACCTCGGATTGCCTGGCATGAGCGCCGCCAGCGCCGACATGTTCGCGCCCGCCGAGGAGCCGGAGAGGATGATCCGGTCGGGGTCGGCCCCGAACGCGGCGCCGTGCTCGCGGACCCAGGCGATGACGCGCTTGGCGTCGGTGACGTGGTCCTCGAACCCGGCGGAGGGGCGCAGCCGGTAGTTGGCGCTGATGGTGATCCAGCCCTGCTCGGCGAGGCGGTGGAGGAGCGGGCGGGACTGCGAGCTCTTGTGCCCGGTCGTGTAGTAGCCGCCGTGGAAGTGGATGAGGACGGGCGCGTTCACCGGGGCGGAGCGGTGCCGGTAGAGGTCGAGGCGGTGGCGCTTCCCGGCCGGGCCGTAGGCGATGTTCGCGGTCTTCTCGACCGACCTCGGCCGGAACGCGAAGGGGCGCAGCATGAGCCTCCACAGCGGCGGGCGGGGGCCGATGCGGACCTCGCCCATCGCCTCCTGCATGACCTGCTGCGTCCGCAGGCCGCGCCACAGGGTCAGCGACACGAAGTACGCGCCGAACACGGCCGCGACGACCGCGGCGGGCGAGGCGAGGCTGCCGTCCGCGACGGCGAGGGCGGTGCTGGCGGCGAATCCGGCCGCGGCGAGGAACGGCAGCTCGATGACGGTGATGCTGGCGAAGAAGACGACGTTGCCGAGCGCGAACGGCATGCGCGGCATGGGCAGCGCCGGTATCGCGATGACGAGCGCGCCGACGAGGTAGCCCCAGGGGAGGCTCATCGCCGCACCAGCCCCGCGATGAGGACGGCGCCGGTGACGACGTGCATGCCCATGAGGACGAGCATCGCGGCGGTGGTCTCGGCGGCGAGCGGGCCGGTGAGCGAGAGCGCGAGCACCGCCGACGCGACGACAGTCCAAATAAGACCGGATCGGGCGGTGAACCGCTCGAGGAGCGCCAGGAGCCCCCAGGCGGCGAAGCCCGTGGCGAGACTGGCGAAGGCGATGAGGACCGGTCCTACGGTGAGGGGCGTGCCTCCCTGGTCGACGACGAGGTCGACGTTCCCGATCGGGGAGGCCGCGACCCAGAGGACGAGATCGGCGGCGGCGGCGGTGAGGACGGCGGCCAGGCGCCGGGTTCGCTTGTTCATGCGGCCCAGTCTCGTTGGCGGCGAGGGGCTCCCGCATCGGTCCGGAAGCCCTTCGCTCCCCTGCCGCCGCAGGGGGCGCCTCCTACTTTCGGAGGTGACGGCCCCGGCCCGCTCGCGGCTAGCATGTGCCCGTGACCGTGCGCCGAAAACCCCGTCCCGTCGAAGTGGCCTCGCTCGTCGGCGGCGTCGCCGTGCTGACGGCGCTGTCGATGTGGTCGCGGACCGACCTGGGGCCCTTGGACTTCGCGGTCGCCGCGCTCTGTGTGGCGGCGGCGTTCGTGCAGGTGTGGCGGCCCGTGTCCGGCGCCCTCGCCGCCACGGTGCTGGCCGTCCTCTCGCCGGTCGCGACGCCGGCGGCAACGGTCGGCGCGCTCCAGTCCGCCTGGCGCGGACGCTTCCACACCGCGGTCGCCGTCGCGGTCGCGGGGATCGCGGCGCACCTCCTTCAGTGGGTGCGGCACCCGAACCCGGCGCTCGGTTTCGGCTGGTGGGCGCTGCTGGTCACCGTCGCGTACGGCGCGCTGCTCGGCTGGGGCGCGCTCGCCCGCAGCCACCGCGAACTCGTCTGGTCCCTGCGCGAACGCGCCGACCGGGCCGAGGCCGAGCAGGGCCGCCGGGTGGCCGAGGCCCGCGCGGCCGAGCGCCGCGCGCTGGCCCGGGACATGCACGACGTGCTCGCGAACCGGCTCTCGCTGGTCGCGACTTACGCTGGCGCGCTGGAGTTCCGGCCCGACGCGCCGCCGGAGAAGACCGCTGCCGCCGCCGGGGTGATCCGGGAGGGCGTGCACCAGGCCCTCGAGGAGCTGCGGCAGGTGATCGGCCTCCTCCGCCTGGACGACGAGGCCGCCGCGGGCGGGCCCGTGACCGCCGCCGACTTCGCGAAGCTGATCGAGGAGTCGAGGGCGGCAGGCCAGACCGTCGAGGTCCACGGCGCTTTCGAACTCGAACTCCTCCCTCCGACGATCGGCCGCACCGCGTTCCGGGTCCTCCAAGAAGGTCTGACGAACGCCAGGAAGCACGCGGCGGGCGAAGCCGTCGCGGTGGGCATGAGCGGCGGTCCCGGCACCGACCTGGTCATCGAGACGTCGAACCCCGCTGCGGCCCAGGCGAACACCCCTACCGTTCCGGGCAGCGGCCTGGGCCTGGTCGGACTCACCGAGAGGGTCCGCCTCGCGGGCGGGGTGCTCGACCACGGGAGCCGCGACGGACGCTTCGAGTTGCGGGCCCGGCTACCATGGCCGACGTGATCCGATTGCTCCTGGTCGACGACGACGCGCTGGTGCGGGCCGGGCTGTCGATGATGCTCGACGGGACCGGGGGCATCGCCGTCGTCGGCGAAGCGGGCGACGGCCGCGAGGCGGTCACCGCCGTCGACGCCCACTCGCCCGACGTCGTCCTCATGGACCTCCAGATGCCGCACGTGGACGGCATCACCGCGACCCGGCGGCTCCGCGCCCGCCCCGGCGCGCCCGCCGTCATCGTCCTCACGACCTTCGACACGGACGAGAACATCGTCCACGCCCTCCGCGCGGGCGCCGCGGGCTTCCTCCTCAAGGACACCCCGCCCGCCCTGATCGCCGACGCCGTCACGCGCGTCGCCACGGGCGACCCCGTGCTCTCCCCCGGGGTCATGCGCCGTCTCATGGACCGCACCGTCACCCAGACCGGCGCCTACGACCGCGCCCGCACGGCCCTCGCCGCCCTCACCCCGCGCGAGCACGACGTGGCGCTCGCCGTCGCCGAAGGCCGCTCCAACGCCGAGATCGCCACGGCGCTCCTCATGAGCGTCACCACGGTCAAGTCGCACGTCTCGAGCATCCTCACCAAGCTCGGCCTCGACAACCGCACCCAGATAGCGCTCCTCGCCCACGACGCCGACCTCGTCTGAGGACACGAAAAAAGCCGCAGGTTCGAAACCTGCGGCCTTTCGAGCTGTGGAGCTTAGGGGATTCGAACCCCTGACCTTTTCATTGCGAACGAAACGCGCTACCAACTGCGCCAAAGCCCCTTGCGGCGACAAGATTAGCACAGCGCCGAGCGGGCGCCGCGAGGGTGCCGTGTGGGCCCGGTCTCGTTGGCGGTGATCAGATCCAGGAGTCGAGCCACATGCGGGCATGCCATTCGTCGCGCGGGATGGCCTCGCCGGTGTAGATCGGCCAGAAGTAGGCGAAGCACAGGACGACGACGGCCACGAACGCCCCGGCGATGAGCGCGCCGGTTAGGCGCCGCTCCGGCGAGCCGAGGGACGGCAGCCGCAGTTCGCGGCGCCGCTGCTCGGTGCGGCCGATGATGAGGCCGAGGCACCACGTGACCGCGCCGATGAAGAACGGGACGGCCGGGGCGGCGTAGAAGAAGAACATCGTCCGTTCGGGGTAGAAGAACCACGGGACGATGCCGGTGCCAAGCCCGGCGAGGAGGAACCAGGCGCGCCAGTCGCGCTTGTGCAGGGCCCACACCAGGAGCGCCAGGGTGGCAGGCACGAAGGTCCACCACAGCAGCGGCGTGCCGAGCAGGAGGATCTCGCCCGCGCAGTCGTTGGTGCCGCAGTCGACGTCGGAGCTCCAGTAGAAGACGACGGGCCGCAGGTCGAACAGCCACTGCCACGGCCACGACTGGTAGGCGTGCTCGGAGGACAGGCCTTCGTGGAACTCCAGGACGCTGAAGTGGTACTCCATCCAGTTCCGGAGCGCGCCGAGGACGGGCGGTTCGGACTGGCCCTGGTCGGCGAGCCAGTGGCGGTACGAGCCGGTGTCGTTGAGGAACCAGCCGGTCCACGAGAGGGTGTACACGCCGATCGCGAGGAGCCCGAACCACAGGTTCTGCCCGAACTCGTAGATGAGGGTGTCGCGGAAGGGCTTGCGGGCGCCCACGTCGACGCGCAGCCGCCAGTCCCACACGATGTACAGGAGGATGACGACGACGATGTACCACAGGGCGCTCCACTTGGTGGCCATCGCCAACCCGAGGAGCACCGCGCACGCGATCCGCCACCACGGCACGCCCAGTCGCGGGCGGTGGCGGCGCGCGTCGAGGCCGTCTTCGATGGCGGCGAGCCAGCGGGTGCGGCGCCAGTCGCGGTCGCGCACGAGGCAGTACATCGCGCCGAGCAGGAGCGTCGCGATGAAGATGTCGAGCAGGGACGTGCGGGAGAGCACGAGGTGGCTGCCTTCGACGGCGAGCAGGAGGCCCGCGGTGCCGCCGAGGAGGGTCGAGCCGGTGAGGCGGCGCATGAGCCGGACGAGGATCGCGACGCCGATGATCCCGGCGAACGCGGCGGCGATGCGCCAGCCGACCTCGTCGTAGCCGAACGCCCATTCGCCTGCGCCGATGAGCCACTTGCCGAACGGCGGGTGCGCGACGTACGCGGACCCGTTCGAGCCCGGGTCCCACTCGACGCCGTACGTGAGCATCGAGTGCGCGTCCTGCGCGTAGTAGACCTCGTCGAAGATGAGGCCCTTCGGGTGGTTCAGGCCGATCAGGCGCAGCGCGGCGGCGATCCCGGTGACCACGAGGGTGACCAGGAGGGCGCGGCTGCGGTCGTCCGGGAGGGTGCTCGCGAGGCGGGCCCGGACGGCGGGGAGGGGGCCGGGGAGCGGGGTCGGCCGCCAATCGGCGGGCGGCTGCTCGGGCCGGACTGCGGTGGCGCTCACCGGGGTGAGTCTAGGGCCTGAGCGCCGCTTCAGGGAAGCCGCGGTCAGGCCCTAGGGGGTGTTCGGGAGTTCCCGGCGAGTCGGTATCCGAGTCCGTTTGTTCGCTCGCAAGGCGGAAGGCCCTCCGAATACCGGTGTTGTATTCGGAGGGCCGACAACGCAGCGAGCGGGCAAACGGGCCGGATAGCGGCCGTCGGGAGCTCCCGAACACCCCCTAGTGCTCAGTGCACGAGTTCGGTGGGCGGGGTGAAGTCGCCTTCGCCGTTCATGTCCCACTGGGCGGCGAGGATCTCGGCGACCGCGTTCGCGGGCTTGCCGAGGTTGCCCTTGCCGACGACGTTCTGCGGGCTGTCGGGGTCGGCGATGAACGCCGCCGCGGCCGCGTTCGGGGTGAAGCCCACGAACCAGTTGGTGGAGTTGGAGTCGGTGGTGCCGGTCTTGCCCGCGACCGGGCCGTCCACCGCGTTGCCGACCTGCGGGGCCGTGCCCCACGTGCACTGCCCCGCGGCAGCGCCGTATTCGGTCGGGCAGCGCGCCGCGTCCACGGCGGCTCGGGCGACCTCGACGCTGATGGCCTGGTCGCACGCGGACGTGAACGGGATCGTCTCGCCGGTCAGCGTGGTCGCGCTCGCGGCCGGGATCGGCGGGCAGTACACGCCGTCCGCCGGGAGCGTCGCGTACGCGGCGGCCATGTCGAGCGGGGTGGACTGCGTGACGCCGAGGACGAACGGCCCGAACGTCTCCGGGCTGTTCTGCACGAAGTTCAGGTCCTCCTGGGCGCGGAACTTGATGCCGAGCCGCTCGGCCATCGCGATGGCCTTCTCGACGCCGATCCGCTCGGCCAGCTGCACGAAGTACGTGTTCACCGACTCGCCGAACCCGGTCCACATGTTGTAGTTGCCGACCTCGGAGGCGGAGGCGTTCTTCGGGCACCAGTAGTTCCCGCACGAGGCCGCGCCGTCGCCGACGACGTACTTCGACGTGTACTGGTACGGCGAGTAGATCGTGGTGTCCAGCGGCAGGCCCTCTTCGAGCGCCGCGAGCATCGTGAACATCTTGAACGACGAGCCCGCCTGGTACCCGGCGACCGCCGAGTTGCCGCTCAGCAGCGGGTTCGTGGTGTTCGGGTACGAGCCCTTGTACTCGGAGTTGGAGGTGTTCGGGCCGTTGTCGGAGGTGTCGTTGGAGTAGTTGCGGTTCACGGCCATCACCTGGATGCCGCCGGTCCCCGGCTCGACCACGACCGAGCCGAGCGCGTACTCCGAGCCGGTCTCCTTCTGCTTCTCGACCGCCTCCTGCGCCGCGTCCTGCAGCTCCACGTCGAGGGTCGAGACGATCTCGTAGCCGCCCCGGTAGAGGCGGGCCTTGCGGACCTCCTCGGAGTCGCCGAAGTCCTCCTGCTGGTTCCACCACTGCTCGAAGTAGTCGACGAAGAACCCGTAGTCGGAGTCGATCGCGCCGCCGGAGGTGTTGTTCGCCTCCTGCGGGTTGAGGTTCAGGCCCTCGGCGCGCGCGGTCTCGCCGTCGGCGGCCGCGAGGAACCCGACGTCGACCATCCGGTTGATCACGTGGTCGCGGCGGACCTGCGCGGCCTCGGACGAGCCGTTGATCGGATCGTAGTTCGACGGCGACTGGATGAGCCCGACGAGCATCGCCGACTCGGCGACGGTGAGGTCGGCGGGGACCTTCCCGTAGTAGACCTGCGCGGCCGCGCCGATCCCGTACGCGCCGTTGCCGAAGTACACGGTGTTCAGGTAGTTGGTGAGGATCTCCTGCTTGGTCATCTCCTCTTCGAGCGCCAGCGCGTACCCCATTTCCTGGACCTTGCGGTCGATGGTGATCTCGCTGGCGGCGGCGACCTCGTCGGGCGTGGTCGCGGTGTAGGAGAGGACCTGCCGCACGTACTGCATGGTGATCGTCGAGGCGCCCTCGGAGGTGCCGCCGTCGGCGATGTTGGTGACGAGCGCGCGCATGACGCCTTCGGGGTCGACGCCGTTGTGCTCGAAGAAGTTCGAGTCCTCGGTGGCGACGAGCGCGTTGATGACCGATTCGGGGATCTGGTCGTACTCGAGCTGGACGCGGTACTGGTCGCCGAAGGTGGCGATGACGGTCTTGCCGTCGGAGGCGTACAGGGTCGAGGACTCGGGCGCGGGCGGGAGGACGAGCTCGTCGGGGAGTTCGAGGACGGTCTCCGAGCCGACCTTGGCGAGTCCGCCGAAGGCGCTCGTCAGGGGCAGGAAGGCCAGGCCGACGACGAGACCGAAGGCGATCGCCACCGGCACGAGCGCGAACATGGCGCGTCGCTGCACGGCGGTGATGGGTCCGAACCAGGTCTGCGCCACCGGTTTCGAAGATGCACTCACGCTGTCTCCCGAAGAGCCCCGAAGCCGGGGTAGGTCACGGTCAGTTCAATTGGGCGCGGCGTAGCGCCGAGTCAGGCGGAGTTCCGGGGGCTGCTTCACTCTACGACGCCGCGCCGATCGCGTTGAGGGGCCTTCCGGCCCGGGTGGGCGTCATTACAGCGCCTCCCGGGGTTCGCGCGCCGCCCGCCCACAGGGTGCCCGGGCTGGTATCGGGGGCGACGGACGCGGGGTGCGTCTCACCAGGCGAAGGCGAGGGCGGCGGCGAGGACGGCCCCGGCGAAGGCCCAGCAGAGGCCGATCGCGCCGGAGCGTCCTTCGTAGAGCCTCGTGGCGCCGGAGACGGCGACGAGCGCGAACACGGCGGCCATGAACAGGACGAGCGAGGGGGCCCAGCGGAGCAGGAGTCCGGCGTTGCCGCCGACGTAGGCGCTGTGGGCGTCGGGCCCGGTGGTGCGGGCGGGGAGCTCGGCGCCGACGTCGGCGACGGCGACCTCGCCGGTGAGGTGGAGGTCCTTGGCCCAGTCGTCGCCGTGGAAGCGGCCGGTGCAGGAGGGCGCGAAGCCGTCCTGGCAGGAGGTGACCTGGACGGTGCCGTACTCGTAGTGGCCCACGGAGATCCAGAGGGCGGGGGCGGCGGTCCAGGCGAAGAACATGAGCAGGCACGCGCAGACGAGGATGCCCAGGAGGGCGGGCGCGAAGGCCTTGGGTTCGCGGCGGCGCTGGGGGCGGCCGGGTCTGGCGTACTTCTTCTCGGACTCCCCGGCGCGTTCCCAGACGGCCCGGATGGCGGCCATGCCGTCGGCCTGGGAGCCGAGGGGGCCGCGCTGGGAGACCGGCCGCGGGGCGGGTTCGGCGGACGGGTCCCATGCGTGTTCGACGGTGCCGTAGGCGGCGGGCAGCTCGGGAACGGGCGGGTTCGCTTCCGGGGTCTCGGGGGACGCGGGAGTTCCAGACATAAAGGCTATTGCATCACCGAATCCGCGAACGGGGGCGCAATCGGGCAGGGATCGCCGTGTCGAGCAAGGAGCGGACGGAAGCCGGTCCTGATATCCGGACCGATAACATGGGGCCCATGACTCATGTATTGACCGCGCTGGCCTGGCCTTACGCCAACGGCCCTCGCCACATCGGCCATGTAGCAGGATTCGGGGTCCCCGCCGACGTCTTCGCCCGCTACATGCGCATGCGCGGTCACGACGTGCTCATGGTCTCGGGGACCGACGAGCACGGCACGCCGATCCTGGTGCAGGCCGACTCGGAGGGGCTGAAGGCCGCCGAGGCCGCCGCGAAGTACAACCGGATCATCGTGGAGGACCTGGACGCGCTGGGCCTCTCGTACGACCTGTTCACGCGCACGACGACCGGGAACCACTACAAGACCGTGCAGGAGCTGTTCACCACGCTCCACCGCAACGGGTACATCCTGCAGCAGAAGACGCTCGGGGCGATCAGCCCGTCGACGGGCCGGACGCTGCCGGACCGGTACATCGAGGGCACGTGCCCGCACTGCGGGTTCGACTCGGCGCGCGGCGACCAGTGCGACAACTGCGGCCGACAGCTCGACCCGACCGACCTGATCGACCCGAAGTCGCGGATCAACGGCGAGACGCCGAAGTTCGTGGAGGAGGACCACTTCTTCCTCGACCTGCCCGCGTTCGCCGACGCGCTGCACGCGTGGCTGGACACGCGCACGGGCTGGCGCACGAACGTCCTGCGGTTCACGAAGAACCTGCTCGACGAGATGCACCCGCGCCCGATCTCGCGCGACCTCGACTGGGGCGTGCCGATCCCGCTCGAGGGCTGGATCGAGCGGCCGGACAAGCGCCTGTACGTGTGGTTCGACGCGGTGATCGGCTACCTGAGCGCCACGATCGAGTGGGCGCGCCGCTCGGGCGACCCGGACGCGTGGAAGCAGTGGTGGCAGGACCCGGAGGCGGTGTCCTACTACTTCATGGGCAAGGACAACATCGTCTTCCACTCCGAGATCTGGCCCGCGATGCTGCTGGGCGCCAACGGCGAGGGGTCGAAGGGCGGCGAGCCGGGCGCGCTCGGGAAGCTGAACCTGCCGACCGAGGTCGTCTCCTCGGAGTTCCTGACGATGGAGGGCAAGCAGTTCTCGTCGTCGCGTCGCGTGGTGATCTACGTGCGGGACTTCCTGGAGCGGTACTCCCCCGACGCGCTGCGGTACTACATCTGCGCGGCGGGCCCGGAGAACCAGGACTCGGACTTCACATGGGCGGAGTTCCTGCGCCGCAACAACGACGAGCTGGTGGCGGGCTGGGGCAACCTGGTGAACCGCTCGATCGCGATGGCCGCGAAGAACTTCGGGGCCGTGCCGGAGCCGGGCGAGCTCGAGGAGGTCGACCGGGAGCTGCTGGCGGCGACGAAGGCGGCGTTCGACACCGTCGGGGACCTGATCGGGCAGAACAAGGTCCGGGCCGGGATCGGCGAGGCCATGAAGGCCGTCGCGGCGGCGAACAAGTACCTCGCGGACACTGCGCCGTGGAAGATGAAGGAGGACCCGAAGCGCCAGGGCACAGTCCTCTACACGGTGCTGCAGGCGGTCTCGGACCTGAAGACGGTGATGAGCCCGTTCCTGCCGCACTCGTCGCAGAAGGTGCACGAGCTGCTCGGCGGCGAGGGCGTGTTCTCGCCGATGCCGTACATCGAGGAGGTCGCCGACCTCGACGAGGGCGGCGCGACCGACGGGCCGTACCCGATCCTCACCGGCGACTACTCGAACGTCCCGAAGTGGGAGTCGGTGCCGCTGGTGCCGGGCACGGCGCTGGAGAAGCCGGTGCCGGTGTTCACGAAGCTCGAACCGTCCATCGTGGACGAAGAGATCGAGCGCCTGAACGCTTAGGAGACGAACGGAAGGGCCCGGCGGCTGCCGGGCCCTTTTCCGTGCGTCAGATCGCGGGGGCGACGTCGCCGCGCTCGACCCACTTCTCGTAGACGCCGCGGCGCACGGCCTCGGCCCCGGTGCGCGACAGCACGTCCGGGCTCGGCCGGGAGAGGCGGAAGCGCGCCCAGTCGTCGTCGGCGTCCACGAGGGAGCCGGGGACGCCCTTCCACACCACGTGGTTCGCCTCGCGCAGGACGCGGCGCACCTGGTGGACACGGCCCTGCTCGACGCCCGGGATGTCCACGCGCCGTTCGAGGGTCAGCGGGGACCACTGCTGGCCCGAGTACACGAACAGGTCGAGCTCGGCGCCCTGCTCGGTGTAGGCGAGGATCCGCGAGCCCTCCGGCAGCGGCAGGTCGGTGAGGTCGGCGGTGACGTGCTCGGGCAGGAGGTGCGCGGTCGAGATCGCGAACCCGGTGCCGAGCACCGGCATGCCGCGCCGGTCGGACGACGGCATCGCCGTCAGGCCTTCGTACTCGGGCGCGACGGGCGCCTGGTAGTCCCACTGGTCCGCGGCGGGCCAGCGCAGCGCGAACACCCACGGCTCGCTCGGCTCGGTCTCGCCGCCGAGGACGGAGCGGGCGGAGGGGGTGCGCAGGTGCGCGATGTCCCAGCGGCGGTAGCAGAACCCGCCGGGGACAGCGGCGGTCTCCATGAGGCGCGCGATCTGCGCGGCGGTCACGGGCCGCTCCATGATCTCGCCGGGGGCGACGGCGGCGGAGCGGCGGACGCGGTCGAGGAGGACGCGCGCGGCCGGGTCGAGGTGCGGGGTCTGGGTCAGGCGGCGCACGTACTCCAGGTCGAGGCCGGGCGCGAGCGGCACGGTGAGGGACCGGTCGTCGGCGACGGCGACGGGGACGCCGTCGCGCAGGACCTCGCCGGCGTGGGCGTAGTGGCGGTAGGGGTAGTCGCTGCCGGGGCGGGGGTTGGGGAGGAAGTCCGGGCGCGGGAGGGCGGAGAAGAGCTCCCAGGCGGCGCCGTCGGCGTAGGGGAGGCCCGGGTACTTCTCGCCGCGCCATTCGACGGTGACGAGCGTTTCGGGTTGCGTCGGTTCGGCCGGGACGGCGGGGCGGCGTTGCTGGAGCGCTGCGGCGCGGTTGCGGCGGGACGCGAGGTCGCGGGTCATGTGCGTCTCGATTCGTCTTGCGCGGATGCGACGGCGTGGTGCGACAACAGTGTCGTTGGGAAGTGCTGTCGCCGGACGGTAGTGGGTTGTCCACAGCCGGTTGTTCGACTGCACGCCAACGTAAGCGCGCCGTGTCAGACGCGGATGTCCGGAAAATGAAGAAGATGTTACGGCGACGGCATTTCGTACGGGACGTTTCCGGTAACAAGGTTTGCCGGGGAGTCGTGGCATCGTAGTAGCGTGTACCGATCCGAACCCGCGCCGCTGCCCGAGCCGCTCCCGCATCCCGTCGCCGACAGCCACACCCACCTCGACCTCGTCGACGTCTTCGGCCATGAGGTCGAGCCGCCGACGCCCGAGCCGGGCGACCCGGCCGTGCGGGCCCGCCTCGACGAGGCCGAGGCCGCCGGGGTCGCGCGGGTCGTGCAGGTCGGCACCGACGTCGCGTCGTCCCGCTGGGCCGCGGCACTCGCCGCCGCGGACGCGCGCGTGCTCGCCGCCGCCGCGCTGCACCCGAACGACGCGCCGCGACAGAGCGACCTCGACGCCGCGCTGGCCGAGATCGACGCGGTCGCCGCGATGCCCCGTGTTGCGGCCCTTGGCGAGACGGGCCTGGACTACTTCCGCACCGACGAGACCGGGCGGGCCGCGCAGCAGCGCTCGTTCCGCGCGCACATCGAGATCGCGAAGCAGCGGGACAAGACGCTCGTGATCCACGACCGGGACGCCCACGAGGACGTCCTGTCGATCCTCGACGCCGACGGCGCGCCTGATCGTGTTGTCCTGCACTGCTTCTCGGGCGACTTCGCGTTCGCGAAGGAGTGCGCGCGACGCGGGTTCTTCATGAGCTTCGCGGGGAACACGACGTTCAAGAACGCGCAGAACCTGCGCGACGCCGTCACCGTGGCCCCGCCGGAGCTGGTGCTCGTGGAGACCGACGCGCCGTTCATGGCCCCGATCCCCGTGCGCGGGCACCGGAACCACCCGGCGCTGACGAACTACACGGTCCGCTTCCTCGCCGAGTACCTCGGCCGCGACCTCGAGGCGTGGTGCGAGCGCCTGTGGGCGAACACCGAGGCCGCGTTCGGCTCCTGGTAGCTACGAGACGTCGACGGCCGCTTCGGCGGTCGCCGAGTTCCCTTCGGCGTCGGTCAAAGTGAAGGTGAAGACGTAGCGGCCCTCGTCGGGCAGGCTCACCTCGCCCGCGAGGATGCCGGTGCGCAGCTCGATGAGGCGCATCTCCTCTGCCGCTTCGCCTTCGAGCCCGTATGTCGCGGTCCACTCGGTGACGGGGAACGGCGCGCCCTCGAGGTCGTCGGCGAGGATGCGCACGCTGTTGGGGCCGGGGCGGCCCGGCTCCAGGACGAGCTGCGCGGAGTACACGTCGGTGGTGACGAGCGTGGCCGTCTCGGTCGACTGGGACTCGGCGGTGTCGGTCTCCAGCAGCGCGGTCTTGGCGGGCACGGCCTGCACGAGCACCGCCACGGCCGCCATGACGACGGCGAGGAACAGCGTCTCGACCCCGGCGGCGACCCGCAGCCGCCGTCTGCCTTCGGCGCCGCGCAGCAGCGCGCGACGCGTGAACAGTCCGGCGAGGACGATGACCACGAACAGCCCGGCCTTGAGCATCACGAGGCGGCCGTACTTCGTGTCGGTGAGCGCCTCGACCGAGTCGATGTGGAGCAGGGACGAGGCGAGCCCGGCGACGAGCACGTTCGCGACCAGCCACGGCACCAGGGCGATCCAGGTCTCGGCGGTCTTCTCAGGCAGCTCGGTGTCCTTGCGGAACGCGAGGATGAGGAGCGCGATCACGCCGCCCGCCCACGCCATCGAGGCGGCCAGGTGCACCATGTCGGCGACGAACGCGACGACCACGGGCTCGGTCGCCATCGGGTGGCCCGCGAGCGGCCACGTCGCGGCGAGCGCGAGCCCGACCCCGGCGAGGCCGGTGATCAGCAGCGGCTTCGGTTCCTCCGGGCTCGTCACCACGGTGCGCATGAGCGGCAGCGCGAGCAGCACGAGCAGGAGCCGCAGGAGCCCGGCGAGGCCGATGTTCGACTCCATGACCGACTGGAGCCCGGCCGCGTCGAGGCTGGTGACGTTCGTGCCGGTCTCGTAGGCGGCCTGGAGCGGCAGCCCGAGCACGGCGGTCATGGCGACGACCGCGAGCCCGGTGGCGGTCATCTTCGCGGTGACCTCGCGCGGGCGCGCCCCGAGCGCGAGCAGTGTCCCGGCGCCGAGTGCCAGCGCGAGTCCGGCGTACCCGAACCAGCGGTTGCCGTACAGGAGCGCCTGCACGAACGGGTCGGTCCCGGCGGTGAGCGCCTCGGCGCTGGGCGCTTCGGTCTCGGCGCCGACGGAGTAGGTGAAGGTGCCGGAGACGGGGTGGCCGTCGTGGGAGACGACCCGGTAGCCGACGAGGTAGGTGCCCTCCTGGTCGGCGTCCACCGCGATGTAGAGGACGGTCTCGTCGTCGTTCTGCGTCACGCCGGTGTCGGCTCGGTCACCATCGGGAGCCACCACGCCGGTGGCCGCGTCTACGGGGGTGACTGGTTCGTTGAACTCGACGACGACTTCGCTCGGAGGCGCGTCCAGGAGCGCCCCTGAGGCGGGTTCGGTCTTGGTGGCCGTGGCGTGCGCCCAGGCCCCCGAGGCCCAGAGGGCGCCGAAGAGCACCCCGGCGAAGGCCGCTGCGAGCGACGACCAGGCGAAGCGGGTCGCTGTTGCGGCGGGGCGATAGTCGTTCGATCGGGATCGCATCGCCGCTGAGCGTACTCGAATCCGCTTCGTGAATCGAGTGTTGGACCGGAGAAAGGCTGAGCGAGGCACATGGGGAAGTCGAACCGGAACACCGACCGCCGTCAGGCCGCCGAGGCGCTGCGCAAGCAGCAGGCCGCCGAGGCGCAGCGCCGGAAGATCGTGTTCGGGGTGGCGATCGGCGCCGCCGTACTGCTCATCGGAGGGCTCCTCACGGCGGGCATCTTGATGAACAGCCAGCCCGAGTTCGAGGACAACGAGCCGTCGGCGCGGACCACGGACACCTACGCGGTGCAGGTCGGCGACGGCCCGGTCGAGGTCGACCTGTTCATCGACTACATGTGCCCGGCGTGCAACCAGTTCGAGCAGGCGTACGCGGCGCAGATCCAGGGGTGGATCGACGACGGCTCGGTGACGGTGAACTACCACCCGCTCACGATCCTCGACCGGCTCAGCAACGACACCGAGTACTCCAGCCGCGCGGCGAACGCGGCGGTGTGCGCGGCCGACGTCGGCGAGCAGCAGTTCCTCGACTACACGCTGGCGCTGTTCGAGAACCAGCCCGCCGAGAACACCAGCGGCCTCAATGACGACGAGCTGGTCAAGATCGGCACTGACATGGGCCTCGACTCCGACTGGCAGTCCTGTGTGGAGGACGACACGTACCGAAGCTGGGTCGCCGACGGCAACGCGAACGCGACCTCGGAGCAGGGCATCACCGCGACGCCGACCGCGAAGGTCAACGGCGAGACGGTCGAGAACGCGACGTTCGCCGAGGACGTGCAGGCCGCGATCGACGCGGGCTGAGCCAAGCGAGTGCAAGGGGCGCGGCCACTCGCGTGGCCGCGCCCCTTCGGCGTCGGCGGTGAAGTGTGCCCGGGGAAGGCCGTCCCGCGGTCCCGAACGGGGGCAAGGGACCGCGGGACGGGGTCTATCCCCGCATCGCCGCCAGCGCCGTCTCCAGGGAGAAGCCGAAGGGAAGTTCGAGCCGGTGCCGTTGCAGCAGTTCGGTATCGGCGAGGATCTCGGCGGTAGGGCCGTCGGCGGCGACGCGGCCCGCGTCGAGGATCACGGCCCGCTCGCACAGCTGGAGGGCGTACGGCAGGTCGTGCGTGACCAGGAGCAGGGTCGGCGCGGTCGCGTGCAGGATCTTCGCGAGGTCGCGGCGGGCGGCCGGGTCGAGGTTCGCGCTCGGCTCGTCGCACACCACGATGTCCGGGCGCATCGCGAGCACGCCCGCGAGGGCGGCGCGGCGCTGCTGCCCGACCGAGAGGTGGTGCGGCGGCCGGTCGGCGAGGTCGGCGAGCCCCACGTCCCGCAGGGCGGCTTCGACGCGCGCGGCGAGTTCGGGCCCGCGCAGGCCGAGGTTCGCCGGGCCGAACCCGACGTCGTCGGCGACGGTGGGCATGAACAGCTGGTCGTCGGGACTCTGGAAGACGATACCGACGCGGCGGCGGATCTCGGCGAGGGTCTTCTTCTCCACTCTCGCCTCCCCCACCGTCACTGCCCCGGCGGTGGCGGTGAGGAGCCCGGCGAGGTGGAGCATGAGCGTGGTCTTCCCGGCGCCGTTGGGGCCGAGGATCGCGACGCGTTCCCCTTCGCGCACTTCGAGGTCGACGCCGTCGAGGGCGCGGTGGCCGTCCGGGTAGACGTGTTCGAGGCCTTCGATCTTCAACGCGCTCATGCGAACACCGCCGTCCAGGCTGCGATGCCCGCGGCCAGCGCGGGGGCGGCGAGCGCGGCGGACCACTGGAGGGCGCTGGCGGGCGCGGGGCCGACGTCGAGAGGGAGCCGCCCGGTGTAGCCGCGGGCGGCCATGGCCTGCCAGACGCGTTCGCCGCGTTCGAAGGAGCGGATGAAGACGACGCCGAGGCTGCGGGCGAGCGCGCCGGCCTGCCACAGGAAGCGCGGGTCGTCGCAGCGGGCGAGGCGGGCCAGGCGCATCTGCGTCACTTCGGCGACGGTGAGGTGGGCGTAGCGGATCGCGAACGCGGTGATCTGGAGGAGGATCTCGGGGCAGCGCAGCCGCGAGAGCCCGGCGAGGACCCCGGCGACGGGCGTGGTGGCCGAGAGCAGCAGCGCGGCCCACACGCCGAGGGTCGCCTTCGCGAGGAGGTTCCATCCGGCCCACAGTCCCGTCTCGGAGACGGTGAGGAATCCGAGGTGGACGGCGGGTCCTTCGACCATGAACGGGAACGCGAGCGCCAGCACCAGGAACGGCGACTCGACGAGGCTGCGGGAGAGCACCCACGCGAGCGGGACGCGGGCGAGCGCGAACAGCCCCGCGAGGAGCAGCGCGTAGGTCCCGAAGGCCCACACGGCTTCCCGCGGGGTGGCCGCGACGGCGCAGGTGAAGGCGACGAGCGCGACGATCTTCACCTGGGGCCGCAGCCGGTGGACCGGCGAGTCCCCCGGCCGGTAGAGCCCGTCGACCGGGCTCACGCTTCGCGCTTCCTGCCGCGGGCGAGGAGCCAGAAGAACCCGGTGGCGAGCACCAGGGTGAGGACGACGCCGAGGATCCCGGCGAGCGAGGCGCCGAGGATCTCATTGTCGAGGAACGACATGCCGTAGTCGGCGAAGACGCCGCCGATCTCGTGGTCGCCCGCGGCCTGGAGGACGCAGGCGCCGCCGGTGATCTCGCCGTCGGCGGTCTCGCAGCCGGTGAGGAGCACCGATTCGAGGCCGTCCGGTGAGGCGGAGGCGAACAGGGACACGAACCCGGCGAGGATCAGCGTGACGATGACGCTGGCGATCCAGAAGCGCTTGGTCTTCACACCGACTCCTTCGCGGTCTGGGCGAGGCGGGTGCCGCGCAGGGCGTAGACGAGGTCGGGGCGGGCGACCGCCACCGCGGTGACGGCTCCGGCGGTGATGACGCCTTCGCCGATGCCGATGAGGACGTGGGTGCCGAGGATCGCGGCGGCCATCGCGCCGAAGGACTGGCCGACCTCCTCACCGCCGAGCCAGAACTGGAGGACGAACCCGGCGGAGGCGGCGACGACGCTGACGACGGCGGCCGCGAAGACCGCGACGCCCAGGCCCAGGCGGGTGCGCGGGAGGACCTTGAGCGCCAGGGCGATCACGCCGTAGCCGGTGAACGCGGCGATGACGGCCATGTTGACGACGTTGAGCCCCAGGGCGGTGACGGCGCCGTCGGCGAACAGGAGCGCCTGGATGGTGATGACGACGGTGACGCAGAGCGCGCCGAGCCAGGGGCCGAGGAGCGCGGCGGCGAGGGCGCCGCCGAGGAGGTGCCCCGAGACGCCCGCGGCGACGGGGAAGTTGAGCATCTGCGCGGCGAAGATGAAGGCCGTCGCGAGCCCGGCGAGCGGCACGAGCCGTTCGTCGAGGTGCCTGCGGGCCATGAGGATGCAGACGCCGACTGCGATGGCGGCGACAAGGGCGAAGGCGAGGGAGGTCGGTCCGTCTACGACGTCGACCGGGATGTGCAGCGCCAGGTCTGACACGGGCAGGTGCCGCCTTTCGACTGGTTGTGGGGGCCTGGGGCGGGCCGGGGAGGGTGTGGCGGTCGCCTTACCGGATGCAAGGCGCCCACGCGCGGAATCAACAGCCCACTGTCAGGCTATTGCAATCATTTTGCAATAGCGTCTCGGTCGCCGTCAAGCGGGACCGGGAAGTGTCGGGTAGCCAACGTCCGCCGGACAGGGACCGTCGAGCGTGCTCCCAGGGGATTGTCAGGGACGACCGGTAGGGTTTCGACCTGTGAACGTACGACTTCAGCCTGGTGAGACGGCGCCTGACTTCACGCTGACCACCGACACCGGCGACCCGGTGACCCTGTCGAGCCTCCAGGGCCGCAAGGTGATCCTGTTCGCCTACCCGAAGGCCATGACGCCCGGTTGCACCAAGGAGGCCTGCGACTTCCGCGACAGCCTCACCGGCCTCCAGGCCGCCGGCTACGCGGTCCTCGGGATCTCCCCCGATGAACCGGAGGCCCTGGCCAAGTTCGTCGAGCGCGACGGCCTGACCTTCCCGCTCCTGTCCGACCCCGAGCACAAGGTGCTCGAGGAGTACGGCGCGTGGGGCGAGAAGAAGAACTACGGCCGCACGGTCCTGGGCGTCATCCGCTCCACGTTCGTCATCGACGAGCAGGGCGACGTCGAGCTCGCGCAGTACAACGTGAAGGCCACCGGCCACGTCGCACGCCTGAAGAAGCAGCTCGGCCTCGACGACTAGCGGCCCGGGTCAGGATCTCGGCAGGACCACCCGGAACGTCGCCCCGCCGCCGGGCGTCCCGCTCAGGCGCACGCAGCCGCCGTGCCCCGCCACGATGGCCGCGACGATCGACAGTCCCAGCCCCGAGCCGCCTTCGGCGCCGCGGGCGCGGCCCTGGTCGACCCGGTACAGCCGCTCGAAGACGCCTTCGGCGTGCTCGGGCGCGACCCCGGGCCCGGTGTCGGCCACCTCGACGACCGCGGCCGGCATGGCCGGGGTCTCCCCGACCTGCGCGAGGCAGCGCGGCCCCGGGCTCGAACTCCAGCCCAGGCGCACGGTGATCCGCGCGTCCGGCGGCGTGTGCCGCAGCGCGTTCGCCACGAGGTTCGTGAGGACCTGACGCAGCCGCGGCTCGTCCCCGGTGATGTCGACCGCTTCGAGCAGCTCGTCGTCGCCGCCGTGCAGGGGTTCGAGCGCGATGAACCGGCCGGGTTCGCGCAGGTGCGCGTCCCCCACCGCGTCGGCGGCGACCCCGAGCAGGTCGACCGGCCCGCGGCTGAGCGGCCGCTGCCGGTCGAGCGCGGCCAGGAGCATGAGGTCGTCGAGCAGGAGGCCCATGCGCTTCGACTCGGCCTCGATCCGCCCGATCGTCTCGTCCATCACCGGCCCCGGCGGGACGCCGCCGCGCCGGTACAGCTGCGCGAACCCCTTGATCGAGGTCAGCGGGGTGCGCAGTTCGTGGGAGGCGTCGGCGAGGAACTGGCGCAGACGCGCCTCGGAGGCGGCGCTGGCGTCGAGCGCGGCCTGGATCCGGGCGAGCATCGTGTTGAGCGCGGAGCCGAGCCGCCCGGTCTCGGTGTGCGGGTCGGTGTCGGTGACGCGCGCGTCGAGGCGGCCTTCGGCGATCGCGTCGGCGGTGGCCTGCATGCGGTCGAGGGGGCGCAGGCCCAGGCGCGCGACCCAGAACGCGGACACGGCGAGCAGGAGCAGGATCGCGAGCGTGACGCCGCCGCCGATGAGCAGCAGCGACTCGGTGGCCGCGCCGACGTACTCGGAGGACAGGGCGTAGACGACGTACCCGTCGGTGTCCTCGGCCGCTTCGACGAGGACGCGCCAGGAGTTCCCGTCGGCGTCCTCGACGGTGTAGGGCTCGCCGGTGCTCGCGGCGGTGTCGCCGAGGCCGGTGAGCTCCGCCGCGTCCTCGCCGCCGAAGGCGTGCACGAGGTTCCCGTCGGCGTCGTAGGTGTAGACGCGCGGCGTGTCGGGGAAGCCGGGCTGCGGCCCGAGCGGTTTGAAGTCCTCGTCGGCGTTCAGCGGCGGCTGCTCGTTCCGCGCCATCTCGGTGGCGGTCTCCAGCTGCGAGTCGATCCGGTCGGTGAGGACGTTCTGGAGGAGGGCCGTGGCGGCCAGGACGGCGGCGGCGAGGGCCAGCGCGCACAGCGTCACGATCGTGAACGCCATGCGGGAGCGGACGGTCCAGTGCCGCCAGCGCCTGGGCTTCATCACTTCGGTACCCGCGGTTCGCGCAGTGCGTAGCCGAAGCCGCGGACGGTCTGGATGAGCGCGGGCTCGACGTGGTCGATCTTCTTGCGCAGGTAGTAGACGTAGGACTCGACGATGCGGCCGTTGCCGCCGAAGTCGTAGTTCCAGACGCGGTCGAGGATCTGCGACTTGCTGACGACCTTGCCCGCGTTGAGCATGAGGTAGCGCAGGAGCTTGAACTCGGTGGGCGAGAGCTCGACGGGCTGCCCGGCGCGGCGGACCTCGTGGACGGTCTCGTCGAGTTCGAGGTCGGCGTAGCGCAGGACGCGGTCCTCGGGCGGCGCGGGGGTCTTGGCGCGGCGCAGGATCGCCTGGACCCGCAGCACCACCTCTTCGAGGTCGAAGGGCTTGGTCACGTAGTCGTCGCCGCCGACGGTGAGGCCGGTGACGCGGTCGCGGACGGCGTCGCGGGCGGTGAGGAAGAGGACGGGCAGGTCGCGCCCGGCGCGCAGGCGCTTGGCGACCTCGAAGCCGTCCATGTCCGGGAGCATGACGTCGAGGATGACGAGGTCGGGTTCGAAGCGGGCGTCGGCGCGGAGCGCCTCGGCGGCGTCGCGGGCGACCTCGACCTCGAAGCCGGTGAGGCGGAGGGTGGCGGACAGGAGCGCGCCGATGTTCTCCTCGTCGTCGACGACGAGGACGCGGTCCTTGTACTCGGGCGCTTCGCTCACCTGGGACTCCTTATGACGGGGCGTGCCGGACATTCCTATCCGGGGGGCCCGCGGCGCCGCTGGGAGTCACCTCAAAGAACGGTAAGAGTCGCCGCCTTGCGCGGGCGCAGCGGCCCGGAGGCCTCGTCGATCTCCAGGAGCCGCTGGACGGTCTCGGCGGTGCCGGTGCGGAGCACGTGCTCGCGCAGGCGGCGGTACCGGTCGAGGAGCGCAGCCTGCTCCTCCTGCGGCAGCAGCGCCGACCGCTGCACGGCGATGGCGAGGGCGGCGATCCTGGCGATGTCGGCGTTGTCAGCAGTCATGGAATGACCGTCCATGCTGAAGACGACTTGGAAGCGAACCCGAGGTGAACCGGACCGGACGCGCCGACAACGATCGATGTCCGGTTTGCCCCCGATCGGGTGACCGGCGGTCCGGCGCGGATCCGGGCGCGGCTCTGCGGCGATTCCAGGCATAAGTCGCGCTCGCGGTGGTATGACCTGTGGGGGGCGTCCGCGACACGGAAGCCGGGCTCCCAGAAGCGACCCTGCGGAAGGATTCCCATGTCTGCCAAGCAAGACGACAACGGCACCGGCGGCTGTCCGATGGGGCACCGCCCCGCGCTGCTCCCCGTCCAGGGGGGCGGCAACCGGGGCTGGTGGCCGGACCGGATCAACCTCAAGCTCCTCAACAAGAACCCGGCCGCCGGGAACCCCCTCGGCGGCGACTTCGACTACGCGGCGGCGTTCGAGTCCCTCGACCTCGCCGAGGTCAAGCGCGACATCGAGGCGGTCATGACCGACTCGAAGGACTGGTGGCCGGCGGACTTCGGGCACTACGGCCCGCTGTTCATCCGCATGGCCTGGCACAGCGCCGGGACGTACCGCATCAGCGACGGGCGCGGCGGGGCGGGCACGAGCCAGCAGCGGTTCGCGCCGCTCAACTCCTGGCCGGACAACATCAGTCTCGACAAGGCCCGGCGGCTGCTGTGGCCGGTCAAGCAGAAGTACGGCCGCAAGCTCTCCTGGGCGGACCTGATGATCCTCACCGGGAACGTCGCCCTGGAGTCGATGGGCTTTCGCACGTTCGGGTTCGGCGGGGGCCGCGAGGACGCGTGGGAGGCCGACGAGGACATCTACTGGGGCCCGGAGACCGACTGGCTCGACGACCAGCGGCGCGGCGAGGACCAGCGGATCGACGACGCGTTCGCGGCGGCCCAGATGGGCCTCATCTACGTCAACCCGCAGGGCACGGGCGGCCGCCCGGACCCGGTCGAGTCGGCGCAGGACATCCGCGACACGTTCGGGCGCATGGCGATGAACGACGAGGAGACCGTCGCGCTCATCGTCGGCGGCCACACGTTCGGCAAGACCCACGGGGCCGCGCCGGAGTCGAACCTCGGGGCCGAGCCGGAGGCCGCGCCGCTGGAGGCGCAGGGCCTGGGCTGGGCGAACGCGCACGGCACCGGCAAGGGGAACGACACGATCACCAGCGGCCTCGAGGGGATCTGGACGAACACGCCGACCGAGTGGGACAACAGCTTCCTGCAGATCCTGTTCGGCTACGAGTGGGAGCTGTTCGACAGCCCGGCCGGGGCGCACCAGTGGCGGCCGAAGGACGGCGCGGGCGAGGGCACCGTCCCCGACGCGCACGACCCGACGAAGCGGCACGCGCCGACGATGCTGACCACCGACCTGTCGCTGCGGTTCGACCCGGTGTACGAGGCGATCGCGCGGCGGTTCCTCGAGCACCCGGACAAGCTGGAGGACGCGTTCGCGCGCGCGTGGTTCAAGCTCACGCACCGCGACCTGGGACCGATCTGGCGCTACAAGGGCCCGGAGGTTCCTTCTGAGCAGCTGATCTGGCAGGACCCGCTCCCGACCGCGGACTACGAGCCGGTCGAGGAGTCCGACATCGCCGACCTGAAGGAGCGGATCCTCGAGTCGGGCCCGACGCAGCGGCAGCTCATTGCCGCCGCGTGGGCGGCGGCGTCCTCGTTCCGCGGCAGCGACAAGCGCGGCGGCGCGAACGGGGCCCGCATCCGGCTCGAACCGCAGAAGGACTGGGAGGTCAACGAACCGGAGTCGCTCGCGGCCGTGCTCCGCGCGCTCGAAGGCGTCCAGGAGGCGTTCAACGCCCGCTCCGGCGGCAAGCGCGTCTCGCTCGCCGACCTGATCGTCCTGGGCGGCTCGGCCGCGATCGAGCGCGCCGCCGAGGCCGCCGGGCACCACATCGAGGTGCCGTTCACGCCCGGCCGGGTCGACGCGACGCAGGAGCAGACCGACGCGGACTCGTTCGCGCCGCTCGAACCGGCCGCCGACGGGTTCCGCAACTACGTCGGCAAGGCGCAGCGGCTGCCCGCCGAGTACATGCTGGTGGACCGCTCGAACCTGCTGGGCCTGACGGTCCCGGAGATGACGGTGCTCGTCGGGGGCCTGCGCGTCCTCGGCGTCAACTTCGAGGACTCGCCCGTCGGCGTCCTCACCGACCGGCCCGGGCAGCTCACCAACGACTTCTACCGGAACCTGCTGTCGCCGGACATCGAGTGGTCGCCGGTCTCGGACGACTCGCAGCACTTCGAGGCCCGCGACCGCGCCACCGGCGCGCGCAAGTGGACGGGTTCCCGCGTCGACCTGGTGTTCGGCTCGAACTCCGAGCTCCGCGCCGTCGCCGAGGTCTACGCCGCCGACGACGCCGAGTCGCACTTCATCCGCGACTTCAACCGCGCGTGGACGAAGGTCATGAACGCCGACCGCTTCGACGTGCGCTAACCGCGCGGGCCCCCGGCGCGAGCCGGGGGCCGCTCCCCCGAGCCGCGCGCGACGAACCGCGTCGGCAGCTCGATCCTCCTGGTGAACCCGAGCGGGTCCGCCATCCGCTCGATCGCGAGCCGGGCCGCGTGCCGCCCCAGGTCCACCGGGTCGTGGGCGATGACGCTGACGCCGAGCACGTCGGCGGTGTCGAAGTCGTCGAAGCCGATGAGCGCCGGGGCGTCCCCGCCCAGAGAGCGCATGGCGCGCAGCGCCCCCACGGTCATGCGGTTGTTCCCGGTGACGACGGCCGTCGGCGGGTCCTCGCCGCCGAGGAGCCCGGCGATGATCCGCTCCGGGGCGGCGTGCGGGTCGTCGACGAGCCGCTCCCAGCGCCTGGTGTCGCCGATCCCGTTGGCGGCCATGGCCTCCCGGTAGCCCGCGACCCGCTCGGCCTGGGTGGCGACCGAAGCGGGGTTGCACGCGTAGCCGATGCGGCGGTGGCCCAGGCGCAGCAGCCGCGTAGTCGCGTCGCGGACGCCGTCGCGCCCGGCGAGGACGATCGCATCCGCGACGAGGTTCCGCGCGGGCCGGTCGATCGCGACGACCGGCGTCCCCAGGTGCCGCTCGCCCTCCAGATAGGACTGGTCGGCGGCGACGGGCACGAGCAGGAGCGCACCGACGCGCTGGGCGAGCAGGGCGTCGACCACGCGCTCCTCGCCGTCCGGGACGTCCCCTGTGGTGGCGACGACGAGGGCGTTCCCGTTGCGGGAGAGCTCCTGCTCGATCCCTGAGGCGATCCCGTAGTAGAACGGGTTGCCGAACTCCCCCATGACGAAGCCGACCGTGTCGGTCGCGCCGCCGCGCCGCAGTGTGCGCGCGAGCGAGTTGGGCCGGAACCGGAGCCGCTTCGCGGCGTCCAGGACCCGCTCGGCGGTCGCGGGGGCGACGGCCTCCCGGTTCCCGAACACCCGCGAGACGGTCTTCGAGCTCACCCTCGCGAGCCGCGCGACGTCCTCGGCCGTCGCCCGCTGCTGCATCGCCATACCGGGCCCTTCTTCTCCGAACCTGCGCTTATGCGGTCAAGTCATTTGGTGTCCAACGTTGGACATGAAGTCGAATTTCATCGATATGAATTGCCTGATGAAGATATGAATTCCCAGCTCAACGCCTGCTCAATATCCGGAAAGATCACCGATCGATAACAAGACAGCGTTGACATGAACTTGCCCTTAACCGGTTCAGATACTACGCTTCGTTCAGCTCCGCTAGAACGGCCGCGCGGAGCAGTTCAATGAAGAACCCGACAAGGAGTCCCTCATGAAGAAGAAGGCATTGGCCGGTGTCGCGACCATCGCCGCCGCCGCGATCGCGCTCAGCGGTTGCATGGGCGGCGCCGCCGACAACGACCCCTCGAACACGATCGACGGCGAGGTGAAGGGCGACCTCAAGATCATCACGTGGCGCACCGACCTCGTCGAGAACGGCAAGTTCGACGAGTACATCGCGGCGTTCGAGGAGAAGTACCCGGACGTCTCGGTGGAAGTCGAAGGCATCACCGACTACGCGGGCGAGATGACCACCCGCATCAGCACCGACAACTACGGCGACGTCATCGGCATCCCCGCCGCGATCCAGCCGAACCAGTACGACCAGTTCCTCGAGCCGCTCGGCGAGAAGGCCGAGTTCGAGGAGACCTACCGGTTCCTCAACGGCGCCTCCTACGACGGGACCCAGTACGGGCTCGCCATCGGCGGCAACGCGAACGGCGTCCTCTACAACAAGCGCGTGTTCGAGCAGGCGGGCATCACCGAGCTGCCGACCACCCCCGAGGCGTTCCTCGCCGCGCTCCAGCTCATCGAGGACAAGACCGACGCCATCCCGATGTACACCAACTACAAGGACGGCTGGCCCCTCGGCCAGTCCTTCGGGAACCTCGGCGGCGTCACCGCCAACCCCGACGCCTCCAGCCAGATGGCGAAGGACCCCGCGCCCTGGACCGAGGGCAAGGACATGTACGCGATCGACGGCCTGCTCTACGACGCCGTCGCCGCGGGCCTGACCGAGGAGGACCCGCTCACCACGAACTGGGAGCAGTCCAAGATCGACATCGCGACCGGCAAGATCGGCACGATGACCCTCGGCTCCTGGGCGATCTCGCAGATGCAGGCCGCCGCCGAGGCCAACGGGGCCTCCGCCGCCGACATCGGCTACATGGCGTTCCCCTCGAACGTCGACGGCACCCAGCACGCGGTCATCGGCGGCGACTACAACCTCGCCGTCAGCCGCCACTCCGAGTCCAAGGCCGCGGCCTGGGCCTGGATCCAGTGGTTCATCGAGGAGTCCGGCTTCGCCGAGAACGAGGCCATGATCTCCACGGTGA
Organism: Glycomyces sp. NPDC048151; assembly: GCF_043202775.1. Lineage (NCBI taxonomy): Bacteria > Bacillati > Actinomycetota > Actinomycetes > Glycomycetales > Glycomycetaceae > Glycomyces > Glycomyces sp. NPDC048151. The sequence goes on along the minus strand of NZ_JBIDBB010000007.1, from coordinate 351,362 downwards.
AGGCCGACCCGCTGCCCGAGAACCTGGCCGGCCTGGAGGAGAACGGCGTCGAGCTCATGGAGATGAACGCCGCCCCCGCCGGTGAGGAAGGCCTGCTCAACGAGGTCTCCAGCGATTCGCAGGTCGACCTGTTCGGCAACATCTACCGCCAGGAGCTCGTCGACGTCGCCCGCGGCGCGGCCGACGGCGACAAGGAGGGCTTCTTCGCCGACCTGAACGCCCGCTGGGGCGAGTCGGTCGAACGGGTCGCGGGCTAAGGGACACCAATGGCGATCAACGCAACCGGTGCCGCCTCGGCGGACACCAGCGCCGACCGCCTCCACCCGGAGGGCCGCCCCGCGCGGCCCTCCGGGGCCGCCCGGCGGCGGTCCTGGAGGCAGACGCGGCGCCAGCTCACCCCGTACCTGTTCATCGCGGCCGCGGTCGCGCTGCTGGTCCTGCTCACCTACTGGCCCGCGGCGAACCTGCTGTACTTCAGCCTCACCGACTGGGACGGCATCGACCAGAGCCTGAACTACGTGGGCGTCGACAACTACGTGCAGGTCTTCACCGACCCGCGCATCTTCGAGGTCTTCTACGTCAGCCTCTACTACTTCGGGGCGTCGTTCCTGCAGATCGGTCTCGCGCTGTACTTCGCGACGATCCTGAGCTTCAACACCCGGTTCAGGAACTTCTTCCGCGGCGTGCTGTTCTTCCCGTACCTCATCAACGGCGTCGCCATCGGGTTCGTGTTCCTGTACCTGTTCCAGCCGGGCGGGACGCTCGATACGGTCCTGTCGTGGTTCGGCCTGGCCGACCCGCCGCAGTGGATCGGCGACCCCGAGATCGCGAACTGGTCGCTCGCGGGCACCAGCATCTGGCGGTACATGGGCATGAACTTCGTGCTGTTCCTCGGCGCGATCCAATCGATCCCTTCCGACATCTACGAGGCGGCCGAGCTCGACGGCGCGAACAAGTGGCAGCAGTTCTGGGCGATCATCCTGCCGGGCATCCGCCGCATCATCGGCCTGTGCTTCGTCCTGTCGATCGCGGGCTCGCTCAGCGTCTTCGAGATCCCGTTCATCATGACCGGCGGCGCGAACGGCACGTCCACGTTCGTCATCTCGACCATCCAGACCGCGTTCACGCACCGGCAGGTCGGCGTCGCCTCCGCGATGGCCGTGATCCTGCTCGTGATCGTCCTCCTGGTGACCTTCGTGCAGCGCAAGCTCTTCCCCGACGAGAAGGTGGACCTGACATGACCACCGTCCACAACGACCCGCGGCCGGGGCTGAAGGCGCAGCGCGTCACCGTCGGCACCGCGAAGTACCTGAGCCTGGTCCTGGCGGCGGCGTGCACGCTGCTGCCGCTGGTCACCGTGCTGTTCGCGAGTCTGAAGACCGCGGAGGAGTACGGCTCGACGGGCGCGCTCACGCCGCCGTCGAACTGGTTCAACCTGTCGAACTTCGTGACGGCCTTCGACAGCGGCGAGATGCTCCAGGGCATCGTCAACACCGGCATCGTCCTCGCCGTCTCGCTCACGGGCACGATCCTCATCGGCACGATGGCCGCGTACGGGCTCGACCGGTTCGAGTTCCGCGGCAAGAAGCTCGTGTTCGCGCTGTTCCTCATCGCCACGCTCATCCCGGGCGTCACCAGCCAGGTCGCCACGTTCCAGGTCATCAACGGCATGGGGCTGTACGACACGAAGGCCGCGCTGATCCTCTTGTTCATGGGCACCGACATCATCGCGATCTACCTGTTCATCCAGTTCATGCAGGCCATCCCGGCATCGCTGGACGAGGCGGCGATGATCGACGGCGCGAACCGCTGGACGATCTACTGGAAGATCGTGCTGCCGCTGCTGCGCCCCGCGATCGCCACGGTCGTGATCATCAAGGGCATCGCGATCTACAACGAGTTCTACACGCCGTTCCTGTACCTGCCCTCGCAGGACCTGATCTCCACGTCGCTGTTCCGGTTCAAGGGCCCGTTCGGCGCGCAGTGGGAGGTCATCTCGGCCGGGACGCTCATCGTCATCATCCCCACCCTCATCGCGTTCCTGTTCCTCCAGCGGTGGATCTACAGGGGCCTCACCTCGGGAGCCGTGAAATGACCGCGAACCCCTTGGCCCCGTATGTGGCCGGTATGACCTGGGGCTGGACCGGGGTGCGCGGGACGTGGGCGGCCCCGGAGGCCGCCGCGTCGATGCGGGCGATGACCGGCATCGGCGTCAACTGGACCGCGATCGCGTACGCGGCGGTCCAGGAGACCGCGCAGTCCACTGTGGTGCCGTTCCGGGAGGAGCCCACGGTCACCGACGACGAGGTGGTGTGGGCGATCCGGGAGGCGAAGTCCTTGGGGCTCAAGGTGTGCCTCAAGCCGGTCGTGAACGTCGGCGACGGCACGTGGCGGGCGTACATCGGGTTCTTCGACTGGGACGTCCCGGGCGAGCCGACCTGGGGCGACTGGTTCGCGTCGTACCGGGAGTTCATCGTCCACTCGGCGCGGATCGCCGAGGCCGAGGGCTGCGAGATGCTCTGCGTCGGATGCGAGATGGTCCGCGCCGACGGCCGGGAGGCCGAGTGGCGGGAGCTCCTCGCATCGGTCCGCGAGGTCTACTCGGGGCTGGTCACGTACAACTGCGACAAGTACCAGGAGGACCACGTCACCTGGTGGGACGCGGTCGACGTGGTGTCCTCGAGCGGGTACTACCCGATCGACCGGTGGGAGGCCGAGCTCGACCGGATCGAGCCGGTCGTCGCCGCCTCGGGGAAGCCGTTCTTCTTCATGGAGGCGGGCTGCCCCTCGCGCACCGGCTCGCCGAACCGGCCGAACGACTGGAGCCTGCCGGGCGACCCGTCCGGCGCGGAGCAGGCGCGGTACTACGAGGCGATGTTCGCCGCGTGCGACGCGCGGCCGTGGGTCGGCGGATTCATGCTCTGGGACTGGCCGCCGATGCTCTACGCCGAGGCCGACGCCGCGGCGAACGACGACTACTGCCCGTACGGGAAGCCCGCGGCCGACCTGATCGCCCGCCACTACGCCGAGAGGACCGCCGGGTGACCGCGACACTGGCGATCGACGCGGGGCAGACGAGCGTGAAGGTCCGCCTGCAGGGCGCGGGCCGCACCGCCGACTGGTCGGCCCCCGGGGTCCGCACGGACGGCCCGCTGCTACCGCAGCTCGCGGCCGTCGTCGACCGGGCGGTCGCGGACGGGCACGCGTTCGAGCGGCTGGCCCTCGGCGTCTCGGGCCTGGAGTCGGCGGACACCGAGGCGGCCGCGCTCCTGGCCCGGCACGGGGGCCTCAGGTCGGTCCACATCGCGCACGACTCCGTGACGGCGTTCCTCGGGGCGCTCGGCGACGGCCGCGGCGCGGTCGTCGCCTCCGGCACCGGGGTGGTCACGCTCGCGGTGGGCCGCAACGAGGTCGCGCGGGTCGACGGCTGGGGCCACCTCATCGGGGACGCGGGCAGCGGCTTCTGGATCGGCCGGGCGGGCCTGGACGCGGTGATGCGCGCCCACGACGGCCGGGGCGGCCCGACCGCGCTCACCGGCCTCGTCGCGGCCGACTTCCCCGACATCGAGCGGGCCTACCTCGAGCTGCAGGCCGACCCGGACCGGGTGCGGCGCACCGCCGGGTACGCCCGCGCGGTCACCGCGGCAGCCGCGGAGGGCGACGCGGTCGCCTCGGCGATCCTCGCCGCGGCGGGCCGCGAGCTGGCGCTCTCGGCGGTCGCGGGCCTGCGCCGCGTCGGCGAGGCCGAGCGGCCCCGCGTGCGCGGCATCGGCGGGGTCTTCACCGCGCCGCCGCTCGCGGCGGCGTTCACCGACGCGGTCCAGGAGGCCCTCCCCGGAGCCGAAGTCGCCGTAGGCGAGACGGACCCGCTGGACGGCGCCCAGGCGCTGCCCGACGTGGCCCCCGCGAGCGCCCTCGCCGCACGCATCGCCGTCGCCAGGGCGAACTGAGGCGGCGTTCGCGTTGCGGGACAAGCACTTCGGAGAGAGACGCAGCCTTCACCTGCGCACGGAACCGAGGCCGCCGTCCAGGCGGCGGGCGCGCTCATCGCGCGCATCGCCAGCGCGCACTGGGCGGCGCTCGCGCTGCGGCGCAGGGAATCCGGTGAGCGGTGCGCCCGCCCGCGCCACAGCCGCCGCGCGACCCGCACCCGCCGCGAACACCACCGTCAAGGACTGCGAGCGCGCTAGCGCGGCACCGGCCGTGAGGCCCGGCGGGGCCCGCGCCGCCGCCGCGTAGGACCGGCAAGACCACACCACACCACAACTCAGGAAAGGGAACGGCAGTGCTCCTCCCCATCGACAACGACCCCCGCCCGTACCCGTGGGGCGCGGTCGGCCGGATCGCGGCGCTGCTGGGCCGTCCGGCGACGGGCGGGCCCGAGGCCGAGCTGTGGCTGGGCGCCCACGCGGGCTCGCCCGCGCGCGTGCTCGACCCGGCGGTCGGCACCGACCTGCGGGAGTGGATCGAACGCGAACCGGAGCGCGCGCTCGGCCCGCACGCCGCTGGCCGCCGCCTTCCGTTCCTGCTCAAGGTCCTCGCGGCCGGGTCGCCACTGTCGCTGCAGGCGCACCCCGACCCCGAGCGGGCCGCCGCCGGGTTCGCCCGCGAGAACGCGGCCGGGATCCCGCTGGACGCCCCGCACCGCAACTACCGCGACCCGTTCCACAAGCCGGAGCTCATCGTCGCGGTCAGCGACACGTTCGACGCCCTGTGCGGGTTCCGGCCCGTCGCCGAGACCCGGGACCTGGCCGCCGCGCTCCTCGCGCTCGACGCCGCCGGTCCCGACCCCGATCCGGAACCGCTGCAGGCGTTCGCGAAGCAGCTCGACAGCGGCCTGAGCGCCACGGTCGCCTGGCTCCTCGGCGGCGGCGCGGCACCGGCCGTCGCCCGCATCGTCGGCCTCGCCGGACGCGCGGACCGCCTCCCGCTGGCGCAGGCCGAAGCGCTCGCCACGGTCCTCGACCTCGACGCGGCCTACCCGGGCGACCCCGGCTCGGCCGTGTCGCTCCTGCTCAACCGGGTGGCCCTGCGCCGCGGCGAGGCGCTCTACCTGCCCGCGGGCAACATCCACGCCTACCTCGAAGGCGTCGGCGTCGAGCTCATGGCCGCCTCCGACAACGTCCTGCGCGGCGGCCTCACCGGCAAGCACGTCGACGTGCCCGAGCTGCTCGACGTGCTCGACTTCCGGCCCCTGCCGGTGCCCCGCCTGGACCCCGAGCGGCTCGCGCCGGGCGTCGACCGGTTCCGGCCCGACGTCCCCGACTTCGCGCTCTACCGGCTCGACCTCGACGCGGGCCCGGCCGAACTCCGCCTGCCCGGACCCGCGATCGCCCTGTCCACCAACGGGAGCGGCCGGATCGGAACGGACGCGTTCACCCTCGGCACCGCCTGGTACCGCACCCCGGACCCCTCGCCCGTGACGATCGCCGGGACCGGCGAGCTCTTCGTCGCGACCACCGCGCACGACCTGACACCCGACACCGCAAAGGAACAGCGATGACCCACCTGCCGCCGACCTTCCGCCCGCTCCACGAGGGCTGGACCATGACCGCCGACACCCTCGCGGCGGACGCCCCGGCACCGGTCGCGGCCGCGCTCGCCTCGGGCGTGCCGGCCGCCGTCCCCGGCGAAGCGCACCTCGACCTGCGCCGGGCCGGGCTGATCGACGATCCGTTCGACGGCGGCAACGAGGCCGCGCAGCAGTGGATCGGCGACACCGCCTGGCGGTTCACCACGGTCTTCGACTGGGCCGACGACGGCTCGGCCCGCCACGACCTCGTCGCGTACGGCCTCGACACCGTGGCTGTGCTGTCGCTCAACGGAACCGAGGTCGGCCGTACCGAGAACCAGCACCGCTCCTACCGCTTCGACGTGCGCGGTCTCCTGCGCGAGGGCCGCAACTCCCTCAGCGTCGCCTTCGCCGCGCCCGTCCCCGAGACCGACGCCCGCGCCGCCCGCGACGGCGAGCTCCCGCGCGTGAACCACCACGAGTACAACCAGATCCGCAAGATGGCCTGCTCCTTCGGCTGGGACTGGGGGATCGACGTGGCGGGCGCCGGGATCTGGCGGCCGATCGGCCTCGACTCGTGGTCGGGGGCGCGCATCGCCGCCGTCCGCCCGCTCGTCGACGTCGCCGACCGCCTCGGCGGCGGCCACGACGGCCTCCTCACCGCCCACGTCGACCTCGAACGCGCCGCGGGCGACGCCCCGGTTCCCGTCCAGGTCACGGTGACCGGCCCGGACGGCGAGACCCGGCACGCCACCGCGGAGGTCCCCGCCGGGGCGGCCTCCACCACTGTCGAGGTCCGCGTCCCGGACGTGCGCCGCTGGTGGCCGGTCGGCCACGGCGACCAGCCGCTCTACGACGTCGACGTCACCGCGGGCGAAGCGGTCTGGCACGGCCGCGTCGGGTTCCGCACCGTCGAGCTCGACACCGAGCCGGACGCGGCGGGCGCGCCGTTCGACCTGTTGGTCAACGGCGAACGCGTCCTCGTGCGCGGCGCGAACTGGATCCCCGACCACGCGTTCCTCACCGAGATCGACGCCGACCGGCTCGCGAGCCGCTTCGCGGACGCCTTGGACGCCAACATGAACCTGCTCCGCGTGTGGGGCGGCGGCATCTACGAGACCGAGGCGTTCTACGACCTCGCCGACGAGCACGGCCTCCTGGTCTGGCAGGACTTCCTCTTCGCGTGCGCCGCCTACAGCGAGACCGGAGCGACCCGCTCCGAAGTGGAGGCTGAGGCGCGCGAGCAGATCACCCGCCTCAGCGCCCACCCGTCCCTCGTCCTCTGGAACGGCAACAACGAGAACACCTGGGGCTCGGTCGACTGGTCCTGGGCGCACCACGTCGACGAGCGCGGCTGGGGCGACGCCTACTACTCCGAGCTCCTGCCCGCGCTCCTCGCCGAGCTCGACCCGACCCGCCCGTACTCCCCCGCGAGCCCGTACTCGTTCGGCGACTACCGCCACCCCAACGACGAGCGCTACGGCACCATGCACATCTGGGACGTGTGGAACCGCGCCGACTACAAGGTCTACGCCGACTACAAGCCGCGCTTCGTCTCCGAGTTCGGCTTCCAGGCCCCGCCCGCCTGGTCGACCCTCACCCGCGTCGTGCACGACGAGCCGCTCGACCCGTTCGGGCACGAGATGCTCGTCCACCAGAAGGCCAACCTCGGCAACGCCAAACTCGAACGCGGCTGGCAGGGGCACCTGCCCGACCCGCAGTCCATCGAGGACTGGCACTGGACCACCCAGCTCAACCAAGCCCACGCGATCCGCTTCGGCGTCGAGCACTTCCGGTCCCTCACCCCGCACAACACGGGCACGATCCTGTGGCAGCTCAACGACAACTGGCCCGTGGTCTCCTGGGCCGCCGTCGACTTCGACGGGCACCGCAAACCCGTCTGGCACGCCCTCCGCGACGCCTACGCGCCCCGCCTCGCCACCCTCCAGCCCCGCGCGTCGGCCGCAGCGGTCGCGAACGCCTGGGAAGGCCTCGAAGCCGAACCCGACACGCTCGCGCTCGTCCTGGTCAACGACACCGGCGAACCCTACCGCGGCACGTTCACCCTGACCCGCGAGACCTTCGACGGCGAAGTCCTCGCCAAAGCGGTGCTCGAAACCGCCGTCGACCCGCGCGACGCGACCGCAGTCACCGTCCCCGCCGACGTGGCCGCGTTCGGCGACCCCGCGACCGAGTACCTCCGCGCCGAAGGCGACGGCTTCGCCCCCGCGTTCCGCTTCGCCGCCGAAGTCGCCGCCCAGCGCCTCGACCCGCGGCCCTACACCGTCACGGCGGAACCCGCGCCCGACGGCTGCGTCCTCCACATCACGGCGACCTCCCTCGTCCGCGACCTCTTCTGCCACGCCGACAAGGTCCACCCTGACGCCCGCGCCGACCAGGGCATGCTGACCCTCCGCGCAGGCGACACCGCCACGATCCGCGTCACCGCCCCCACCGCCGACCCCGAGGCCTTCGCCGCGGCCCTCCGCAGCGCCAACGACCTCGCCTGACCCCGCAGACCACGAAACCCCGGCCCGCAAGGGCCGGGGTTCTTCTGTGCGCGAGGGGGGACTTGAACCCCCACGTCCGAGGACACAGGAACCTAAATCCTGCGCGTCTGCCAGTTCCGCCACTCGCGCGAGGTGGTCTGGTGCAGGGCAGCAACTAGTGTTTCACACGCGTCAGGGGTCCCGTAGTCTGGTGGGGATGACTCGACCTGACAAGCGCGCCGCCGACGAGCTGCGCCCCGTGAAGTTCACCCGATCCTGGACCGACCACCCCGAGGGCTCGGTGCTCGTTGAATTCGGCCGCACCCGGGTGCTCTGCACCGCGACGGTGACGCCGGGCGTGCCGCGCTGGCGGCGCGGTTCCGGCGAGGGCTGGGTCACCGCCGAGTACTCGATGCTCCCGCGGTCGACGCACTCGCGCAGCGACCGCGAGTCCATCCGCGGCAAGATCGGCGGCCGCACGCACGAGATCTCGCGCCTCATCGGCCGGTCCCTGCGCGCCTGCATCGACTTCAAGGCCCTCGGCGAGAACACGATCACCCTCGACTGCGACGTGCTCCAGGCCGACGGCGGCACCCGCACCGCGGCGATCACCGGCGCGTACGTCGCGCTGCACGACGCCGTCGACTGGCTCAAGGACCAGAAGATCGCGCGCAAGCCCGACAAGATCCTGACGACCTCGGTCGCGGCGATCAGCGTCGGCGTCGTCAACGGCGTCCCGGTGCTCGACCTCCCGTACGAGGAGGACGTGGCCGCGTCGGTCGACATGAACGTGGTCTGCACCGGCGAGGGCGACTTCGTCGAGGTCCAGGGCACCGGCGAGGAGGCGGTGTTCAACCGCGCCCAGCTCGACGAGCTGCTGGACCTGGCCCTCAAGGGCTGTAAGGAACTCGCCGGCCTCCAGGCCCGGACCCTCCTCGCGCCGTGAGGGTCCTGCTCGCCACCCGCAACGCCGGGAAGATCGACGAACTGCGGCAGATCCTCGCCGAGGCCGCCCCGCACGTCGAGCTCGTCGGCCTGAACGACGTCCCCGACTACCCGGAGACCCCCGAGACTGAGCTGACGTTCGCCGGGAACGCCCTCCTCAAGGCCCGCGACGGCGTCAAGCACTCGGGGCTCGCGACGATCGCGGACGACTCCGGCCTCGCCGTCGACGCCCTCAACGGGATGCCCGGGGTGCTCTCGGCCCGCTGGGCCGGCAGCGCCAAGGACGACGCTGCGAACAACGCGCTCCTGCTCGACCAGCTCGCCGACGTCGCAGACGAATTGCGCGGCGCGAAGTTCGTGTGCGCGGCCGCGATCGCCTGGCCTGACGGCCGCGAACTCGTCGTCCACGGCGAGATGCGCGGCACCGTCGGACGCGAACCGAAGGGCGCCAACGGGTTCGGCTACGACCCGCTGTTCACCCCCGAAGGATTCGACCGCACTAGCGCCGAGCTCACCGCCGCGGAGAAGAACGCGATCTCCCACCGGGGCAAGGCGTTCAGAGAACTGGCAAGCAAGATCTAGCTGAAGAGGCGGCCTCCGGGCCGCCTCTCCGCTTTTCCGCGTTACGCGGCCTTCAGCAGCTCCAGCGCCTTGTCGGCGTGGGCGTTCATGTTGACCTCGCTCTTGAACGCGCCGAGGACCCTCCGGTCGGCGCCGATGACGAAGGTCTTGCGCTTGGCCCCGAGCATGCCGAGCTTGCGGCGCGCACCGAAGGCCTCGGCGATCTTCCCGTCGGGGTCGGACAGGAGCGGGTACCCGAAGGAGTGCTTGGCGGCGAAGGCCGCCTGGCGGTCGACGGTGTCGTTCGAGATGCCGACGGGGGTCGCGCCGACGGCCTTGAAGTCGGCGGCGAGGTCGCGGAAGTGGCAGGCCTCGGCGGTGCAGCCGGCGGTCATCGCCTGGGGGTAGAAGAAGAGCACGACCGGGCCTGACTCGAGGAGTTCGTCGAGGCTGCGCGCGGTTCCGGTCTCGTCGTCAAGGGTGAATGCGGGTGCGGTGTCTCCGGTGTCCATGAAGCCGAGTGTATCCGCGTCCGCCGGGATCGGCCGTTTCGCGCACGGCCGCCCGAACCCGTTGCGTTCCATCAATAGATATAGATACACTCGAATATCACGATATTGTCAGCAGCAGTCCACGAGATCGCGCTGGCTCCTCCAGGGCCAGGTTGGGAGCGCTCCATGTCCGACAGAGGAGTAATTCCATGTCCACCACCGCCACGGCGGCGCTGGGCGGCAGACGCCGCCGCATCGCCGCCGTCATGTCGATGGTCCTGGCCGCCGTAGCGGCCCTGGCCATCACGGGGCTCTTCAGCAGGGACGAGGCCGAGGCCCACGGGGCGACGGTCTTCCCCGGCTCGCGCCAGTACTTCTGCTATTTCGACGCGCTCACGCAGAACGGCGCGCTCGACCCGTACAACGAGGCCTGCCAGGCCGCGTTCGACGAGGTCGGCCCCACCCCCTTCTACAACTGGTTCGGGAACCTCGACTCCAACGGCGCGGGCCAGACCGTCGGGTACATCCCCGACGGGCGCCTGTGCGACGGGAACGGCAAGGGCCCGTACGACTTCGAGCCGTTCAACGACCCGGGCAACTGGCCGCGCACGCACGTGACGGCCGGGGCGACCGTGGAGTGGCGCTACAACAACTGGGCGCACCACCCGGGCCGGTTCGACGTGTACATCACCAAGGCCGGGTGGGACCCGTCGCAGCCGATCGGCTGGGACGACCTGGAGAAGTTCCAGACGATCACCAACCCGGCGTCGAACGGCGGCGCGGGGACCAACGAGCACTACTACTACGCGAACATGACGCTGCCGCAGCGCAGCGGCTACCACGTGGTGTTCACCCACTGGGTGCGCTCGGACTCGAACGAGAACTTCTACGCCTGCTCCGACGTCGAGTTCGACGGCGGCAACGGCGAGATCACCGGCATCCGCCCCGGCGCCGACCTGCCGGGCAACGACGGCGGCGTCGTCAACCCGCCGACCGGGACCCCGACCTCCACGCCGACGTCGACCCCGACTTCGACGCCCACGTCGACGCCGACCGGGAACCCGACCGGCGCCTGCACCGCGACCGCCGAGGTCTACTCGTGGTCGGGCGGCGCGACGGTGAACATCACCGTCAAGAACACGGGCACGACGAGCATGGGGAACTGGATGGTCCACTGGCTGTGGCCCCCGAACTCGGGGATCGCCGTCAGGGACTCGTGGAACACCACGATCAGCACCATGGGCGACATGCAGATGGCCGGGCCCTCCGGCTGGAACGCGACCATCGCGTCGGGCGGGACGGCGAGCTTCGGCTTCAACGTCACCGGCAACCTGACGACGATGCCCGCGATGGACTGCATGCCCGCGTGACAGGCCGGTGATTCGCGAAGGTGACGCCGACCAGGCGGGAACCTGAACGATCGTCGAAATATCGCCGCTTCGACTCCTCCCCCCGAAGGCCTCCTGGAATACTTGAGCCAGCAGGTCTTCCGGGGGGAGGAGCCATGTCAGCATCCGCAGCGCCGGCGAAAGCCGGGCCTGAACCGATGACGGCGTCCACACGCGCCGGGGTCGTCGTCCAGACCTATATCTCCGACCACGTCGACGCGCTCAACCGCGCCATAGCGGCGTTCGAACGCCAGGCGCCCGGCTCCGCCGGGACCGTCCGCGTCACGATCCACCGGCTGCGCACCGTCATCCGCGGCTACGCGCACCTGTTCACCGAGACGCCGCCGCGCAGCCAGGAGCTCGACCACCTCCTGACGGCGCTCAAGCACACCGAGGACCTGGAGCGGCTCCGCGTCCACTTCTCGGACCGCTTCGACCAGCTCGGCCTCGTGGCCCCCGAGTACCCGAAATGGTATGCGGCCCTTGAACACGAGATGCGGTCCTCGTACGCGCAGGCCGAGGGCATCGCGTCGCAGACGTGGGTCGCGGTCCTGCTCAGCCAGGTGCGGCTGTTCACCGAGCACGTCCGGCTCAGCAGGGACGGCGACAAGCCCGCGTCCTCGCTCATGGGCGTGCTCTCGCAGGCGAAGAACCACCTGCTCGACACGTACGGGAAGCTCAGCTACGCCACCGACCTCGCGCTCGCGCGGGACGAGACGCGCGTCGCGGCCCGGGAGGCGCACTTCCTCGCCGAGGCCGCCGTGCCCGCGCTCGGGCAGGCCGCCCAGGACGTCGTCACGCCGGTCGCCGACCTCGAGCATCTGCTCGACCAGTACCGGCAGGCGGTGATCGCCCGCAACTGGCTCCTGCGCCTGCCGGGCGCCGACCGGGCCGACCGCCTCACGGCGAGCCTCGCCGACCTCGAGAAGCAGCACCTGCACCAGCTGGGCGAGGAGATCGACAGGGCCGCGCAGGACCTGACCGAACGCTGGAAGTAGCGAACGACGAACGGGCCCAAGGCGAAAGCCTCGGGCCCGTTCCTCTTGCGCGCTACCCCCGCAGGACGGAGGCGAGGTTGTCGAGGCCGATCGGCCCCAGGTTGAGGGCCCGCGTGTGCCAGGCCTTCAGGTCGAACGACGCACCGGCGGCGGCCTGCGCCTCCGCGCGGGCGTCCACCCACGCGCGCTCGCCGAGCTTGTAGCAGATGGCCTGGCCCGGCCAGCCCGCGTAGCGGACGATCTCCGGGTAGGCGCGGTGCTCGGCGATGCGGCCGCGCGACTTGAGCACGTCGAGGGCGACGTCGAAGCTCCAGCGGTCGCCGTGGCGCTTCGCCTCGGCGGCGGGCAGCGGCAGGTCGAGGTGCCAGCCGATGTCGATCACGACGCGGGCGGCGCGCAGCGCCGAGCCCTTGAGCATGCCCAGGCGCGAGCCCTTGTCGGTGAACCAGCCCAGCTCGTCCGAGAGCCGCTCGGCGTACAGCGCCCAGCCCTCGGCGTGGCCCGAGACCGAGCCGAACACCTTCGCGAAGCGCGAGAGGCCGTCCCCGGCGACCTTCGTCTGGCCGATCTGGAGGTGGTGCCCGGGCACGCCCTCGTGGAACACGGTGGTCAGCTCGCCCCAGGTGCGGAACGTCTCGCGCTCGGCGACCGGCCACCACGTGCGGCCCGGCCGCGACAGGTCCTCGCTCGGGCCCGTGTAGTACGCCGAGCCGGCCGAGGAGCCGTGCACGACCTGCACGTCCAGGTTCATCAGGCGCGGGTCGATGTCGAAGTGGACGCCGTTGAGAGCCTCGAGCGCGCCCTGGTGCTTCTCGCTCAGCCAGGCCAGGTACTCCTCGTGGGTGCCCACGGCCTCGGTCGCGTCCAGGTGGGCGATGACCTCGTCGAGCCCGGCGCCGGGGACGATCTTGTCGGCCTCGGCCGCCATCTCGTCCTCGATGCGGTGCAGCTCGTCCCACGCCCACTCGTACGCGTCGTGCGGGTCGAGGACCGCGCCGAGCGTGGACCGGGCCGCGAGGAGGTACCGCTCCTCGCCGACGCCGTCGCGCGGGGCCGCGTGCGGCGCGTACACCCGCTCCAGGTAGTCGGCGGCCGAGGCGAACGCCTCGTACGCGGCCTCGGCGGCCTCGCGCAGGTCGCGGGCCTGCGCGCCGTCGCCGTACGCGTCCAGGTGCTTGTCGAACGTGCGCGACTCGGCGTTGCGGCGGGCCTGCTTGACGCCCTCGGTTACCTGCAGCAGCGCCACGGTCTCGCCCGCCTCGATCCCGGCGTTCAGGGTTCGGCGCCAGGTCGCGAGCATCTCGGGGATGGCGCGCATCCGCGAGACGTTCAGGCGCCAGTCGTTCTCGGTCTTGCGCGGGGCGAGGTCCACATAGCTCACCAGGCTCTGCAGCATCCCGTACGGGACGCGCAGCGCGCGGCGCCACTCCCCGGCCTCGTGCTGGGCGACGCTCACCTCGAGGCGTTCGGCCATGTGGAGGCGGGCGAGGTCGTCGGCCGGGCCGGTCGACTCCAGGGCGTTCAGCTTCGCGAGGGTGTCGGCGTCGAGCTTCGCCCGCTCGGCGACGGCCTCGGGGCCGAAGTCGGTGGCGACCCCGAAGTCGCCCTTGATGCCGGCGGACCCGGCGAACATGGGGTGGAGGCGGGCGTACTCGGTGATGTACCCGTCGGCGAGCGCGAATATCGGTGAGGTCATGGCCGCCAGCTTACCGCGCGGCTAGTAATCCTTCGTTACGTGATCGTTGCTCGGCTTGGTCGAAACCACGACCGCACCCACCAAAGCGGCCAGGAGCAGCAAAGACAGCACTTCGAACGGCAGCACCCAGTCCGCGAACACCGCCTCGCCCATCCGCGCCGCACCGCCGCCCTCCCGGTCCGCGAGCCCGGCCCGGGTCCATCCGAACGCGCCGACGACCACGGCCGCCAGGCCGAGCCCGACCCCGCCCGCGATCAAGGCCCCGGGCAGCCGCGCCCGGTCCAGGTCGTCCGAAGGATCAGTGGGAGCCCTGGTCAGCATCGTCGCGAACAGCAGCAGCACCACGATCGCGCCGACGTACACCAGCACCAGCACCCAGGCTAGGAACTCGGCCGTCAGCACCAGCGCCGCCCCCGCGATGCCCGCGAACGCCACCGCCAGCCACAGCCCCGCCCGCACGATCCGCCGCGTCGTCACCACCGCCAGCGCGGCCCCGAGCGCGAGCAGCCCGAACGCCAGCAGCAGCACGTCGGCGAGCGTCACCCTTCGTCCGCCTTCACGGTCTCGGTCTTCGCCGCCTCCGGGACCGTCCCGAGCCACTCCCCCAGGTGCTCCTTGTCGTGCAGCAGGTCCCTGATGTCGCCCTCCGCGTACGCGAAGTCGGGGGCCCAGAACAGGGCGTCGAAGGGGCACACGTCGACGCAGATCCCGCAGTACATGCACAGCGAGAAGTCGATGTCGAACCGGTCGAGCACGTTCACCTGCCGCGGCCGGGCCGCGCCCTCGACCTCCACGGTCTCCTTGTGCGAGTCGATGTAGATGCACCAGTCCGGGCACTCCCGCGCGCACAGCATGCAGGACGTGCAGCTCGGCTCGTGCAGCGCGATCACGCCGCGCGTGCGCTCGGGCAGCTCGGGCTCGTTCTCGGGGTACTGGCTGGTGACGGCGCGGCGCGCGGCGGTGCGCGCGGTCTGTGCGAGACCGCTGACCAGTCCGCTCCCGGGAAGCCTCATCCCCTCATCGTGGCAGATGACACCGGTGTTTTCCAGACCGCAAGCCGCGCTTCGCACTCGAATTTCGGATCCGCCCGCCGTCCGGCCCGGCCGCGGCTGTCCGATTCCCGACTCGCCAGGCGTGGCGGCGGGGGCCGGTTTTCGCTTGAAACCGCCTGCTGCGTCCACAAGAGCCGTTACCGTGAGCCATTGACACGTCACGTACCGGGGGCGACCCGGTGCCGTCCGGGGAGGAACCGTGCCCATGCGAATGACGCAGCCCATCCGAGGGATGCTCGCCGCGCTGGCGCTCAGCGCCGCGCTCGTGCTGACCACCGCCGTTCCCGCGAACGCGGCCATCACCGTCACGCTCTCGCCGACGGCGGGCGCGACGGGCACCCGAGTGGACGTGCTCGCGTCGAACTGCGACATGGACGCGACCGGCGACGTCGAGAACACCGACACGAGCTTCAAGCTGCCGAAGAACAACAACAACGCGCAGGGCAGCTTCACCGTGACGGACAAGATGAAGCCCGGCACGTACACGGTCACGGTGACCTGCGGCAGCGACACCGCGTCGACCAAGTTCACGGTGACCTCGGGGACCGGCGCCGCCACGGGCGGCGGCTCGACCGCCTCCGACGCTGCCACGGCGGTGCTGTGGACCGGCGCGGCGGCGGTGCTCGTGGCCGCGGCGGGGCTCTGGCTGCTCAAGCGCCGCAGCAATGTCACTGCCGCCTGAGCCGACGGGCGCCGAGGCGCCCGAAGCACGTCACACTGCCGAACGACCCATCCACCGGCCGGAACCCGCGTTCCGGCCGGTGGCCGTCGTCGTCCTCTCGATCGTCCTCGCCGGGGGCCTCGGGCTCATGCTCGGCAGCGTCGTCCCGGTCCCCTCCTTCTCCATGCCGCACTTCGGGAACCCGTTCCACGAGGACCCGTTCGCCGTCGCCGACCCGGCGGGCGGCACCTGGCTCGACCGCTCCGAGCCGACCCGCGTCGACATCGGCGCCGTCGACATCCACGCCCCGCTCACCGCGCTCGGCCTCGACTACGAGGGGAACTTCGAGGTCCCCCGGATGTGGCGGCCGCACGAGGCGGGCTGGTTCGAGGCGGGCCCGACCCCCGGCGAGTTCGGTCCGACCGTGCTCATGGGCCATGTGGACACCGAGCGCTCCGGCCCGGCGGTGTTCTTCCCGCTCAAGGAGCTCGAGAAGGGCGACCGCATCGACGTCACCCGCGAGGACGGGATCGTCGTGACCTTCAAGGTGACCGCGGTCGAGTCCTACGCGAAGCAGCGCCTCCCGTACGAGGAGGTCTTCGGCATCGAGCCCGAACCGGCGCTGCGCCTCATCACGTGCGGCGGCGCCTTCGACCGGAAGGCGGGCGACTACACCGAGAACCTGGTCGTGTTCGCGAGCTACACGGGCCACCGCGAGGCGACCGAGAAGGACCGCGACCGCCCCTTGCACGGCCGCGACCACTTCAAAGACTGAGTCGACCGCGGGGGCGGGACCGGAGTGCTTGACCCCTGCCGGTCCCGCCCCCGCGGCATTCCAGGGGGCTCGTCCGCGGGCGCTCCGGCGTTGCCCAACCGCTGCCGGCGCGCCCGCGGCGCTCCTATGTCAGGACGCGCTCGAAAGCGGCCCTGGTCTCCTCGAAGACCTCCGCGCCCGGGCGGGCCCAGAGCGCGTCGTTGAACAGTTCGACCTCGATGGGGCCGTCGAAGCCGGTGGCGTCGACGGCGTCGAGGTAGCGGCGCATGTCGACGCAGCCGTCACCGAGCTGGCCGCGTCCGGTGAGGACGCCCGCCGGGAGCGGGGTGATCCAGTCGGCGAGCTGGAAGGACGCGATGCGGCCTTCGGCCCCGGCGCGTGCGATGCCCTGCCACACTTCCGGATCCCACCAGATGTGGTACGTGTCGACCACGACGCCGACGGCGGCCGGGTCGAACGGGGCGGCCAAGTCGAGCGATTCCTTCAAGGTGGTCACGACGCACCGGTCGCTCGCGAACATCGGGTGCAGCGGCTCGATCGCGAGCGTGACCCCCTGCTCCAGGGCGTACGGCGCGAGTTCGGCGAGGGCCGTCTTGACGCCCTCGCGGGCGGTGTCGATGGTGCCGCCGGGCTGGATCGGGCCCGAGACGAGGACGAGCGCCGGGGCGCCGACCGCGGCGGCCTCGTCGATCGCCTTCCGGTTCTCGGCCAGCGCCTCGTCGGTCGGGTCGGTGAAGAAGCCCCCGCGGCAGAGGCTCGTCACCGTGACTCCGGCGTCCTGGACGAGTTTCGCGGTAGCCTCGACGCCCATCTCCTGCAGCGGTTCGCGCCACAGGCCGATGCCGGAGCCGGTGCGCGCGCAGGCTTCGACGGCCTCGCGCTGGTCCCAGAACTTCGCGGTCGCGTGGTTGAACGAGAAGCGGTCGAGGATGCTCATGCGAGGGTCCGCTTCGGCTGGCCCGCCACCTTCAGGAGGGCGTTGAACCGGTCGATCGCGAGCGCTTCGTCCGGGAAGAGGTCCACTTCCAAAGCCAGGTCGACGATCTCGCCGAAGTGCGCGATGGAGCGGGCGGACTCGAGGCCGCCGACCATCTTGAAGTGGTCCTGGTGGCCCGAGAGCCACGCCAGGAACACGACGCCGGTCTTGTAGTTGAACGTGGGGGCCTCGAAGACCTTGCGGGCCAAGGGCACCGTCGGGTCGAGGATCGCGTGGAACCCGGCGACGTCGCCTTCGTCGAGGCGCTGCACGGCCTTCGCGGCGAGCGGCGCGAGCGGGTCGAAGATGCCCAGGAGCGCGTCCGAGTGGCCCTGCTCGTCGCCCGCGATGAGGCGCGGGTAGTTGAAGTCGTCGCCGGTGTAGCAGCGGACGCCTGCGGGGAGCCTGCGGCGGACGGCGATCTCGGCCTCGGCGTCGAGGAGGCTCATCTTGATGCCGTCGATCTTGGCGGCGTTCTCGGTGATGATCTCGATGAACGTGTCGGCGGCGGCCTCGAGGTCCGAAGAGCCCCAGTAGCCTTCGAGGCTCGGGTCGAACATGGGGCCGAGCCAGTGGAGGATCGCCTTGCCGCTGACCTCGCCGAGGAGCTCGGCGTACAGGGCCTTGTAGTCGTCGGCGCTCTTCGCGCTGGCGGCGAGGGCCCTGGAGCACATGAGGATCGTGCCCGCTCCGGCGTCCTCGACGACGGCGAGCTGCTCGAGGTACGTCGCCCGGATCTCGTCCATCGTGGTGGGCACGGCGCCGAGCTGGTCGGTGCCGACGCCGCACGCGAGGAGGTCGTCGGGGCCGGCGGCCTCGGCGGAGCGGCGGATGAGCTGCTTGGTCGCCTCCCAGTCGAGGCCCATGCCGCGCTGGGCGGTGTCCATGGCGTCGGCGATGCCGAGGCCGAGGTCCCACAGGTGCCTGCGGTAGGCGATCGTGGCGTCCCAGTCGACGGCGGCGAGGCGGCCGGGGCCGTTGTCCGCCAGGGGGTCCGCGACGACGTGGGCCGCGGAGTAGATGACGCGTGAGGTGAACTTGCGGGTCACAGGACCAGGTCCTCCAGCTCGATGCGGCGGCCTTCGCGGGCAGACCGGTATCCGGCCTCGGCCAGCTGGACGCCGCGGGCGGCGGCGAGGAAGTCGTGGTGCCACGGCTCGTCGTCGACGACGTGGCGCAGGAACTCCTCCCACTGGATCTTGAAGCCGTTGTCGAAGACCTCGTTGTCCGGCACCTCGTGCCACTGCTGGCGGAAGGGGATCGGCTGGTCGATGTCGGGGTTCCAGACGGGCTTGGGGGTGTGGACGCGGTGCTGGGCGCGGGCCTTGCGCAGGCCCGCGATGGCGGAGCCCTCGGTGCCGTCGACGTGGAACTCGACGAGCTCCTCGCGGTCGACGCGGGTGGCCCAGGAGGAGTTCATCTGGACGACGGTGCCGTCCTCGAGTTCGAAGAGGGCGTAGGCGGCGTCGTCGGCGGTGGCGGCGTAGGCCTGGCCGTGCTCGTCGAAGCGCTCGGGGATGTGGGTGACGACGTGCGCGGAGACGGACTTGACCTTGGCGAACGTCTCTTCGAACACGTAGGACCAGTGGGGGAACATGTCGAGGACCATGCCGCCGCCGTCTTCGGCGCGGTAGTTCCAGGAGGGGCGCTGGGCTTCCTGCCAGTCGCCTTCGAAGACCCAGTAGCCGAACTCGCCGCGCACGGAGAGGACGCGGCCGAAGAAGCCGGAGTCGACCAGGCGCTTGAGCTTGCGCAGGCCGGGGAGGTACAGCTTGTCGGCGACGGCGCCGTTCTTGACGCCGGCGTCGCGGGCGGCCCGGGCGAGGTTGAGGGCGTCGTCGAGGTTGGTGGCGATGGGCTTCTCGGTGTACACGTGCTTGCCGGCCTTGATGGCCGAGTTGACGGCGGCGAGGCGGTGCTGGGTGGTGAGGGCGTCGAAGTAGACGTCGATCTTGTCGTCGCCGAGGGCCTCGTCCAGGCTGGTCGTGTACTTGTCGAGGCCGTGGCGGCCGGCGATCTCGGCGAGCTTGTCGGCGCTGCGGCCGACGAGGGTGAGCTCGGGCCAGATCACGCTGCCGTCGGCGCGCTCGACGCCGCCCTGCTCGCGGATGGCGAGGAGCGAGCGCACGAGGTGCTGCCGGTAGCCCATGCGCCCGGTCACCCCGTTGAGGGCGATGCCGACGGTGATTCTCTCTGCCATAGGGATGTGCTCCAGACCTTGCCGAACATGGCGTGGGGAGCGCTCGCCGAACCATGCAGGCAAACGCTTTCTTATTTCTCTGAACTATACATCAAACAACAGCCGTGTGAAAGCGGTCTCCTGACACTTTCGCCGGAACGGCCGCGCGGGCCGGGGCGGGCACGGAAAAAGCCCCGGCCGCGCGGCCGGGGCTTCCTCGGAAGTCCTAGAGGTACTGCTCGCTGATGTCGGTGACCTCTTCGGCGGGCGCCCAGATCTGGTACACGCCGTTGTCGTACGGTTCGAGCCCGAGCGAGCGGGCCACGTCGCTGCGGCCGCCGCGGTACTCCAGCCGCAGCCACTCCCCCGAGGCGCCGAGCACGAAGAACGGCTCGCCCCGCCAGGTCGCGACCGTGCGCACGTAGAAGAAGTCCTCGAGCTCGCCGATCGGCACGCCGCGCCGGAACCGCCCGTCGGCGACCTCGACGAACCCGTCGCCGCCGGTGGGCGAGTACAGCCGCACGTGGGCCCCGTCGGGGCTGGAGTCGTATTCGGCGCCCTTCCAGCGGGCGATGTAGCCGTCGCGCATCAGGCGTCCTTCCATTCGCGGTCGCGGGTGTCGAGCACGTGCGCGGCCCGCTCCTCCGGGTTGGGACGCACCAGGTCGTAGTGCCCGTCGGCGTCGCCCCAGGCCTCGCCGAGCGCGCTGTCGTAGCCGTACGCCTCGCCCATCGGGCCGCTCGGCGCGGGACCGGCGGGCAGCGCCGGAGCAGCGGACGCCTCGATCGCGGCCGGACCGCCGAACGATCCGTCGATCGGGGTCCACTCGCGGGTGTCGGCGTCGTAGTAGGCGATCTCGGCGACCTCGCCGCGCGAGTCGATCCGGAGGATCTTCGCGCCGTGCGGGAGCCGCACCGAGTCGACCTTGTGCTCGGGGATGCGCTCGTCGCCCTCGGAGGGCGCGAACCCGTCGCCGCGGAACGGGCCGGGCTCGACGACGGTGCCGCCGCGCGACTCGGCCGTCGCGTAGTCGTTGCCGCCCAAGGCGACCGGGTAGAGGTCGGTGCGGTAGCCGATCCAGCGCAGGACGTGCACGGAGTCGTCGGCGGGGCTGAACTCCTCGCTGGAGCGGATGAGCCCGAGCGCGAGGTACAGCTGCGCGGGCGTGCGCAGGTGCTCCACGGCCCCGGCCGGGTGCACGAAGCCGCCGACGCGGTCGTAGCCGCGTTCGAGGTAGAACGGCACCTGCTGGTGCGGGATGGTCTTCTGCCACAGGACGGGCTGGACCTTGTGGGCGGGCGAGTTGGCGCGCGCGGCCGCGGCGTGGCGCTTCTCCATCTCGGTCGCGAACCGGAGCAGGTCCTTGGCCTCGGCCCACTTGATGAGCGGCTCGATCTCGGGGCCGCTCATGTTGGCGCCCACGGAGGTCCCGGGGTTGACGTACAGCGCGTAGTCCTGGGAGGGCCAGTGCTGGATGAGCCAGCCGAAGGGCACCGTGGTGTGCGCGGTGTCCTCGCCGGCGCGCTCGGCCATGCGCTCGGGCGTGGTGTAGACGGTGATGCCGATGATGCCGTCGACGATGTCGCTGGACCAGCGGAACGCCGGGTCGCCGACGCGCAGGTGCGCGGCCTCGGGGTCGCCGATCGGGAGGATCACGCTGGCGCACAGGAGGGTCTGGAGGAACGCGGCGGTGTCGCCGGAGGACGCGGCGGCGGCGAGCAGCGGCTCGGCCTCGTCCCCGGTGAGCTCGACCGGCTCGCCCTGCGCCTGGGCGCTCGGCGCCTCGGCCTCGGCGGGGCGGCGCCCGAAGGCGCTCGACATGGACGCGAACGATTCGGCGGAGCGCTGCGGCTCGGAGCCGAAGGCGCCGTTGCCGAAGCCGTCGCCGTTCTGGAACGGGTCCTGCTGCTGCGGGACGAACGCGGCGGCGTTCCCGAAGGACTCGCCCGCCGGGAACGGCTCGGGAGCGCCCACGGGCGGCGCGGGGGCGCGGGTCGGCAGGGTCGACGGGTCGGGCTGCTGGTCGCGCAGCCAGTCGGGGGCGTCGGGCCATTCCTGCTGCTGCGACTGGCTCGGCCACTGCGCGTCGGCCGGGAACGCCGGAGGCGCCGCGGGCGGCTGGGAGTGGTGCGGCGGCTGCGAGCCGAAGCCCTGCGGCTGCGAGCCGAACTCGCGCGGCTGGGATCCGAAACCCTGGGGCTGCGAGCCGAACGAGCGGGGCTGGGACTGCTCCGGCTCGGGCGGCGGCTGGGACGCGAAGGCGTGCCCGTTGAACGCGTCGGCCTCGGGCGCTTCGTCGCGCGGGGGCTGGCGCAGCGGCAGCCCGGCGGAGGTGGTGCCGCCGACGGTCGAGGCGGCCTGCTGCGCGGCGCCGTTCAAATCGGAGGAGCGGCGCGGGGCGGGCGGGACCTCGGGGACCGGCGGGGCCGGGGGCATGAAGCTCTCACGGCGCGGCTCGGGGGCGGGCGCCATAGGGTTCGCGAACGGGTCGGACTGCGCAGCCGAGAACGGGGACGGCTGCGCGCCGGAGGAGTAGGCGTCGTACTGCTCGGCAGGCGCCGGTTCAGGCGCGGGGTCTGCGGGGACGGTCGTCATGCCCTGGGCGACTTGGGAGACGAACCAGGCCGGGAGGTACCCCTCGATCGGCAGGCCGGGGTTGACGGCGAGCCACCACTCCTCGTCGGGCCAGGCCTCGGCCAGCGCGGCGAAGGAGACGCGGCGGGAAGCGCCGGCGTTGTCGCGGAGGCAGGTCTGGAGGGCGGTCTCGGAGGTGAAGGCGAGGATGTGGGTGCGGTCGTCGGTGGTCCAGGTGGCCCACGTGTCGGCGCCGGACCCGTTCGAGTCCTCATAGGACAGTGGGAGGACGAGTTCGATCTGCGCCAGGATGCGGAAGTATCCGTCCTGGTCCTCGGCTCGGAGCGCCTCGCGGAGGCGCTGCTCGATCTCGTTACTGGGTTCCCACATCGATCCCACTCAGCCCTTCCCCCCTACCGGTCCTGGATGGGGCGGTGCCCGTCGACGGCTCGCAAGCGTCGCCGGGGCATGTCGAGCGAACGCGGCGTCCCCTCGCGATCGTCACCGTAACGCGAGGGCGTTGTCAAGTTTCCGTCAGTAGGGCGAGAATAACGAATTCATAAAGGAGAGCGTGTGTCATTCCCACGCTGTGGGCCTGTCGCTGTGTAACGATCCGGTTCTCATGGGGGACCGGTTCGCTCGCTTCGCTCTCGCCTGTGTGTGCTCGACGCTGTTGGCGCTCTTGCTCTCCGCGCACACGGGCCGGGCCTCCGCGCCCGCGGCGTGGCATCTGGAGGCGGTGGGGGCGCCCGCGGCGTGGGCGACGAGCACCGGTGCGGGCGTGGTCGTGGCGGTCGTGGACTCGGGTGTGGACGCGGACCATCCGGCGCTGGAGGGCGCGGTCCTGCCGGGCCGCAGTTATGTGGACGTGGACCCGGGGGCGGAGCCGCGGCTGCTGGCGTTCGGGTCGGATCCGGGGCCGGTGTACGAGCGGGCGTTCGGCCAGGCCGATCCGGTCGGGCACGGGACGGCGGTGGCGGGGTTGATCGCGGGCCGGGAGGCCGGACATTCGGGGGTGGCCCCGGACGCGGAGATCCTGCCGGTGCGGGTGCTCGACGACGAGAACCGGTACCACGATTCGGCGATGGTCGGCGCGGCCGTGGAGTGGGCGGTGGACAACGGCGCGGACATCGTGAACCTGTCGCTGGGCGGCCATTACGATTCGCCGCCGTTCGCGGAGGCGATCGCGTACGCGGAGGCGCATGACGTCTTGATCGTGGCGTGCACGGGGAACCAGCGCGCGGAGGCGCCCGCCGAGGACGTGTGGTTCCCGGCGCGGGTGCCGGAGGTCTTGGCGGTGACGGGCTCGGACGAGGACGGACGGCGCTGGAAGACCGCGGTGACGGGCGAGGAGACCGATCTGGCCGCGCCGGGCGCGGACCTGACGGCCCCGAAGCCCGGCGGCGGGTACAAGACGGTGACGGGCACGTCGTTCGCGTCGGCCGTGGTGTCGGGCGCGGCGGCGCTGGTGCGTTCGGCGCACCCGGAGTGGAGTGCGGATCAGGTGCGGCGGGCGCTGACGGGTTCGGCGGCCGGTGCCGGTGCGGGCCTGGGCGGCGGGGTCGTGGACGCGGCCGCGGCGGTGGACGCGGAGGTGCTGCCGCGCGCGTCGGGGACGGCGGAGTCGGCGATCTCACCGGTGTGGAGCGCGGCGGCGACGGCCGCCGGGGGCGGCCTGCTGGGGGCGTCGGCGCTGCTCCTGCGGGGCGGGCGCGGGCATCGCGGGCGCGGTCGGCTGCCGGGCCGTCCGCGTACCATGGCGGGGTGACCGCCGCCGACGCCCGGAAGGGTAAAGAGACCGAGCTGGCCAGGAAGCGCCGGGCCCGTGTGATCGACCGCCTGCTGGCCGCGGCGCATCCGGATGCGCACTGCGAGCTGGACTACGCGAACCCCCTCGAACTGGCGGTGGCGACGATCCTGTCGGCGCAGTGCACGGACGTCCGGGTGAACCTGACGACTCCCGCGCTGTTCAAGAAGTACCGTTCGGCAGCGGACTACGCGGAGGCGAACCCGGAGGAGGTCGAGGCGATCATCCGCCCGACCGGGTTCTACCGCAACAAGGCGAAGTCGATCATGGGCCTGGGCAAGGCCCTCGTCGAGCACCACGACGGCAGGCTCCCGGAGGACATGGAGTCGCTGGTGAAGCTGCCGGGGATCGGCCGCAAGACGGCGAACGTGATCCGCGGCAACGCGTTCGGGGTCCCGGGCATCACCGTCGACACGCACATGATCCGGATCACGAACCGGCTCGGCCTCGTGGACGGGAAAGACCCGGTGAAGCTGGAGTTCCAGCTGCAGAAGCTGATCGAGCACCGCGAGTGGACGATGTTCTCGCACCGAATCATCTTCCACGGCCGCCGCGTGTGCATCGCCCGCAAGCCCGCGTGCGGCGCGTGCACCCTGGCGGCGCACTGCCCGTCCTTCGGGGAGGGCCCGACCGACCCGGCCGAGGCCGTGAAGCTCTTGAAGGGCGACAACGTGGACGAGCTGATCCGGCTCGCGGGCATCGAGCGCGCGGTGGGCGCGTGAAGCGGGTCCTGACCGCCGCGGCGGCACTGTTCTTCTTGGCGGCGTGCACGGCGGAGTCGCCCGCGCCGGGCGTCACGGTTCCCGAAGCGGCCGAACCGACCTGGTCGGTCGCCTGCGTTTCCGGCACGACTGCGATCGACGGCGTCGGCGACCTCGAACTGGACTGCCTCGGCGACGAGGCTCCCACAGCGGTGGGCCCGGACGGCAAGCCGATGCTCGTCGTCCTGTGGGCGTCCTGGTGCGGGCCGTGCCAGGCCGAGGCCCCGGAGGTCGAGGCGTTCTACCAGGCGTACGGCGACCAGGTCGACGTGCTCGGGGTGGACACCGCCGACGTGCGCGACACGGGCCGCTCGTTCGCGGAGGAGTTCGGCATGACCTTTCCTTCCGTGTTCGATCCCGAAGAGGCCGTTCGCATCGGGCTCGGCGTCCCGGGCCTGCCGGGGGTCGCGTTCGTGAACGCGGACGGCACCGTCGCCGAGGTCGTCGCCGAGCCCGGCGTCACCACTGCGAGCCTCGCCGAGACCGCCGAGTCCGCGTTCGGACTGGAGCTGGCATGACCGAGACCCGACCCGGCTGGTGGCCGCCGCTGCTCAAGGCCGCCGAGGCCGCGGAGCCGCCGGTGATCGGCCGCGTCATCGCCGACCACCTCCTCCCCTACGAGGAGGACGACGCCCGCACCGCGTCGGTCCTGGTGCTGCTCAAGGACACCGACGAAGGCCCCTCGGTGCTGCTGCAGCAGCGGGCCGCCACCCTGCGCCACCACCCCGGCGAGGTCGCGTTCCCCGGCGGCGGGACCGAGCCGGGCGACGCCGACGCCGCCGCGACGGCCCTGCGCGAAGCCGCCGAGGAACTCGCCGTCGACCCGTCCTCGGTGCTCGTCGGCCGCTCCCTGCCGAAACTGTGGATCCCCGTGTCCGGCTTCGCGGTCACGCCCGTGCTCGCCCTGTGGACCCGCCCGCACCTGGTCGCCCCGCAGGCCGCGTCCGAAGTCGCCGCCGCGCACCAGGTCCCGCTGCCGCTCCTGGCCGACCCGGCCTCGCGCGGCACCGTCCCGTTCCCGTCCGGCCGCAGCGGCCCGGGCTTCCAGATCGAAGGCGTGCCCTTGATTTGGGGGTTCACCGCCGGGGTACTGTCGTGGCTCCTGGACCTCGGCGGGTGGACCCGCCCCTGGGACACCGGCCGGACGATGGAGCTCGAACGGCGCTGAACGGAGGCGGCATGGAACCGACCAGTGCGGGACTCCTCGTCGACGTCGTCATCGTGCTCCTGGCGCTCCTGTTCGCGATCAACGGGTACCGCGAGGGGTTCATCGCCTCCGCGACCACGTTCATCGGGTTCCTCGGCGGCGCGATCCTCGGCATCCAGATCGCCCCGTTCGCCGCCGACTTCTACTCCGAGGCGCTCGCGAAGCTCATCGCGTCGCTCCTGGTCGTCTTCGCACTCGCCCTGGGCGGCATGGCCATCGCCACGTCACTGGGGTACAGGCTCCGCAGGCGGCTGCGCCGCGACGGCTCCAAACGCCTCGACCACCTCGCCGGGCCGATCGTCTCCGTCGCCGCCGTCCTCCTCGTCACCTGGGTCGCGGCCGCGCCGCTCGCGAACTCCTCGATGCCCGCCGTCGCCTCCGCCGTGCGCAACTCCAGCCTCGTCTCCGGCATCGACGAGTACATGCCCGAGGCCGTCAAAGGCGTCTACGAGTCGATGCGCGAATCGCTCAACACCTCCGGCATGCCCGACGTGTTCTCCGGGCTCGACCCGACCGAGGCCCGCTCGGTCGACCCGCCCGACCCCGAGCTCGCCGCGTCCGGCGTCGTCACCGGCTCCAAGGACTCCGTCCTCAAGGTCCACGGCTCCGCGCCGTCCTGCGACCGCCAGATCGAGGGCTCCAGCTTCGTGTACGCCGACGGCCTCGTCGCCACCAACGCGCACGTCGTCGCCGGGACCGAGCAGGTCCAGGTCGAATCCGACGGCGACCTCTACGACGCCGAGGTCATCGTGTTCGAACCCGAGAAGGACCTCGCGGTCCTCTCGGTCCCCGACCTCGACGCCGCGCCGCTCCCGCTCCAGGCCGACACC
Organism: Glycomyces sp. NPDC048151; assembly: GCF_043202775.1. Classification (NCBI taxonomy): domain Bacteria; kingdom Bacillati; phylum Actinomycetota; class Actinomycetes; order Glycomycetales; family Glycomycetaceae; genus Glycomyces; species Glycomyces sp. NPDC048151. The sequence continues at coordinate 324,460 of NZ_JBIDBB010000007.1, read as the reverse complement.
GCCGCGTCCGGCGACGACGCCATCGTCCTCGGCTACCCCGGCGGCGGCCCCTACACCGCGACCGCCGCCCGCGTCCGCGAGGCGCGCATCGTCACCGGCCCCGACATCTACGACGACGGCACCGTCACCCGCGAGGTCTACCAGCTGTACGCGCAGATCATCGGCGGCAACTCCGGCGGGCCCCTCCTCAACCCGCAAGGCGAGGTGATCGGTGTCATCTTCGCCGCCGCCGTGGACGACCCCGAGACCGGATACGCCCTGACCATGGACGAGTCCGCGCCGGTCCTCGACGCCGGCCGCACCGCCTCCGGACCCGTCGGCACCGGATCGTGCACCTGATCTGTGGGTTCCTGTGGGAATACGCCATTGCCTGATACTGGGCGTGGCGTCACATTGCAGGTAGGCTGTACCGGTCGCTGTCGACGCTTTCCGTTTACCGGAGACAATCCCCTGCTGAGACGGCGTGGTGAGTCTCTCGGGGTGACGCTCGGAACCGACGGAACGCATTCATTCGGATACGAATGTCGATTTCGGCGTCTACGGTGCGCATGTGGATTTACGGGGGTCTCGCTCCCGCAATGCGGACAAGAGGCATAGACTCAGTACTTGCACTAGCGGTGCGTTGAAGAAAGGTGCGAACGGACATGGAAGATGTATTGGCCAGGGCCGCCCTGTTCAAGGGCGTAGACCCCGAAGCTGTCGAGTCGCTCATCAAAGAGATGGAGTACATCGACGTCAACAAGGGCCAGACAGTCTTCACCGAGAACGAGCCGGGTGACAGTCTGTACATCGTCATGTCCGGGAAGGTGAAGCTCGGCCGCCGCTCGGCCGACGGCCGCCAGAACCTGATCGCGGTCATGGGCCCGTCCGACATGGTCGGCGAGCTCGCGCTGTTCGACCCCGGTCCCCGCACCGCCACCGCCACCGCTCTCACCGACACCCGCCTGGCCCGCCTGTCGAAGACGGCGCTGCGCCCCTGGCTGGCCAACCGGCCCGAGATCGCCGAGCAGCTGCTCCGCGTGATAGCTCGCCGGCTGCGTCGCACCAACGACTCGATGGCGGACCTCATCTTCACCGACGTCCCCGGACGCGTCGCCAAGGCCCTGCTGCACATGGCGAGCCGCTTCGGCACCCGCGACGGCGGCGTCCTGCGCGTCACGCACGACCTCACGCAGGAAGAGCTCGCCCAGCTGGTCGGCGCCTCCCGCGAGACCGTGAACAAGGCCCTCGCCGACTTCGCCGGGCGCGGCTGGCTGCGCCTGGACGGCAAGAGCGTCATCATCATGGACCCCGAGCGGTTGGCTCGCCGGGCCCGCGTGTAACGCCCAAGGATGAACATGAGGCCCTCGGCTGTGCCGGGGGCCTTCTTGTTTCCACAGGTCCGCAGCGTGATCTCCCGATCACGGCCCCCGGGCGACTCGACGTTCGCGCCGAAGCCCGTCTAGACTTCCCGTAACCATCCCGGAGTCTGCTGAAGGAGCGTTGTGGCAGGGCAACTGAACGTCGAAGTCGTAGCAGTCGACTCGAAGGTGTGGTCCGGAACGGCCAAGGCCGTCTACGCGCGCACCACCGAAGGCGAACTGGGCGTCCTCCCCGGACACCAGCCGCTGCTGGGCGAACTGCGGATCGACAGCAACGTACGCGTGCAGCCGGTCGACGGCGGCGAACTCGCCTGGCAGATCGAAGGCGGCTTCCTGTCGGTCACCACCGACGGGGTCACCATCCTCGCCGAGACCGCCGAGCCGGTCGCCCCCGCTTCGGCCTAGACCATGCTGAAGGCACTGCTCGTCGTCGCCGCACTGGCGGCGGCCGTCGCGGTGTTCCTCGTGCTCACGTACGTCCGCCGGTCCTTCCTGTCCCGCTCCGGCTCGGTGGCCATGGCCGCCCGGCTCTCCCGGCACATGGAAGGACGCGGCTGGGCCCCCGGCTTCGCCGTCTACGAACGCGGCACCCTCCGCTGGTACCGGATGTTCTCCCTCGCCTTCGGCCCCCGCTACTCCCTGCAGCGCCACGACGTCCAGGTCTCCGAGCGCCGCAAGCCCGCCGGGCCCGAAGCCCAGATCTTCCCCCCCGAAGTGGCGATCCTCCGCTGCAAGTCCTCCTCCGGCGAAGTCGAACTCGCGATGACCACCTCGGCGGTCACCGGGTTCCTCTCCTGGCTCGAAGCCGCCCCGCCCGGAGCCGAGTTCTACAGCGGCCGCGACTGACACGAAAACGCCTCCCCCGAACCGATCGGAGGAGGCGTTCCGCGTTGCTAAGCCGCCGGCTCCAGCGTCTTCACGAACAGCGTGTTCCCGTCGAGGTCCTTGAGCGACACCGTGAACATCTCCGTCTCCGCGTCGATCCCGACCTCCCCGAAGAACTGGTAGCCCATCGCCGGCGACGTGTTCGCCGCCGGAGGCGGCTTCATGAACACGGCCTCGGGGCCGAAGGTCGCATCGAGCTTCCCGGGCCCGAACGCGCCCGCGTTGAGCGGCCCCGACACGAACTCCCAGAACGGGTCGAAGTCCTGGAACACCGCCCGGTCCGGGCTGTAGTGGTGCGCCGCCGTGTAGTGCACGTCGGCGGTCAGCCACACCATGTTCTTCACGCCCTCGCGCTTCGCGAACGACAGCAGGTCCGCGATCTCGCCCTCGCGGCCGCCCGGCGCACCGCCGGTGCCGTTCGAGACCCCTTCCTGCGCACCGGTCCCGTCGCCGACGACGAGCCCGATCGGCAGGTCCGCCGCGATCGCCTTCCACGTCGCATTCGAGCGCCGCAGCTCCCGCTTGAGCCACGCGAGCTGCTCCGCGCCCAGGATCTGCCCGGTCGGGCCGTCCGCGTCCGGGTTGGGGCTCTTGAAGGTCCGCATGTCGAGCACGAACAGGTCCAGCAGCGGACCATGAGCGATCTTCCGGTAGATCCGGCCCGCCGCGTCGAACCCGCCCGGCGTGTACTCCGCGAACGCCTGCCGCGCCCGCGCCGCCAGCACGTCCACGTTCTTCTCCGTGTACTGCGGCAGGTCCAGGATCTCCCCCGGGTACCAGTTGTTCGTCACCTCGTGGTCGTCCCACTGGTTCACCATCGGCACCTTCGCGAGGTACGCGCGCAGATTCTCGTCCAGCAGGTTGTACTTGAACTGGCCCCGGTACTCGTCCAGGGTCTCGGCGACCTTCAGCTTCTCGTCGACGAGCGTGTTCCTCCACGTCCGCCCGTCCGGCAGCGCCACCGTCTCCACGAGCGGGCCGTCGCTGTACACGAAGTCGCCCGAGCACAGGAAGAAGTCCGGTTCGGCGTCGGCCATCGCCTGGAAGATCCGGTACCCGCCGAAGTCCGGGTTGATCCCCCAGCCCTGCCCGGCCAGGTCGCCCGACCACTGGAACGTGATGTCCGCCGGCTCGCACGCGGCCGTCGTGAACGACCCCTCCAGGGCCTCCGACTCCCGCTCGCCCTCGGCGGTGATCCGGTAGTGGTACGTCTTCCCCGCCCGCAGGCCCTTGAGCCGCACCTTCCCGGTGAAGTCCGTCACTTCCGTCAGCGCCGGGCCGTGGATCCGCCTGGCGTGCTTGAAGTCCGGGCGCGTGGACAGCTCCACGCGCATCTCGGAGCCCCGGTCGGCCCGCGTCCACAGGACCGCGCCCCGATCGGTCACGTCACCGGACTGGACGCCGTGGGTGAGCTGCGGGCGCGAAGCGGCGTACGAGATCCCGGGAGTGCCGAGAAGGACCGCGCCGCCGGCCCCGGCGGCCAGCAGCCGCCGACGAGCAATCTGCACTGTCGTCTCCAAAAAACCGTGGGGGTGTTCGATTGACAGCCTCACCCTCCCAGCCGAGGAAGACCTGAAGGTGGCGCGGAGGTGAACACCTTGCAGCCGAGCGGAGGTCAGCAGTCTTTCGGGAGCAGCCTGAAGGCGCCGCCCTGCAGCGGCGTGACCGGTCGGAAGTCCCGCTCATCGCGAGTGAGCAGGTCGAGCGTCTTGTACCGGTAGGCAAGGACAACCAGGCTCGCGTCGGTGAGCCCGAGGTCCAGCCCGGCGTACTTCGCATCGACTCTGACGGCCGTCAGCAGGTCGGTATGGGACATCGAGGCGACCTCGATCATCCGTCCCTGGAGCAGTCCGGACAGGATCCCTCGTGCGGCTTCGCTGCTCACCACCTTGCGAACGAGGTAGTCGAACTCAGCGAGGACGAGCGGGCTGACAATGAGCGGCCTGGTCTGCACGGCAGCGAGCCCCCGGACCTCCTCATGGTGCTGATCGTCGGCGTTGACGAGACTGAGCAGGCAGTTCGTGTCGCAGATTCGAGCAAAGGTAATCCTCTTCGTCTCCGAGCGCGGCGAGCTCCGGGCTGCTGATCACCGGCAACTGGTCCCACTGGGGTGTGGTGGATTCGAGGCCCGCATCGATGAACTCGCGGATCACCTCGGCCTCGGATATCCCGCGTTCGGCAGCACTGCGGCGGATGCCGTCCTTCTCTTCAGGAGTGAGGTACACCGTGGTCTTGAACATAAGCACACTGTGCCATGCGTACGGCGTCTCCGATGAACAAAAAGGGCCCCGCTCCCCGGACCGGCTCGCGCCGTGGTGTTGCCGGGAAGCGGGGCAGGAGACCCCTCTCCTAAGCGCCGAGGCGCGGGAAGGGCTTGGTGGCGAAGACCACTTCGACGGGGACCTCGAAGTACTCGGCGAGCTTCAGAGCCAGGTACAGGCTCGGGCTGTACTCGCCGCGTTCGAGGTAGCCCACGGTCTGGTAGTGGACGCCGAGGGCGTCGGCCAGCTGCCGCCGCGACACGCCCCGCTCGGCGCGCAGCATCGCGATCCGGTTGTAGACCTCGTCCCCGGCCACGGCTCGATCACCAGTCCCTCTGCATGTCGGCGCGGCGCGCCGCCACCGCCGAACCCGATTCGCGCCGCGACATCCGCCGGAGCAGCCTGGGCGCCAAGGCCATCGAGACCACGGCCCACAGCGCGAGCACGGCGAACATGGTAACCGTGCGCCACTCGCCGCCGACCTCCACGGCCGCCATCGAGTCCGGCAGCAGCGCGTGCCGCATGCCCAGGCCCATCCAGTACACCGGGAACGCCTGCCCGACCCCCTGCAGCCAGCCCGGCAGCGCCGTGATCGGGTAGAAGATCCCCGAGACCGCGATCAAGCCCATGATCGGGAACATGACCAGGCCCATGTTGCGCGGGTTGTCGAGCAGCGCGCCGATGACCGCCCCGATCGGCAGGGCCGCGACGATCCCCATGAGCAGCACGGCGGCGAAGATCAGCCACCGGTCGGGCGTCCCGAACTCGAGGCCGTCGAACAGCGGCAGGCCGACCGCGAGCATCGCGATCACCGTGATGCACAGGAACATCGCCGTCGACACGAGGTGCCCGACCAGGTACCCGGTCATGCCGCCCGGCATCGACTTGGCGCGCAGCAGCGTCCCGTTCGTGCGGTCCATCGCCAGCGCGCCGACCATCGCGGTGATGCCGCCGAAGATGACGTTCATGCCGATGAGGCTCGGCATGTTCATGGAGCCCAGGGAGACCGGTGCGCCTTCGAAGTCGGCCCGCTGCATGAAGACGAGGACGACCATGGCGATGCCGGTGGGGACGAGGAAGCCCATGAGGTCCCCCGGGGACGTCAGGGAGATCTTCGTCTGGATGAGGGCGCGCTTCCAGCCGGTCCGGTACTCGTGGAGAGTGTTGGTGCTCATCGGGTGGCCTCCTTGAACGAGTCGACGGCCGTGACCGCTTCGCCCGCTTCGAACTTCGCGACGAGTTCGAGGTAGGCGTCTTCGAGACTGGCTCGGTGGACTTCGAGTTCGGTGACGGTGCCGCCGTCGGTGGCGAGGAGCTGGCGCACGAAGTCGGTGGCGTCCTCGGTGGCGTGGATCTGGAGCTTCCCGTCCTGGACCCACTTCACTTCGGCGGTGGTCGCGGCGGCGCGGGCGAGCTGGTCGGGCGAGCCGTCGGCGATGATGCGCCCGCCCGCGAGGATGAGGATCCGCTCGGCGAGCTTCTCGGCCTCGTCGAGGTCGTGGGTGGTGAGCAGGATCGTGGTGCCGTCGAGGTCGGTGAGCCGGTGGATGAGCTCGTGGAACTCGCGGCGGGCGTGGGGGTCGAACCCGGTGGTCGGCTCGTCGAGGAAGAGCAGGGCCGGGCGGCCGATGATGCCGAGGGCGACGTCGAGGCGGCGGCGCTGGCCGCCGGAGAGCGCTTGGACGCGCTGCCCGCCTTGCGCGGTGAGGCCGACGATGTCGAGGAGTTCCGCCGCGGCCCAGGGGTCGGTGTAGGGCTTGTAGTACTCGGCGAAGTGGGCGACGATGTCGCGGACCTTCCATTTGCCGTTGTCGCGCCATTCCTGGAGGACGACGCCGAGGCGGGCGCGCCAGGCCTCGTTGCCGTTGGCGGGGTCGGTGCCGAGGACTTCGACGTCGCCGCCGGAGCGGCCGCGGAAGCCTTCGAGGATCTCGATGGTGGTGGTCTTGCCGGCGCCGTTGGGCCCGAGGAGCGCGGTGACGCCGCCGGGCTGGATCTCAAGGTCGAGCCCGGTGAGCACGTCCTTGTCGCCGTAGCGCATCCGCAGGTCGGATACGGCGATGGCGGGGTGTCCCATGTTCTTCTCCGCAGTAGCAGTCCGTTGATTGATAGCACTCATGCTACATCTCGCGGTAGGACTCTGCCAAACCGTATAACGACGAGGGCCGCCGACCATCGGTCGGCGGCCCTCGCGGTGCGGAGAGGGTTGGTCTAGGTGCGCCGCTTCTCACCCGAGCGCGCCAGGGCCCTCTGGAGGAGGATGAACGCGAGGAGCAGGACGCCCATCACGATCCGCGCCCACCAGGAGGAGAGGTTCCCCTGGAACTGGATGAGGGTGTTGAGCAGGCCCCACACCATGACGCCCGCGAGCGTGCCGAGCACGAACCCGGCGCCGCCGGTGAGGAGCGTGCCGCCGATGACGACGGCCGCGATGGCGTCGAGCTCGGCGCCGACGTGGCGGAGCGGGTCGGCGCTCTTGGTCGCGAACGCGGCCAGGACCCCGGCGAAGGACGCGCAGAAGCCGCTGACGACGTAGACGCCGATCTTGGTGCGCGCCACCGGGAGGCCCATGAGGAGCGCGGACTGCTCGTTGCCGCCGACGGCGTAGACCCCGCGTCCGAAGCGCGTGTAGTGGAGGACCACGAACGCGATCAGGACGATCGCGATGGCGGCGAACGACAGGTACGGGAGCCAGAACCCGCCTTGGCGGATCCCGCCGCCGAACTCGACGTGGGTCATGCCCCACTGGAAGAACCCGACGTCGCGCATCGACATGTCGCTGGTGGAGATCTGCAGCGTCAGGCCGCGGAACAGGAAGAGCCCCACGAGGGTCGCGATGAACGGCTGCACGTTGAAGTAGTGGATCACCGCGCCGATGAGCAGGCCCCACCCGGTGCCGAAGAGGAGGACGAGGGCGACCACGAGCGGCGCGCCGAGCCCGGCTTCGACGGTGAGCCAGGCGCAGGTCATGGTCGAGAAGGCCATGACCGAGCCGACGGACAGGTCGATGCCGCCGGAGAGGATCACGAAGGTCATGCCGATCGCGATCACCAGGAGCGGCGCGTTGTCGATGAACAGGTTCGCCAGGACCTGCGGCTTCTCGAAGTTGCGGTAGTTGGCGACGCCGCCGGTGTACAGGGCCAGGAGCAGCGCCACGGTGGCGCCGATCGGGATGTACCTGGTGAGGCCGTCGAACAGGGACGAGCGCGACGGGCGCTCGGTCAGGGTCTGGGTGCTCATCTGGCCGGGACCTCCTCGGCGGGCGCGTCCGCCTGCGCGGCGGGTCTCCTCTTGAACGGTTTGAACACCCAGGCCCGGAACTCGCTGCTCTGGAGCAGGGCGACGATGAACACGACGATGGCCTTGACGGTGAACTGCCACTGGTCGGAGAGGCCGATGTTGATGATGGTGTCGCCGAGGGTGCCGATGATGACGACGCCGATCGCGGTGCCCAGCAGGTAGAACCGGCCGCCGAGCAGCGAGGTGCCGCCGATGACGACGGCGAGGATCGCGTCGAGCTCGATCCACAGGCCGCCGTTGTTGGCGTCGGCGCTGCCGAGGTTGGCCGCGCCGATGAGCCCGGCCAGGCCCGCGCACAGCCCGCACACGAGGTACACGAGCACGGTGATGCCCTTGGACCTGATGCCCGCGAGGCGGCTCGCCTCGGGGTTGCCGCCGACCGATTCGAGCAGCATGCCCAGGGCGGTCCTGCGGGTGAGGAGGACGAGCGCGGCGAAGACGGCCGCGGCGATCCAGATCGGCACCGGCACGGTGAGGATCTCGCCTCGCCCGAGCTCGGTGAACGGGCTGGAGTCCTGGACCTTCGGGATCTGCCCGCCGGTGACGAGCTGCGCGATGCCGCGCCCGGCGATCATGAGGATGAGGGTGGCGACGATCGGCTGGATCCCGAAGTACGCCACCATGGTCCCGTTCCACGCGCCGATGACGGCGGTGACGACGAGCGCGACGGCGACGGCCCGGAAGATGAGCCCGGCCGCGGACTGGTCCGCGCCGTCGATGATGGTCTGGCAGGCGATGGCCGCGCCGATGGCGTAGACCGCGCCGACCGACAGGTCGATGCCCTTGGTGGCGATGACGAGCGTCATGCCGAGCGCGATGAGCATGAGCGGGGCCGAGCGGCGCAGGATGTTCACGAACGCGCCGGAGAGGCGCCCGTCCTGGACGTCGGGCCAGATGAAGTCGAAGCCGGTCACCATGATGTTGACTACGACGAGGACGACGAGGACCAGCACGGGCCACATGAGGCGGCGCGCGTACTGGTTGGCGCGGATGCGGTCGAGGGCGCTACTCACTGCCGCCTCCGGCCACGATCGTGTCGACGATGCGTTCGGTCGTCATGTCTGCCTCGGATTCGAGCACGCTGATGAGTTCCCGGTCGCGCAGGACCGCGATCCGGTCGGACAGGCGGGTGACCTCGTCGAGCTCGGCGGAGACGAACAGGACGGCCATCCCGTCGCCGGAGAGCTCGGCGACGAGCTTCTGGATGTCGGCCTTCGCGCCCACGTCGATGCCGCGGGTCGGCTCGTCGAGGATGAGGAGCTTGGGCTCGATGAGCATCCAGCGGGCGAGCAGCACCTTCTGCTGGTTGCCGCCCGAGAGGTTCTTGACGGGCATGTCGGGGTTCGCCGGGCGGATCCCGAGCTTGTCGATGAACTCGGCGACGACCCGGTTGCGCTGCGCGGCAGGGATCGTGCGGGCCCAGCCGCGAGCGGCCTGCATCGCCAGGATCATGTTCTCCGCCACCGTGAGGTCGCCGACGAGGCCCTCGGTCTTGCGGTTCTCGGGGCAGAACGCGATGCCGCGCGCGGCAGCTGTGCGCGGGTTGTGTCCGCCGACCTTCGCGCCGTCGAAGAGGAGCGAACCGGAGTCGGCCCGGTCGGCCCCGGCGATAAGCCGGACGGTCTCGGTGCGGCCCGAGCCGAGGAGCCCGGCGAGGCCGACGACCTCGCCGCGGCGCACGTCCAGGTCGTACGGGGCGATGGAGCCCTTGCGGCCCAGGCCGTTCGCGCTCAGCAGCGGCGCCTCGTCGGCGACCTCGTGCGCGGCCACGGACCGCTCCAGCTGCTCCAGCGTGGCGGCCTCGCGGCCGAGCATGTGCCCGATGAGCTCGGACTCCGGCAGGTCCGCCGTGGCCCACTCGCCGACGAGCTTCCCGTTGCGCAGCACCGTCATCCGGTCGCAGATGTCGTAGACCTGGTCGAGGAAGTGCGAGATGAACACCATCGCGGTGCCCCGCTCGGCGGCGAGGCGGCGCATGAGCCCCAGGAGGACGGCGACCTCGTCGCGGTCGAGCGAGGACGTCGGCTCGTCGAGGATGAGCACCTTCGCGTCGATGTCGACCGCCCTGGCGATCGCCACGAGCTGCTGCATCGCGATCGAGTACGACGACAGGGGCGCCGCCACGTTCAGGTCGATGCCGAGGTCGTCCAGGAGCGCCTTCGCCTTGCGGCGCATGGCCCTGAAGTCGATGAAGGGGCCGAGGCGCGGCTCGCGCCCGGCGAGGAGGTTCTCCGCGACCGACAGGTTCTCGGCCAGGTTCACCTCCTGGTAGACCGTGGCGATCCCGGCGGCCTGGGCCGCGCCCGGGCTGTGGAAGCGCACCGGCTTCCCGTCGAGGAGGATCTCCCCCGCGTCGTGCGCGTGCACGCCCGTGAGGACCTTGATGAGTGTGGACTTCCCGGCGCCGTTCTCACCCATGACGGCGTGGATCTCGCCGGGTCTGAGGGTGAAGTCGACGCCGTCGAGGGCGCGGACGCCGGTGAAGTCCTTCACGATGCCGGTCATCGAGACCAGGGCAGCATCGGACATGGGACTCGTCCTTCGTTCGGATCGGACTCTGGGGTCGGCGGCGCCGTCCAGGACGAGGGGAGGTCCTGGACGGCGCGGCGGTGCCCTTGCGGGGCTTTAGAACTGACGGTTCGGGAGCTCGGCCTCGAAGGTCTCGGGGCCGAAGACGCCTTCCTCGACCGGCGTGAACTTCTCCGGGCTGCCGCCCTCGATGACGTCGACGACGACGTCCATGAGCTGCTCGCCGAACGCCGGGTTGCACTCGACGATGTAGTTGACCTTGCCGTCGACGCCGGCCTGGAACCCGGCCTTCGAGCCGTCGACGATGATGATCTGGATGTCGGTGCCCGGGGCCTTGCCGGCCTCCTCGATGGCCTGGATCGCGCCGAGGCCCATCTCGTCGTTGTGGGCGTACAGCAGGTGGATCCCGTCGAGACCGTGGGTCGTGATGAAGGTCTCCATCGTCGCCTTGCCCTCTTCGGCGGTGAAGTTGCCGGTCTGGGAGTCGACGAGCGTGTAGGCCACGGCCTTCTCGTCGAGGACGGCGAAGAACCCGGCCTTGCGGTCGTTCGCGGGAGCCGAGCCCGTCGTGCCGGTGAGCTCGAGGATCTTGAAGTCCGGAGTCGCGGCGAAGGTCGTCGCGGCCCACTCGCCGGCCGAGCGGCCCTCGGCCTCGAAGTCCGAGCCCAGACGCGTGACGTACAGGTCCTCGTCGGCCGCCTCGATGCCGCGGTCGGCCAGGACCACCGGGATGCCGGCGTCGGAGGCCTCGGTCAGCACGTCGGTCCAGCCGGTCTCGACCACCGGTGCCAGGACGATGGCGTCGACCGCCTGGTTGATGTAGCCGCGGACCGCGGCGATCTGCTTCTCCTGGTCCTGCTGGCCGTCGTCGAACTTGAGCTCGATGCCGCGCTCGTCCGCGGCCGCGGCGTCCTGCACGGACTTGGAGTTGGCGGTGCGCCAAGCGGATTCGGCACCGACCTGCGAGAAGCCGATGACGTACCCGTCGCCGCTCCCGCCGTCGCCGCCTTCACCGGAGTCCTCGCCGCAAGCGGTGAGGCTGAACAGAGCTGCGCCGGCGCCGATGCCGGCGAGAGACCGTCGTTTCAAGGGGGGTCGCCTTTCGAGAGCGGATTTGCACTACGAGGGTTTTCGATATTTGCGAATATGCATGTTACCGCTCATATCCTCACCTGTGTTATCGCTCTCGTCAAGCTGGCAACCTTGTTCAGGCCAGTAACGATTTGAAAACGCGGCGAGACGACGCCCTGTCTACGCCTGCGACGCCCCCGGCTTCCACAGCACGTCGCCGCCCGGGTTCGCCTTGCGCGCCAACACGAACAGCAGGTCCGAGAGCCGGTTGAGATACGTCACCGGCACCGCGTGCGTCGTGTCCGGCTCGGCGTCCAGCAGCGCCCACACGTGCCGCTCGGCCCGCCGCGCCACCGTGCACGCCTGGTGCAGCAGCGCCGCGCCCGGCGTCCCGCCGCGCAGGATGAACGACCGGAGCGCCTCGAGGTCGGCGTTGCACTCGTCGATCCACCCCTCCAGACGGGTCACATAGGACTCGTCGATCCGCATCGGCGGGTACTTCGGGTCCTCGGACACCGGCGTCGAGAGGTCCGCGCCGACGTCGAACAGGTCGTTCTGGACCGCGAGCAGGATCTCCCGCTCGCGCTCCCCGATCTCGCCCGTGTGCAGCGCCAACGCCGTCCCGATGACCGCATTGGCCTCGTCCACGTCGCCGTACGCGGCGAGCCTGACATGCGTCTTGGGGACGCGGGAGAAGTCGGCGAGGCCGGTCGTGCCGTCGTCGCCGGTCTTCGTGTAGATCCTGGTGAGATTGACCGCCATGCACCGACCATATAGCCTCGCCCCATGGCAACAGTCACAGTAATCGGTTCGGGACTCATGGGCTCCGGGATCGCGCAGGTCACGAGCCTGGGCGGTTGGGACGTCACGTTGATCGACACAGACAAGAGCGCCCTCGAACGCGCCAGGGCCACGATCCGCGGTTCGCTCGACCGCTTCGTGGCGAAGGAGAAGGTCACCGCGGAGGACGCCGAGGCCGCGCAGGCCCGCATCACCGTCGCCACCGACCTCGACGCCGCCGCGGGCTCCCAGATCGCCGTGGAGGCGGTCTTCGAGCGCCTCGCGGTCAAGCAGGACGTCTTCCGGAAGCTCTCGGCGGTCTGCTCCCCCGAGACCGTCCTCGCGACCAACACCTCCGCGATCCCCATCACCGAGATCGCCGCCGCCGCAACGCATCCCGAACGGGTCGTCGGCACCCACTTCTTCTCGCCCGTCCCGATGATGCAGCTGTGCGAGCTCGTGCGCGGCATCCACACCAGCGACGACGCGCTCGACGCGGCCCGCCGCCTCGCCGAGTCCGCCGGGAAGACCTGCGTGGTCGTCAACCGCGACGTCGCCGGGTTCGCGACCACGCGGCTCATCTGCGCCCTCGTGAACGAGGCCGCCCGGCTCGTCGAGGACGGCGTGATCTCCGCCGAGGACCTCGACACCGCCTGCAGGCTCGGCTTCGGCCACCCGATGGGCCCGCTCGCCACCGCCGACCTCACCGGCATCGACGTCATCACGCACGCGACCGAGAACATCTACGAGGACACTGCTGACCCGCAGTTCTTCCCGCCCGCGCTCCTGCGCCGCCTCGTCGCGGCGGGCGAGATCGGCCGCAAGTCCGGGAAGGGCTTCTTCGACTACAGCAAGTTATCCACAGGCCTGTGGACAACGGAAAACGGCGCTGACCTGCTGGTCAGCGCCGTTTCTCGACGTCTCGTTACTTCGCGGCCAAGGTCGCGCGCACCGGGGCGAGGACCTTCTCGCCCGCGCTCGTGACGGTCATGGCCAGTTCGACCGAGGCCGCGTCGACCTTGCGGACCTTGCCTTCCACGACGACTTCCGCGCCTTCGGCGGCGGGCACGACGACCGGCTTCGCGAAGCGCGCCGAGAAGTCGGTGAGGGTCGCGTCGATCCCGGCGTCCGCGGCCCATTCGCGGACCGCGCGGGAGACGAGGCCCATCGTGTACATGCCGTGGGCGATCACGTCAGGGAGCCCGGCGGCCTTGGCCGCGGCTTCGTCCTGGTGGATCGGGTTCTGGTCCCCGGAGGCGTCCGCGTACGCGACGAGGTCGGCGCGCGTGACCGGGAACGCCGTGGTGAACACGGTCTGCCCCGTTTCGAGTCCGCTGAAGGTCACGCCTGGTCTCCCGCCACGAACAGGGTGGTCCACACCTCGGCGACCAGGTCGTCGCCCTCGCGCACGTCGGTGCGCAGCGCGAGGAGGTCGTTCCCGGCGACGGACTTGATCGACTCGATCGTCGCGGCGCACGACACGGCGGCGCCCGCCCGGAGCTCCCGGTGGTACGCGAAACGCTGCTCGCGGTGCAGGACGCGGCTCCAGTCGAGCCCGAAGTCGGGGTCGTCGATGAGCCGCTCCGCCGCGGGCAGCGTGAGCGATATCAAGAACGTAGGCGGAACCGAACCGTCGTCGTCCAGGCCGAGGGCCTGGACGAAACGGGTCACCGAATCCGGGGTCACGACCACCGGTTCAGCGGGCGGCAAAGACCGACCTATGTACGAAGTGTTGAGCATGTACTGCGGTGGAAGGACTAGCGGGTCTCTTTGTGGGTACGCGAGACCTTGCACTTCGGGCAGTACTTCTTGAGCTCGAGCCGGTCGGGGTGGTTCCGACGGTTCTTCTTCGTGACGTAGTTGCGCTCTTTGCACTCCACGCACGCCATGGTGATCTTGGGGCGGACGTCAGTAGCCTTGGCCACGATGAGTGCCTTCCTCTAACGCGGCCTGCCGGGATGACGGGCCGTTCTTGAACAAAACAAAGCGTCGGCCAGCATATCTCAGTGACCGACGCTTGACAAAAGTAGCGATGGGCAGGATCGAACTGCCGACACAACGATTATGAGTCGTTTGCTCTACCACTGAGCTACACCGCCGTGCGCTCACTGCCTACAGATGGCTCTGTGTGAGCAGTACAGCACTCGAATGGTTCTTGAGTGCTTCCGAGCCCCCTTACGGAATCGAACCGTAGACCTTCTCCTTACCATGGAGACGCTCTGCCGACTGAGCTAAGGGGGCGTTCGCGAGGCTTCCCTCGCGGCCTTGACAAGAGTACATGACGGGCCGCCGGGAACGAACACGGGGCCCGCCTTGCGGTGCGGGCCACAGCGCCGCCGTCAAACGACGCGGAGGCGGGCCCGGCCGGTGCCGCCGGCCTGGCTGTCGAGCCACGCGGCGAACCGGTCGGCGGGCAGCGGGCGCGAGAAGTAGTAGCCCTGACCGGCCTCGCAGTGGAGCTCGCGGAGCTGCTCGACGGTCTGGTGCGCCTCGATGCCCTCGGCGACGACGTCGATCGCGAAGTGCCGGGCGAGGCCGAGCACGGCCTCCACGATCGCGCGGTCGTCGGCGTCGGTGGCCATGCCCTGCACGAACCGCAGGTCGATCTTGATCTCCTGCACCGGCAGCCGCCGCAGGTACGCGAGCGAGGAGTACCCGGTCCCGAAGTCGTCCACCGAGAGGCGCACGCCCATCTCGTGCAGCCGGTCGAGCGCGGGCGTGAGCCGCGGCTCGCCCGACACCACGTCGTCCTCGGTGATCTCGAACGTCAGACGGTCCGCCGGGACGCCGTGCCGCTCCAGGACCGTGGCGACCTTGTCGGGGAAGTCCGCGTCCGCGAGCGTGCGCGGCGACAGGTTCACCGACATCGGCAGCGGCCCGTCCTCCCCCGCCCACTCGGCCGAGCGCCGCAGCGCCTCGTCCAGGACGGTGTCCGTGAGCTGCCCGAGCTGCCCGGTCGACGCGGCGATCGGGATGAACTCCTCGGGCGCGACGAGCCCGAACGTCGGGTGCGGCCAGCGCACGAGCGCTTCAGCGCCGAGGATCGCGCCGGGGTCGGTGAGGGCCCGGTCGAGGCGGACCTTGGGCTGGAAGTGCACTTCGAGCTGGCCGCGGTCGAGGGCGCGGCGCAGGTCGGCGGCGAGGCCGATGCGGCGCAGGCTCTCCGATTCGAGCCCGGAGTGGTAGAGCTGCACACCGTCGGCGGCGTTCTTGGCCTGCCTCGTGGCGCCGTCGGCGCGCTTGAGGAGTTCGTCGGCGTCGGCGGCGAAGTCGGGGTGGGTGACGACGCCGACGGCGGCGGAAAGGCTGACGGCGACACCGCCGACTTCGAAGGGGCCCTGGACGGCGGCGCGCAGGCGCCGGGCGGTGTCGAGCGCCTCGTCGGTGGAGGCGAGGCGGGTCTGGAGGATGAACTCGTCGGAGTCGATGCGGCCGAGGAAGGACGCGGCGGGGGCGTGCCGCTTGAGGCGTTCGGCGAACTCCCTGAGGGCGGTGTCCCCGGCCTCGTGGCCGAGGGCGTCGTTGATCTCGTGGAGGGAGTCCACATCGAACATGAAGACGGCGACGACTTCCCCGGGCACGGTGATCGAGAGGGCCTCCTGGAGCGCGGCGAGGGAGCGGCGGCGGCTGGGGAGGCCGGTGAGCGGGTCGTGGTAGGCGTCGTAGCGGAGCTGGTCGACGAGGCGCTCGTTCTGGACGGCGATGCCGACGTTCGCAGCGATCGTCTCCATGAGCTGGAGGTCGGTGGGCACGAAGTGGGAGATCTCGCCGCCGATGCGGTCGGCGACCGAGAGGCACCCGTAGACCTCGTCGCCGGACCTGAGCGGCACCATCATCGCGCCGCGGAGCCCGGCGGCCTCGAGGGCGGCCTTCTGCTCGCGGGTGCCGTTCTTGGGGCTGAGGAGGACGCCTTCGCCGGAGGCCATGACGGCCTGCTGGAGCTCGTCGGGGATGGGGTCGAGGTCGGTGAGTCCGGCGTCGTCGAGAGTCGAGGTCAAGCGGATCTCGGGGTAGCGCCCGGACTTGGGGACCCAGACGGTCGCGGACTCGGCGGAGAGGATGTCGCGCAGGCGTCCGAGCATGGCGTCGATGAGGCGCTTGGAGCGGACGGAGTCGACGACGAGCTGGGTGAAGTCGTTGAGCTCGCGCAGGACGTGCCGCTGGCGGCGCAGCGCGGTGTAGCTGCGGGCGAGGTAGATGAAGGCGGCGACGACTGCGGCGATGAGGACCCCGGTCCACAGGTTCGCGCCGAGGAGCACGAGGAACAGGACGCCGACGCAGGCGGCGAGGATCGGGCCGATGAGGGTGAGGGCGAAGCCGATCCAGGCCTTCTTGACGCTGTCCCATCCGGAGAGGAAGAACAGCATGAGGGAGATGAGGATCGTGGTGATGAGGCCGACGATGACGATCGCGGAGATGAGGACGAACCAGGTGCGGGGGTCGGCGGCCGCGCCGAGCTGCATGTACTGGACGTAGAAGACCGCGACCGCAGTGGAGGAGGTCGTCATGCCGACGTTGAACGTCGGCTTCATGAGCCCGATGTCCTCGCGGATGTACCGCCCGGCGTAGTAGCAGGCGGAGGCGAAGCACTTGGTGGCGACGACCCAGAACGGGGGCAGGAAGAACAGCGCGATGACGAGCGGGATGTCGGTGAGGTTGAAGGAGATCCGCATCCCGCGGGCCTCGTGCTGGACGAGGAGCCCCTGTGCGACGACGAAGAAGACGACGAACAGGGCTACCTGGACCACGGGGAAGTTAGCGGGCGGCCCCAGGAGGGCCAGCCCGCCGATGCCCATGGCGGTGACGACGCCGGTGACCACCCGAGGCATGACCTGGCGGAGTACCCGGTCACGGCCTCTGGTCACCGTCATCGCGTATGGACCTGTCGCTGAGCGGAGGCGCTAGCTGATGTCGCCCGAGCTCTGCGCGGACATGGAGATGTCGCCAGAGCTGTTCGGGTTCGCGGAGATGTCTCCGGAGCTGCCGCCGGCGTTGGCGGCGGTGGCGCTTCCGGCGATGATGCCGAGCGCGAGGAGCCCCGCGGCAAGCGCAGCGCCGAGCCGCTTGAAGAAGTTGACCGGTTTCACGAGGCCTCCCGTGAGGTGTGGGAATGTGCTGTCAAGGGGACCAGTAGAGCCCATGGTGCCACAGTCCGCTCTCCCTGGGGAAGGCTTGCGACCGTGATTCTCGCGCTCTTTCTGGTTCAGCCGTACGGGTGAGCACGGCTCACACCATTCTCGCCGATGCCCGGAGGGGGCTCGCCCACGGGTCGGGCGTTCGCACGCCTGGTCGTGCTCGGTCATGTAGGTTAGGCTCACCTTACACAAGAATATGATCGCTGTTCGATAAGGAATACGCACATGCCTGCAGACACCGCCGCTGCGAACGGACCGGCCGACGCCGGTGCGCCCCTCTTCTCGGCCCGGATCCGCGAAGCCTCATGGTCGCGCCACCAAGGGCTCGACCCGTCGGCCGACGAGGCCGCCGAGAAGGCCCCGGGCGTGTTCGACCTGCTCTTCGACGGCACCCTCAGCGTCGACGACTACACCCGCTGGCACGCGCAGCAGTACTTCGTCTACGAGGCGATCGAGGCCGCGGCCGCACGCTTCGCAGACGACCCGGCCGCCGGGCCGTTCGTGTTCCCCGAGCTCGCGCGCGTCCCCGCGATCGAGGCCGACCTGAAGTTCCTCATGGGACCGAAGTGGCGCTCCGGCATCGAACCGCTCCCGGCGACCAAGGCCTACGTGGACCGGATCAACGAGGTCACCGCCGACTGGCCCGGCGGGTACATCGCCCACGCCTACACCCGCTACCTCGGCGACCTCTCCGGCGGCCAGGCCTTCGGGAAGGCCGCGCGCCGCAACTACGGCTTCGAGGACGAGGGCGCGTCCTTCTACGTGTTCGCCGACATCAAGAGCCCCAAGGCGTTCAAGGACGAGTACCGGGCCCGCCTGGACGCGGTGGACCTGCCGGAGGCCGACAAGGCCCGCGTCATCGAGGAGATCCTCCTGGCGTACGACCACAACGGCGCGGTGCTCGCGGCGCTCGGCGCGGAACTGGGCCGCAACCCGTTCGAGCCGAAGGTGATTGCCGCGATCTGCCACCACATGAACACCGACCACGTCGCCGACACGCTCGTGATCTGCCAGGGCGCGGGCGGCCAGCGCGACGCGGCGACGGCGCGCATGACGGGCTTCGACGGCGAGGGCGCGGACTTCGCGGCGGTCGTGGACGGCGCGGAGGTGCCGGTGCGGATCAACTGGGCGGGACCGTTGTCGGAGCGGGCGGAGGTGCGGCCGGAGATCGTGCGGCTGTTCACCGAGTCCAAAGCGCAGCTCGAGAACGCCTGACCACTACCTTCCGGGAATGTCCTGATTGTCGCGACACGCCGGGCGGTGACGAATCTCGCCCGCCCGGTGTCCGCGGCGCTACCGTGTGGCGGTTGCCAAGCCCACGGCAGGCCCCCCGGGAACCTCCGGTTCCGAAGCGCCGCCGATGGGCACCGCCACTATCTCGGAGCTCGAATGTCCGATTCCGGACCGGTAGCCGCCTCCGCCATCAGGCGTCACGCCGCCCGGCCGCACCGCACGAGGGGCCAGCACCGCGCCTCGTGGGCCGCTGAACTCTCCCCGCTGCTGGCGGGGACGCAACGCCGTTACACCGCCGTGGTCGGCTCGGCCGTCGCCGGGGCGTCGATCGTCGCGATGGCGACCGGCGCCGGGTTCTCCTCCGGCGAGGAGGCCCCGGAGCGGTCGCGGGCGGTGGCCGACATCGCGGCGCTGGCCGCGGAGGCGAGCGTCCCGGAGACCGAGGTGGGTTCCACTGGGGACGTCCCGATCGGGACGGCGACGGCCGACGCGGCCGCGGTCGCGGAGCGGACGTCGCCGGTGACGGGGCAGGCGGCGCAGATCGCGTGGACGCCGATGCTGGACGACATCACGATCACGTCGCTGTTCGGGCAGCGGTGGGGCCGCAACCACAACGGGGTCGACTTCGACGCCGAGACCGGGGACCCGGTCTATGCGGCGTATCCGGGGACGATAACGCACGCGGGCTGGGAGACGGGGTTCGGGAACCTCGTCGTCATCGACCACGGCGACGGGGTCGAGACGTACTACGCGCACAACTCGGAGGTCCTCGTGAGCGAGGGCGACTGGGTGGACGCGGGCGGGCAGATCGCGAACGCGGGCAACACGGGCCGCTCGTTCGGCTCGCACGTCCACTTCGAGGTGCACGTGAACGGCGAGCCGGTCGAGCCGCTGAGCTACCTGGCCGAGGCCGGGCTGGACCTGTGCTGAAGGCCGCCCGGCGGGCGTACGGGCGGTCCCGGGTACCCTCCCGATCCCACCTTCACCACTACCAGTGAAAAGGACACTCTCCCATAAGGGTCCGACAATCGCCCCTGACCTGCGGGTACGTCAGAGTTTGCTGACGGGGGCGAGCCGGAGGATCACCCATTTGGGTTCGCCGTCGCCGAAGTCGATGCGGGCCTGGGCCCTCGGGCCGGAGCCCTTGAGCTCGACGACGCGGCCGAGGCCCCACTTGTCGTGGGTGACCCTGTCCCCCACGTCGAGCGCGGGGATGTCGGCGGCGTTGCGCATGACGATCGGGGAGCCGAAGGTCGCGGTGGTCTTGGATTTGACCACGCGCGGCGGCGGGGCCGACTCGGACCATTCGATGAGGTCGCCCGGGATCTCGGCGAGGAAGCGGCTGGCGGCGTAGAACTGCGGCTGCCCGAAGATGTTGCGGGTCCCGGCGCGCGTGAGGTGCAGGTGCTTGCGGGCGCGGGTGAGGCCCACGTACGCGAGGCGCCGCTCCTCCTCCATGTCGCCGGGCTTGTTCATGGACCGCTCGTGCGGGAACAGGCCGTCGTCGAGGCCGGTGAGGAACACCGTGTCGAACTCCAGGCCCTTCGCGGTGTGGAGGGTCATGAGCGTGATGACGCCGCCCTCCTCCGCCTCGGGGTCGGGGATCGAGTCGGCGTCGGAGACGAGCGCGACGTGCTCCAGGAAGGACGGCACGTCGGCGGTCAGGTCGGACTCGTCGGCGTCGGTGGTGCCGCGCACGACCGACTCGGTGAACTCGTGGGCGACGGCCACGAGCTCCTGCAGGTTCTCGATGCGGCCCTCGTCCTGCGGGTCCTTGGACTGCTCCAGGCCCTCGAGGTAGCCGGTGTCGCCGATGAGCTTGTCGAGGACCTCCTCGGGCGGCGCGGTCTGCGCCAGCGCGGTCGCCTCGTCGAGGATCTCGCAGAACCGCTTGATGCCGGTGCGGGCGCGGCCGGAGACCCCGGGGGCCTCGTCGACGCGGTGCAGCGCGGCCGGGAAGGAGATCCGCAGGCGCGCAGCGAGCGCCTCGACCTCGGCCACGGCCCGGTCGCCGACGCCGCGCTTGGGGACGTTGACGACGCGCATCGCCGAGACCGTGTCGTCGGGGTTCGCGGTGAGCTTGAGGTACGCGAGCATGTCGCGGACTTCCTTGCGCTCGTAGAAGCGGACGCCGCCGACCACTTTGTACGGGATGCCGCGGCGCACGAAGACCTCTTCGAACGCGCGGGACTGGGCGTTGGTGCGGTAGAAGATCGCCGAGTCGCCGAAGCTGGTCTCCCCGGCGTCGACGAGCTCGTCGATCCGGTTGGCGACCCACGCGGCCTCGTCGTGCTCGTTGTCGCCGGTGTGCCCGAGGATCGCCGTGCCGGGGCCCTCGTCGCTCCACAGGCGCTTCTCGCGGCCGCGTTCGGTGTTGTTGCGGATGACGCCGTTGGCGGCGTCGAGGATCGTCTGCGTGGAGCGGTAGTTCTGCTCCAAGAGGATCGTCTTCGCGTCGGGGAAGTCCCGCTCGAACTCGATGATGTTGCGGATCGTGGCGCCGCGGAAGGCGTAGATGGACTGGTCGGCGTCGCCGACGACGCACAGCTCGGCGCGGTCGTCGCCGGTGCCGACGAGTTCGCGCACGAGCGTGTACTGGGCGTGGTTGGTGTCCTGGTACTCGTCGACCATGACGTGCCGGAACCGCATCCGGTACATCTTGGCGACGTCGGGGAACGCCTGGAACAGGTGCACGGTGGACCCGATGATGTCGTCGAAGTCGACGGCCTGGGCCAGGCGCAGCCGCTCGGTGTACTGCGCGTAGACGTCGGCGACGAGCTTCCCGCGCGCGTCGTCGGCTTTGCCCGCGGCCTCTTCGGGGCCGATGAGCTCGTTCTTGAGCCGCGAGATCTCGGCGGCGAACCAGCGCGGCGACTGCTTCTTGGAGTCGAGGCCGAGGTCCTTGACGATCTGGGTGAGGAGCCTGCGGGCGTCGTCGGTGTCGTAGATCGTGAAGCTGGACTTCCAGCCGAGCCGGTGGGCTTCGCGGCGGAGGATCCGCAGGCACGCGGAGTGGAAGGTGAGCACCCACATCGCGCGCGAACGGGGGCCGACGAGCGCGTCGACGCGTTCGCGCATCTCCGCGGCGGCCTTGTTCGTGAAGGTGATCGCGAGGATCTCGCCGGGGTGGGCGCCGCGCTCGGCCAGGAGGTGGCCGATGCGGTGGGTGAGGACGCGGGTCTTGCCCGAGCCCGCTCCCGCGACGATGAGCAGCGGGGACCCGGCGTGCTCGACGGCTTGGCGTTGCGGTTCGTTGAGGCCGGTCAGAAGGTCGTTCATCACGTCCAATTATGCCGCAGCTTGCAAGGCATAACGGAGGCAGAGCGCCGCGCCGGGTACGACACCCCTCCGGCGCGGCATCACTCTTTAGAGGGGTCCGCGGCCGGAGCGCAGGACCAGCATGGCGATCTGGATGCCGTCGTCGCCGAGGGCGGCGCGGTACTTCTCGAGGATGGCGCGCTCGCGGTCCAGGACCAGGCGGGTGCCGCCGTTGGCCATGCGGATCTCGCCGACGCGCTTGGAGACCTCCGCGCGGCGCTGCCACAGGCGGATGATCTCGGCGTCGAGGCCGTCGATCTCGACGCGCAGCGCCTTGAGCTCGTCGGGGACGACTTCGGTTTCGATGCTGGCGGTCATCAGGGCTTCTCCTTAGAGCGATTACTCATCTGACTCCGGGCGGTTGTGGGCCCTGGGCGTGAAAAAGGCCCCGGGCTGTTCGCCCGGGGCCGGTAGGTCTTGGTGTCAGCGCGACGACCTACGGCTCGGACGGTTCCGGCCGTAGTAAAAGTAAAATCGCGCGCTCTGGGACACGCGGCAAGTATGCCACACGCCCGCCGGTCTGACCAGCGGGCGTGTGGCGGTTATCGCAGTGTTCAGTCGCTGTTAAGCGTCCGAGCCCCAGTTCGCGGCGGCGCGGCGGCGGCGCATGAGCACCATCGCGACGACGCCGGCGAGCAGGACCGCGCCGCCGACGGAGGCGACGGTGGTCAGGCTGGAACCGGTGACGGGCAGCTGCGGCTTCGGGGACTCGCTGGTCGGCGGGACCTCGTCCACGACGATCTCGAACTCGACCTCGGCGGAGTACTCCTCGGAGTGCTCCTCGGCGAGGATGAGGCGCTGGCCCTCGACGTCCGCTCCGGCGTCGTCGACCGGCACGAAGGTGCGGCCGGCCGGGGTGGTCCAGAAGAACGAGTCGGTGACGAGGGTGACCGAGCTGGTCTTGGCCTCGTCGAACTTGACGTAGAAGACCTGGCCGTCGGTGAGGGAGGTGATCTCCTCGCCGTTCTCGTCGACGATGGTCGCGCCCTCGGGCTGCGAGAAGGTGAGTTCGTCGATGTTGGTCGAGGCGGTCAGCGGGCCGAAGGTGCTGCCCTCGGTCTTGGCCGCGGAGTCGTCGACGTCGAAGTAGGGCTCGAAGTCGGGCTCGTCGGTCGGCACGGCCTTCTCGAGGATGTAGGCCTGGAGGGCCGGGACGATCGCGTCGGCGACGTCGTTCTCGGTCGGGTCGGTGGTGTCGAGGACCCAGCCGTCGGTCAGCGACCAGATCGCGGACTGGGTGGCGGCGTAGGCCAGCTGGTCCTGGGTGACGTCGCCGTAGTCGTCGCTGGCGAGGCCGGCCGCTTCGAGGAGCTCGCCGGCGTTGGTGCCGTCGTAGCCCTCGCTGAGGACGCCGAGGACCATCGGGAGGTCTTCGACGGGCACGTCCTCCCACGGGCGCTCCTCGTGGAGGTACTGCTCCTCGAGGTTGACGTTGAGCTGGATGCAGTAGACGGTGCGGATGTCGCCTTCGGCCATCTCGAGGCCGATCATCGAGGCGTGGGGCTCTTTCTCCACGCCCGCGGCTTCGCCGTACAGCTGAATGCCGCCGTCCTCGATGATCACGTTGCCGGCGGCGAGGGTGCTCGGCGCCTCTTCATCCTGGGCCTGAGCGGCGGCGACGCCGGTGAGACCGAGAGCGACGCCCGCGGCAGCGGCCATCGTCCCTTTCAGGGCTTTGGTCATCATTGGTAGAAGTCCCTTTGCTTTTCCGAGGGATTGACGCGTTGACTCTTCATGCGACACGTTAGCGGTACGCCGCCGGTTGCATTCGAGGGCGCGAATTTCTCGAGCTGGACTTTGACTGCGAGACAACGGAAACGGCGCGGCCTGCGAGAGCCGCGCCACTATAACGATTCGGTATCGACCGTGCCTTTGACTTCAGACGGTGACGTGTGGATACCCGTGGGACGAGAGTGGCCGGGACCGGAGGGGATCGCTTCCTCCGGTCCCGGCCGCACCATGCGCCGGGCCTTGTGTCGAGCCGCGGAGCGCGCCCGGGTCCGGACCGTTCGACGTGGTCCGGAACGCTCCTTGCGGCAGCGGGCGCTCGCCATCGGCAAGCGGGCGCCCGCATCCTTCAGGTCTTAGTGGTCGGCGGCCTTGCGGCGCTTGCCGAGCGCGATCACCGTGAGGCCGCCGACCAGGAGCGCCAGGCCCGCCGCGAAGGCGACCGTCAGGCTCGAACCGGTGGAGGGCAGCTGCGGCTTGGGCGCCTCGCTGGACTCGGGCGTGTCGAGGGCGAAACGCCACTCGGCGGGGACCTCGCCCTCGCGCGGCTGCGCGAGGATCAGCTTCTGGGAGTCGCCCACGGTCATCGGGTTGACAGCGTCGCCTGAGAGCGCTTCATCGCTGGTGGCCAGGAAGACCCGGCCGACCGGCAGGTCGTACTGGGCGTTGCCCTTGACGGTGATCTCGTTCGTGCCCTCGTCGAGGACGATCCAGAACTGCCCGCCGTCGTTCAGCGACTCGACCGCCTCGCCGTCGGCGGTCTCCAGGCGCCCGCCTTCGGCGGAGAGCTCGACCGGACCGGCGTTGGAGCGGACCGTGTAGGGGCCGAAGCGGCCGTCCTCGAACGTCGCGGACTCCTCGCCCTCGAGGTCCACAGTGAACCCGGACGGGTCCGGGACGCTGCCGGTCTCCTCGGTGAGGTGGTTGTAGACCGCGAGCACGGCCTCGTCCTCGCCGTTGTTGCCGCCCTTGACCGGGTTGTCCTTCAGCAGGTTCCAGTCGTCGGTGAAGTGCCAGACTGCGGCCTGCGTGCCCGCGAAGGCGACCTGCTCGAGCTTCTCGTCGTCCCAGTCGGGGTTGACCTCGGCGCCCGCGGCCTCGACGAGGTCGGCGGCGCCGACGTTCGGGTAGCCGCTGAACAGGACCCAGCGGACCTGCTCGAGGTTCGCGACCCCGGACTCCTCCCAGTCGCCCTCGGTGTACGGGCTCTCGGTGTCGAGCGGGGTGTGGATGTCGATGCAGTAGACGACGAGCGTCTCCTCACCGCCGTGCGGCTTGAGACCGAGCACGTTGGCCCACACGTCATAGCGTTCCTCGTCGAACTCCCCGCGCAGCTCCAGGCCGGGGGCGGTGACGACGTCGCCGGAGACCGGCTCGGGCTCCTCGGCGTGGGCCGGGGCGCCCGCGAGCACTGCGAGGAGCGCGGCTGCGGCCGCCAGCGGCGTGCGGATCGTCTTGAGTCTCATCGTGGTTCGGTCCTCCTGGGAGCGGACTTGAGGTGTGAGGTCTTCTATGGAGGGGAAACGAGACGACCCTCGGTGACGGCGCGGCCACTCGGCCGAACGATGTCCAGAACCCTCCGAAAGTACGAGCCCAAACCAGGACAAGGGTCGCGTCTCATCACCGCCGCAACACGCGAGCGCGGACCGGACCCGTCGGCGCGGCGCTCTATAGTCGGAGGCATGCCGATCTCGAAAGCCGCCGCTCGCGGCATCACCGACGAATTCGCTCGCCGGAGGGGCCCCAAGACCGGCCTGGTCGTGGGCGCGGCCTGGGGGAACCCGGTGCTGACGGCCGCGCTCGAAGCGCTCATGCCCGCCGACCGGCTCACCGTCGTCGCCGACCCCGTCTCCATTGAGGACTTGAAAGCTTCGCTGGCGGCCGAGGGCTCCTGGACCGCCGGGAACGTCACCGCCGTCGCCGCCCTCGCCGACGCCGAACCGGCCGAAGAGGTCATGCTCGCCTCCCCCGTCACCGTGGAGGCCGAGGAGTTCATCGCCGACATCGAGCTGCTGCGCGAGAAGGTCGTCCCCGGCGGCGTCCTCTCCTTCGCCGCGACGCTCACCGCGCCCGCCCGCGAGGAGATCGCCGAGCTCGTCGCCGAATACGGCATCGGCACCGACCTCATCGTCCGGTCGCTCCCGCCCGTGCGCATCCACAAGCTCCGCATCGGATCCGCCGCGAAACGCGAAGGCGAACCGCTCGCGGTCGCCCCCGCCGAAGACCTCGCCCCCGCCTGGCGCGCTTCTTCAGTCGCCGTCACCCCGCGCATGCACCTCGACTCGAACGGCGTCATCGCCGCCGGGCTGCTCCTCGGGACCGCTTGGGCCGCAAAGAAGATCCGGCCCTCATCGAAGGCGTGGGTCCTGCCCGCGCTCGCCGCCGTCCCGGTCGCCGCGTTCTTCCGCGACCCGCAGCGCGAAGCGGACCTGCGCGGCGAGGACGACGAGCCCGAAGCGGTCCTCGCCGCCTCCGACGGCACCGTCATGGCCGTCGAGACCGTCGTCGACGAGCGCTTCGGCGCCGCCACCGGCACCGCCGGATCCGAGTGGCTGCGCGTCAGCGCCTACCTCTCGGTCACCGACGTCCACATCAACCGCGCGCCCGTCGCCGGGGAAGTGGTCGACGTGTTCACCGAACGCGGCGGCTACTCGAAGGTGAGCGCGCCCGAAGCCGAGCACAACGCCGCCTGCTACACGGTGCTGTCGACCCCGCGGGGCCGCGTCGTCGTCGCCCAGCGCACCGGCGCGCTCCTGCGCCGCATCGTCAACCGCACCAAACCCGGTGCGGCCGTTGCCAAGGGCGAACGGTACGGGCTCATCCGGTTCGGCTCCCGCACCGACGTGTACCTGCCCGCCGGGGCAGCCGAAGCCGCGGTCGTCCCCGGCGAAGTCGTCCGCGCCGGAGAGACCGTCCTGGCCAGATGGCGTTAGGCCTGAGCGGCGAGGTTCTTCAGGTCGACGACCTGGAGCGCGTCCTCGACGGCGGCCGAGAGCGGCAGGTCGTCGAGGGCGTCCGCATTCCACCAGCGGGACTCGCTCGTGGAGCCGCCCGCGGCCTCGACCACCTGCGCGGCGGACGGGTCGGGGACGGTCGCGGAGTAGATCGCGCGCACCCCGTGCCAGTCCAGCGGGTAGCCCTCGGGGCCGATCGCGCGGCGGTGCCGGAATGACGTCACGTTGAGCAGCTCGCCCACCTTCGCCTCCTGGCCGGTCTCCTCGTAGATCTCGCGGGAGACGGCCGCCGTCGGCGACTCCCCGAAGTCGACGCCGCCGCCGGGCAGGTGCCAGGTCCCGCCGCCGGGGTAGCCCTCGGCGATGCGGGCGAGGAGGATGCGGCCGTCGCCGTCGGCGACGACCCCGTACGCGCCGAAGCGCTGGCCGCGCCTGCGGCGGCCCTTCTTGGCCTTCGCGGGCGGCACAGGGCGCGTCTCCTGGGGGGCCTTGTCGACGCGTCCGGCGAGCCGGTCGTCGGCGAGGTGCAGGCACGCGGAGACGAACGGCGAATGGGATTCGGCGGCCGCGCGGGCCGGTTCGACCCATTCGGCGGCGTCGCCGTCGAAGTCGCCGCCGGGGCCGCTGGTCACGGTGGCGGTGTAGATGATCGCGTTGGTGTGGACGCCCCGCCTGGCGACGGCGACGGCTTCGAGGGGAGCGCCGACGGCGACCTCGTAGCCGGTGTGCTCGCCGACGAGGCGCCCGGCGGCCCGCTTCGGGGGTTCGCCGTGGTCGATGACGCCGCCCGGCAGGTGCCAGGGGCCCGCTTCGCGTCCGCGGGTCCGCCTCGTCAGCAGGACCCGGCCGTTCTCGTCACGGACCTCCCCGTACGCAGCTATCCGGAATTGCATCCCTCAACTGTACGGCGTGATCACAGAATGACTATTCCCATTCGATGGTCCCCGGGGGCTTGCTGGTCACATCGAGGACGACGCGGTTGACGTCGGCGACCTCGTTGGTGATGCGCGTGGAGATCTTCGCGAGCAGCTCGTAGGGCAGGCGGGACCAGTCGGCGGTCATCGCGTCCTCGGAGGAGACCGGGCGCAGCACGATCGGGTGGCCGTAGGTGCGGCCGTCGCCCTGGACGCCCACGGAGCGGACGTCGGCGAGGAGCACCACGGGGAACTGCCACACGGAGCGGTCGAGCCCGGCGGCGGTGAGCTCGGCGCGGGCGATCGCGTCGGCGGCCTTGAGCAGGTCGAGGCGTTCGCGGGTGATCTCGCCGACGATGCGGATGCCCAGGCCGGGGCCGGGGAACGGGTGGCGCCACACCATCGCCTCAGGGAGGCCCAGTTCGAGGCCGATCGCGCGGACCTCGTCCTTGAAGAGGGTCCGCAGCGGCTCGATGAGCGCGAACTGGAGGTCGTCGGGCAGGCCGCCGACGTTGTGGTGGGACTTGATGTTGGCGGTGCCGGTGCCGCCGCCGGACTCGACGACGTCCGGGTACAGGGTGCCCTGGACGAGGAAGTCGATGCCCTGCTCCTCGGCGATCTCCCGGGCGGCGGCCTCGAAGGTGCGGATGAACTCGCGGCCGATGATCTTGCGCTTCTCCTCCGGGTCCGTGACGCCCTTCAGGGCCGCCAGGAACTGCTCGGAGACGTCCACGGCGCGCACGTCGATACCGGTGAGCTGCGCATAGTCCTTCTCGACCTGCTCGGCCTCGCCCGCGCGGAGCAGGCCGTGGTCGACGAACACGCACGTGAGCTGGTCGCCGATCGCGCGGTGCACGAGGGCCGCCGCGACAGAGGAGTCGACGCCGCCGGAGAGGGCGCACAGGACGCGCTTGTCGCCGACCTGCTCGCGGATGGCCTGGACCTGCTCGTCGATGATCGCCGAGTTCGTCCAGTTCGGCTTGATCCCGGCGATGTCGTGCAGGAAGTGGCGGATGACGGCCTGGCCGTGCGGGGTGTGGGCCACCTCGGGGTGGTATTGGACGCCCGCGAGGCGCGACTCGAGGTTCTCGAACGCGGCGACCGGCGCACCGGCGGTGCGGGCGACGACCTCGAACCCGGCGGGGGCCTCGGTGACCGAGTCGCCGTGGCTCATCCACACCGACTGGTGCTCGGGCAGGCCCTCCAGCAGCTTCGACGGGCACAGCACGTCGAGCTCGGTCCCGCCGTACTCCGACAGGCCGGTCTTGGCGACCGTGCCGCCGAGGGCGTTGGCCATGGCCTGGAAGCCGTAGCAGATCCCGAGGACGGGCACGCCCGCCTCGAAGAGGGCGCGCTCCACCTGCGGGGCCCCTTCGGCGTACACGCTCGAAGGACCGCCCGAGAGGATGATCGCCGCCGGCTCCTTGGCGAGCATCTCGCTCGCGGGCATCGAGGAGGGCACGATCTCCGAGTAGACGTTGGCTTCGCGTACGCGGCGCGCGATGAGCTGCGCGTATTGGGCCCCGAAGTCGACCACCAGCACCGTTTGTCGCATGCCACCAGCGTAACCGGTAGCCCGCCTCACACGAGAAGGCGCGGCAGCCGGTGTGGGGCGTTCGCGACCGGGCACGGCCCCGCCGCGGACGCCCCGCACCGCCTAAGCTCATGACGTGCTCAACCCTGGGGTCCGCGAATCGTTCCGCCGGGTCGGCCGGGACCTGCGGTCATGGACCCCGGGCGAGGCCGTGCCGGTCCTCGCCGTGCGCGCCGCGTTCGGCATCGCCGTCGCCATGGCCGCCGTCGCGTTCCTCGACCACCCGCACTGGGGCCAGGCAGCGATCATGGGCGCCTGGCTGGGCGGCGTCGCCATGCTCACCCCCGGCACCCGCACCGGACCGGCCCTGCCGCTCCTCGTCGGCGCCGCCGGAGCCCTCGGCGTCGTGCTCGGCGCGATCGACCAGCCGATCGTCCTCATCGCCGCCGCGGCCGCCTACGCGTTCACGCTCACGTTCATCGGCTCCGTGACGCACATCGCGGGCGTCACCTTCACCGTGTCCGGCATCATGTTCTTCCTCGCCGACCACCTCACCGCGGGCACGAGCATCCTCCTCGCCGCCCTCGCCGTCGCCGCGGGCGGCGCCGTCCAGGCCCTCACCGCGCTCCTGCCCCCGTACTTCCGGTGGGCCGAGGACCGGCGCACCCTCGCCGACGCCTGGCTCGCCCTCGCCGCCGAAGCCGACGCGCTCGCCGCCGACCCCGACGCGCCGTTCCGCACCGAACCGCTCTTCGAGGCCGCGCAGGAACTCGACCGCCGCCGCGCCCTGCCCGCCGCGATCCTCGAAGCCCGCCGCCAGCTGTACGCCGTGTCGACCGCGATCGGCCGCACCGCCTCCGCGCGCGCCCGCGCCGACGCCCAGGACCGCGACACCGTCGAGTTCTACTCCGAAGCCCTCGAACTCACCGCCCGGCTCCTCAACCACTTCGCCGAGCAGATCACCTCCCGCGCCCAGGTGAAACTCGACTGGGACGCCCTCCTCGACGGCCTCTCCCAGAACCCCATGGCCACCTCCACCGGCACCATGCCCACCGAGATCGGCGGGCTCCTGCGCACCCTCCACGAGACCGGCGGGTTCGCCGAACGCATCACCGCAGGCGGCGACGACGTCGTCGCCGACCCCGCGCTCGCCCACGCCACCTCGACCGCCCGCCAGGCCGTCGGCCAGCTCCGGGCCCGGCTCCACCGCCGCGACCCGGTGATCCACCACGCGCTGCGCCGCGCCGGCGTCATCGCCCTGGCGATGACGATCGGCCTCGCCTGGCCGACCGGCCACGGCTACTGGATCCCGCTCACCGCATGGCTCGTCCTCCAAGCGGACTTCGCCGGGACGCTCACCCGCGGCGTCACCCGCGCCGTCGGCACCACCGGCGGCGTCGTCCTCGCCTCCCTCCTGGGACTGCTGCTGCCGCAGGACCAGTTGTGGCTCAGCCTCATCGTGCTCGCCTACGCGCTCATCGCGTACCTGACGCGACCGGTGTCGATGCTCGTGTTCGCCGCCGCCGTCTCCGGATTCACCGTGTTCCAGATCGACCTCTCCGGCGAGAGCCCGGTCGCCGCCGCGTTCGACCGGGGCCTGTGCACCCTCGTCGGCGCCGCACTCGCGATCGGCTTCTACACGCTCGTCCCCACCTGGCAGACCCGCCGCCTCGGCGACCTCCTCGGGGACCTCGTCGACGCCTACCGCGACTACGCGCGCCTCTCCCTCGACCGGCAGGCGCACCCGGCCGACTACGACCGGAAGGTCATGCACGCCGCGATCGACCGCATCCGGGCCCGCCGCGCCGCGCTCACCAGCGCGGCCGACCAGGCGAAGGCCGAACCGGTCGCCGGGCCGGGCCCGCTCTCGGCCGACGCGCTCGGCGCGGAAGCGGCCCTGTCAAGGGCGGGAAGGGCTCTGGTGGCGGTGAACGCGACGCTCGGCCGCGACGAGGAGGCGAAGGGGCTCGCGGGAGTCGACGCGTTCGCGGACTCGCTTGACACGGCCTACCTGCGGCTGGCGGCGCTGGCGCGGGGCGTCGCGCCGCCGCGCGGCATCGACCTGGGGGCGGCCGCGCACCGGCTCGACCTGCGGCTCGCGGCCGTCGACGACCGGGACACGCGCACGAGGCGGAGCGTCCTGCGCTGGGAGTCGGACAACCTCGTCGAGGCGTTGGACGACGCGGCGCTGTTGATGGCCGACTGGAACTAGAAGAGGGCCGCGCGGGCCCTCTGGACCGCGGCTTCGGCTTGCGCGCGCTGCGTTTCGGTGAGCTCGGCTTCGAGGAGGTCGAGGCCGATGACCTGGAGCTGGTCGGGCAGGTTCATGTCGTTCGGCAGGCGCGGGACGGCGCGGCGCGGCCGGCCCTCGGCGTCGGCGGTGAGGTCGGCGAGGCGCTGCACGAGGGCGTGCATCGGCTCTGCCTTGGAAGACCAGCGAGCGGGCGACCAGTGGCGCGTGCCTTCGACGACACGCCCGATCGCCCGCTCGAGTTCGGTGCTCAAATGCGCTACTCGCCCTGGAAGTACGAGAGCAGGCGCAGCAGGTTCCAGTACAGGAAGATGAGGCCCGCGGTGAGGCCGAAGGCCCCGGCCCAGGCGTACTTCTTCGGGGCGCCGTGCGCGGCGGAGTACTCGATCATGTCGAAGTCGAGGATGAACGAGAACGCGGCCCACAGGGTCAGCGCGATCGCGATGATCCACTGGAGGGTCGTCGGGTCGCCGCCGGGGGAGGCGAACAGACCGAGGTTGACGCTGAAGAGGCTCGCGACGAAGTTCACGAGGAGCAGGCCCGCGATGCCGAAACCGGCGCCGACGATGACCTTGGTGAACATCGGGGAGTTCTTGAGGATGCGGAACTTGTAGAGCGCGAGCATGCCCGCGAACACCAGGACCGTGCCGAGGAGGGCGTTCACGACGATGCCGGGGAATCGCGATTCGAAGATCGCGGAGACGCCGCCGAGGAGGAAGCCCTGGCCGATCGCGTACGCGAAGGCCACGAACGGGTTCGTGATCGGCTTGAACATCGAGAAGATCATGACGCCGATGCCGACGACCGAGCCGAGCGTCATCAGCAGCCCGGCCGTACCCAGCTGAGAGCTGTCGCCGCTGGCGTACATGCCCCAGGTGAGCATGGCCGCGACGAAGGTCGCGCCCACGAGAGCGACGGTGCGCACGATGACGTCGTCGATCTTCATGGTCTCGGCCTGCGGCGCCTGGGTCATCTGCCCGTAAGGCCCGTACGCGGCACCCATGTGCTGCTCGTTGTACTGGGTCTTCACCATGTTGCGAAGGGATGAGTTCCTGCTTTGCATTGCCATG
This sequence comes from Glycomyces sp. NPDC048151, assembly GCF_043202775.1. NCBI lineage: Bacteria > Bacillati > Actinomycetota > Actinomycetes > Glycomycetales > Glycomycetaceae > Glycomyces > Glycomyces sp. NPDC048151. The sequence continues at coordinate 292,136 of NZ_JBIDBB010000007.1, read as the reverse complement.
ACCTGCGGTCCGTCCTCCGTTGGAGTTCTAAGGGTGTCTTTCAGCCTATCCGGTCATCACCGGAAACACGACACAGCGGCGGAGCATTCCCTGCTCCGCCGCTCTCGGCGCTGCTTGCGAGCCGTAAATGTGCCCTGTGAATGTACTCAGGAAACTACTTGATGATCGTGACCCGGCCGAGCTCCGGCGCTTCGAGCGGCGTCGCAGCGGTTCCGAACTCGGTGATGTAGTCCTCGAAGGCGTCCACATCGAGCTCGCCGAACAGCTTGTTCGTGCCGCCGAGGAACGCGGTGAACGAGTCGCCGCCCTCGGCGAGGAACGAGTTCGTCGTGACCCGGTAGGTCTGGTCGGCGACGATCGGCTGGCCGTTGAGCATGAGCGAGTCGGCGACGATCTGGTCGGTGCCGGTCTTCGTCTTGTCCCATGTGTACGTGAAGCCTTCGGAGACCTGCATGAACAGGGTCGTCTGGCGTCCGCCCGGGATCGGCAGCTGCTGCTGGAGGACCTGCAGGAGCTGCTCGCCGGTCAGGTCGAGGGTGACGACGTAGTTGTTGAACGGCTGCACGTCGAAGACCTCGCGGTAGGAGACCTCGCCGGGGACGCCTTCGGCGTGGATGAGGTCGTCGCGGACGCCGCCGGGGTTGAGGAGCGCGATCTCGGCGCCGCCGGTGTCGGCGCTGGCGGTGTTCCACAGCTGCGCGTCGGCGATGAGGCTGCCGAGCGGGAACTCCTCGGCGCGGGTCGCGCCGCGCTTGATGTCCTCGGCGAGGTAGCCGACGACGCGGCCGCCGGCCTCTTCGGCGGCGGGGCCGTACTCGGCGATGATATCGGTCTGGTCGCCATCGGCCTCGACGTCACGGGTGACGACGGTGTTGGAGCCGGTGACGGAGGAGCGGACGATGTCCTTGGTACGGCGGTCGTACGTCGCGTCGATCTGGGTGAACACGCGGCCGTAGGAGGACGCGGAGGTCACCATACGCGGGTTGCCCTTCGGGTCCGGCACGGAGCACACGTACTCCTGGTGGGTGTGGCCGGTGACGAGGATGTCGACGAGCGGGGTCATGTTCTCGGCGATGTCGACGATGGGGCCGGACATGCCGACGCCGGAGCCGTCGAGGGACTCGCACTCGTGGCCGGTGTCCTCGGCGACGGGCACGCCGCCTTCGTGGAGGAGCACGACGATCGAGTTGACGCCCTTGCGCTTGAGCTCCTGCGCGTACTTGTTCGCGGTCTCGACCTCGTCGAGGAACTCGAGGCCCTCGATGCCGGACTTGGAGACGATGTCGCCGGTGCCCTCGAGGGTCATGCCGATGAAGCCGACCTTGACGCCGCGGCCGAAGTCCTTGACCCAGTACGGGTCCAGGACGGTCTTGCCGGTGGCCTCGTCGACGACGTTCGCGCCGAGGTACGGGAAGTCGGCGCCCTCGAAGTCCTCGTCGCCCTCGATGATCCGGTTGAGCTCGTCGAACCCGGCGTCGAACTCGTGGTTGCCGACCGAGGAGACCTCGACGCCCATCTCGTTCAGCGATTCGATCGCGGGCTCGTCGTCGAAGATCGCCGACATGAACGGGCTCGCGCCGATGAGGTCGCCCGCGGCCACAGTGGTCGAGTAGCGCTCGCCCTCACGGGCCTGCTCCAGGTGGGTGGCGAGGTACTCGGCGCCGCCGGCGGGAACGTTCACGCCGTCCACCGGGTAGGTGTCGCTGGTCTCGGCCGCGACGTGCCCGTGGAAGTCGTTGATCGCGAGGAGCTGCAGGTCGATGTCGCGGCCGTGGCTCTGCTGTCCGGCGTTGGCCGACCACGCGCCGACGGCGAGCGTGGTCGCGGCGAGCGCGGCAGCGGCGCCCGCCGCCGCGAGGCGCTTGTGTCTGGGCTTCATTGCTCTCCATGGGGCTTGACGGGGCTCAGGGGAAGACGAGGGCGCAATCGCCCGATCGTGATCCAATCATGGGACGATTGCGCCCGGGTCAACTGAACATAACGGCTTCACAAAGCCGAGGTCAAGACTCCCTAGCGCGGCTTGCGCTCCTCGATGCGCTTCATGACGCGCGCCGCGACCGCCTTCATCGCGTCCACGTCGTCCTGCGTCCACTCGTGCGTCTTGTTGTCGATCACCCACACCGTGCCGATCGTGTGCCCGTCGCTGTCGACCAGCGGCGCGCCCATGTACGCGCGGATCCCCAGCGCGTCCACGACCGGGTTCGTCGCGAACCTTGAGTAGTCCAGGACGTTGTTGAGCGCCATGGCCTTCTCCCGCGCCACCACGTGCACGCAGTACCCGGCCTCCGCCGGCATCTCCCGCCCGATCTCCGGCTCCTTGCCGTCCACGGACTCCGTTCCCGGACCCGCGATGCCCGGGAAGAACTGGGCCTGGCCCTCGCCGACGAAGTTCACCCCCGACCAGGTCGCGCCCGTCAGCTCCAGCAGCTCCTTCGCCACGTCGTCGTACTCCGGGTCGGCCTCCGGCAGCGCGCCCCAGTACTGCAGCTTCGCGGCCCGCTTCGAACCGTCCGGGTCGCTGGGGGTGATGGTGAGGCGGAACTCGTGCTCCAGATCGGTCATTGCTGTACTCCTTGTCGGACGACCGTGGTGGCGGTCGAGATGAGGTGCCGGGTCAGGGTGACCAGCACCAGGGTGGCGGAACGGGGGTCGCGGGCGTCGCAGGAGACGATCGGGACGTGCGGCGCGAGGTCCAAGGCGTCCCGCACCTCCTCGGGGTCGTAGCGGAACGCGTCGTCGAACACGTTGACCGCCACCACGAACGGCGTCTTGCGCCGCTCGAAGAAGTCGAGCGCGTTGAAGCAGTCCTCCAAGCGGCGCGTGTCCGCCATGACCACCGCCCCGAACGCCCCGTCCGACAGCTCGTCCCACATGAACCAGAACCGGTCCTGCCCGGGCGTGCCGAACAGGTACAGGATGTGGTCCGAGTCGAGGGTGATCCGGCCGAAGTCGAGCGCCACCGTCGTGGTCGTCTTCGCGCCCACGCCCGTCAGGTCGTCCACGCCGATCGACGCGGTCGTGATCGTCTCCTCGGTGCTCAGGGGCTCGATCTCCGAGACCGAGCCGACGAACGTGGTCTTGCCGACCCCGAACCCGCCCGCGACGAGGAGCTTGATCGCGGTCGGGACGGGTTGTGCGGGCGCCCTGTCAGAGTCGCCGTTGTAGGCCATTGAGGAGTGCCTCCAGAAGGTTCAGGTCCGTGGGGTCGAGGGCGGCCTCGGGAGCGTGCGCGGTCACCGCGCCGTACTCGACGAGGTCCGAGAGGAGCACCTTGACGACCATCGCGGGCAGGCGCAGGTGCGCGGCGATCTCCGCGACCGACACCGGCTCGTGGCAGAGCAGGAGCACCGCCGCCTGCTCCGCCTCCAGCTGCGAGGGGCGCATCCGGCCCGTCGACTTCACCAGCGACAGGAGGTCGAAGTCGGCCGTCGGGTTCGTGCGCCCGCCGCTCACCGTGTACGGGCGCACGAGCGGCCCGGCCGCGTCGTCCAGCAAGCGCTCCTCCTCGAAACCGGGCATCAGCTTTGGGCGGCGTAGGCCTGGCGCATCGGCGTCTCCAGATGCGGCCGGACGCTCTTGACGAGCACCGACATCTCGTAGCCGACCGTGCCCGGGTCGGCCTCTCGGTCCGTGGTCACGGCCAGGACCGCGCCGAAGCCCGCCGTCGACACGAACAGGAACGTGTCGTCGAGCTCCGCGATCACCTGGCGCACAGGGCCGTTCGACCCGAACTGCGCCCCCGCGCTGCGCGCCAGCGAGAACATGCCCGACGCGATCGCCGACAGCTGGTCCGCCTGGTCGACGCTGAGCCCGTGGTGGGCCTTCTTCATGCCGTCCGAGGACAGCAGGAGGGCGCTCCGGGCGTGCGGGACCTTCTTGACCAGGCTCGCCAGCAGCCAGCTCAGATCGGTTGCCGCCTCTTCGCCTGCCATCAGGCCTCCTCATTCTTCGGCTGGACTGGGTGTTCCGATGTGGGGACCGGAAGTTCGGCGGCGCGGTGCTGGCCCTGCTGGAAGGCCTTCATCAGGCCGGGGTCGTGGCCTGCTTCAGGGGCGCGCTGGCCCGGACGGGGGGTGGTGTCGCGGAGCTGGGGGGCGAGGTGGGACTGCTTGCGGCGCTTGGGGAGGTCGGGGCGGTCGCCGCGGGGCTCGTCGATGGCGGGCATCTCGGCGGTGGCCTGGAGGTCGGCCCGGGCCGGGTCCATGCGGGGGATCGCGCCGGAGTGGTGGCCGGTGCCCGCGGTGGGGAGGGCGCGCATCTGGACGGCGGGCAGCTGCACCGGCGGGGGCACGGGCTGCGGCGCGGCGGGGAGCGCGACGGGTTCGGGCGCGGCGATCTCGGGCATCTGGGGGAGGTCGCCGAGCAGTTCCTCGGGGATGATGAGGATGGCCTGCGTGCCGCCGTAGATGTTCCCCTGCAGCTGCACGGTGAGGCGGTGCTGGTGGGCGATGGAGGCGACGACGTAGAGGCCGATGCGGCCGTCCTCCAGGAGGGCGGCGAGGTCGGTGCCCTCGGGGTCGGCGAGCATCCGGTTGAACTTGTCGCGCTCGCCCTGGTCGACGCCGAGGCCGCGGTCCTCGACCTCGACGGCCAGGCCGGTGCGGACGCGGGAGACACGCATGAGGACCGTGGTGTTGGGGTCGGAGAACACGGTCGCGTTCTCCACGAGCTCGGCGACGAGGTGGATGAGGTCGGCGACGGCGTGGCCCTGCACGGTGCCCTTGATCGGCAGGACGAGCTTCACCCGCGCGTACTGTTCCACTTCGGACACTGCGGAGCGCAGGATCTCGTAGACGTTGATCGGGCGGGTCCACTGCCGGTGCGGGGTGGCGCCGCCGAGCACCGCGAGGTTCTCGGCGTGGCGGCGGATGCGGGTCGCCAGGTGGTCGACCAGGAAGAGCCCCTTCAAAAGGTCGGGGTCCTCGACCTGCTTCTCCAGGTGGTCGAGCTCGATGATCTCCTTGTGCACCAGCGGCTGGATGCGGCGCGCGAGGCTCACGAAGATCCCGACCTTGGCCTGCGCGTTGAGCACGGCCGGGGCGGGCGGAGGCGACACGGGCCGCTGCGGCGGCGGGGCGACGACCCGCGGCGGCTGCACGGCCGGGATGCCGCGCACGACGATCGCCTCTGCGGCGGAACGCAGGTGGCGCGTCTCGTCCGCGAGCTGGCTGATGGCCTCGTCGGTGGTCGCGGCGATCTCCCCGCCCGAGGGGAGCGGCACGGACCAGCGCTGCTCGACGGGCCTGGAGCGCTGCAGGTCGTCGAGGGCCTGCCACACCTTGTAATGCGTCTCCACAGTGGAGCGTCGCACGGATCCGATCCGGCGGCCGAGGTCCGCGTCGATCTTGGTGGCGGACATCAGGGTCAGGTAGCCGACGATGAGCAACAGGACCGCGGCGGAGCCGTAGACGACGGGCGCCAGGTCGGACTGGCCCTGGGCGAGGAAGACCGCGACGCCGGCGCCGGCGAGCACGGCGGCGCAGAAGGGCAGGAGGCCCAGACGGAGCAGGCGGGCCTTGAGGTCGGGCCCGGCGGGGTCGGGAGCGTGGGGTGCTTCCGGCTGATAGGTCTGGGTAGTGGTCCGAGATGTTTCGGGCATCGCCATCCTTACGACACAGGCCTATCGACACCGTGAAATCGGAAAGATTCAGAACTATTGCAGCGCAACGGGGATCTGGGGAACCAAAGCGGGCTGGCTCGACAGAATGGTACCAATGCTCAGGTATTGGATAGCACGGCTTCCCACGAACAGTCAACAGCCTCAACCCGATCGGGCCATCGGCCGGGCGGACCGGGCGCCCCCACCTGTCGCCCGCCCGCGTCGCCGCCCGTGCCCGAGACGGGATTTGAACCCGCAAGTCTCACGACGGCCGGTTTTAAGCCGACTGTGTCTACCAGATTCCACCACTCGGGCCCGTGTACTGACACGCTAGCGGGAATCCGGGTCCGATGGTCCCCCTAGTTGCGGGGACAGCGGCCCTCACCTGAGGGAACATCGAAGTGTCGTGATCCCGACAGTGAGCGGTCCACTTCCCTTGGCGTTCAAGCGGCGCCGACTAGTGGGAGTGCTTCCATTGTCCCACTTCGGCTCTCGCCTGTCAGTACACAAGGTTCAATCGGGCGGCGACGAAGAGGCAGCATGATCCGCCTCTCCCACTTCGGCTTCGGGGTCCGTGTCGGTCCGTCGCGAATAATCCTCATATCCATCATGGACATTAATTCACCCGTCTGGGTGATGACACTAGAACCCCTGTTCGATATCATTGACATATAACAGCCAACGCGACAATCGGATAACTCCCGAGGGGGTGAGCAGGATGAATGGCACAGACCGAAACTCACAAGCACAAGCCCTGCGCCCCCGGATCGACAACCTCACCTCGCAGCTCTGCGCAGTCGAGGCAAATCTCCTGCAAGCAGTGATCGCCTACACCTCTCAAGGGCTCCACAAGGAATGCGACGGCTTCTCCGGCATTCGCGACTGGATAAAGGAATCCTTCAATCTCAACGAGGCCTGCGCCGGCCAGATCGCCTCCATCGCCCGCCTCGCCCCGAAGTTCAAGCACCTCACCGAGGCCGCCCTCGCAGGGGCCGCCCGCATCGACGCCATCGCCTACGCGATGCGCCGCATCGAGCGGGAAGGCCTGGCCGTGCACGCCCGGGCTCCGTACCCTAGCCCGGTCGAATCCCCCTACAGCCCAACGCTTTGCAACACCTCCGAGGAACTGATCCGGGAGTACTGCATCCACTCCACCCGCTCCGAACTCGCCGAGCACCTGGACCGCATCTGCGCCGAGCTCTTCGACCAGCAGTCCCTGCTCGACGAACTGAGCCAGCAGTCCCTGGCCTGGCTGGAAGTCAACCAGCGCCCAGACGGCATGTGGGACATCGAAGGCCTCCTGACCGACGACACCGGGCAGCTCATCAGCAACGCCCTGAAGACCGCCGTCCCCCCTCCCCGCCAGGACGAGGCCGACGCAGACGGTCTGCTCCCCCGCGTCTCCGGCCGCAACGCCGAAGCCCTGCACCAGATGGCAGCGGCCTACGGCACCTCTCCTGACGCCCCCAGGCGGCACGGCCATACCGCCACTCTGAACCTCACCTGCGACATCGAGACCCTTCGCGGCGACAAGACCGGGCGGCTCGCCAAGCTCGACGGCAAGACGATCTCCGTCGCCAAGGCCCGCCTCCTCGCCTGCGAAGCCGGGGTCATCCCCTCGGTCTTCGACTACAGCACAGGCGAAGCGATCGAACTGGGCCGAGCCAAGCGCCTCCCCAACGTCGCCCTCCGCCACAAGCTCGAACTCGAACAACCCGAGGGCTGCGCTTGGCAGGGCTGTCGGGCTCCGATCTCCTGGACTGAGGCGCACCACGTAGTGCATTGGGCAGACGGGGGCGCGACCTCCGCTGAGAACCTGATCCTCCTGTGCAGGTTCCATCACTCCAGGATTCACCTGGACACTTGGAGCATTACGAAGACGGGCCCTGGCAAGGCATCGATCAGGCACATCCGCACCGGTGCAACGGATGCCGAGTGGGATGCCGACGCCGACCTGCCCAGTGGCCAGGTGAGCGAGGAGTTCTCCCGGGGCCTGAAGCGGCAGCTTGACGACTATGCGAACTGGTTCGCCCAGAAGAACATGGAAGCGAGCATCACTCGGGCCCGGACGAGTCTTCGAGAGGAGCAGGCCGCAGAAGTGAAGGCCTGCAGGGTGGTCGAACCAAGCACGGTGGCGAAGCCTGCCCTCGTACCGGTGGTCCTCCGGGAGGATCCGGGCGATCCGCCCTTCTTATCCTGCCCTCAGCGGGCGACTGCTGAGGGAGCGCGGTCAAGGCCAGCGCAGCCCGATTCCCAAGGGGGACCGGGCCCCTCAGCATGTCCAGGGTCGGGAACGGCCTCCAAGCGCGGCCCCGCCAGACCGGGAAGCCACAGTCCCCGCCCCGCCCGACACCTTCCTATCGCTGCCCGCTTGAAGGGCGACCGGATCGGTCCGAGGGCCGGAATCCGGGCCCCGCTCCTCCCCTGCCTCGTTGTCGCTGCCCGCTTGAAGCAGGGCCCGACCGGACCGGGGAGCCGAAGTCCAGGGCCCGCCCCCGCCTACCTCTTTGTCGCTGCGAGGTTGAACCGAGGCCCGGTCGGGCCTCGGGGCCGCAGTCCTGGCCTCACTCCTCCTCTGCCTCTTCGTCGCTGACTGCTTGAAGCGGGACCTTCGAATCTGCTGGTGGCGGCCGAATCGCGAACCCGGCCCCTATCGTCTTTCCGACAAACCCGGCAGGGCCGATTCGGGCCGCTCGGAGGGGTTTCCGCTGCGAGCATGAGTCGTCATCGTCGTCTCACAGTGAGGTGGTCAAATGCGACGAATCCTGGCCAGTGCGGCCGCTGCCATCGCGATCGGGGCGGCCTGGGCCGCGCCCGTGTCCGCCGAAGAGCCTGTCGCGTCCGAAGCGCCGCTGACGCTCGCGTCGGACTCCGAGAGCGTGTACTGCAGCGCCGCGTTCAGCACCGCGACCGTGGTGCGCGAGTACCCGAGCGCGACCGCCGGGCAGATCGGTCCGAAGATCCCGGCGGGGACCTGGGTCGACGGGTCGTGGTGCGCGCCGTTCACCGACGGCGGGGCGCACAAGACGTGCGGGTCCTGGTCGAAGGTGTGGATCGTCGTGGACTGGAACGACACCTGGGGCTTCGCGCACGTCGGCTGCCTGCAGAGCTACTACGTCGACTGACCGGGTCACTTGAAGGCCGGGCCGCGGGACTCTCAGCCGCGGCCCGGTTTCGCGTTCCTGCGGGAGTCGTAGTAGACGGCCTCGCAGAGGTCGTCGACGTCGTCGTTGTCGCGCCAGTCGTCGAAGTCGGCCACGAACACCATCTTCGCCTCGGCCTGCCGGTCCCGGCCCAGCACCTGGAGGACCTTCTTCCAGTCCGCGAGGTTCGGGTGGTCGTAGTCCCGGCACGCCCCGGCCGGTTCGAGCAGGCGGATCGCCTGCTGCAGGGTCGCGGCGTTCACCGCGTACGACTCCGAGCCGCCCCGGTGGCCCAGGACGGTGGCCATCACGACCGCCGGAAGCGGGTGCTCCCCGACGTTCTTGCGGCCGAAGACCAGCTCGCCGGAGACGTCGTAGATCCCGAGCCCGTAGGCCGCGGGCTGCTTCCAGCCGGGGAGGTCGGCGATGAGGCGCTCGCGGGCGGCGGCGATCTTCTCGCGGGTCTCCCAGCGGTCGCCGAGCTCGGCGAGGAGGGCGGTGACGGTGGCTTTGGCAGCAGTCATGGCCGAAGTCTCGCACCCGCGGGCGAGGGCCCGCGAGACGAGCACCGGAAAAGAGACGGGCCGCCCCACCGAAGTGGGGCGGCCCGGTACTGCGTTCGCTAGACGAGCTGCTTGGGCTCCGCGTAGTGGCACGCCGCGCGGGTCAGGCCCGCGTGGTCGGACCGCAGGAGCGGCTCGACGTCGATGCACTTGGCCTGCTGCGACTCGTCGAGCTGCTTGAACAGCGGGCAGCGGGTCCGGAAGCGGCAGCCCGAAGGCGGGTTGGACGGGCTCGGCACGTCGCCCTGGAGGACGATGCGCTCGCGGGTCCGCTCCTTGCGCGGGTCCGGCAGCGGGATCGCCGACATGAGCGCCTGCGTGTACGGGTGGGCCGGACCGGCGAAGAGCTGGTCGGTCGTCCCCTCCTCGACGATCTTGCCGAGGTACATGACCGCGACCTTGTCCGCGATGTGCCGCACCACCGAAAGGTCGTGCGAGACGAACAGGTACGACAGCCCCAGCTCGTCCTGCAGGTCCTCCAGCAGGTTGATGACGCCGGCCTGGATCGACACGTCCAGGGCCGACACCGGCTCGTCGAGCATGAGCACGCGCGGCTGCAGGGCCAGCGCGCGGGCGATGCCGATGCGCTGGCGCTGACCGCCCGAGAACTCGTGCGGGTACCGGTTGCGGTGCTCCGGGTTCAGGCCGACGATCTCGATCAGGCTGTTGACCCGGTCGCGGCCGCCGTTCTTGAACAGGTTGTGCACGCGCAGCGGCTCGGCGATGATCTCGAAGACCGTCATGCGCGGGTCCAGCGAGGCCATCGGGTCCTGGAACACCAGCTGCAGGTCCCGGCGGATCGGCCGCATCTGGTTACGCGAGAGCTTCGTGAGGTCCTTGCCGTCGTACAGGATCTCGCCCGAGGTCGGCTCGATGAGGTTCATCATGAGCCGCGCCGTGGTGGACTTGCCGCAGCCGGACTCGCCGACGAGCGCCAGGGTCTCGGTCTGGCCGATCTCCAGGCTCACGCCCGAGACGGCGTGGACCGCGCCGACCTTGCGGCGGAGGATCCCCTTGGAGCGCACGGGGAACTCCTTGACCAGGTTCTTCCCGGCGATGACCGGGCTCGCCGCGGTCTGCGGAGTGTCGAGCATGGCGTTCACTTGTCCTCCTCCTCGTGGAGCGCGGCGGCCTCGGCTTCGGCGGCTTCGACTTCCGCTTCGACCGACAGGTCGGTGGCCACGGGCGCGAACACGTCGTCGGGGGCCTTGCCCTCGAGCTGGTCCGAGAAGTGGCAGGCCGAGACGTGCCCGGTGGGGCCGATCGGCAGCAGGTCCGGTTCGACCTCGGCGCAGATGTCCTGGTGCATGGGGCAGCGAGGACGGAACGGGCAGCCCGGCGGCAGGTTGAGCATCGACGGCGGCGTGCCGTGGACGGGGGTGAGGCGGTGGCCCCGGTCCTCGTCCATGCGCGGCAGCGAGCCGATGAGGCCCAGCGTGTAGGGCATGCGCGGCTCGTAGAAGATCTCGTCGACGGTGCCCTGCTCGACCGGCTTGCCCGCGTACATGACGAGGACGTCGTCGGTGTGCCCGGCGATGACCCCGAGGTCGTGCGTGATGAGGATCAGCGCGGCGTTGACCTCTTCGCGGGCCTTCTCCAGGGCCTCGAGGACCTGGGCCTGGACGGTCACGTCGAGGGCCGTGGTGGGCTCGTCGGCGATGATGACGTCCGGGTTGTTCGCCATGGCGATGGCGATGACCACGCGCTGGCGCATGCCGCCGGAGAGCTCGTGCGGGTAGGCGTCGACCCGCTGCTGCGGGTTCGGGATGCCGACCGAGTCGAGCAGGTCGATGCAGCGCTTGCGCGCCTCGGCCTTGGAGATGTCCGTGTAGTGGACGCGGATGGCCTCGGCCAGCTGGAAGCCGACCGTGTAGACCGGGTTGAGGCTGGTCAGCGGGTCCTGGAAGATCATGGAGATCTTCTTGCCGCGGACGCGGGAGAGCTCGGCGTCGCCGAGACCGAGGAGCTCTTCGCCCTCGAGCTTGGCGGAGCCGGTGATCTGGGCGGTCTTGGGCAGGAGGCCCATGATCGCCATGGAGGTCACCGACTTGCCGGAGCCGGACTCGCCGACGATGCCGAGGCTCTGGCCGCGGCGCAGCTCGTAGGAGACGCCGCGGACGGCGTGGACGAGCCCGTCCTCGGTCGGGAAGGACACGTTGAGGTCCTTCACTTCGAGGACGGAGTCGCCCTTGGCGCCGGTGGTGCGCTTGGCGCCGTTGGTGCTCACTGAGATGTTCGACATCGCTATCGCCTCACCATCGTCTGCCGCGGGTCCATCGCGTCGCGCAGGCCGTCACCGATGAAGTTGATGGTCAGCGCGATGAGGATGATCATGACACCGGGGATGTAGAACAGGTACCAGTGCTCGTTGAACGCCGACGCGCCCGCCGCCTCGATGAGGAGGCCCAGGGACGTGTCGGGGCTCTGGATGCCCAGGCCGAGGAAGGACAGGGTCGTCTCCGACAGGATGGCGAAGGCGATCTGCAGCGTCACCGAGACGATGATGACGCTCATCGTGTTCGGGATCAGGTGCTTCACGATGATGTGCCAGTCCGATCCGCCCGCGGAGCGCGCGGCCTCGATGAACTCCTTCTCCCTCAGGGATAGCACTTCCGCGCGCACGGCGCGGGCGATCGAGGTCCAGCCGAAGATCGCGAGGATGAAGGCCATGTGGTACCAGCGGACGCTGGAGTCGATCGCGCCGGCGATGGCGCCGGTGATGACCAGGAACGGGATCACGAACATGATGTCGAGGAAGCGCATCATGAGCGAGTCGACCCAGCCGCGGTAGAACCCGGCGACGGCGCCGTAGAGCGCGCCGATGACCGTGGAGCCGATGGCGACGACGAGCGAGACGTTCAGGGACTGCTTGGTCGCCTGCATCATCGCGCCGAGCATGTCGCGCCCGGCCTTGTCGGTGCCGAACGGGTGGTCCAGGCTCGGGGCGGCCCACGAGGGGATCTCCGAGTGGATCTTGTAGTCCCACTTCCACAGGAAGGGGCCGAGGTAGGCGAACAGCACGATGATCACGAAGATCACGAGGCTGATGACGGCGGCGCGGTGGCGGAAGAAGCGGCGGGCCACCATCTCCCACTGTCCGCGTTCCTTGCTGGTGATGGCCTCGGCTTCGAGGCGGGGCGATGCGGTGTTACTCATAGCGGATCCTCGGGTCGAGCACGCCGTACAGGATGTCGGAGATCAGGACGCCGATGAGGACGACGAGGCCTGAGATGAGCACGTAGGCCATGACGACGAAGGTGTCGCCCGCCCGGATGGCGTCCAGGGAGTACACGCCCAGGCCGCGCCAGCCGAAGATCGACTCGGTGACCATGGCGCCGCCCATCGCCCCGGAGAGGGCCAGCGGCGCGAAGGTCGCGACCGGGATGAGCGCGGTGCGCAGGGCGTGGCGGCGCATGACGGTGCGGTTGCGCACGCCCTTGGCGCGGGCGAGCCGCACGTAGTCGGAGTTCATGACCTCGAGCATGGAGGCGCGCTGGTACCGCGAGATCGCCGCGTAGCCGCCGAGCATGAGCACGAGGGTCGGGACGATCAGGTAGGGCAGGGAGTCGACGAAGACCTCCCAGCCGTTGCCCTGGAAGCCGGTGGTGCCCGAGCCGTACGTCTGGAAGACGGTGGAGCCGAGGATCTTGTTCAGCTGCACCGCGCCTTCCTTGAACAGCGAGCCGAGCCAGAACACCGGCATGGCGAGGAACAGGAAGCCCAGGAAGGTCAGCGTGTAGTCGGTGCGCGAATACTGCTTGACCGCGCTGACGACACCGGAGAGAATGGCGATGCCGATGGACGCGAGCGTCGCGAACAGCACGAGCCGGAGCGTGATCCAGAAGCGCGTGGAGATCTCGTAGCCGATGTCCATGGCGGAGCCCTCGATGGAGGGGCCCCATTCGCCCTTGAGGAGGCCGATGTCCCCGTTGGTGTCACCGATGCCGGTGAGCCAGATCCAGTAGCGCTCGGGGATGGACCGGTCGTAGTACAGCGACGCTTCGAGGGCGTCGACCGTGGACTGCGGCACCGGCTCGCCGGTGGACTGCTGGATCTCGAAGACCATGTCCTGGACGGGGTCGTTGACGACGTCGACCAGGACAAAGCACAAGATAGTCGCTCCCAGCAGCACCGGGATCATCAGTAGGGTGCGCCGGATTATGAATACAACCATAATGCCTCGTTAACGGTTTCTCTGGTGTGGACCGGTTCGCCTGCCGACCGGCCCGTCCGCGCCGAGGCGCGGCTTCTCCACTGTTCCAAATTCACTGCACTTCCTCGGCCTCACTCAGCAGCGACCCCCCATTCGGCCAAGTTGTACGCGGCCCGCTGCTGCGACGCCCAATTGTCGCGGACGTTCACCAACCTATCGGAGACCATCACCGCGACCGGTGTGTCCACGATAGGGAGCGAATAGGCGTTCTGGACGACGCGCTCGACGGCGGCGTTGGCGAGGCCGGCCGCCTCGTCGATGTCGAGGGTGCCGTTGACCTGCGCGATGCGCTCGTCCAGCTCGGAGTCGGAGAGGTCGCCGAAGTTCGAGCCCGAGCCGGTCTCCCAGTACTGGGACGCGGCGGCGACGAACAGCGGGTCGGAGCTCCAGCCGAAGGCGATCATGTCGAACTCGCCCCCGCCGAGCACGTCGCCGAGCTCGGCGTCCGGGATCGACCGCAGTTCGACCTCGATGCCGAGGTCGGCGAGGTTCGCCTGGACGAGCTCGCCGGTGATCCGGCGGTTCTCCTTGGACTCGGAGTAGCGGAAGTCGAGCTTGACGGGCTCGTCGTCCGGGTTGTGGAGCACGCCGTCCTTGAGCTCGTAGCCCGCCTCCTCGAGCATCGAGTAGGCCAGCTCGACGTCGCCGGTGCCCTGGCCGGTGGCGGCGAAGTAGTCCGTGTAGTACTCCGAGCCGTTGCGGAAGAGGTGGTTGCCCTTGCGCTGGATGTCGGACTGCACGTACGCGTAGGTGCGCGAGATGAGGTTCTCGATGTCGATCGCGGTGAACACGGCCTGGCGCAGCACGGGGTCGGAGAGGAACTCGTTCTTCGTGTTCAGGTCGATGTGCTCCCACGAGGGCCCGCCCGCGACCGCGTACTCGAGGCCTTCGGCGCCTTGGAGCTGCGTGATGGTCTCGGCGGTGACCGCGAACGGCGAGGCGCCGTCGATCTCGCCGTTGCGCAGGGCGGTGACGATGTTCTCCAGGCCGTCGATGACCTTGAAGGTGACCTTGTCGAGGGTCACCTCGGTGTCCCCGGCCCAGTCGTCGTTGGGCACGTAGACGACGTGCTCGCCGACCTTGGCGTCCTGGATCTCGAAGGGCCCGGTGGACCAGGTGGGGACGGTCTCGGAGAAGTAGTCCTCGGCGGCCTTCATGGCCTTCGGGTCGTTCTGCCAGTCGAAGCCCTGCTCGGTGGCGACGTGGGCGGGCTCGGAGAGCACTTCCTCGTACTGCCATTCGGCGGAGTGGTAGGTGTCCTTGTAGGTCACGGTGACCTTGGAGCCGTCGCCGGTGATCTCCTCGACCTGCGAGCCGCGGGTGATGTTCGCGGGGTCGCAGCCTTCGCACTTCTCCTGGTCGCCCGAGGTGGCGTACCAGTGGTAGATGAAGTCGTCGACGGTGATGTCGGTGCCGTCGCCCCAGTTCGCGCCGTTCTTGAGGGTGTACTCCACGGTCACCGGGTCCTCTTTGACGAGTTCCGGGTTGGAGGCGAAGACGCCCTCGTTGACGATGTACTCGCCGTCGGGGCCGAACTGGCCGGTGTAGGGCCAGACGCCGACGAGCGCCATCGACACGTACGCGTTGTTGCCTTCAGAGGTGTTCTGGTTCCAGGTGCCCCAGGAGCCGTCGAGGGCCCAGGTGATCTCGCCGCCGTCGGCGCGCGAGCCCGAGTTGCAGCCCGCGGGGTCGTCGAGGCAGGCATCGAGGCTGGACGAGGTGGTCTCGTCGCCCTGCCCGCAGCCCGCGAGCACCAGGGCGGTGCAGGCGAGGGCGGCGACGGCCGCGGTGTGGTGTCGCTTCATGGTTCCTCTCGAAGGTTTGCGTCACCGACGTTCCGGCGGGAGGAACGACGTGGGGCCGGTGGCTCCGGGCCGGGCCGCCGGGTCCGCTGGTGGGAGCGGAGCAGGGCGGCGGTCGGGTGACGCGAGGTACAGCCTTCCACGGGAATCCCGGGTTTCGGACAACCGAACACGAGATGAGTTTCGTTCGTTACGTTCCCGTGATGTTCATTCCCTGAATGGCGGCCGAAAGTGGAAAATTCACTGTCTGCCAGCGCAAATCCTTGGCTCGCAAGCATCGCCGAGGAGGGAGGATCCGCCGCCCGCCCGGGGGGAGGCGGGTCGGCCGCGCCGATGCGGCCGGAGGCGGAGAGGGGTTCGGGCGGGGCGTCGACGGCCGGTCACCTCCGGGCGACCCGGCCGAAACACGGCCCCTGAAAGCGGGAAGCGGCGAGGCCCCGGAAGGCCCCGCCGCTCAGCTCAGAGAGCCCTTACGCGTTCTTCCACTCGACCACGTTGAAGATCGGGCCGGCCTGGCTGTTGCCGTTCGGCACGACGCCGTCGATGATGGTCGGGTTCCAGACGATGCCCTGGGGCTCGTCGTAGAACGGCAGCGTCAGCGCGAGCGGGACCACGATGGCCTCGACCTCGTTGGCGAAAGCGGCCGACTCGGCCACGTCGATCGTGCTCTGCACCTTCGCGATGGCCTCGTCGACCTCGGGGAAGGAGTAGTTGCCGTAGGCGACGTCGGTCAGGAAGTACTGGCCGGGGGCCGAGCCGAAGGTCGGGCTGCCGGACCAGCCGAAGACGACCAGGTCGAAGTCGGACTCGGTCAGGACCGTGCCGAGCTCGCCGTCCGGGATGGCCTTGAGCTCGAGCGCGATGCCGATGAGCGCCAGCTGCGCCTGGGCGAGCTCGGAGATCGTCGTGCGGGCCGCGTCGCCTTCGCCGTAGCGGATGACGAGCTTGACTTCCTTGCCGTCCGGGGTCTTCAGCGTCTCGCCCTCGGCCGCACCGGTGTAGCCGGCGGCGGTGAGGATCTCGGCGGCCTTGGCCACGTCGCCCGAGCCCTGGCCGGTCGCGCTCAGGTGGTCGACGAAGTACTCGCTCTTCTGGCCGAAGAAGTGGTTGAGGCGCTGGGAGACCTCGGTCTCGGGGAAGATGCGGGAGATCGAGTCCGCGACGTTGACGGCGGTGAAGACGGCCTGGCGCAGGGCCTGGTCCTTCAGGAACTCCGACTTGACGTTGGTGTCGAGGTGGATCCAGACACCGCCTTCGTAGACGGCCTGCTCCAGGTTCGGGTCCTCGGCGACCTTGTCGAACTCCTCCTGCATGAACTCGCTCGGCCACGCGCCGGCGATGGTGCCCTGGCGGAGCTCGGTCACGATGGCCTCGGTGCCCTCGACGACCTTCATGGTGAGCTTCTCGACGGTCGGCTTGACCGAGCCCTGGTAGTTCTCGTTGATCTCGTAGACGACGTACTCGCCGAGCTTGGAGTCGACGGGCTTCCACGGGCCGGTGACGACGTCGATCAGGTTGGCCTCGGACCACTCGATCGCGTTGCCCATGATCGCCGGGTCGGTCTGCCAGCCTTCGAAGCCGTTGGCCTCGAGGACGTGCGAGGGGAGGTACACGGTGGGGCTGTAGAGCCACTCGGGGTCGAGGTGGCCCTCGACGAAGGTGACGACGACGCCGGCGTCGGAGGCCTCGATGGAGGCGATCTTGGAGCCGTAGGTGGTGGAGGCGGGCTGGGCCTGCTCCTGGTTGGCGTGCTCGGGGTTACCGGAGATGCTGTACCACTGGAAGATGAAGTCCTCCACGCGGATCGGCTTGCCGTCGGACCACTGCGCGTTCTCCTGCAGGGTGTACTCGACCTGGAACGGCTGCTCGTTGATCACCTTGGCGTCGGCGAAGACGGCGTCGTTGAGGTGGAAGTCGCCGTTCTCGTCGAAGTCGCCGGAGGAGTTGCCGTCCAGGCCGAAGGTCTTCGGGAACATGGCCTGGTGGCCGTACGAGTTGTTGCCCGCACCGGTGTTCTCGTTCCAGGACTCCCACGCCGAGGGGATCGCCCAGATGAGTTCCTTGGCGCCCGAGCCGCCGTTGCCTTCGTTGCCACCGCAGGCGGCGAGGGTGAAGGCGGCCGTGCCGCCGATGGTCAGGCCGCCGAGAGCTCTACGGGTCAGAGCCATGGTTGTTCTCCTCCAGAGGTCGATGCCGAGGGGCCTTCACGAAGGCGCCGATGCCTCGTGTCCCGGGGTGCGGGATCGGGGAAGGCTTCAGGGGCCCCCGGCGGTGTTGGGACAAACACTGGCACAGACGTGAGCGGATTGACATGGCCGAGGCCCCAACTGGAGTTTATTCGTGATGTATTCGTGACTTTGCGCCGTGGAGCCTGTGCGCAACATGGACCGTGGGGCCGATGTGGCATCGGCCCCACGGGGGAATTCACTGAATTATCAGGACGGATGGTGTCGAATCGAATACCGCTTCGCACGCCCGTCCCGTCCTGGAATGTGGGACTACGGCTTCTTCCACTCGCGGACGTTCCACAGTGCAGACGCCTGGCTGTTCGGGTTCACCTCAGGGCCTTCGACCATCTCGGTGTTCCAGAAGATCGCCATGGGGCTGTTGTAGAGCGGCAGGGTGTACGCCTGCGCGACGGCCTGGGCGCTGATCTGGTTCGCGATCTCGGCGGCCTCGTCGAGCACGAGCGTGTTGCGGACGCCCGGCAACAGCTCGTTGATGACCGGGTCGTCGTAGCCGCCGTGGTTGGAGTCCGACTCCGGCGAGAAGTACTGGTCGGGCGAGGTGGTGAACGACGGGTTCGCGACCCACGAGTAGACGACGAGGTCGAAGTCGCCGCCGGAGAGGGTCGTGGAGAGCTCGTCGTCGCCGAAGCCCTTGAGCTCCAGGTCGATGCCCAGCTCGACGAGCTGGGCCTGGATGATCTCGCCGGTGAGCTTGCGGATCTCGTTGGAGGACGCGAAGCGGAAGTTGAACGCCACGACGTCGCCGTCCTTGTTGACGAGCTTGCCGTCGCCGTTCGTGGTGTAGCCCGCGCCGGTGAGGATGGTCTTGGCCGCCTCGACGTCGCCCTTGCCGTAGTTCGCGGGACCGGTGTAGTCCTGGTAGTACGGGCTCTCCTCGGTGAAGAAGTGGTTGCCGAGCCACGGGGCCTCGGTGCCCGGGAAGGCGCGGGCCTTGATCTCCTCGATGTCGATGGCGGTGAAGACCGCCTGGCGCAGCGCCACGTCCTTGAGGAACGCGTTGTTGACGTTCATGTCGAAGTGCGACCAGGTCGCGCCCGCGTAGACCTCGTACTTGAGCTCCGGCTGCTCGTCGAGCGGCTGCATGATCTCGAGGCTGAAGTCGTTGGGCCAGCAGCCCGCGATGGTGCCCTGGCGCAGCTCGGTCACCTGGGCCTCGACGCCTTCGATGGCCTTCATGGTGAGCTTGTCGTACGACGCCGGCGTCGAACCCGTGTAGTTCTCGTTGGGCTCGTAGACGACGTACTCGCCGACCTTCCAGTCGACGGGCTTGTAGGCGCCGAGCACGACGGTCCACAGGTCGTCGTTGAAGAAGTTGATGGCGTCGCCCATGATCTCGGGGTCGGTCGCCCAGGCCTCGAAGCCGTTCTCCTCCGCGAAGTGGCTCGGGAGGTAGACGCCGCCGGTGAAGGTCCACTCGGGGTCGGTGGTGCCCTCCTTGAACGTGAACACGATCTTGCCCGGCTCGGGCTCCTCGATGCTCGCGATGTTCGCGCCGGTGGTGCCCGCGGGCAGGGCCTTCTCCTGGTTGGCGTGGGCCGGGTCGCCGGAGGTCGAGTACCACTGGAAGATGAAGTCCTCCAGGCGGACCGGCTTGCCGTCAGACCACTTCGCGCCTTCCTTGAGCGTGACCTGCACCTGCATCGGCGCCTCGTTGAGGAGCTCGGGCGCGCCTTCGAAGATCGCGTCGTCGTAGAAGACGTTGCCTTCGGGGTCCCAGTCGTAGCCGACCTGGCCGACCGGGTTCATGGGGGTGGTGGCGATGTTCGTCGCCGAGGCGTTGCCGGTGCCGGTGTTCTGGTTCCAGGCCGACCAGCCGGACGAGACCGCCCAGACCAGTTCCCCGCCGCGTTCGCTGCCGCCTTCATCGTCGTTGCCGCCGCACGCGGCGAGCATGAGGGCGGAAGACCCGCCGATGGTCAGGCCGCCGAATGCTCTACGAGTCAAAGCCATTGCTGTGTCTCCTCCATAGGGTGTCCGGCCGAGGGGTGCGCCCGATGCGCCGCTGGGGCTTCGTCGCCGTCAGGGGTGTGGCGGAGGGGCCAGGCGGCCGCTCGGCAAGTGTTGGGTGCCACAGTGCCACGCATCAGTGGCGAAGGGAACGCATCGGTACGAAGTTGCGCGGGCATTGTTACCGGACCGATACGCAGACGGGGCGGCCCGAAACGGGCCGCCCCTGCCGGAAACCCCTGGCCTAAGCGGGCTTCCACTCCTGGATGTTCCACATCGGGCCCGCCTGGCTGTTGCCGTTGGGGACGATCCCGTCGAGGTTGCCGTTCAGGTAGACGACCGACTGCGGCTCGTCGAAGATCGGCAGCGTGAACGCCTGCGGCACGACCATCGCCGAGACGTCGTTCGCGAACTGCGCGGCCTCGCCGATGTCGGTCGTGGAGCGCACCTTCGCGATCGCCTCGTCCAGGCCGTCGAGCCGGTACTTGCCGAAGTTCGAGGACGAGTCGGAGCCGAAGTACTGCTGCGGCGCGGTCGTGAACGCGGGCGTGCCCGACCAGCCGAAGATGACCAGGTCGAAGTCGCCCTCGGAGAGGACCGTGCCGAGCTCGCCGTCCGGGATGGCCTCGAGCGACACGTCGATGCCGATCTCGGCCAGGTAGGACTGCACGAGTTCGCCTGCGAGCGTGCGGGTCGCGTCGCCCTCGCCGTAGCGGAAGTTCAGCGTCACGGCCTGGCCGTCGGGCGTCATGAGCGTGTCGCCCGTGGTGTAGCCCGCGGCCTCCAGCAGCTGGTTGGCGGCGGCGGCGTCGCCCGCGCCCGGCTCGGGGTCGACCGCTTCGAGCGCGTTCTCCCAGTACTGGGACTGCTCGTTGAAGAAGTGGTTGGTGCGGGCCATGACCTCGGTGTCCGGGTAGGCCTTGGCGATGATGTCCGCGTTGTCGATCGCGGCGAACACCGCGTTGCGCAGCACCGCGTCCGACAGGAACTGGTTGTTCGCGTTCGTGTCGATGTGGAGCCAGATCGAGCCCTCGTAGACCTCGGTGGTCACGGCCGAGTCGTCGGCGACCTTGTCGAGCTCCTCCTGGCTGAACTCGCTCGGCCACGAGCCGTCGATCGAGCCCTGCCGCAGCTCGGTGATGATCGACTCGGTGCCCTCGACGACCTTCATCGTCAGCTTCTCCAGGGCGGGCTTCGTCGAGCCCTGGTAGTTCTCGTTGGCCTCGAACGTGACGTGGTCGCCCGCGACGCCCTCGGTCGGCGTGTACGGGCCGGTGCCCCAGGTGGGCGGGTTCTGCGTGAACCAGGTGGCGCTGCCGCCCATCTGGGCCGGGTCGGTGGCCCAGTCCGGGAAGCCGCTGGCCTCGGCGATGTGGGCCGGGTACATCGGCGTCTGGAAGTACTGCCACTCGGGGTCGAGATAACCGTCCACATAGGTCATCGTGACGACGTCGCCCTCCTGCGTGATCGAGGCGACGTTCGCGCCCCAGTCAGTGGAGGCGGGCAGGCACTGGGTCTGGTCGCAGTGCTCGGCCTTGCCGGACATCTGGTGCCAGACGTAGGTGAAGTCGTCGACGTCGAACGGGTCGCCGTCGGACCACTGGGCGTCCGGGTTGAGCGTGTAGGCCACGGTCATCGGCGACTCGCTGGTGAGCTCCGGGGCCTTGGCGAGGAGCGCGTCGTTGAAGACCCACTCGGCGTCCTGGTTGAAGTCGCCGAGCGAGGTCAGGGCCGGCGACAGGGCCTGGTGCAGGTATGAGGTGTTGCCGTCGGCCGTGTTCTCGTTCCACGACTCCCAGCCCGAGCTGACCGCCCAGGTGACGTCGGTGTCGCCGCCGCCCGAATCGCTCCCGCCGCCGCAGGCGCCGAGCGCCGCGGCGGCCAGCGCCGCCGCTCCGGCGAGGGCGCCCGCCCTCGCTTGTGCAGGTCGCATATATGACCACTCCCCCGTGTGTGATTCCACTGTGGGCCGCATACAGCCCGCAATTGGATCATCGTGACACCTGGAAGGGCCGGTTTCGGGAAGTTCCGGACAAACGGCGGGGCGCGGTGCGACCCTCACGCCTCCATTTCGCGCGGGAGCGGGTCGGCGTGGACGACGGTGAGGCGCGAGACGGCGCGGGTGAGCGCGACGTAGAGGTGCCGCAGGCCGACGCCGTCGATGGTCGCGCCGCCCGTGGCGGGGGCGGCGACGATCTCGGCGGGTTCGACCACGACGACGTGGTCGTACTCGAGTCCTTTGGCGAGGCTGGCGGCCACGACTTCGACGCGTTCGGTCCCGTCGAACAGGGCCCGGAGCGCCTCGGCCCGTTCGTCGGCGGCGATGACGCCGACGAGGCCTTCCTCGGCGAGCGCCTTCGTGACGGCTTCCCGCGCGCCGGCGGCGAGGTCGCCGTTCGCGATCACGTCGTAGGAGCCGTCGGAGCGGATGGAGCGGGCGGGCGCGACGTCGACGCCGAGGTGCGGGAGGACCCGGTTGGCGAGGGCGATGATGACGGCCGGGACGCGGAAGCCGGTGGTCAGCTCGGTGTGCTCGACCTGGTCCTTGCCGAGGTGGCGCATCTGGTCGGTCCAGGAGGCGGCGGCCCAGGGGGTGGTGCCCTGGGCGAGGTCGCCGAGGACGGTGACGGAGCCCTTGCCGGAGCGGCGGGCGATGACCCGGCACTGCATCGGGGAGAGGTCCTGGGCTTCGTCGATGACGATGTGGCCGAAGGACTCCGAGGGTTCGCGGAGTTTCATGTGGGATTCGATCTCGTCGGCGATCAGCAGGTCGCCGGGGGTGGGCCGGGCGGGTTTCCCGGCGAGGAGGGCGGCTTCGTCCTCGCTGAGGATGCCGCGTGTGGCGTCGGCGCGGAAGGCGGCGTCGGTGGTCAGCTTCTTCATGACGGTCTTGGTGTTGAGCTTGGGCCAGACGGCGTCGAGGAAGGCCTTCACGGACTCGGAGCGCTTGAGCTTGGTGGCCCATTTGTTGTCCGGGGAGTGGCCGGAGCGGATCTCGGCCTGGCGGCGGGCACCCTGCACGATCGCGTCCTCTACGGCTTTGCGTCCGCCGGTGTAGGTGCTGGTGTGCTTGCGGGCGTTGGTGATCGCGTCGTTCAGGTAGTTGAGGCCGAGGCGCCAGCGCCAGCCGCCGTCGGTGATGAGGAGGCCTTCGTCGGCGGTGACGCCGCCGTCGAAGGCGGTGCCGACGTGGCCCCAGACGGCGCGTTCGCAGACGAGGGCCATGCGGGCGTCGTGCTTGACGAGGGCGGCTTCGTGTGTGTCGGCGGCGAGGGCGGTGTGGGCGCCGGTGAGCTGTTGGACGGTGACCTGCCAGACGGAGGACTCGCCGAGGGTGGGGAGGACGCCGGAGATGTAGTTGAGGAAGCCCTCGTTGGGGCCGACGACGAGGACGCCGGCCTTGTCGAGCTTCTCGGTGTAGTTGTAGAGGAGCCAGGCGGCGCGGTGGAGGCCGACTGCGGTCTTGCCGGTGCCGGGGGCGCCTTGGACGCAGAGGTTGGCGGCGGCTTCGCGGCGGATGAGCTCGTCCTGCTCGGGCTGGATGGTGGCGACGATGTCGCGCATCGGTCCGGTGCGGGGGCGTTCGATCTCCTCGGTGAGGATGTCGGAGGCGACCTCCTCGCCGAGTATGAGGTTCTCGTCTTCGAAGCCGGTGATGCGGGCGCCTTGGAAGCCGAAGCGGCGGCGGCGGGCGACGTCGCGGCGGTCGTGGGCGGAGGCGCGGTAGTACTGCTCGGAGAGGGGCGCGCGCCAGTCGAGGACGAGCGGGTCGTTGTTCTCGTCGCGGATGTGGCGGCGGCCGATGTGGAAGTCCTCGCCGTCGTCCATCCAGATGCGGCCGAAGAAGAGGGCGATGTCGCGGTCGGAGAGGTCGGCGAGGCGGGGGACGGTGTAGTTGGCCATGGCCCAGCCGAAGAGGTGGTCGGACCTGACGTCGCCGAGGCCGAGGTTTCGGGTGGACTCGTCGAAGTCCCCTGCGTAGAGCTTGTGGATGCCTTCGGTGAGGTCGCGCATGGCGGCCATCTGGGCGCGGGCGTGCTCGTGGTGCTGCAGCTCGGCTTGGAGTTCGGATTCGGACACAGCTCTGCTCCCGGTGGATTTGCAGGATCGAGTGAGACGAACCGTCGAGCCTACCTACAGCTGACCTGCGGGAGCAAACCGATTTACCGGGCGGCGAGGGGCTTGACGTCCACGAGTCGGCCGTCGTCGCGGTGGAGGACCCATCCGGTGCCGGGAGGTGCGGTGTCGGGGCCGTTCAGCGGAAGGGTGAGGTCGTGTCCGGCGAGGTCGTGGCCGTCGCGGGCGGCGACGGCGACCAGGAGCGCGGCGAGGACGATCCCCTCGGCGCAGACGACGGTGGTGCGGCGCGGGTCGGGGAGGGTGCGGATCGCCTTGGCGGCCAGCCAGACCGCGGTGTGGGCGGCGTCGGGGAGCGCGGGCGCGGCGGCGCTCAGGTCGTCGGAGACGGCGACGCGGAGGTCGAGGCGGCTGGCGAGGGGCGCGAGGGTGTCGGCGCAGGCGCGGGCGGGGCCGCTGAGGAGGTTCGTGGGGTTGTAGAGCTGGAGGAAGTCGGCGAGCGACCAGGCGCGGCGGGACTCGGCGTCGGTGAGCGGGGCCGGTTCAGCGCCGGGGAGGGCGACGTGGCGCAGGAGGATGAGCGCGGAAAGCATCAGCGGCCCCCGTTCGCGCGGAGGCGGGACGAGGGCCGGGGCACGGCAACCGGGAGACGCATATTGAAGATGCTTCATCCCTAAGTGAACTGTGGATGAACCCGAAGTTGAAGCGCAGGTGAACAGTCCGCAGCAGAGCCGTCTAAGGCTGGTAGCGCAGGTCCTCGTACTCCTCGTGGCGCTGCATCCAGCGGTCCACGAACGGGCAGGTCGGGTAGGCCTTCGTGCCCTTCACGCGCAGGTCGTCGAGGGCGTGGCGCACGAGCCGGTCCCCCCAGCCCTGGCCGCGCAGCGAGCGGTCCACTTCGGTGTGCGGCAGCACGTAGAAGTCCTCGCGCGGGAGGTACTCGAGGTAGCCGAGCACAGCCCCGTCGTCGTCGCGCAGCTCGTACCGGTGCTCGTCGACATTCTCGACCACAGAAAGATCCGCCATGCGGCCAAGCCTATCCAGGCGAGGCCCCATCCAGCGAGGATCTGCGGGCTCGCACACGTCCGGGAATAAGGAGCGAGACGAGGGCGGCGGCGGCGCAGATGCAGGCCGCTGCAGTGAAGACTTCGGCGTACTGGGTGGCGAGGGCGGCGTTGAAGGCCTTGAGGTAGTCGGCTTGGAGGGCGAGGTATTCGGCCTCGGGGATGCCGAAGGGGAGGGGGGTGTCGAGGTCGGCGGTGGCGTTCTGGAAGCGGTGGAGGCTCCAGGAGGTGAGGGCGGCGACGCCGATGAGCATGCCCATCATGCGGGCGACGACGACCGCGGCGGAGGCGGTGCCGTGGCTGTCTTCGGGGGTGGTGCGCAGCGCCGCGGAGGAGAGCGGGGCGATGGTCGCGCCGAGTGCGGCTCCGGCGAGGGCGAGGCCGGGTTCGATGTCGGGGACCGTGGCGCCGATCCAAGAGAACGCGGCGGCGGCGAGGGCGAAGCCGATGACGGCGGGGAGGCGCTCGCCGAGGCGGGAGGCGGCGAAGCCGCCGATGAGGGCGCCGACGGGCAGGCCGACGAGGAACCACAGGAGCAGCAGCGCGCCGCCGGTGGAGTCGAGGCCGCGGAGGGTCTGGGCGAGGAGTTGCACGTCGACGAGGGTGACCATGAGGACGGCCCCGGCGGCGAGGCTCGCGGCGAGTCCGGCCGCGAAAGGACGCCAGGCGACTCCGGCCGAATCGAGGAGCCGCGTGGTCGAGAAGCGTTGCTGGAAGCCGAAGACGACGAGGACGGCGACGCCGGCGAGCACCGTCGGGAGGCCCCAGGACGGGAGGACGGCCGCTTCCGGGTCGGGGTTATAGAGCCCGACTGTGAAGAGCCCCAAGGCGACGGCGATGAGGAGGCCGCCGGTCCAGTCGATCCGCGCAGTGTCGCGTCTCGCCTCGGTCTTCGGCAGGGCGTAGTGGATCGCCAGCGCCGCAAGGAGGGCGAGCGGGAGGTTGATCCAGAAGATGCCGCGCCAGCCGACGAGGGCGGCCACGCCCGCGCCGAAGAGGGGGCCGAGGACCGCGCCGAGTTCCTGTGCGGCGCCGACCCATCCGAGGACGGCGGGCCTGCGGCGGGCGGCGAAGAGGTCGGCGGCGAGGGCCATGGTGACGGGCAGGAGCGCGCCGCCCGCGAGGCCTTGGAGGGCGCGTCCGGCGACGAGGGGCCAGAGGGCGGTGGCGGTGGCGCTGACGACGGAGCCGGCGGCGAACGCGGCGAGGCACGCGTAGATGATCGGCTTGCGGCCCAAGCGGTCCGAGAGGCGCCCGAGGAGCGGCATCCCGGCGGTGTAGCCGAGGAGGTACCCGGTGACGAGCGGGGTGGCGCGTTCGAGGTGGTTGACTGGGATCCGGAGCTCGCCGATCATGTCGACGAGGACGGACACGAGGACGTAGGCGTCGATCGAGCCGAGGAGGACGGCGGCTCCTGCCGCGCCGATGGCGAGCCTGCGGCGGCCCGCCTCAGGGGGCGTCAACGGTCACGTCTCGGTCGTAGTCGGTGAGCAGGAGGGTCACGGTCGCGTCCCCTTGGGAGAACTCGGCTTTGACGACGCGGGAGGTCTCCTGGTCGAACCAGACTGTGGCGGCGTTCCAGTCGCCTTCGGCGGGGATGAGCGCAGCGAACGCGGCGGGGTCGAACTCGACGCTGTAGCGGTAGGTGTCGGTGCCGTCGACCTCTTCGGTGTCCTGCGGCTCGGCGGAGTCGACCGCTTCGAGGAGGGTCGCGACGCCGGCGTCGGGATCGAGCAGCAGCGTGGGGTCGTAGGGCAGCATGTCGTCGCCGACGGGGATCTGCTGGAAGCCGCCGGTGGGGCCCTTGACCCAGGCGTCCTCGCCGATGATGACGTACTCGGCTTCGATGTCCATGCCGAACGCGGTGAGGGTCCCGGTGCCTTCGGCGGAGCCGTCGGCGGTGATGACACCGTCCGCGGCTTTGACGTCGAGCCCGGGGACGTCGCCGTCGACGGCGAGGTCGAAGCGGACGTTCTCGACCTCGCGCATGGCGGTCGCGGCGTCGGGGAGCATCTGGTCGGCCGCGGGCAGGTCGCCGCCGCCGGAGCAGGCGGCGGCCGCGAAGAGGGCGAGACCGGCGGTGACCGCGAGGGGTATCGAGCGCATGGCCCGATCCTATGTCGAAGCGGCGCGCCATCGCGGTCCTCGGCCCGGTGAACATCACAGCGGGCGCACCGATTCCCGGTGGCGGTGCGCGTTGACGACTCGCAAGCTTCGTCGTTACTGTCGACCGCAGGAAACCCCATGTCACCCCGTGGAACGCCGTCGAAAGGACACCCTGCCGTGCTCGCGAACCCCGTCTTCCGGTACCGGATGCTGACGCTCGCCGAGGGGTGGTCGTTCGTGCTGCTCCTCGTGTTCGGCTCGCTCCTGAGCCGTGTCTCGGACATCGACCTGGTGATGCCGCTCGGGGCCCTGCACGGCGCGCTGTTCGTGCTCCTGGTCCTCGCGACCCTCTTGATCCGCCGCCGCCTCGACTGGGGCTTCGGCACCACCCTCGTGGCCCTGATCTGCTCGGTGGTCCCGTTGGCGCCGTTCTTCTTCCACCACGCGAAGAAGGACGAGTTCCTGGAGGCCGAACGCGCCGCCCAACCCGCCTGAGGCAACGAAAAATCCGCCCGAGTCGACAGACTCGGGCGGATTCGCGTTGTGCCCCCGGCAGGATTCGAACCTGCGACACCTGGTCCCGGAAACCAGTGCTCTATCCACTGAGCTACGGAGGCGCAGCGGTGATGATGCTACCAGTGTCCGGGCGGAGCGTCGCAGCCGGTTTCGCCGGTGAGGATCACACCCGGGTGAGTGCGGCGGTTTCGCGGGAGGAATGTCGGCGGGCGGGTCTAGGCTGACCCGGCGGGAACCCCCGAGCCTAGCTGACACGCTGGGGGTTCGGTGTCCGAAACACCGGAAAACCGCAACATCTTGGGGCGACCCCAAGTGCCGACCACTACATGTATGATTCTGCTCTGTCAGGTCGGTGCTGTCAGCTCCCGTTCCCACTGCGCGGGGAGGGCGGCGCCGCCGCGCCGCCAGCGCGATCCGCAGCAGATCGCAACGTCACCGAGGGGATGCAGAGATGACCGGGCTCGCCACCACGCCATCCGCCACCACCACCGCGCCGCAGCAGCGGGAACCCGAGCAGGGTCCCGCCGCCCTCATCGCCGAGCGCCTCCGCACGCACGCGGCCGGACTGCCCGATGTGGACGCCGAGAAGGTCATCGCCCAGATCGAGGCGGGCCTGTGGCCCGGCGCGACCGAGCAGGCCCTGCGCGAGCGGGCCATCGAGATCACCTCGGCCACCGTCGCCTCCGAGCCCACCTACTCCAAGCTCGCGGCGCGGCTCCTCGCCGAGCACATCGCCGACGAGACCGCGCGCGAGGGCGTCACGAGCTTCACGTCGTCCATCGCCGCCTGCAACGCGAACGGCCTGCTCGCCGACGACCTGGTGGCGTTCGTGGACGCCAACGCCGCCGCGCTCGACGCCGTCATCGACGAGACCGCGGACGACCGCTTCGAGTACTTCGGCCTGCGCACGGTCTACGACCGCTACCTGCTGCGCCACCCCGAGCACCGCACCGTGCTCGAGCGCCCCCAGTACTTCATGCTCCGCGTCGCGTGCGGACTGAGCCAGTCGGTCGAGGAGGCCGCCGAACTCTACCGCCTGCTGTCGACGCTCTCGTACCTGCCGTCCTCGCCGACGCTCTTCAACTCCGGCACCCGCCGCGCGCAGCTCTCGTCGTGCTTCCTGCTCGACTCCCCGAAGGACGAGCTCGACTCGATCTACGAGCGCTACAGCCAGGTCGCGCGCCTCTCGAAGTACGCGGGCGGCATCGGCATCGCATGGTCGCGCGTCCGCTCGCGCGGCTCGCTCATCCGCGGCACCAACGGCCACTCGAACGGCATCGTGCCGTGGCTGCGGACCCTCGACTCGTCCGTCGCCGCCGTGAACCAGGGCGGGCGCCGCAAGGGCGCCGCGTGCGTGTACCTCGCGTCGTGGCACGCCGACATCGAGGAGTTCCTGGAGCTGCGCGACAACACCGGCGACGTCGAGCGCCGCACGCACAACCTGAACCTCGCGAACTGGATCCCCGACGAGTTCATGCGCCGCGTCGAGAACGACGAGCAGTGGTCGCTGTTCGACCCGAAGGAGACCCCGGAGCTGGTCGACCTCTGGGGCGACGACTTCGACCAGGCCTACCGGGCCGCCGAGGCCGCGGGCAAGGCGAAGAAGGCGGTTCCGGCGCGCGACCTGTACGGGCGCATGATGCGCACGCTCGCGCAGACCGGCAACGGCTGGATGACCTTCTCCGACACCGCGAACCGCACGTCGAACCAGACGGCGCGCAAGGAGAACGTCATCCACCTCTCGAACCTGTGCACCGAGATCCTCGAGGTGACCAACGACTCCGAGACGGCCGTGTGCAACCTCGGCTCGGTGAACCTGGCCGAGCACACCACGCCCGAGGGCTTCGACTTCGCGCGTCTGGAGGAGACCGTCCGCACCGCGGTGAAGTTCCTCGACCGCACGATCGACCTGGGCTTCTACCCGACCGCGGAGGCCGAGAAGGCCAACCGCAAGTGGCGTCCGATCGGCCTGGGCTGCATGGGCCTCGCCGACGTGTTCTTCAAGCTGAAGCTCGCGTTCGACTCCGAGGAGGCCCTCGCGCTGTCGACCGCGATCGCCGAGCGCATCGCGATCGTCGCGTACGAGACCTCCGCGAAGCTCGCCGCCGAGCTCGGGGCGCACCCGAACTACGACGAGACCCGCGCCCACGACGGCGTGCTGCACGTCGACCACTTCGCGGACGCCCGGATCACCCTGGGCGAGCGCTGGGACGCGGTGCGCGCCTTGATCGGCGAGCACGGCCTGCGCAACTCGCTGATGATCGCGATCGCGCCGACCGCGACGATCGCCTCGATCGCCGGCTGCGCCGAGTGCATCGAGCCGGTCGTGTCGAACGTCTTCAAGCGCGAGACCCTGTCGGGCGAGTTCCTGCAGGTCAACCGTCACCTGATCGCCGAGCTCAAGGAGCTCGGGATCTGGAACGAGCAGGTCCGCCAGGCGATCGTGGTCGCCGAGGGCTCCGTGCAGGGCATCGACGCGATCCCGGCCGAGCTCCAGGAGCGGTACCGCACCGCGTGGGAGCTGCCGCAGAAGGCGCTCATCGACCTGGCCGCGGCCCGCACGCCGTTCATCGACCAGGCCCAGTCGCTCAACCTGTTCCAGGCCGCGCCGACCATCGGCAAGCTCTCGTCGATGTACCGCTACGCCTGGAAGTCGGGCCTGAAGACCACGTACTACCTGCGCAGCCGCCCGGCCACGCGCATCAACCAGACGACGGTGAGCGCCGCGCCCGCGCAGCAGCAGCCGACCGAGCTGGAGGTCATCCCGGCCGACATCGCGTGCTCCCTGGAGAACCCGGAGAGCTGCGAGGCCTGCCAGTAAGACCCCGGGGGCGGGGTCCTGCGGGGCCCCGCCTTCCCCTTGCTCCCCACCGCAACCGACGACCTGAGAGGAACACCCGATGCTGCTCGACCCGGGCATGAACCTGACCCTGCGACCGATGAAGTACCCGGACTTCTACGACCAGTACCGGGCCGCCATCAAGAACACCTGGACCGTCGAGGAGGTCGACCTCGCGTCCGACCTGACCGACCTCGCCGGGTTCACGCCCCAGGAGCAGCACCTCATCCACCGCCTCGTGGCGTTCTTCGCCACCGGCGACACGATCGTCGCGAACAACCTGGTGCTCAACCTGTACCAGCACGTCAACTCCCCCGAGGGCCGCCTGTACCTGTCGCGGCAGCTGTTCGAGGAGGCCGTGCACGTCCAGTTCTACCTGACGCTGCTCGACACCTACCTGCCCGACCCGGACGAGCGCGCGAAGGCGTTCGACGCGGTCAACAACATCCCGTCGATCAAGCGGAAGGCCGACTTCTGCTACAAGTGGATCGACGAGGTCTTCGACATGCAGGAGCTGAAGACGGCGGACCACCGCCGCAAGTTCCTGCTCAACCTCATCTGCTTCGCCGCGTGCATCGAGGGCCTGTTCTTCTACGGCGCCTTCGCGTACGTGTACTGGCTGCGCAGCCGGGGCCTGCTCGACGGGCTCGCCACCGGCACCAACTGGGTGTTCCGCGACGAGTCCTGCCACATGAACTTCGCGTTCAGCGTGGTCGACATCGTGCGCCAGGAGGAGCCCGAGCTGTTCGACGAGCAGATGCGCCAGGAGGTCACCGACATGCTGCAGGAGGCCGTCGACGCCGAACTGCAGTTCGCCGAGGACCTCATCGGCGAGGGCATGCCCGGCATGACCGTCAAGGACATGAAGTCGTACCTGGAGTACGCCGCCGACCAGCGCCTCGTGCGCCTCGGCATGCCCAAGAAGTGGGGCTCGGAGAACCCGTTCCCGTTCATGGCGCTCCAGGACGTGCAAGAGCTGACGAACTTCTTCGAACGTCGCCCGACCGCCTACCAAGTGGCCGTGGAAGGCAAGGTCGACCTCGACGAGGAGTTCTGATCCGAAGCCGCTCGACATCTCCCATGAGCGGCGGAAAGGGCCCGGCACCACCAGGTGCCGGGCCCTTTTTTCGCTGTCTAGCCCGCCCGGGCGAAGGTGGCGCCCGTGGCCTCGGCGCCGTCGCTCAGCTGGGCGACGCACTGGAACGTGCCGTCGCCCGAGACGTACACGTCGGTGGCCCAGTCGAGGGAGTCGCCGCCGATGAGCTGCGAGAGCGGCCCGCCTTCGGTCTGCGCGTCGACGCACGCGGCAGCGACCGTCGCGTCGGCGCGGGCCCCGTCGGCGTCGGTGACGCCCTCGGGGAGCTGGCCGGTCGCGTAGGCCTCCCACTGGTGGGGGGCGTTGCACTCGGTCGCGGCGAAGGACGCGTCGTAGCAGGCGGGTTCGGGGACGCAGCCGACGCCTTCGGTCTCGAGCGTGCATTCGCCGACGTAGTCGCCCGCGTTGGACTGCGCCGCGAGGTCGGGGGCCTCCTCGCCGCTGAACAGCCAGATGCCGCCGACGATGAGCAGTCCGAGGACGACCAGGCCCGCCGCGCCCATGCCGATGATGCGGCCCATCTCGGAGCCGCCGCCGCCCTCCTTGAGGCGGCGCTCGCGGCGGGTCAGGCCGGTCTCGTTGCGCGGCACGAGAACCGGCAGGCGCGAGTCGTGGTCGTCGCGCGCGCCGCCGGAGGCGAAGGCCTTCCAGGCGGTGGTCTCGGCGGCCGGGTCCTGCCGGGGCGGCGCGGGGCTCACAGGCGGGCTCGTCGGCCCGGCCGCGAACGGCGCGGGGTCGGGGACGACCGGGGACGTGAACGGCTGCGGCGCTTCAGGGGCGCGGCCGCGGCGCTTGCTCGGGGCGAGCCGGAGTGTCGAGGGCGCGTCGGGGAAGGAGGCCGGGTCGAGCTGGGCGTACCCGGGAGGCGACGTGCGGGCCTCCTCCTGCGGCGGCGACGAGTACGCGCCGAAGACGCCGACGCCTTGGGGCGCTGGGGAGCTCGGCGGCGGGTCGTCCGTCACTTTGGCGAAGATCCCGGTGGAGGCCTCGGGGATCGAGGCGAGGAACTCGCGGAACTCGACCGCGGTCGGGCGGCCGCCGGGGTTGTTGATCAGGGCCGTGCGGAGCATCTCCAGCAGCAGCGGCGATATACCGGGGATCGCCGGGATCGGCTGATCGAACAGGGCCGCGACGTCGTTGATGTCGAGCACCCCGTCCACGGGGAACCGCGGGGGCGTGCCGGACAGCATCGTGTAGAGCGTCGCGGCGAGCGAGTAGACGTCGGCGCTGGGGCCGACCTCGCGCATCTGGAAGACCTCCAGGGGCGCGTACGCGGGCGTCGCCATGGTCGAGACGGGCTCGCCGGGGCGGGGGGCCGCGATGAGGCTCGAGAGCCCGAAGTCGCCGAGGACGGCGTGGCCGTGGTGGTCGACGAGGAGGTTCGCGGGCTTCACGTCGCGGTGGACGATGCCGGCCTCGTGGGCGGCGGCGAGGGCGTCCGCGATGCGGATGCCGATCTCGATGGTCCGGTGCGGGGGGATCCGGCCGTGCTTGTCGAGCAGGTCGGCGACGGTGCCGCGGCAGCGCTCCATGACGACGTACGGGTTCGCCTGGTGGGTGAGGCCCGCGGAGAGCATCTTGACCACGCACGGGTGGTCGGAGAGGCGCCCGGCGGTCTGGACCTCGCGGCGGAAGCGCTCGCGCGCGGCGTCGTCGGTGAGCGGCCTGGCCTCGACCTTGACGGCGACTTCGGAGCCGTCGTCGTAGCGGGTGGCGCTGTAGACGATGGAGAACGCGCCGCGGTCGATCTCGCGGAAGCCGGTGAGGCGCTCGATGCCCTGGAAGAGGGCTTCGGGGTCGGCGCCGGGATCGGTGGCGGACGGGGAGAGGTGGGGACCGGTTGGAGCACCGTAGGACGAGATGGTGTCCACTTTGATACAGCCTCCGTTCTCGGCGGCGCCTGCGGCGGTGCAATGGCCTGGCGTCGGTTCTGATGCAGGTCGGTGCGCGGACCTTCAACGGCCTGCGCGCGGGGGACGTTCCGAACCTAGGTCTCGCAGCTCGGACCTGGGGGAACCGAGTCATGGGACCTTTGACGCATAACGTTACGGCAACGCGCCCACGATTCTGTATACCCCTGGACGAAGAGCCAGCGATAACTGGCCGAACGGTTGATATGTCGCTTCCGCTGGGCGAACTGCCGGTAGCCCATAGTGAATGCATCCCCCGTGCGGCGCGCGGGAGGACGGGCGGTCCGACTGGAACGGGCCCCGTGCCGCAAGGCCACGGCCCGAAAGGGCCGCCCGTCCACCCGCTGCGTCTCCCCCACTGCATCGATCCTCGCAGCATCCGAGGGCGTTCCGGCGTACACGGTGTGCGGCCTCTCAGGAGACCTTGGCCGCTTCGAGGTAGCCCTCGGCCCACTCGGTGGCCTCCGGGTCCTCGCCGAAGGACTTCAGCGTGATCCTGGCCCACTCGCGGGCCGCCTCGACCTGGCCGTCCTCGTCGAGGAGGCGGGCGTAGCGGGCCACGATCGCCCGGCGCGGACGGCCCAGCGCGGGCTCGTCGTGGTGCGCCGCAAGGGGTTCGAGCATCCGCAAGGCCTCAGCGCGGTCGCCCTTGGCGGCGCGCACGTCAGCCAGGAGCGCGGTGTTGGCCGCGCGGCCCGGCTCCAGGACGTCGTCGGTGACGAGCGCCAGCGCCTCTTCCGCGGCGGCCTCGGCCGTGGCCGCGTCGCCGAGTTCGAGGGCGCAGCGGCCTCTCAGGTTGTGCGCCAAGGAGATCAGGAGCGGGTGGCCGGTCTTCGTGCCGTACTCCTCCGCGCCCTGGGCGAGGTCGAGGGCGTGGTCGAGCGCGCCGATCGAGCGCGCCGCGAGGGCCCGCACGTACTTGGCGAAGCCGCGGCCCCAGTCGTCGTCGATGCGCTCGAAGTCGCGGAACGACTTGCGGGCGGCGGCGTCCGCGCCCTCGGGGTGGCCGAGGGCCACCTGGGCGGCGGCGCCGATGGCGCGCAGGAGCCCGACGGCGAACACGTCGCCCGAGCGCTCGCCGATCGGCATGAACACATCGGACAGTCGCTTGGCCTCGGTGAAGCGCCCGGCCATGAGGAGGGCGAACGCCGAGACGCCGCGCACCCAGGCCCGGCCGACCAGGTCCATCTGGCGCGCAAAGGCTTTCGCCGCCTCTCGGAGGACGTCGTCGGCGCCGTCGAAGTCGCCGCGGGCCACGAGGACCCACGCGCGGTGCTGGAGCGCCCAGGCGAGCCGCTTGTCGTCGCCGACGCCCACGGCGGTGTCGTACGCGTCGAGGAAGCGGTTCTCGGCCTCGCTGAGGTGCCCGGCGAGGAAGTCGAGCAGGCCGATGCGGCACTGCGCGTCGCAGCGCGGCCCGGCGAGGCCTTCGCGCCGCGAGAGCGCAAGGGCCGCAGTCCAAGCGGTGCGGGCGTCCTGGAGTTCGCCCTTGTAGCGGTGGAGGCGGCCGCGGAGCAGCAGGAGCTGCGCCACGAGTTCGGCCTCGTCCTCGGCGAAGTCGTCGCCGAAGAGCCGCCCGGACGGGTGCTCCTCGTGCTCGCCGGGTTCGCTGTCGTCGGCGACGATGAGGCCGATGTCGATGGCGAGGCCCTCGATCTCGGACTCGGCTTCCTCGGTGCGGCCCAGGCGGGTGAGGGCCCGGCCGCGCAGGAGGCGGTCGTCGAAGGACAGGGGCGCGAGGCGTTCCACGCCGTTGAGGAGGGCGACGGCGCGTTCGGGCTCGGAGGCGTCCATGGCGCGGGCGGCCTGCTTGCGGACGGCCTCGACCGCGAGCGGGAGGACGTTCCAGACCTCGTCGAGCGCTTCGATCTCGACTTCCTTGGCGAGGGTGACGGCCTGCTCGGCGTGGAAGACCACGAGGTCGTCGGCGCTCTGGCCTTCGAGTTCGGTGTCGGCGGCCCAGCGGGCGATCTCGGCGTGCGCGTGCGCGGCGTCGGCTTTCCCGATGGGCGCGTAGGCGGCCTGGCGCAGCAGCGGGGTCACGAAGCGGTAGCCGCCGTAGGAGCGGCGGCGCAGCATGCGGCGGTCCAGGAGCTCCTGGAGCGCGGCCTCGAACTCGCCGGGGACCTCCTTCTCGAGGAGCTGCGTGGCCTCGGGCGGCACGGCGTCGCCGAAGATCGACGCGGCGCGCAGCAGCGCTCGCGCGGCGGGGCTGAGCGCGTCGATGCGGGCGCCGAGGACCTGCGCGAGGTCGCGGGAGAGCACCCGGCCGGTGAGCGACCCGGCGGCGAGCCGCCAGTGGTCGCCGTCCCCGGAGAGCAGGCCCTGCTCGGTGAGGAGGGTGACGAGTTCGGCGAGGTAGTACGGGTTGCCTTGGGCGAAGCCGAGGAGGCGGTCCTCGTCGGGCTTGGGCATACGCCCGCCGCCGAGGAACTCGCGGAGCAGCCGCGCGGCGTCGGCACCGGCGAGCGGCGGCAGCGGGTGCACTTCGGCTTCGGAGATCCGCGTCAGGACGCCCGAGGAACGCGTCAGCTCGGGCCGCCCGTAAAGAATGACGAGCACGGGCCCGTGGATCTTCGAGAGCGCGACGCCGAGCGCGTCGATGCCGTCGGCCGAGGCGGTGTGCAGGTCGTCGATGTTGAGCACGAGGGGACCCTGGGTCGCCATGTGCGTGATGAGCTCGGCGACGGCTTCGGGGATCGTGTACGCGTCGGACTGCTGGCCGGTGAACCCGCCGACCCTGTCAGTCGCGCCGGGACGCCCGTGGCCGAGCAGCCCGAGCAGGAGCGTGATGTTCAGGCGGCACTCGCCGTGGT
Source organism: Glycomyces sp. NPDC048151 (assembly GCF_043202775.1). NCBI lineage: Bacteria > Bacillati > Actinomycetota > Actinomycetes > Glycomycetales > Glycomycetaceae > Glycomyces > Glycomyces sp. NPDC048151. The sequence goes on along the minus strand of NZ_JBIDBB010000007.1, from coordinate 256,196 downwards.
CGGCGTGCCCGTCGGCGATCCGCCGGAGCTTCGCCTCAGCGGTAGCCCGATCATCATCGAATCGCAGGCCGGCAGCCTTGCGAACCAGGTCCGCCAGAGGCCCGAAACGGCGGCCCTCACCATAAGGCGCAACACGAACGGTCAGCACTCGCGCGCCGCGCTCGGTGGCGATGGTCCGGACCTCGCGGGCGAACCGGGTCTTGCCCATGCCCGCCTCGGCGGTGTGGATGAGGACCAGCGGCTCGCCGCGGTCGATGACGGCTTCGAGCCGACCGGTGACACGCCCGATCTCGGCATCGCGGCCGATGAACGGCGCGGTGTCGCCCAGACTGGCACGCGTCCCGGGCTCGTCTTCGAGACCCAGGAGCTGGAACACCTCGACGGGCTCACGCTTGCCCTTGAGGCGCACCGGAGTGAGGCGGCGCCAGGCGGCGGCGTGCTTGGTGGCGCGCTGCGTCTCCTCGCCGGCCCAGATGGTGCCGACGGAGGCGATCGCGCAGATGCGCGACGCGGTGTTCACGGTGTCGCCGATGACGGTGTACTCGAGGTTCGCCTGCATGCCGGCGACGACGAGGCCGGAGCGCAGCCCAATGCGAAGTCCGATGGGAAGACCACCACCGGACTCGGCTTTGAGGAGGCGCCGCACCCGTTTCTGCATGGCCTGAGCGGCGCGAACGGCCCGCTCGGCGTCGTCCTCGTGCGACAGGGGCGCTCCGAAGACGGCCATGAGGCCGTCGCCCATGAGCTTGTCGACGTGCCCGCCGAACTCGTTCACCGCGGAGACGCACTCGGCCAGCAGGCGGTCGGTGACCGACGAGACCCGCTCGGGGTCGAGGCTTTCGGACCAGGTCGTGAAGTCGGAGAGGTCGGCGAACAGCACCGTCACATACCGGCGCTCCGTCTGGGGGGCGGTGGCCTCCGGGGAGAGGGGCGCTCCGCAGTTGTGGCAGTAGCGCGCGCCAGGGACGGTGGGCACGGAGCAGAATGGGCAGGTCACAGCAGCACCAACGCCGTAAGCAGGGTGTGTTGTTCCCCACTCCTTGTGGGAATGGGGTGGTTCTTGGCCTTCACGCTGGCAAGGATACGTGGCCTAGCTGACAGATACCTGTGTGCGAGCACTCATTTATGGCTCGCAAGCTCACGAAGCCCGGCACAATCCGCCGACAACCGGCCCAACCCCCCCACCCAAAAGTACGACCCCGTCCCCGCGAACAGGACACCAGCTCAGAACCCACGCGCCCCGCCAACCCCGGTAAAATCAACCCAACCGAGCCTCACCCCCTCGCAGCCCCTGAAGACGAAAGCCCCCATATGGCCCCCGAACCCCTCGACGCCGCCCCTGAAATGCCGACCTTGCTCACCGTGCGAACGAATCGACTCCGCGGCGTGTGGGTCGGGGCCGCCTGCTTCGTACCAGGGCTGCTTCTCCTCGCCTATTTTCCTACGGCCGACGGAGTCTTCTACAGCGCAGTTCGAGGCGTCCTGTTGGGAGGTCTCGTCGGGTTCGGGGCGGCAGCCCTGATCCTGGCCTCTCGAAAGCAGCTCCTCGAGTTCGATTCGCGAACCCGCACCATGCGGTGCTTCAGCAGCGGGAAACCGCACAGGATCTACCCGGAAGCCGGGTTCGACCGGATCGAGTACCGGGCCGCCAATCGTCGGATCTACCAGACGCGCGCCGACGGCAGCTCCCGCCGTGTTCCGGCCAACCGGTTCTGGGCGAACCAGCACGACTGGGAATCGCTTGTCCAACGGCTCTCTGAGTCCACGATGCCCCGGTCTCGTTGAGACGAGCCGAGGGCACGGGGATCAGGCGGGCCAGACGGGTTCTCCGTCGATCCATTTGACGGACTTGTTGCGGCAGAGGCAGAAGGGGTGGCCGACCGGGTCGGTGTAGATCCTCCAGCCGTAGCCTTCTTCGCCGGTGAAGTCCTTGCGGAGGGTCGCGCCGAGGGCGGTGAGGCGCTGTTCTTCGGAGTCGATGTCGTCGACTTCGAAGTCGAGGTGGAACTGCTTGGGGTGCTCGTCGTCGGGCCAGCTGGAGGGGCGGAAGTCGTCGACCTGTTGGAAGGCCAGTTCGATCTCGCCGAACTCGATGCTGATCCAGCTGCCGGTGTCCTTGACCGGACGTCCGGTGACCTCGGCGTAGAACGCCGCGAGCTTCATGGGCTCGGGGCAGTCGATGATGAAATCGGTGAGTTTCAGCATCGGCCGATACTCGCACGAGCCAGCTGAAAAGGGAAGGGAGAAAGCGAAAGAGGCCCAGAGCGCGACAGCGCTCCGGGCCCCTTGCAGTCGCTTGTTACGCGGTCACCAGGCTGGCCTTCTGGAATTCCTTGACCGTGGTGTAACCGGTCTTGGCCATGGCGCGGCGCAGGCCTCCGAAGAGGTTCTGCGAGCCGTCCGAGGAGTTCGAAGGGCCGTAGAGGATCGCCTCGAGGTCGGGGACCTCGACGTCGCCGGAGTCGCCCGGGCGGAAGCGGCCGCGCGGGAGCTTCGGGTGCGAGGCGGCGGAGTGCCACCAGGCGCCCGCGGCCGGGGACTCGGCGGCGTCGGCGAGGATCGAGCCGAGCATGACCGAGTCGGCGCCGCACGCGATGGCCTTGGCGATCGCGCCAGAGTTGGTCATCTCGCCGTCGGCGATGAGGTGCACGTAGCGCCCGCCGGTCTCGTCGAGGTAGTCGCGGCGGGCCGCGGCAGCTTCGACGATCGCGGAGGCCATCGGGACGTCGATGCCGAGGACGGTGTCCGTGGTGGACCAGTCGTCCGAGCCGACGCCGACGATGACGCCGGCCGCGCCCGTGCGCATCAGGTGCATCGCGGTCTTGTAGTTGGTGGCCCCGCCGACGACGACAGGGACGTCCAGGTCGGCGATGAACTGCTTCAGGTTCAGGACGTCGCCGCCGGAGGAGACGTGCTCCGCGGAGACGATGGTGCCCTGGATGACCAGCAGGTCCACCCCGGCCTCGACCGCGAGCGGCCCGAGTTCGGCGGTGTGCTGCGGGCTGAAGCGCATGGCGGTGGTGATGCCGCCCGCGCGCAGCTCGGCGATCCGCTCCGCGATGAGCTCAGGCTTGATCGGCTCGGCGTAGATCTCCTGGAGCCGCTCGATGGCGGCCTCGGCCGGAGTGTCCGCGAGTTCCTTGAGCAGGGACGTGGGGTCGACGTAGCGGCACCACAGCCCTTCGCCGTTGAGGACCCCGAGACCGCCGAGGCGGCCCATCTCGATCACGGAGGCCGGGCTCATCGTCGCGTCGGACGGGTGGGCCACGGCCGGGATCTCGAACCGGTAGGCGTCGAGCTGCCACTCGGTGGAGACGTCGTCGATGTCCCGGGTACGCCGGGTCGGGACGAGTGCCACTTCGGACAGCCGCCAGCCGCGCGCCACGATCTTGCCGGGGCCGATCTCGACCAATTCCCGCACAGTCTCTCCTCCTACAGGCCCGCTACCGCGTGTGGTAGTTGGGCGCTTCCACGGTCATCTGGATGTCGTGCGGGTGGCTCTCCTTGAGGCCCGCAGCGGTGATCCGGACCAGACGGCCGCGCTCATGCATCCCTTCGATGGTACCGGCACCGGTGTAGCCCATCGCGCTGCGCAGACCGCCCACGAGCTGGTAGACCACCTGTGCGAGGGTGCCGCGGTAGGGAACCTGGCCCTCGACGCCTTCGGGGACGAGCTTGTCGTTGGACTCGACGCCGCCCTGGAAGTAGCGGTCCTTGGAGTAGGACTTGGCCTCGCCGCGGGACTGCATGGCCCCGAGCGAGCCCATGCCGCGGTACTGCTTGAACTGCTTGCCGTTCATGTAGATGAGGTCGCCGGGGCTCTCGGCGCAGCCCGCGAAGAGCTGGCCCATCATGACGGTCGAAGCGCCCGCGACGATGGCTTTCGCGATGTCGCCGGAGTACTGGATGCCGCCGTCGGCGATGACCGGGACGCCGCGTTCGCGGGCGACGCGGACGGTGTCCATGATCGCCGAGACCTGGGGCGCGCCGACGCCCGCGACGACGCGGGTCGTGCAGATCGCGCCGGGACCGACGCCGACCTTGACGCAGTCGGCGCCCGCGTCGATCATCGCGTTCGCGGCGGCGGCGGTGACGATGTTGCCGCCGATGATGTCGACCTTGTCGCCGAAGTCCTTGGAGACGCGGGCGATCATGTCGAGCACGCCGCGGGAGTGGCCGTGCGCGGAGTCGACGGACAGGACGTCGATCCCGGCCTCGACGAGCTGCCCGGCGCGCGCGTACTGCTCGTCGCCGACGCCGATCGCGCCGCCGACGCGCAGGCGGCCGGAGTCGTCCTTCGAGGCGTTCGGGAACTCCTCGCGCTTGGAGAAGTCCTTGACGGTGATGAGGCCGCGCAGGTAGCCGTCGGCGTCGACGATCGGGAGCTTCTCGATCTTGTTGGCCTTGAGCAGCTGCAGGGCCTCTTCGCTGGAGACGCCCTCAGGGGCGGTCACCAGGTTGCGGGAGGTCATGACGGAGGCCACGGTCACGGACATGTCGTTCTCGAACCGCATGTCGCGGTTGGTGACGATGCCGATGAGCTTGCCGTCCTCGTCGGTGACGGGGAGGCCGGAGATGCGGTACTTGCCGCAGAGCTTGTCGACCTGCTCGAGCGTGTCGTGCGGGGAGCAGGTGACGGGGTCGGCGACCATGCCCGACTCGGAGCGCTTCACGAGGTCGACCTGCTGGGCCTGCTCTTCGGCGGACATGTTGCGGTGCAGGATGCCCATCCCGCCGAGGCGGGACATGGCGATCGCCATGCGGGCTTCGGTGACGGTGTCCATCGCGGCCGTGAGCAGCGGCACCGAGATGCGGATGTTGCGGGTGAGCTGGGTGGAGGTGTCGACCTCGGACGGGATCACGTCGGATTCGCCCGGGAGGAGCAGTACGTCGTCGAAGGTCAAGCCGAGCGGGATGGCACTGGCCGAGCCCATCGGCACCGTGGTTCCGCCGACCCGCTCACCGGTAGCACCCTCGTGCCCCTGAATTCCGAAATCCCCTGAGAACGCCATGGGTCAATCGTAGAGCCGTAACCTGCGTCGCTCCGAAGCGCACACGTCCCCTTGAGGTGTGATTCGCAGCGGAAACGCTGCGAATTGAGGGGATGACCGGACGGGCCCGGCGGTGGTTTCGCCGGGCCCGTTTCGGCTTTGACCGGTATGTCCTAGATGAAGGTCGAGATGAAGGCCTAGATGAGGTCGTCGACCTCGTCGGAGACGGTCTCGAACGCGTCGGACTCCGACACGGCCTCCCAGGCGTCGCCCGCGCCGTCGCTCACGTCCTCCCAGACCTCGGTGGCGTCGATGTCGGTGACCGCGTCGGCGACGCCGTCCACCACGTCGTCGAAGATCTCTTCTACGTTCTCGCCGAAGCCGTCCATGCCGTCTCCTCAGATGCTCGAGTGGGTTGACTTGCGGCCCAGCCTAACCAGCAGGGCGGGCAGTGTCATCACGCGGCGTCGAGGCTGGCATGGATCCGGGAGTCACCGCCCGCCCACCGCGGTCCCCCGGCAAGGTCGTTGCCAAGGGTTAGGCTGGTAGACGTGTATGAGGAGCCACGCGACCCATTCGCCGACGATCCCGACCACGCGGTCGCCCCGTTCGAACCCGAACTGGACGAGGACGACCGCGCCGACCTCCTCGAGGACCTCCACGAACTGGAGCTGTTCGAGAAGGTCCTGCATCCGCAGGGCTACCGCGGCGTCGTCGTCGACTGCGACGACTGCGACGAGCCCCACTACTTCACGTGGGGCCTGCTCCAGGCGAACCTGCGCGGCCTCCTCGAGGCGAACTGCGCGCAGGTCCACGAACCGGCCTTCGACCCCGACCCGGCCCACTACGTGACCTGGGACTACGCCCGGGGCTTCTCGGACTGCTGGATCATGACGCACGGCGAGGACGGCGCCTGAGCGCCGCCCCGCGCGTCTAGCCGACCGCCTCCTGCTCCGGCACCGGAGCCGCGGCGTCGGCGGCCCGGGGCTTCGGCGCGTTCCGCTTCGCGGCCTTCGCCTTCCGGTCCTCCAGCACGTCGAGCCGCTCGGCCGCCAGGATCGCCCGCGTCAACCCGGCCCGCACGTACGGCGCGTCGGAGCCGGTGTTCTTGAACGTCCAGATGCCGATGTTGATCAGCGCGATCGCGATCGCGTACATCAGCTCGTCCTGCAGGCGGTCGTTGTAGAGGAAGATCCCGATGATGACCACCGGCAGCGCGTAGAGCCACGCCGCGGGCTGCCACGAGACCAGGCGCTGCAGCGTCATGATCTCTCCCTTGGGGACAGTGGAGAGGCCCTTGCCGTCGTTCCAGGCCCGGGCCCGCCGGTTCGCGTCGAGCGCGAACCACAGGCAAGCCGAGATCATCGTCGCCACGGTGATGATCCCCAGCGGGCTGAAGATCACCCACCACCGCCGCTGCACGAGCGTCGGCAGCAGGATGTACACGGTCGGGTAGACCGCCGAGGCCCGCATCATGAACGAGGCCGCCGCCGTCTTCACCCCGCGCCAGCCGCGCCGCCGGTACGCCGAGTGCGGCGTCATGTCCGCGAAGATGTTCATGTACAGCCGCAGGCCCGGGATCGCGTAGGCCAGCGCGATGATCCGCACCGGCAGGTTGTCCCACGCGGCCGGGATCACGTAGTCCGCGGCGCGGACGTCGTCCAGGAGCGGGATGCCGGCGTTCCCCGAGCGGTTGAACACCCAGTTCGCGATCTCGACGTACTTCGCCTGCCAGAACAGGTCGAGGTCCCGCGACCACCAGGTCAGCACCAGCGCCAGCGTCACCCACGACATGAGCGCGCACGCGATCGCCCAGTACTTGAGGCCGTTCGCCTGCCGCAGGTGGTGCGCCTGGCGCGGGTGCTTCGCCTTGTCGGTCGCCTTGGCCTGCTTGCGGCGCACCTTCGCGATCTCGCGCTGGCGGGAGACGACGCTCGCGGCGGGCAGCAGGCCTTTGAACCGCTGGTAGGCGGTCTTCGGCTTGCCTTTCTCGGCGGCTTCGAGCACTTCGATCTCGCGCATGAACAGGTCGCGGATCTCGGTGTAGCGGCCCAGGCCCGCCTCGATGCCGGAGACGACGAGGCGCTGGCGCGGGTCGGCGTCGACGAGGTCTTCGAGGAGCCGCGCGAGACCGACCGAGGCGACGTAGAACTGGTCGGGCACGGTGCCTTCGGCGCTGTGCGGGATTCCGCCGATCGCTATGAGCACCATGCCGACCGAGTACAGGTCGGCCCGGTAGCCGCCGGTGCCCGAGGTCTTCACTTCGGGCGCGACGTAGACCGACTCGCCGGACTGCGCGCCGACGATCGTCCTGGTGTGCAGGAAGTTCACGCCGAGGTCGATGAGGCGGATCTTGACCACGTCCGGGTTGTCCTCGTCGACCTGGACGATGATGTTCGACGGCGTCAGGTCGTTGTGGTAGCCGACGTTCGCGGCCAGCACCGACATCGCGCCGAGCAGGGGCGCCCCGACGGCCCGCAGCTGCTTGAGGTCGACCGGTCGCGTGATCTCCGACTTCGGGTCCTTGCGGCCCTTCTCTGCGGCGCGGAGGTAGTCGGTGAGGGTCGTGCCTTTGATGAACTCCATGAGGACCCAGCTGTCGTAGCTGGCGAAGACGGTGACGAGCGGCGAGCCTTCGGGCCGCACGCCGCCGAACTCGCGCTCATAAGCCCTGGTGGCCTTGACGATCGCGGGGATGCGCAGGTACGGGTAGATGAGGCATTTGAGGGCGTAGTGCGTGGGCCGCACGGCCTTGTTGGGGGGATCGGAGTCGACGGTGATGATGATCGAGGTGGTGCCTTGGCGGTGGAAGGCCATGGTGGAGAAGTCGATCTCGTCCCAGATCTCGACCGCGTCCGCGTCGTCGTCGGCGGGCCGGTAGAGCGCTTTGACGGCCTCCCGCACGCCTGTGTGGGCGACCAGGGAGGCGCAGCGCTCGTCGGCCGGGCGCCCGTCGATCTCGCCGCCGTCGTAGGCCTCGCCGTGGTAGCGCATGCGGTCGGAGCGGTGCATCCCGGTCAGGGTGAGCAGGAAGAACCCGAGGTAGCCCTTGGTCGCGGCGCTCACGCGGCCGTCGGGTTCGCTTGCGTCCCACCAAATCCAGAGCGCGTCGAGTTCGGCGGCGCGGCCGACCCCGAAGCGATCCTCGTAGGCGCGTTCGTCGAGGGGGACGTCGAGGAGCGCGGCCCGCCAGTCCTCGGTCTGCCACGAATCGAGTTCGGTTACGGCGTCGCGGTTCTCGGCGCGGCCGGTGAGGTGGGCGCAGGCTCTGGTGAGGAGGTCAACTGACGCGTTTGCCATCGGCGGTCCTCACGGTGACGATGCGGGGCACGGAGCGGAAGGACCCGGCGCGGATCTCGGCGACGGGGACGCCCTGGATCGCGGCGGCCATGACAGCGTGTGCTTCCCGGGCGGCGGTGACGAGCGCGTCGCGGTCGCGGGTCTGGTTCCCGACCTCCCGCATCCACGGCAGCGGCGCGAGGTCGAGGACCTTCGGGCCGTCGCCGGGTTCGGTCATCCACTGCTGCAACTGCCTGCGCTGCTTGCGGTATTCGACCTGGGAGGCGGCGTAGGCGCGGCCGAGGCCGCGTTTCACCCGTTCGAGGTAGGCGACGGAGAAGCGGCGGCCGGGCGCGAGGTGGCTCGGCGGCGGCTTGATGGGCTTGGTGCTGAGGGAGAGCACGTGGGTGCAGCCGTCTTTCATGGCGAGGAGGTGGGGGTGGGCGGTGAGCACGCCGCCGTCGAGGGCCCTTTGGCCGCGGAACATGCCCGTGCCGGGGACGGCGACGGGCATCCAGCAGCTCGCCTTGAGGGCGGACTTCAAGTCCTCTCTGGACTCGAACTCGTGCGGGCCGATGGCGGTCAGGCTGTCCACGAGGCTGATCGTGACGTGGAATTCGGTGGGGCCCTTGAGGACCTTCTCGAAGTCGAGGGGCTTGATGGTCTCCAGGACCTCGTCGAAGGCGTAGTCGAGGTTGAGCATGGGACGCCGGTTGAACATGTTGCGCATGTCGACGAACTTGGTCGTGGCCAGGTCGTCGAAGTAGATCGTCAGCGGGTACCAGCAGTCGCCGCCCGCGAAGAAGTAGGCGGCGTTGATCGAGCCTGACGAGGAGCTGTACACGGCGTCGAACACGCCGCGAAGCCCCAGGTCGTCGAGGGCGACGAGCATCGCGGCGGACGTCACGCCGCGCATCCCGCCGCCCTCCACGGCCAGGCCGAGCTTGAACCCGTCGACCCGCGCCCCGGGCGCGGAACCGGCGGCGCCACGGGCCCGGATCAGTTCCAGGACCGGATGGTCGTCGGCCCAGTAGCGCTCGGCGTCATGGGCATAGATGGCGGCAGGGTCAGGAGCGCGGTCACGGGCAAGGTCGGACGCATCGCTCAGGGCATCACTGAGGGCATCACTGAGGGCATGGTCAGGGGCATGATGAAGGGCATCGTCATCGGACAATTCGGCCTCGCTCAGGGGTGTGGTTGGAGCGGCGGAATCGGATTGTCCTCAGGATAGCCCGTATGGACACATTGTGGAGTCCCCCGATCACCGTGCCCGAGCAGCGATCCCGCGCGCGTCGCGCTCGATCGCGGCGCACATCCGGTCGCCCTTCCACGTGTCCCGCCAGTCGACCGGGCCCTTCGGCGGATGCGTGAACACCGCGACCGGCCGAGGCCCCGCGCCCTTGTCCTCGTCTGAGCTGATGCCGTGCAGCGCAGGGTTCTCCGTGTTGCGCTCGACGATGAAGCGCACGTGCCCGCCCAACCCCGTCGAGTACGTGAAGTCGCCGATCGCGGTCCAGCATTCCGGTTCAGCGGCCATCGGCGGACTCCCCGACGACCTCGGCCACTGCGACGAAGTCGAGCAGCGTCGCGAGCCGGTTCCGGTCGCGGTAGCGGTTCGCGAAGAAGAAGGTCAGCGCGGTCCGGTCCGCGTCGCTCCAGACCTTGCGGTGGCCCGGATAGATCGTGATCTGGGCCGTGACCGGCTCGATCTGGTCGATGACCCCGATGTCGACGGGGTCGCCGGGGTAGAGCTGCCGGAGCACGACCGACCCGGGCTCGCCTTCGGGGACGAGGCCGGACACGACCCGACCGGTGAAGTCGGCGGTGCCGATCTTGATGCCGCTGACGGTGTCGCTCATGCCAGGGCCTGCGCGATCGCGATGCACTCGGCGAGCGGACCGGGCTGGCGCGGATGCGGACTGGGCTTGCGCCGATGCGCGCCGGTCCGGACGCGGCGACGCAGGTGCAAATCGTCGCGGGTGATCCGCCCGGACGCCATCGCCTCACGCTGCTGCGCAGCGGTCGCCGTCTGCACGAACCAGCGCGCGGCGGCTTCGCGGAAGTAGCAGCCGAACCGGCCCCACTTCTCCGAGCACCATTCGCAGCGGAGCGGCCCGAGGCCGAACCAGCTCCGGCGCGGTTGATGCAGGTGTAGGTCGATCTTGGCCCGAGCGGGCACAGCATCGCGAGCTAGGCTGAGTAGTGCCACGGGAGCACACCTCTCTGTGGTTTGGGCGGCCCGCGCAGGACTCTCGCCAAAGAATTCACATGCGCGGGCCGCGTCTTTGAGCGGCCGAATTGAAGTTGTCGAAGTCGCCCGCCCCCGAACGGGGGTCCGGGGACGGGCACCGGCTGATCCCCCACCGAACCAGCCGACATGGTTGAAGCTCGAAGCTCCCCGATCACTCTGCGCGAGATGGATCGTGCATTTAGGTTCGCACATCCGATATCCAAATGCAAGCACTTGATCGGGCGAATCTTCCGATGCTAGGATATTTTCCCACAGTGGTCAGGTTTCCTGACCCCGCCGGAACCCATTGGGGGGTAAGCATGGTCAAGTCCAACCCGCCCACAGCGCGAGCCAGGTACATCGGCAGAGTGATGCGAAAGCTCCGAGATGACTTGGAGTACAAGGCAGCTCAGGTCTCCGACCACATCGGCAAGAACATGGCCACCCTGAGCCGCTACGAGTCAGGGGACTACCCGATCCCCGGCGACATCTTCATTACCCTGCTGGACCTCTACCGGGTCGATGACCAGGTAGAGCGCGCGAGCCTCATCCAGATGAACATCGAAGCCGCGAAGCGCGGCTGGGTGGACTCGTTCCAGCCCTACATCAAGAGCCTCGCCAACCACATCTGGATGGAGGATGAAGCCGAGGAGATCCAGATCCTCTCGCTCACGGTCCTGCACGGCCTGACCCAGACGAAACAAGTCGCCGAAACCCTGATCAGCAACGGCCCCAAGCGAGACAACCCGGTTGCAGTCAAGCGTCAGGTCGAGGCTCGCATGATCCGAACCCAGCTGCTTAGCAAGACCGACGGTCCAGTTATCAAGATCCTGATGCACGAGGCGATCCTCGATCAGCGTGTCGGCAGCACCGAAACCATGATCGAGCAGTTCGAGCGGCTGCTCGAAATCACCGAGCTGCCGAAGGTCGAGATCCGACTGCTCCCCCGCGACAGCTGGGCACACATCGCTGCCGGAATCGGCGTCGGCTACACGGTCTTCAGACTGCCGGAACCCCTCCCCGACGTGGTTTACATCGACAGCACCGCCGCCGCGATTTACGAGGAAGACCCTGACATAGACTCGTTCAAAGAGACCTACGATGCGCTCTGGAACGACGTCGCCCTCAGCTCCAAGGCGAGCGCCGAGCGCATCGCCAGCGAGTTGAAAGAAGTGAAGCGCGAATGAGTCAAGCGGCCGGTCAGCAGCGGATCTGGCGCAAGAGCACCCGAAGCTCTGACACCGGCAACGGCGACTGTGTCGAGGTGGCCTGCGCGCACTGGCGCAAGAGCACCCGAAGCTCTGATTCCGGCAACGGGGACTGCGTCGAGGCCCGCCCCGCCCCGACCGGTTTCGAGGTCCGCGACTCCAAGCTCGGTACCGACTCCCCGATCTTCGCCCTCCCCGCCAAGGACTTCACCACCTTCCTGGGAACCCTCAAGACCCGCTAGACCGCAGGACCAAGAAAGCCGCGATGGAGGCCAGCCCTCCACCGCGGCTTCTTCGTTGCTCAACGACCTTCCGCGCGGCCCTCCGCGATGGCCTGCAAGCTCGGCACATCGAAGCAAATGACCTCTGTCCCGGCACTCACCACCACCGTGCCCGGAGCGGCGAGCGCGACACTCCGCACTAGCGCGCCGATCTCCAGCCGGTCGATTTCCCTCCGGTCTCGCAGGTCCCAAATGCGCACCGACAGGTCGCGACTGCCGGTGACAACGATCGGCCGGTCACTGATCTTGCCGAACGCGAGCGCGGTCACCAGGTCTTTGTGGCCTTCGAGGACCACCTTGTCAGTCGGGTCTTCCGGGCGGAAGCAAACGACCGAACCGTCAAGGCGGCCGTAGAGGATGACCGTGGTTCCATCGATCTCGCCGAAGGCGACCTGCGGGCGGTCGCTCTCCTCGTCACCGTCGAAGGACATCAGCGCCCGCGGAGCGCGAGGGCTCCACCTCCGGTTCAACCATCCGAGTCGCGGTTTGAAGCCCCACGCCTGCACACCGTCTTGGCCTCCGCCGATGAAGCACGGCTGGCCTGCTACCGCCCCGAACGCGACAGAGCGGACCCAGGGCAGCGGATCCTGGAATGCCGCAGCCAGCTTCCTTCTCCTGAGATCCCAGATCCGTATGGCTCCGTCGCCGCCGGTACTCGTGGCCAGCGGCCTCCCGGCGATCTCGCCGAAAGCCACGTTGCTGACCCAGTGGTCGTGGGCTTGATGTGTCGACCTGCGTTTCTGCTGCACCAGGTCCCAGACTTGCACTGTGCGGTCTTGCCCACCGCTGACGAGGACCGGTGTTCCGCCGATGTGTCCGTAGGCCACGGTGCTGACCGGGCCGTCGTGGCCGCGCATGACCGCCCGCTCACTGCCATCGAGGAGATCCCAGGCTCTCACCGACCCGTCTTCGCCTCCGCCGAAGACGACACCGTCGCCCCCCAACGTCCCGAACACGATCGAGTCGACCTTGTTCTCCTGCGGGGAGCCGGTCTGTTTCGTGTCGTCGACGGAGACTTCCGCCGAACCGTCTGGGCCGCGCAGCTCCCAGATCCGGATCGACTCATCCTCACTCTCACTGACAACCATCGGCTGCCCTGCGACCCAGCAGATCTCGATTCGGAGCACGCGTCCAGCGTGGCCGTGGAAAGCTTGAATCTGGCGCATCGTTGCCAGGTTCCAAACCCGCACGGACCGATCGGTGCCTCCGCTGACCGCGATCGGCATTCCATCGACCTCCCCGAATGCCACCGCGTTGACCGCGTCGTCGTGGCCGTCAAAGGTGGCTCGCTGGCTTCCGGATGTGAGGTCCCAGACCCGCACAGTCTCGTCCTCGCTGCCGCTGATCACGACGGGCGTGCCGTCGATCTCGCCGAACGCCACCGCGTTGACCGCGTCGTCGTGGCCGTCAAAGGTGGCTCGCTGGCTTCCGGATGTGAGGTCCCAGACCCGCACAGTCTCGTCCTCGCTGCCGC